>JAKVBG010000015.1:62598-95978 GCA_022447605.1 Mariniblastus sp.
CCAATGACCGATCGGGTCTGCTGACGTGCGCTCTGCGTCCCCACCTGATCTGGGGCCCCCGAGATCGCCACCTGGTGCCGCGGCTCCTCGCTCGCGCCCGCTCCAACAAGCTGTTGCGAGTCGGTGACGGAAACAACCGGATCGACATTATCCACGTGGAAAATGCCGCGCAAGCGCATCTCCAGGCTGCCTCCGCCATGACCCCGGAATCGCCCGTTTGTGGCCGGGCCTATTTCCTTTCGCAGGGTGAACCGGTCAACTGCTGGGACTGGATTGACGAGCTACTCGGCATGGCCGGGCTCGCACCGATCAAAAAATCGATCTCGTTTCCCACTGCTTACCGCCTGGGGGCCGTCATGGAGGGCGCCTATAAAGTGCTGAATTTGGGCGGGGAACCACGAATGACCCGTTTCCTGGCCGCCCAACTGGCCAAAAACCACTACTTTGACATCTCGTTGGCCAGGCAGGATTTCGGGTTTGACCCCCAGGTGTCGACTGCGGCGGGCATGGAGGAACTGGCCGATCAGCTGGCTTCCCGCTAGCAACCCGGGGGTGGAGGAGGCCCCAACTCCCGGTTTCGCAACCGCCTGCCGGAAAACCGACGGGCCGCCCTTTCCCTGCTTGAAAGTGGCCTGGCCGAGCCCCGGCGGTTGCCAATCCGAATCGTTGCCGGTAACTTCAAGTAAGCAAAAAATTCCAAGAGTTCGTTCATGATTTCATATCCTGCTCCCGACCAATTACCCGACGATCAGCGGGTTGTCATAACCGGTTTCGGTCTCACGGCTCCCAACGGCAATTCACCGGCAGAATTTCGCGCCGGGTTGCTGGAGGGCCGAAGTGGCGTCCAGGACTACGAGATTCGCTATTTCGGCAAGACATTGGCCGGCATTTGCGATTTCGAAGTCAAACGGCACCAGACCCGCAAGGATGCTCGTCGTGGAACGCGGGCCGGTTCGGTGGGGATCTACTGTGCCAACGAGGCAATCCTGGATGCCGGTTTCGACCTCGAGAATCTGGACAAGACCCGCATCGGGGTTTACGTCGGTGTCACCGAGCACGGCAACGTGGAAACCGAGAGTGAAATCCATGAAATCAAGGGGTTTGACTACGACACCAAATTCTGGTCCCACCACCACAATCCCCGCACCGTGGCCAATAACCCGGCCGGGGAAATCGCACTCAACATGGGAATCACCGGTCCCCATTACACGATCGGGGCCGCCTGTGCCGCAGGAAACGCCGGTCTGATCCAAGGCCTGCAAATGTTGAGACTGCGGGAATGTGACCTGGCACTGGCCGGCGGCGTCTCCGAGAGTATTCACACCTTTGGTATTTTCGCCGGTTTTGCCAGCCAGGGTGCCCTGGCAACTCATGAGGATGCGACCAAGGCTTCCCGGCCTTTTGATATCAATCGAAATGGAATCGTAGTCGCCGAGGGTGGCTGCCTGTACACGCTGGAACGCCTCTCGGATGCCAAAGCCCGGGATGCCAGGATCATCGCGGAAATCGTCGGCTATGGCATGAATACCGATGCCACCGACTTTGTCCTTCCCAACAGTGAACGACAGGCCCAATGCATGCGAATGGCACTGGGCCGGGCCGGCCTCAAACCGGAGCAAATCGATGTGGTCAGCACCCACGCCACGGGGACAGGAATGGGGGATACGCTGGAAATCGCCGCCGTACGAGAGGTGTTTGGGAAGAGTGAAAAAACTCGAGTAAATAATGCAAAAAGCTTTATAGGCCATACGATGGGAGCGGCCGGCGCGTTAGAATTAGCGGGCAATCTGATGGGCTTTTCAGATGGCGTCGTACATCCAACCATCAACCTGGACGACGTGGATCCTGAATGTGATATGCCCCAGTTGGTAAAAAACCAGCCCCAGGAAATTGGGCAGGTCGATTACATATTGAACAACTCGTTTGGCATGTTGGGGATCAATTCCGCCTTGGTCGTCAAACGGGTTTAACCGGTTATGGAGAACGCCAAATGGCGCCAGAAGAAATACGAACAGTCATTATCGATATCCTGGGTGATATCGCCCCGGACGAAGACCTTTCATCGCTGGACGACGCCGTGCCTTTTCGAGACCAGCTGGAACTCGACAGCATGGACTTTCTGGATATCGTGATGGAGTTGAGAAAGCGTTACCGCGTTCAGGTTCCGGAAGAGGACTACCCGGCGTTGAATTCCATGGCCAGCACGGTCGAGTACCTGACCCCCAAAATGGCCGACGTGGTGGCAACCTAGGTCCCTGGGTCATCCAGTGACCCGCATGCCCAGGCGGGTTTTTTTGAACCAGGCTAGGCAGCTCTATGTATGACACAATTATTATCGGTGCCGGCATGTCAGGGCTGGCGGCAGGCATCCGTCTGGCTCATTACGACCAACGCGTCTGCATTCTCGAGCGCCACTACACGATTGGCGGCCTGAATTCTTTCTATCGCCTGAATGGTCGAGATTACGACGTCGGGCTGCATGCCGTTACCAATTTCACGGAAAAGGGTGCCAAGAAAGGTCCGCTGGCCAGGATCCTGCGACAACTCCGCTTCAAGTGGGAAGATTTTTCACTGGCACCCCAAAAGGGATCGCGCGTTGTATTCCCCCAGGCTGAACTGAAGTTCAACAACGACCTTGACCTGCTGCGCTCCGAGATCGCCAGTGCCTTTCCCTCGCAGATCGACAACTTCGAGGACCTGCTCAAAAAGGTTGTCGACTACGACGACCTCGACCAGGAGATGTTTGAAATCTCCAGCCGAACCATCCTGGCGGAAACATTCTCCGAACCCTTGTTGATCGAAATGCTGCTCTGCCCTTTGATGTGGTACGGCAACGCGGCCGAAGACGACATGGCGTGGGGACAGTTCTGCATCATGTTTCGTTCCATTTTCATCGAGGGATTTGCCCGGCCTTACAAGGGTGTCCGCCTGATCCTGAAAAACCTGGTCAAGCGGTTTCGCGGACTGGGCGGCGAACTGAAGCTGCGCACTGGGGTCAAGCAGATCCTGGTCGAGGATGGCCATGCCGTGGCGATTGAACTCGATAATGGAGAGCAGATCACCGGGAAACGGATCCTCTCGTCGGCAGGCAACATCGAGACACTGCGCATGTGCAGCGACACAAGCGAGCCCGACCCGAGGCGGGCGGGGCAACTGACCTTTATCGAGTCAATTTCCGTTTTGGATCGCCAGCCAGACACGTTTGGCAATCATGATACGATCGTCTTCTACAACGATTCCGAGAAATTCCATTGGCAGCGTCCCGAATCGGACCTGTGCGACATTCGTACCGGTGTCATCTGTTCTCCCAACAATTACGAATACTCTGATGACGACGGGCGGCTCGCCGATGGGATCGTTCGCATTACGTCGATTGCCGATTTTGACCGCTGGAACAACCTGTCGAAAGAACAGTACGCCCTCGAAAAACTGCGGTGGTATGACCGCAGCGTCGAATCGGCCGTAAGGTTCACTCCCGACTTTCGTGACTACGTCATCGACACCGACCTGTTTACACCGACCACGATTCGCCGGTTCACCTGGCACGACAACGGCGCGGTGTACGGTGTTCCCGATAAACAACTGGACGGGACGACCCACGTCGACAACCTGTTCCTGTGCGGAACCGATCAGGGCTATGTCGGGATTATCGGCGCCATGATGAGCGGGATTTCCATGGCCAACCTGCACTGCCTGCGGGACTGAGCCACCAGCCGGTCTCAATCGTAAATCAGGTACCGCTCCCGACGTTTCTGGAATGAATCCAGTCCGGTACGGGCCTGTTGCTCAAGCTGCTCCCGGTTCGCCCCCTGCTGGAACGCCTGGTAAATCTCCCGGTTCCCCAGCAACCGGTTGAAATTCGCGTCGTCCCACAGCTGTGGGAATTCGTCCCGCAGGGCGATCGCCAGTTCGAATCCGAGCCGCAGGGGATCGAGTTGGGACCGGTCGGTTATCGAGACACTGAATCCATGACAAACCTGCCCGGCAAACTTGCTGCGGTTGGGGGTAAAGCTCCTGGGCATAAAGCGGACTCCCTTCAGTCCGACCGAGTTAAGACGTTGGGCCAGGCGTCGACCATCGATCCAGGGCGCGCCACAGATCTCGAACGGGGTATCGGTTCCCCGCCCGACCGATACGTTGGTGAACTCCAGCAGCCCAATCCCTGGATACAGCAATGCCTGGTTCAGGTTTCTCATGTTGGGAGACGGATTGATCCAGGGCAATCCCGTCTGATCAAAGTACTGGTCACGTTGCCAACCCCGCATGGGCACGACAGTCAATTTCAGGTCCAGGTCCAGCTCCGCCGCAAACAGACGAGCCAACTCACCCACCGTCATGCCGTGACGTACCGGCAAGGGGTGACAACCGACGAAGCTCAGCCGTTCCGGGTCGAGCAGGGGCCCCCCCACGCGGTGACCCCCGATCGGGTTAGGACGATCCAGTACGATGAACTCGACACCGTTTTCGGCCGCCGACTGCATCGCGTATTGCATGGTTGAAATGTAGGTATAAAACCGGGTACCGATGTCCTGGATATCAAACAGGAGGGCATCCAGGTCCTGCAATTGATCCGCTTCCGGTTTTCGTCGGTCGCCGTACAGGCTCACCACCTCCAGTTGTTCAGCCGCCGTTTTTGAATCGGCAATCTGCGCCTGGTCCAGCATCCCCTGCAAGCCATGTTCCGGGCTGAACAGTCGCACCAACCGTACCTGCTCATCCCCCGATAACAGTGCGATATTACTTCGTCCGTCTCCAGCCAATCCGGTCTGATTGGTAATCAGACCGACCCGTTTGCCCCGGAGCGGAGCAAATTTCTGTTCGACCAGCACATCCAGCCCCGTTCGTGTCCCCGATCCAGCTTCACCGCCGGATGGGGTCGGGCGTGAATCGGCGATGGCCTCGACCACGACCTGACCAATCTGTCCGATCAAACGGTTGACCGAACCCTTGCCATCCGGGTGCAGGCGGTTACCGAGAAAAATATAGAACAGGTCCAACTCGGGATCGATCCAGATTCCCGTACCGGTAAACCCTCCATGTCCAAAAGCGCGGCGACTCAGGCCAGTGGCACGGTTGGATGAATAGCCGGTTTTTTTGTCCCACCCCAATCCCCGAATTCCGCGGGAGACCGGGTAGGCGGCCGTCATCAACTCGATCGTGTCCGGTTGCAACAACGATTTACCATCAATCGCTCCGCCGGCAAGCAACATCCGCGCGAACCGGGCCAGATCAGGAGCGGTCGAAAACATACCGGCGTGCCCGGCCACCCCGTTCAAGCAGAATGCACGGGGGTCGTGCACCACGCCCTGGATCCACTCGCCGTCCCTCCGTTCGGTGACGGCGGCTCGCTGCCTCAAGGCCGCACTCGGGTTGAAACAGGTTTCCGACATTCCGGCCGGCCGCCAGAAGGACTGCTGACAAGCCTCATCGAGCGGACGGCCAGTCAACCGCTCAACCAGGCGCCCCAACACGATAAAACCGACGTCCGTATAAATGAACTTTTCACCCGGGTCGGCGATCAGCTTGAGACCGTCAATTTTACGGTAGGCCTCTTCCACGCCTCCCTCATAGTCTCGCAGCGAGTTGTCCGCGATCAATCCACCTTGATGGGTCAACAACTGCTTAATGGTGATCGCCTCTTTCCCGTTTCCTGCAAACTCGGGCAAATACTTGGAAACGGGATCGTCCAGTTCAATACGCCCTTCCTCATACAGTTTCATGCAACAGGCGGCCGTGGCCAGTGGCTTGGTCAGCGAGGCCAGGTCGAACAGGGTATCCACCTTCATCGGTCGCTTTTCCGGCTGTACCTGAAGATGCCCGAACGCCTCCAGGAAAACAACGCCCTTCCGATCACCGGCGGCCACCACGCAACCGGCCATTTGCCCCTCCACGATTGCCGCCTCAACAAGTGGTCTGATCTTCGAGAAGGTTTCAAGATTCGTCCGCTCGGCCGGGACTTGGGCCATCATCCACGAGAGCGGGCAAAACAGCCCTACCGGGCAGAACGCCAGGAGGATCCACCAATTCGGCAGGGGCTGGAGAAAAATCATTTTCATCGGGTGCCAGGATTCAGGTTGAAATTTCCGAACAGGGCTGAGCGTCGCGTCCTCTCGTATTCAGCATCACGGGAGTTGACCGCCCAACTGGACCCCGGATTCACCCGGTTTCCCGTTGAGGATTTGCCTGCCTTGACTTAAGCTTACCTGCTTGGCCCTTCGGTTCCAATTCTTTATCGCACCAAATCATGCCCAAAGATTTCCTGAAAGATACCGCCGCCGCCTACGATGTCGTGGTCATTGGCAGCGGCCTGGGCGGGCTGACCGCGGCCAACATCCTGGCCCGGGACGGATTATCGGTTCTTTTACTGGAACAGCATTACAAGCTGGGCGGCATGGCGACCTGGTTCAAACGGCCTGGCGGTCACATCTTTGATATCTCCCTCCATGGATTTCCGCACGGAATGGTCAAGAGCTGTCGCCGTTACTGGAGCCGGGAAATTGCTGATTCGATCGTGCAACTGCACGGGGTCCGTTTTGACAACCCGATGTTCTCCTTGACGACCACTTTCAACCGGGATGATTTCACCCAGTTGCTGACAACCGATTTCGGGATTGAACTGGCCAAGGTCGAGCAGTTCTTCAACACAGCCCGTGACATGAACTTCTACGACGACCAGTCCCTCACCACCGGCGAACTGTTCGAGCAGTTTTTCCCGGGCCGGGAAGACGTCGTCCGCCTGTTGATGGAACCGATCACCTACGCCAACGGCTCCACGCTCGAGGACCCGGCCTTGACCTACGGTATCGTCTTTTCCAATTTCATGTCCAAGGGCGTTTTCGTCTTCCAGGGCGGCACCGACAAATTGATCAAGTCGATGGAAAAAGAGATGCGCAACAATGGTGTCGACATACGGATCAATTGCGACGTCCAGAAGATCAACCTGTCCGGAGGAAAAATTGCCTCGGTTCAGGTGAACGGAAAAACGATTCGAACCCGCGCTGTTGTCTCCAATGCCAACCTGCGGTCCACCATCTTCAATCTGGTCGGCAAACAGCATTTCGACAAGTCGTTTGCAGAACAAGCGGAAGAGGTTCGCTTGAACAACTCGAGCACGCAAGTCTACATGGCACTGGACCCCGACGACTCCATTCCTCGCGACACCGGGGATCTTCTGTTTTGCAGTACGGCCGACCGTTTTCAAACGGACCTGTTGCTGAGCCGTGACATCACCAGTCGGACGTTTTCGTTTTACTACCCGGACACCCGCCCGGAAGGGAAAGAACGAACACTGATCGTTTCCAGTACCAACGCCCATTACCGCGACTGGGTTGGCATGGAGAAAGCTGAGTACGAGGCGAGTAAACAGGACCTGATTGAGACCACCTTCGACGCCCTGGAAAAATATGTACCGAATTGCCGAGAGCGAATCACGCATGTCGAAGCGGCGACGCCCATCACCTTTGAACACTACACGAAACACGTCAATGGCGCGAGTTTTGGCACTAAATTTGAGGGCCTGGGTGTCAGCCGGGCCCTGCCGCAACAGATTCCGGGCATGTATCATGCGGGCAGCTGCGGCATTATCATGTCAGGCTGGCTGGGGACGATCAACTACGGAGTGATTGTCGCCAACGACGTGATCAACCATCTCTCGACGACGGCCGGTTCACCGACCGCCGTGACCCCATAACCGAACCGGACCCATGAACCCCCAGCCCGATTCCGACCTGCCAGAGATCGCGTCAGCCATTCCCCACCGTGGCCCCATGCTGCTGGTCGACGAAGTCGTCTCGCTGGATGAATCTTCCATCGTTTGTCGGAAGACGTTCTCACAGGATGAATTTTTTTTCCAGGGTCACTACCCAGGTTTCCCACTGACACCAGGCGTGATTCTCTGTGAATGCGCCGCCCAGACGGGGGCCATCCTGCTGTCCGGCAAGGTATCGGCCGACGAGGGGATCCCCGTTTTGACAAAAATGGACAAGGTCCGATTCAAGGAGATCGTCTATCCCGGCCAGACGATTGAAATTGCCTGCCAACTGGATGACCAGCTCGCCAACGCGTTTTACCTGACGGCCAAGGTTACCTGCCAGGGAAAGACGGCCGCCCGCCTCTCGTTTGTGTGTACCATTGCAAATCCTGGAAACAACTAAGGTGCCAACGTGGATTTTCTGCAGGTCGAAGGAAAGACGTTTGTCATATTTGGCGTTGCCAACCGCAAGAGCGTGGCTTGGCATATCGGCAAAACGCTGGAAGAATCCGGGGCAACCGTCGTGTATGTCGTGCGCAGTCCTGAACGGCGCGATTCCCTGCTGAAACTGATGGGGGACCGCCCCCTGTACGTCTGTGATGTTGAATTCGAAGACCAGATCGCAGCGGTCCGCGAGCAAATCGGCCAGACTTTCCCCCAGCTTGACGGCCTGGTCCACTCCATCGCCTTTGCCGATTACGAAGGTGGTATCAAGCCATTCCACGAAACGGGCAAGAAGCAGTTCATGCGAACCATCGACATCTCCTGCTACTCCTTCATGGCCGTTGCCAATCAGTTCAAGACATTGCTGAGCCACGACGCCTCGGTTGTCACGATTTCCATCTCAACCACAACGATGGCCAGCGAAAACTACGGGTTCATGGCGCCGGTCAAGGCGGCGCTCGACTCATCCCTCGCCTTTCTGGCCAAGAGTTTCAGTCAGTTTTCCAACATCCGGTTCAACGCCGTGGCACCCGGACTTCTCAAGACATCAGCCTCTGCCGGGATCCCCGGTTATGTCGACGCCTACCTGTTCGCGGAAAAGGTCATTCCCCGAGGAGCGGCGGTGACCACGCAGGAGGCGGCCAACGCGGCCTGCTTCCTTCTCAGCCCGCGTTCATCCGGAATGAATGCCCAGCGAATGGTGATCGATGCAGGGATGGCGATCAACTACTTCGACTCCGAAGTCGTTTCCAAAGTGATGTCGGACCCGGATTGATCGCGATCGCCAGTTTTCTCCGGATCCAGGAAGGGAAAAACTCCCCTTGACGCCCTGAGGATCTGGCAAAAGTGGCGCTAAAATCTACGGCGAAAACACGCTCCTATGATTGCCAGAAGTACCGGAATCGGGACAATAACCGGAGCGTGACTGGGCAACCCGCCGTAACGCTTCAGTAGCACCCGAACCATCAATGAAATCGAGCGACCATGAACCAACTCCTCACTTCACTATGCGGCCTCCTATTAATCGCGACGCTCGTCCAGTCCGGCGATGCCCAGGAAAACAGCCCGACGAAACAGGACAAACCGGCCACGGTCGAATTTTCAGTCGCCGATGGAAACATGAAAATGAAGGCCCCCTCGGCCTGGAAAAAAATCAAGCCAAAAATCAACTTCATCGAAGCCGAGTTTCAAATACCACCGACTGAGGGAGACGAAAACAATGGCCGCCTGACGATCATGGGAGCAGGTGGTTCGGTCCAAGCGAATATCGATCGCTGGATCGGCCAATTCAAACAGAGCGATGGCACCTCAACCAGATCCAAGACCAAGTCCGAGAAAATGGAAGTGAACGGCATGCCTGTCCACATGGTGGACATCACCGGAAACTACATGGACGGAATGGGGGGGCCATTTGGCCCCAAAACCGAACGCGAGAATTACCGCATGCTGGGCGCCATCATCGAAACAGCCAACGACGGCAGGTATTTTGTCAAGTTGTACGGCCCACGAAAAACGATTGACAAGCAGGCCGCCCAGTTCAAAAAGATGATTCAAGGTGTCAAAGTGGTCGACTGACTGGAAACAGAACTTTCAATTAACCCAATGGACCTTGAAACCTTAGACCATTATCGAGATCGCTGACCCGGCCTGCCAAAGGGACCTCAATCCGGTGACGGGCCAACAAGCGATGACCGAGAATCCCGAACCTGAACTCTTTGCCGAATGAAGATACAGCAATCAGCTCAAGCCCCTGAAGTGGACATCGCGCAGACAGTCAATCCTGTCGAGCAATCTGCACTCATGGAGTGGTTCCAATCTATCCAAATGGACGATCCCTTACTCGGCCTGGCCCTGATCCTGATGATCGGGATCATCGGCGGCGAACTGTTCGCCTTGATTCGTCTTCCCAAGGTGACGGGATGGATCGCTACCGGGATTATCCTGCGGCAACTCTCCCTGCCAGGATTGGGTGCCGAGTCTTTGACGCGGTTTACGCCCCTGATGAGTTTTGTGCTCGGTTTCATCGCGTTCACCGTCGGTGCAACCTTGTATTTCTCCAGCTTGCGGAATGCGGGTCGACGAATCGGTTTCCTGATGTTGGGCGAGATGTTGATTACGCCCACCATTGTCGGTCTGTCCATGGTTTTCGTAGGAACCCTGATCAGTTCACAGATGGACATGAAATCGGGATTGCTTTTGGCCGCCATCGCCATTGCCGGGGCGCCCGGCACAACCGTGCTGGTGATCCAGGAGGCCCGTGCGCGTGGGATTCTGACGCGGACCCTGCTGGCGGCCATCGGCCTGATCGATATGGTCGCCGTCGGTGTCTTTGTCTTCATCGCCAGCTTCGTGGGTGACAATTCCGGCTGGGGAAATGCCCTCGGCCTGGTCGGCATCCAATTTGGAGTCAGTTTTGCAGTGGGAGCCTTTTGGGCCTGTGTCGCCTTGGCCCTGACAAGAACCATCGTCGGCCCTGCCTTCCTGGGGCCTACCATGGTGGCCGTGATCCTGGGAACGTGGGGGACCGCGGTTGGAATGGGTGTCTCGGGAATCCTGGCCTGTACGTTCGCCGGAATCGTGGTAACTAATTTGCGGCACGATACGGTACGTTCCACCGAAGCGTACATGCATTCGATCAGCGGCGTCCTGTTTGCGATGTTTTTTACCCTGGCGGGCATGAAACTCGATTTCACACAGGTGCCGGCAGCGGCAGGGCTGGTAGGCCTGTTCTTTGCCGCCCGCGTGGCCGGCAAATTCACCAGTGCCTTCCTGGCCATGCGAGCCGCCGGCATGTCCCGGGACATCCGCAACTATCTGGGAATTGCCCTGATCCCCCACGGTGGAGTCGCCGTCGGACTGATTCTCCTGGTTCAGGAAAACCCGAATTTCCAGAGCATTGAAGGAATTGTGACAACCGTCGGGTTGGCCGCGCTGGCCATCAACCAGCTGCTGGGTCCCAGTGCCACCCGTTTTGCCTTGCAGCGGACAGGGGAAGACCATAAAGACCGGGACCGGTTACTCGATTTCCTGCAGGAACAACGGATTGTTACCGATCTCAGTGGCAACTCGGTCGAAGAAGTGGTCCGTCGCCTGTCAGGCCTGTTATATGAAACGAGCAATATGACGATCGAGCAGGAAGAGTACATCCAGCAGGTCCTGGAGCGAGATGCCGAAGAGACAACCTGCCTGGGAGAAGGCCTGATGATCCCTCATGCCATACTTCCGGGAGACGAAACACAAATCAAGGGGGTTCTCGGAATCAGCAGCCCGGGACTCGACCTGAATGCGCCGGACCATCGCCCCGTGCATGCCGTGCTGCTGCTGGCGACCCCCGAAACGCAACGGAACCTGCACCTGGAAATCCTGGCCGCCTTTGCCACCGCAATCACCCGGGACCTCAATTTGCGCGAACAGCTTTACCACGCCCGCAACCCGGCTCGGGCTTACGAGGTGTTGCACGCGGAAGATGCGGAAGACATGAATTACTTCCTGGAGGATGCGTTTGAACGAGCTGGCATGCTCGAAACGCCATCCGCCAAGAAATCGAAAAATTCGGACGATTAACCCCGGTAAGTACGGATCACCTCGAGGGTCTGGACCAGGTCCTCGCGGAGCGGTGCCGACACCGTCAGTCGCTCGCCGGAAACCGGGTGATGGAACGCGATCCTGCTGGCATGTAAAGCTTGGCGTTCCAGGAGGACATGCTGATCATTCCGGTCACCGGAAAAATCACCTCGAGTGACACGGGCTCGACCACTGTAGTGACGGTCACACAGGACCGGGCAGCCGACGTGGGCCAAGTGGACACGAATCTGATGGGTCCGGCCGGTCTTCGGAAACAGCCGAACCACGGCAAAGCCGTCCAATCTCTCCTGCACCTCGAACCGCGTCTGGGCGTCGCGACTGGTCGAATGCCCTTCGCGAATGGCCATCTTTTCACGCTGGTAAGGATGGACGCCGATCGGCCGGTCAATCAGGTCGCGATCCCGATCCGGTGCCGGAGATACAATCGCCCAGTACTCTTTTTCAACCGCGCGTTGTTCAAATTGTCGGGCCAGCTCATGATGGGCCAAATCCGATTTGGCAACCAGGATCACACCGCTCGTATCCCGATCCAAACGGTGGACAATGCCGGGCCGCGTCGCTCCCCCAACTTGGCTGAGCTGCTCAAAACGAAACGCCAACGCAGCAGTCAAGGTACCGGACCAATGTCCCTTGGCGGGATGCACCACCATCGACGGCGGCTTATTGACCGCCGCCAAGTGCTCATCTTCGTACAGCAGGTCGAGCGGGATGTCCTCCGGGATGGCCGTGGCCGGCTCGGGAACTGGCAATACGATTTCGACACGTTGACCTGGCTTCAATTTCAGTGATGACTTGGCAACGTTACCATCAACTGTCACCTGCTGCTTGCCCACGGCCCGCTGCAACTTTGCCCGGCTGAACTGCGGGAACTGGTTGACCAGAAACGAGTCCAGCCGCATGTTGGCCTGTTCGTCTTCGACGCTTCGCGTTTCAACAGGTTGATCGGTCACACGGTTGTCCGGTTCGAGGTAAGTTCAACAGCAGCCAGCCTTGCCCGCAATCAGGCGAAACCACCAGGTGTTAACCGAGGGTTGCCACTGGATTTCGAGAGCCTTTCTACTAGGATGATTGTAAGGGAAAAACAATGCGCTGCGATGACTCCTGTTTCAAAATATGGACGGCATGAGCCAAGAATCAACCAGCATGGGATATTGCTCCCGCTGTGAACAGAATGTCCTGCACGCCCGCGCCGAAACAGGCCGCCTGGCCGACTGGCTGGAATGGCCGACCTTCAAATTGACCCGGCTCCTGAGGCCCCCGGTCTGGCAATGCGGCCAATGTGGCCATCGCGTCCACTTCCTGGGCCGTTGTCATCAGGACGCAGATACTCTGGAAATGGAATGGCCCGTCACGGCCGTCCAGGAAGATGGGAATTTCATACGTCGAGACCGCTCCCTGCTCCTGCAAAAACAACGGTCCGCCAGGTTCTCGCAGAAATATCGGGATGGAATTGTGCAACGGCTCGTGTCCGGGACAACGACCATGAATCAGGTCAGCCGTGAACTGGAAGTCAGTGAATCCGACTTGCTGGCCTGGGTTGCCGATTTGCTGGAACGGCGTGACGAAATGATCAAGACGCTTACACAACAGGTCGCCCACACCCCGATTGCCGGCGAGGACCATCGACAGGCTGTCGCCTTGACTGGACTGGATGACGACCAGATCGTCGAGGGCCATGTTCACCCCGAAGATGAAAACGGGAGTCCAGCAGCCGGATGACGTTGTTGCCGGAATATGCTATCATGGAAACCGACGTTGCAAATGCAAACTGAATCGATTTGGAACACCCATGGCCGACAAGAATGAAATGCAGTTTATCGAGATGACCGGTGCCACCCTGGCAGAGATCATTAACGACAGTGAAATACAGACCCAAGACCTGGGAAGTGCCGGCGTTGACGACAAGTCGATTGTCAGGGTCAATCACCACGGTGATATCGAGTTGCGCCGGGCCAAGAAATGGGACATCATCGGCGGACTGCTAGGCAGTTTTGAAGAACGACTGAAACAGATCACTGGCCTGGATTGGGCTTGATGAGACAACGGAACCGCACTTTTTCCTACTGATCAAATCGCGACTGATTCCTTATTCGGAATCCTCCTTATTCGGAATCCTCGTCAGCAAACAGTTCATCCTGGATCTCCAGCAGTTCTTCGATCCAGATGCGGATATCATTTTCATATTCACTGGACAGGTCGTTCTTGACCAATTGCCGGTGAAACGCCGCCGCTCCCTCTTCCAGCAACTCAGCCGCCTCGGCACTGGGAAATCGTTGTTCCGGATCCGGATTGACCATGCCACGACAAAACGTCATCAACAGTTCGTTCCTGGCAACGTCATTCGGCATCAACTCCGGCAGTCGATCGAGGAGATTGCGTTTGGATTCGACCAATTCCGGCAAGTCCCGCGATTCACTGAACAGGGGACGTCCCGACAGCAATTCCATCGTCACATAACCGAGGCTGGCCAAGTCGGTCAACGGGCTCTGGGGCTCCCCTTCCAGGACTTCCGGGGCCGCATAAGCCGGGGTACAGGCCATCGTGCCAGGTGGGTCCGATACCTGAAAAGCCGAACCGATGTCGATCATTTTTGCGTGACCACTCCGCTTCAACATGATATTGGAAGGTTTGACGTCCCCATGAATGATCCCTTGCCGGTGCAACGCCGCCAGGGCTTCCAGGCAGTCACGGACAATGGCAATCGCCACACCCGCCTTGAAACGGGGTTGAACCGGTCCCGCAGTTACCAGTACCTCGTTGATGTACTCCCAGCGTTTTTGACTGACACGTCGCTTGACCACCCCGTACATCTTTGGGGTCAGTAGACGCCTTAAGTCAAATCCCTCTACCCATTCCATCACCATCATCCGGATCCGGTCACGGTCGAGAAAATTCTGCACGACCAACAAGTTCTCGTGTTGGATGCGGGCCACACTGGCGGCCACACGGCCCATCCTGGCCATATCGTCGTCGTAGCCGTTGGGGGTTGCGTAGCGGTCTGGAGAAAATATTTTCAAAGCGACCGGCAGCGTAAAGCCATCGGAGCCTCGGCGCTCTGTCAAATAGACGGTTCCCTGACCCCCGGCACCGAGGCGACGAAGCAATCTCAAATGCGTCGTCCAACTCAACCGCTTTTCACGGATAATCTGTTCGTAGCGACCGATCAACTCGGCGCACTGGTTTTCTACCAGTTCACCATTGGGAGTGACCGTCAACGATACCTGATCGACGGCGGTTCGGAACAGCGTGTTTGTTTTTCTTTTTTCCAATGGTCTACCTTCACCGTCCCGCGAAACACCTGCCTGGCGGGATATCGGGGCAGAGCGTTTGCTCGAGCCCTATTCTCGAAACTCCAAAGCCGGGGTCGATGTTCCCATATTTGGCCTTTTGTGGCAACGACAGCTTCCCGATTGAAATTCAAACGCTCGGGGCACCGGGAACATCCCCACGCGGCATCAACCCGCTCCGCTGCTCACAGGTTAACCGGTTTTCTGGTCGCGGGAATCCAAGTTCCTTGTCGACCTGGTTGATCAGAGGGGTCCGGTTACGGAAACGCCGAATATTCTCAATAAACAGGTTAACGGTCGACCCGACCCGCCACCGAGACTGGGCCCCGACATGGGGGGTGATCAGGACATTCTCCATCGCCCAGAGCGGGTGGTCCGGCGGGAGCGGCTCCGGATCGACGACATCCAGGCCGGCGCCGGCCAATGGGCCTTCGGCCAGGGCCTGCTGCAGGGCCGAGTGGTCCACCACCCCACCCCGACCCACATTGATAAAATAAGACCCGGGCGCCATCGCTGCAAAACAGTCCTGTCCAATCACTCGCTGGTTCCCCCCGGTCAGGGGCAAGGTACAAAGGACGATGCGGGACATGCTGAACAGGGGAACCAACTGCTCGGCCCCCAGAACTTCGACGCCCGAAACCTGTGCGTCACCGGGGAAATGATCGGTCGCCACGATGCGCCCCGCCATGGGGCGCAGGCACTCGGCAATCCGCTGACCGTTCCCGCCGAACCCGACAATACCTACCGTACTGCCCGAAAGGTCATCGGTCGGCCGACGGGTGTACTCGCGACGGTCCTGGGCCCGGAAAAACATCGGCAATCCGCGCAGCAAACCGAGGGTCAGGGCCAACGCCTGTTCGGCAACCTGGTCGGCAAACAGACCCGAGCATCCACTGACGAGGATCGATGATTCGGCCACCGACGGCGTCAGGCAATGATCCAGCCCAGCCGCCGAAGATTGAATCCAGCGCAATCGACCTTGCCGGACAACGGCCCCCCAATCAACGGGCATCTTGGCGTGGCCGCAGAACAGATCAGCCTCCATGATATCCTCATGGATCCGCTCCTGGCTGGAGACCAGCACCTTCGTCCCGGTTCCCACCGAGGACTCAATCCGCCGGACTTCCTGCTCGGAAACGGGAAAACAGAGCACAATCGTCTCAGACTTCAAATCAATAACCCTTTTACAGAAGCAGTAAGAACGCCAGCTTTTCCATCATAGCGGGTGTCCGTTCCGCAGAAAATCCACTCCAATAGGGAGAACTTTTTCCGAAAAAAGCAGGGCAGACCCGATGGCAGAACTTACCATTCGTGAAGCACAGGATACGATAGATCGCTGGATCAAGGAAATCGGGGTTCGGTACTTTTCCGAACTGACCAACCTGGCCCAACTGGTCGAAGAAGTTGGTGAATTGGCGCGAATCATGTCACGCACCTACGGCGATCAGAGTTTCAAGGAGATAGAGCAAGGTCAATCCATTGCCGATGAATTGGCCGATGTGCTTTTCGTGGTCATTTGCCTTGCCAACCAGACCGGTGTCGACTTGAACCAGGCTCTTCAAAAGAACTTGGAAAAGAAAACCGACCGCGACAGGGACCGCCACCGCAATAACGAGAAATTGACCTGATCCTGTTCGAAGGAATCGTTGTCATCGACATGAATGTAACCATCATGAGGCAAGTCAAATTCTGTGCCGGCCACCGCTTGGTAGGTCACGAAGGAAAGTGCGCCAATCTTCATGGCCACAATTACCTGGCACAGTTTTTTGTGCGTGGCGCCGAATTTGACAAGGTGGGTCGGGTCGTCGATTTCTCCGTGATCAACAAGCTCTTTAAGGGCTGGATCGACGAAAACTGGGATCACGGGATCCTGGTCTGGGACGAGGATGTCGAATTGCTGGACGCCCTCAACCAACTGCAACCTTCCAAGATCTATTGCCTGCCCTACAATCCAACCGCCGAGAACATTGCCAAGTACCTATTGACCGAAGTCGGTCCCGGGCTGGTTGAAAAAATCGACGGTTACGATGTCCAATTGTCGAAAGTCATCGTTTGGGAAACGGAAAACGCCTGCGCCGAACTCAGCCTGAATGAATCGGAATCGACCATCGCGACGCGTTTGCACTCGGGGCACGCTGAAACGTAACAGCCCCTGCCGGCTGTATTTTCGGCGGAGAACAGAGGACCGTGGACTGCTTTTACTCCGATACTTTTGAGCTCCCGCTGCCGGACGGCCACCGGTTCCCGATGCAAAAGTACCGACGGCTTCGTGAGGAAATCGAGCGTTCGGAACATGTCCTGGGCAAACTGCTAATCCCGCCTGCGGCCACGAATAAACAGCTGCTGCGGGTTCACACCCAGGACTACGTGGAACGAGTGATCCAAGGTGATCTGAGCGACCTGGAACAGCGGCGGATAGGATTCCCTTGGTCGGAAAAAATGGTCGAGCGATCGCGCCGCTCGGTGGGGGCAACGATCGCTGCCGCCCGCTCGGCCTACCGAGATTCGATCGGCCTGAACCTGGCCGGGGGAACCCACCACGCCTTTGCCGACAACGGTCAGGGGTATTGCGTTTTCAATGATGTCTGTGTGGCCATCCGCTCGTTGCAGGCCAACCAACTCGTACAAACGGCCCTGGTGGTGGACTGCGACGTTCACCAGGGCAATGGCACCAGTAGCATCGCCGCCGATGATCCCACCATCTTCACGCTGTCCATCCATTGCGAAAAAAACTACCCTTTCAAGAAAACCAATGGCGATCTGGATATTGCGCTCCCGGCGGGCACGTCCGACGCGGCCTACCTGCACGAACTGGAAACCCAACTGGCCGAACTGCTCGACCAGTGGAATCCGGATATGGTTTTCTACCTGGCCGGCGCAGACCCGTATGAAGGTGATCGTCTGGGCCTGTTGGAGCTCTCCAAAGAGGGGTTGCGCAGGCGCGACGCCTGGGTCATTTCAAACTGCCGTAAGCGAGAGATACCGATCGCCATTTGCATGGCCGGGGGCTACGCAGACGAGGTCGAGGATATCGTCGATATCCACTTCGCCACGGTCGAGACGGCTTACCAGCAGTGGCGGCGAGCATCCGACTGAAACGCTGGTGGCCGCAGGGCTCTGGGCCCTACATAACCGAGTCCAAGACTGGCAGGAAAAATCTGTCTTTCCGGCCCACTCTCCTCCCGGTGTTGCCAAGAACTCCTATAATTACAAGTAGATCAGGGAGATCATTTGAATCGCAGACGAGACAGGAGAGAGCTGATGTCCACGGTACAAGTAGAACAGGTCATGGTGGTCCCGACCGAGTTATTTCACGCCTGTGGTTATTTCCAGGGGTTCTGCCGGGAGACAGAGAAATACCTGGACAAGCTATTGGATCCAGAGCAGACCCAGTACCTGCCGCGGGACAAGATGGAAATGGATCCGTCCTTCAAACAGCTGAATCCCTATTGTCTTTTTCAATACACCGACCCCCAGGGAGCGGTCCACCTTTTCCGTTACACGCGCGGCAAAGGGCAGGGCGAATCCCGTCTGCACAGCAAGGGGAGCATCGGGATCGGTGGCCATATTTCATCGCTGGACGCGACCGAGTCGTCACCGTACCGCGAGGGGATGCGGCGCGAATTGGAGGAAGAGGTCGATATCGCCTGTGAATATTCCGAATCATGTGTCGGTTTACTCAATGACGATGAGAACGAGGTGGGGAAAGTTCACCTGGGAGTGGTTCACCTATTCGAGTGCCAGCAACCAAACATCAGCGCCAGGGAGACCGAAATTGCCAATGCCGGTTTCCAGCCGGTCGCGGAGATCATGGCCGAGCTCGAGTATTACGAAACCTGGTCACAGATCTGCCTGCAGGCGTTATTTGGAGAAAACCACTGAGTGGAAATTGGTTTCCAGCAAAACCGATGGGGAAACATTAAGGCTACGGCAGGCGGACATGCAGTGTCCATTGGACCAATCAGGACGGGAGATCTTGTCGAAAAACGAGTAAATTCATCAGGATTTGGACCGACAGCGGGCAATCGCTCTGGACATTTAAACTCCTGTTACAAAAAATGACGATAACCAATTCATATTACAGCAGCGCAATTCTCTACTGGAGCGAAAACAATCATGAGTGTGACCATCACCGAAAAGGCCGCCAAGGAAATTCAACGGTTCCTCGAGGAAGGTGACTACGACGAAAACGCCGTTCTGCGGGTCGGTGTCAGCGGCGGTGGTTGTAGCGGGTTCAATTACAGCCTGAACATTTCCTCCGATTACGACCAAACAAATGACAACAAGTCGTCCCAGCATGGCGTGGACGTGGTCGTCGACAAAAAGAGCTCCCTGTTCCTGGAGGGTACCACGGTCGATTACTACGAAGGCTTGGAGCAGCGAGGGTTCCAGTTCCACAATCCGAATGCCAAAAAAACCTGTGGCTGTGGAAGCTCGTTCAGCGTCTGACCATCGCCTCAGACACGGTTTTGAATCCAAAGCGGCTTCGCGCTCCGAAGCCGCTATTTTCATGCGCCCACTTCGGAAGCGGCCCCCTCCTGACCGGAGCGAATTCGGTCGATCATCTCCTGCAAGGTTAATCGCAAGTGGTCGGTGTTGAATTCCATTCCCAATGCGCGGATTTTACCCGTCTCAATCTGATTGACCGGCTGCTTTCGCTCTCCCTCGATCCGGCTCGAACTGCCGCTTAATTCGACCGCCAGATCGGCGACCTCGCGGCGCGAGATATACCGTTCATAACAGGCATACGATTGGCCTCGAGTCCCCCGGGCTTCGAGCAACAGGCCCACCGCCCGAGCCACATCGGCGGCGTGCACCTCTTTGCCACCTCCCTGGACCTGAACATCCTGACCCTCGACAATTTGCCGCACCAGTTCAAACCACTTGCTCCCTTCGAGCGGGTGGTTGATTCCATACACGCCAGTCGGTCTCACTGCACAGATTGGAAATTGGAGACCGAGGCCGTAACTGTGCACGAATTTTTCGATGGCCGCCTTGTGGGCTCCATAGTGGGTCATGGGCCAAAGCGGGTGCGACTCGTCCAGGGGACGATCCGTAAGAATCTGTTCATGAACGGCGCAGGTTGACAGGTAGACGAAACGTTTGACGTCCGCCTGCCGGCCTGCCTCGATCAGCTCCAGTGTCCCCAGGATATTGACTCGGGCGAATTCAACCACATCCCCCTCGGCGCCACGGAACCCGGTACCTGGTCGCCACAAGGCGGAATGGACAACCGCCTCACAACCCGACACCAGCCGCTCAGCCGCATGCGGCTCCTGCAGCCCACCCGGCACCCACTTAATAGCATGGTTGATCGATTCGAAACCGGTCCGGTCAGATTCCTCCCGATACCAACCATTCAGCTGATGGCCCTGCTCCACCAGGTGGTGGGCAATGTACCTGCCAATAAACCCGGTTGCGCCGGTCAATGCGACTCTCATTCCTGGTTCCCCTTTTGCGGATATTCAAATCTGGCCTGCAGGCTTCAAATTCACCTCCAAACAGGGTTCAATACGGTTCCTGCAAAACTGTACGGCCCCTGCGTAACGGCGGGTAACTGTTTTGCGCACCGCCTGCACCGACAAGATTATATGAACCAGACCTACACAACGCGACTTGCCAATCACCACGATCAGCCAGCCATCATCGATCTGATTGACCAGGTTTACCAGGAATACGGTGATCGCATCTGCCTGTCCGGCGCCGATCAGGACCTGCTCGACCTGCAAACGACCTATTTCGATCAGAACGGGGCGTTCTGGGTGATGGAGGACGACCAGGGGCGGGTCGTGGGGACCCATGCCGCCAAGCCGATTGAGCGGTCTCTTGGCGGTGACCCGGCCGATGGCTCGCTTTGCACGTTCCGCCGTCTCTACCTGGAAGCCGACTTGCGAGGCGGCCAACTCGGCACCGAACTGATGGACTTGACCATCGATTGGGCAAGGGAAAACGGCTACGATCGGGTCGAGTTCTGGTCCGACACCCGTTTCTCGCGGGCCCACCAGTTTTTTGCCAAGTTCGGCTTCCGGAACACCGGGCGAACCCGGGAGATGGACGACGGGGTCGCACCCTATAGTGAATACCTGTTCTTCCTGGAACTGCAGGAAACAGAAAAGGCCGGGGATTGACCCGGCCTTGTGTGGTGATTCTTGACAATCGGTTACTTGACGATTTCCAGCAAGTCAATTTCAAACACCAAGGTTTTGTTGGGCGGGAAACCTGGGGGCGGGTTCATGCCGTAAGCCTTGTCCCCGCGGATGACCACCTGCGCTTTTTCTCCCACCTTCATGTTCTGCAGGGCAGTTGAAAAACCACCGACAAAATTACTGACACCCAGGACCAGCGGCTCCCCTTTCGATTCATCGAACACCGTGCCATCGGTAAAGGTCCCCTTGTAATTGATTTTCACCTTGTCCGTCTTGGTCGGTACGGCACCCTCACCCGCTTTCATCACTTTCTTGTGAATCCCGTCTTCCAGCATTTTGGCGTCCGCCTGAGCCGCGTATTTCTCGATATACGCTTGTCCCTCGGCCAGGTTATCCTCGGCCAATTTGGCCTGCATTTCCATCTGTTTCTTCTGCATTTCGATCTGCTTTTTCTGGACCATTGCCTGGACCGCCTGCATGACCGAGTCAATCTCTTCCGCCGCCATCGGCATTTCCTCACCCTTCATCGCCAGCTGGATCCCTTTCATCAGGGACTCCTGATCAACCTCCAGCCCGTTACTCTGCAGGTTCTTGATGAAATTGTAGCCCAACAAAAAACTCGCTTTTTGCATGGTACTCTTCTCGTCAGGTGCGGCCGGTGCTTCAGCGGCGGGTTTTTCCGTGGCGGGTGGAGTCGTTTCGGTCTCCTGGCCAGACAGAATCGTGGCAGGCAAACAGACCAGGGCGACCGCGAAGAATCGGATGAAGTGCATGGGGGAAACTTTCTTTTCAGGGTACGGGATGAAGACCGCACTGTGTCTACCAGGAACGCCCGGAAAGGGACGGCGGCGGCAAGCAGTTGGCCAAACCGGGAATTATACGCGTGCTACAGGCGGGTCAAAACTACAAAACACCGATCGCGCCACGATTTTGCCGACTATTCCGCACCGACCTGAGTGATCAGGTAAATCGCGAAGGTTGCCAACCAATGCTCACCTTCATAGCTCCCACTGAAAACATACCGGAAACCCATATCGGCATGCTGGTTGGCCGAATCGAGTATCAATGCCCGCCGGGCGTCACCCGGAGGCAGGACCGAAGCGATGCCCTGGAAGCACCAGGCGCGGGAGAGGTCGAGACCGGCCAAGTGGACAATTTTCCCATCCGTCACGTCGCTCACCTCCACCGGTACCAGGAGGTTGCCCCCATCCCCCGTTTTCAACCCGGGCAGGAAGCGGTCAAACCACTGTTGAAATTCCTCCTTCGGCAAGACCCGACGCATCAGGTCCGCTTCGTTCAAACCGGATGAAAAGAAATCCTGCCCCGAGGGCTCATAGCGGGCCGGATAATCCGTATCCGCCAGGTAAAACTCTCTGGACCGCCGGATAATCAAAGACTCCAAATCACGATTACCGACGCCGCGGGCATAATCAAGTGTTTGCCCCAAAGCAAAACCACTGTCAGGATGAACGCCCGTGCGGATCGGGAAACTCAACAAGGGCAGGTAATCCATCGTCCGCTGAACAATCACGTTTTCCAATGGTCTGAGGTTTTCCCGCCACTGCTTTCCCTGGGCATCGTCCCACTGTTCCAGCTCCAGCACCAGCCTCAGCAGCCAGGCCCAACCGTACATCCGCTCAAAACTCTTGTTCTGCTTCTCCTCGAAATAGGCAACTTCTCCCTCAATGTTCTCTGCCGTCAGGCTCTCGGCGAGTTGCTTCCTGATTTCCTGCTGCAAACTGTTATCCGGATATTCCTTCAGCAGCCGAACCAACATCCAGTGGCCATGCACGCTACTGTGCCAATCGAAACAGCCAAAGAAAGCGGGATGCATTTCCCGCGGAGACTGAACCGACTCGACCCCGGCCATTACGTTGGATGGCTTGTTCGGGTATTCGGTCGGGATCCCCTTCAATGCCAGGCGGGCAAACGCCGCAACCTGGGCATCCGTCATTCGATCGCCCAACCGGGGCAACTGGGTATCCGACAGCCCCTTATCTTGAGCACTCGAAAATCCCATGGTCAACTCGGCAAACAGGAATCCAACCAGACAGAGCGTGCGAGCAGGCACAGGCCACTCCCTTACAAATAGAACCAACCGCGACACGTAGCATCGTCAACGAATGATACCAGAAGGAAGAAGCGAAACACCATCCCCGCACCGCGGAAACAAGACCGAATCGACTTTACCCGCAAAAGATGGCTCTAACGGCCTTCCAGGATCTGCTCCAGGTGACCAATCTGGCCCCGCAGGTTTTCCAGGTCCGGGTTGATGAAGATGGCCATCCGGAAACAGTCCAGCGCAGAGACTGGATCATCCAGTTGCAGGCAGCAATGGCCCATGCCAATCGCCGCCGGGAAGTGGAACGGATTGATGGCAAGAGTCGCCCGGCAGTCGTCGATTGCGAACTGGTATTCTCCTTGATTGCAAAAGGCAATCGCCCGCTGATTCCAAGCCTCACCCAGTCGTTCATCGTGGCGGATCAGGCGAGTCGCATCGGTGATGACCTGGTCGTATTGCGATACCGAGTTAAACCATTCGAGGCGTGAAATCAGGATGCGCTGACCACCGACTGCCTGCCGCAGCCAGATTTGACGAATATTGTGATCGGCCAGCATCCGCACAGCCCGATCCGGGTCGGACAAGGCCCGCCCCATCGTTTCGTTTTGCTCAAAATCACCCAGAAATCCGACCGCCAGGACGGCGGCTCGACGAGTCAGGCGGCGACCAAACCGGGCCAGATATTCCAACGTTTCCATCGTGTAACTCTCGGAAACTTGCTGGATAAAACGAGCGCGGTCTTCGTCGTTCAGGAATTGCTGGTAGTATCTATCCAGCTTCGAATACCGGACTTTTCTTTCCGATATCGATGGTCCCGGTATGAATGGTCCCGACATAAGATTGACTACCTGCTCGTTAAATGTTCAAAGACGACGAAGTCGTGGAATTAAAGACCTATAATAATTTGGTGACATACCGGGAACAACGAATCGCCCGGCGATTATCGCCTGAAATAGCAAGTTTTACCACCAGGATCGGCCAAGCAACGCAAACCTTAACGAATATAACGATTGGGTGAATAGATTATGAACGTGCTGGCACTCTTGGTGGTTCTTTCGCTCCCCACGAACGTTGATGACCCCCCCAAGATCGAATGGTTGAAGGGAAAATCTCTGGACCGCAGCAAGCAATTGGCCATCTCTGTACGTTGGAGAGATGTACCGGTTCGCAGCCGTCTTGTCGAATTGTCCCACCGCCAGGGAATCCCTCTCTTTTTTGACCGCCGCATTGATCCGAGTCTGGCACTTAACCTGGATATCAACCAAAAAACATGGGAGCAAGTCCTGTGGGACATCGCGACGCAACTCGATCTTGAAATTTGCCAACTCGATGAATTGTATTACTTCACGCCGCGGGAGATATCCGTCCCGATGCGGGTTGCCTATGACCGAAACAGGGAACAGCTGAGAAAAAACCGCCAACAGCTTTCCGTCCCATGGCTGAAGGTTTCCGAGTTCGAGATCCACCCGTTCGATCAACCTCGGCAACGTTTGGAAGAACTGGCGCGACAGCATGACTTGACCGTGGACGGCCTCGACAGGATACCGCTCGATGTATGGCCCGGGTACCGCTTACCCAACATCGACTTGCTGCAACAATTCACACTGCTGCTGTCAGGATTCGGCCTCTACCCTGCCATTTCCGAGAATGGCAAAACGGTAACCATTGAAGAGATTCCCCCGATCGAGACAGCCCAACTGCGGATTCCCTTTCCCGGTCAACCAAAAGCGGCGGTCGAGGCCTTGGCGCCTCAATTCAAGCAACTTTCCATCAAGCGGTATTCCCAGGGATTGATCGTCGCGGGCCCGGTCACCGAAATGGTCAAGTTACAGGCCAGTTTGGTCGCGCGGCAAACGGCGATTGTCAGCCAGGAGACGAAAAAAGACTTTACGGTCACCGCATCCCGTGGACAGATCCTGGCCACCATGGCCCAACAACTCGATCTCAAAATGGTTTTGCAGCCGGGTGCCCGGCCCCCACTCGAACAACAGGTGACCATCCGTATGGCTGGGGTCAGCGAACAGGATGTGATTCAAAAAGTACTGGAAGGTACAGGGCTCACTTTTGAGCTGACCGGTGAACAACTGAAAATCCTCCGGAAACAGCGCTGAGCGGGACTGCCAAGGCTATTTTTTCCGCAAACTTCGGAATCGCATTGCGATTCATCGCCCCCGCATGAGAAGGAAGGGACAGCGACCTAGCGGGTCGGGGCGGGTCCAGGAAAAGAGGCGCCGGCGGGAATCGAACCCGCGTACCAGGTTTTGCAAACCTGTGCCTAAGCCACTCGGCCACAGCGCCATCGTTGATCAATTGCCAGAATTTATCGCATCAAGATATAACGGTCAAAGGGGCTGGGTAGACTGAGGTTCAGCCATTTGACCACCAGCTTGTGTGACCAAGCCAGATAACGAGAAAAACCCGCATAGATTTAGATTCGGACATTCCTGGCCCGAAACTTTAGGAGATGCATTCGTTAAAATAGGCAAATCTTATGCTGCGTTCGTGGGTAAGTCTTACGGGCAAAGCCTCAGGTACAACGGTTTCCAAGACCTGGCCAGACTTCCCACTTTCGTCAAAACTCCCCAGGGGGATGCCAGCAGTGATCAACCGGCAAAACGGGCCCCCTGAAAAGTCGATCTCCGCTCGAACTCTGCCTTCACCGCATTCAATATGCCCGGCTTGTCAAGGCACCAGGCCGGCCCCACGAAATAGTCACCGGGGGCCTCGCCACTGATCCGCTCGACAACCACCGACGGTGGCAGTAACTCCAGAAAGTCAACCAGCGTCTCAACGTACTCGTCGCGTTCCATCAGCTCCACCTCCCCCCGCCTGACCTGTTCGGCCAACGGTGTATTTTCAACCACATACAGGTTGTGAATCTTGACGGCATCCACCCCAACCCGGGCTGCCTCCCGCGCTGTGGCCAGCATATCCTCTCGAGATTCACCCGGCAGCCCCAGCATGATATGGGCGCACACCTCGAAGCCTCTTCCCGCACTCCGCTCCATCGCATCGAGGAACGAGTCATGGTGATGCCCACGATTCATCCAGTCCAGGGAGCGGTCGTGCATCGTTTGCATCCCGTACTCAACCGTCAAATGCGTTTTCTGCGCAAACTCCTCCAGCAAATCGAGGACATCATCCGGTACGCAATCGGGACGGGTACCGACCGCCATCGCCACCACGTCCGGGTGGGCGATCGCCTGCTGGTAAAGGGGACGCAATTTGTCGACCGGGGCATAGGTGTTGGTAGCGGGCTGGAAATAGGCCATGAAATGGCTGCATTTATACCGCTTTTTCAGGCGGCGAATCCCGTCATCAATCTGATCGGTGATGTCCTGCTTGGGGACTCGACGGCTCGGGCTGAAACTCCGGTTATCACAGAAAACACAGCCGCCCAGGGCAACCGTCCCATCGACGTTGGGGCAGGTGAATCCCGCATCCAAACTCACTCTTTGCACCCGAAACCCAAACTCCTGCTTGAGGAAGAAGTTATAGGAAAAATACCGTAAATTACTCGCTTTCCAGTCAAATCTGGGTTGGAAACCGGGTTTTTCGTTAGTTGACGACAATGGGGGTACCGAATAGATTAAATCTAGGGAGATCATACAGATGCTTGGCTGATTATAGCATTTGTCTTTCATTTATAACTCTTATACCCAATCCCTCTACTACCCATGTACGGTGAATTAGTTCCTGTTGGCGGCGGAGATCCGATTCCGCTGTTGAAGAAGCGCATCCGGATCGGACGGCGCGAAGGATGCGATATTGTCCTGAATTTCTCCAATGTTTCAGGTCATCATGCCTTGATGGAAATCGAGGAAGGGTATTGGTTTATACGGGACCTGCGTTCCCGTAACGGGATCAAGGTCGAAGGCCGAAAAATCCTGGTCGGCCTCCGCCGACGACTCGATCCGGGAGCCATCCTGCACATTGCCAAGCACAAATTCGAGGTTCAGTACGAGCCGATCGATTTGGGGGCCTACGGTACGCCACCGCAGGACGAACAGATGGACAATTTCTTTGCCAAATCGCTTCTCGACCGGGCCGGGCTGAAAAGACGGCAGGAAGAGCTGAAAAAAGAGCGAAATTCGTAAGTCCGGGGGCGTAAAACGGCTCTGCTCAGCCCGCCCTGCAGGCTCCCCGGGATAGCCGGACAACCGGCATCTGATGACAGAATGTCAGTCACCCTGTTCCGCGCTCCTTGAGGACGGCGGATTCTCTCTTTTTTCGAGTAAAAAACAACGGTTTTTCGTTTTCCAAACTCCGTTCGGTTCTGGCACGGACTTTGCATAAATATAGCCGGTTTCCGAATCCTCGCTGCCAAGCGTCGATTTGGCGACCCAACTCAAATTGAACATAACACGAACGAAAATATAGATCTGACAAGTCAAGTTAGGAGAGCAATATGGCTCAAGGTGAAAAAATCATTGGTATCGACCTCGGGACGACCAACTCCTGCGTCGCGGTGATGGATGGCAACGAGCCAACCGTGATCGCCAACCAGGAGGGAGATCGAACGACTCCCAGTGTCATCGCATTTACCGACAAGGGGGAGACCCTGGTGGGGGCCCCGGCCCGGAATCAGCGGGTCACCAACCCGGAACGGACCGTCTACTCGGTCAAGAGGTTCATGGGACGGCGACACAACGAGGTGGAAAACGAAGAAAAAATGGTCCCCTACAAAATCGAGGGCGACCCGGGTGAGTACGTCAAGATCGGCGTGGGTGACGAACAGTTCACGCCCCAGGAAATCTCTGCCAAAACTTTGAGGAAACTGAAGGAAGCGGCTGAGTCGTACCTCGGTCACAAGGTCAGCAAGGCGGTGATTACGGTGCCAGCCTATTTCAATGATGCCCAGCGACAGGCCACCAAGGACGCCGGCCAGATTGCCGGTCTGGATGTGGCCAGGATCATCAATGAACCGACCGCTGCAGCCATGGCGTACGGTCTGGACAAAACCCAGTCCGAGCAAAAGATTGTCGTTTTCGACCTCGGTGGCGGTACGTTTGACGTGTCCGTCCTGGAGCTGAATGACGACGACGGAATGAAAGTGTTTGAAGTCATCAGTACCAGTGGGGATACCCACCTGGGCGGTGATGATTTCGACGAAGTCTTGATCAACTATGTCGCCGATGAATTCAAGAAATCGAACGGTGTCGACCTGCGTGATGACACGATGGCGCTGCAGCGACTGCAGGAAGCGTGTGAGAAAGCGAAGAAGGAACTGAGTAATGTCCCCCAAACGGACATCAATCTGCCCTTTATCACGGCGGATGCCAGCGGACCGAAACACCTGCAGATGAATATCACACGGGCCAAGTTCGAAGAACTGATTGACCCGTTGATCGAGCGTTGTCGCAAGCCGGTTGAGCAGGCCCTGAAGGATGCCAAGCTCTCTCCGAGCGACATCGATGAAGTCGTCCTGGTCGGCGGATCCACGCGGGTCCCCAAGGTCCAGGAGATGGTCAAAAAGATTTTCGGTAAAGACCCGCACCAGGGAGTCAACCCAGACGAGGTCGTCGCCATCGGTGCGGCCATTCAGGGCGCTGTCCTGGCGGGCGACCGGAAGGATGTACTTCTGCTGGACGTGACGCCTCTGACGTTGGGCATCGAGACCGAAGGTGGTGTTTTGACCCCGTTGGTGGAACGAAACACGACCATCCCGACCGAGAAGAAACAGATCTTCAGCACCGCAGCCGACAACCAGACGGCGGTGACCATCCAGGTCTTCCAGGGTGAACGCAAAATGGCGAACGATAACCGCCTGCTGGGCAAATTCGATCTGACTGACCTGCCGGCTGCCCCACGGGGCGTTCCGCAGATCGAGGTCAAATTTGATATCGATCAGAATGGAATCCTGAACGTGTCGGCCAAGGATATGGGTAGTGGCAAGGAAGCGAACGTGGAGATCAAGGAGTCTTCCGGACTGTCGGAGGATGAGATTTCCAAGATGCAGGATGACGCGAAATCCCATGCCGACGAGGATCGCAAGAAATTCGAACTGGCCAATGCCAGAAACGAAGCGGACAACATGTGCTATCAACTCGAAAAGACGATGAAAGAGCACTCGGAAAAGATGCAGGACGGCGACAAAAAACCGTTGGAGGACGCGATTGCCAAGGTGCGAGAAGCGGCCAAGACGGACGACGTCGATGCCATCAAATCCGCCGTCGCAGAACTGGAACAGGCGTCGCATGCCTTCAGCAAAGCGATGTACGAGTCGACAGGCAGTCAGGAAGAGGGCAGCCCGGCCAGCGAACCGGACGCAGCGGCGACCAATTCGCCAGAAGATGATGCGATTGACGCTGAATTTGAAGTCAAGAACGACTGACGTCCAGGGTTAGCTTACCCGGCAAACGGTCGTATCCAACCTTCACTCATGCCCGGTGATGCCCCGCATCCCGGGCTTTTCTGTGCTTCTCCCTGGCAGCCGCATTCTGTGGGCAATCACCCGCTTCATGATCCAACGTAGCGTGGTGACGGTTGACTGGCGAACCACGAGGACCGAGGAGCGGTCGCACCCGCTCAAGGCCCGTTGGAATTCGGCTACCGGATCTGATGACCAACCGATGCCCGTCGATTTAGGCACGGGGATTGCATTACTACTAACATGATTACAATTTGACTGTCAGCCACTTTCGGTACCCGGTTCCACCGGCAGACCGATCACGATCCGGCGGGCAGTAACAGGAGCAAACCATGTCGTTTCCATTTGACAAATTGACCACCAAGTCCCAGGCAGCCCTGGCGGGCGCCCAGGCCGCAGCCTCATCGGCAGGCAATGCCGAGATCGTGCCATTGCACCTGCTGCAAGCCTTGCTGCAGGAATCCGAGGGGATTGTCCGCCCGATCCTCGACACGATGAACGCGCCGTTTAACCAGTTGCAGGAGATGGTCAATTCGGAAATTGACCGACTCCCCAAGTCCTCCGGCGGAAGCGCCCCCCAGATCAGCCGGGACCTGCAGAAGACACTGGATGCCGCCCTGGAGACGGCCCACCAGATGCAGGATGAATACATTTCCACCGAACACCTGTTGCTCGGCCTGGCCAAGACCGAATCCGCTGCCAAGCGGATCCTGGAGCTGAACGCCGTCGAACCGCAAGCCATCCTGGACACCCTGGTCCAGGTCAGGGGAAACACGAAGGTGACCGACCCGGACCCCGAGGGGAAGTACCAGGCATTGGAAAAGTATGCAATTGACCTGGTCGAAAAAGCGAAGGCGGGCAAACTCGATCCGGTCATTGGACGGGACGACGAAATCCGCCGAGTCATCCAGGTTCTGTCCCGTCGGACCAAGAACAACCCGGTCCTGATCGGCCAACCGGGTGTCGGAAAAACGGCGATTGCCGAGGGACTGGCACTGCGGATCGTCCACAATGACGTCCCCCAGTCACTGCGCGACAAACGAGTGGTGGCCCTGGACATGGGTGCCCTGATCGCCGGAGCCAAGTTCCGCGGTGAGTTTGAAGAACGGCTGAAGGCCGTCCTGAAGGAAGTCACGGCTTCGGCGGGACAGATCGTCCTGTTCATCGATGAACTGCACACGGTGATCGGTGCCGGCGCAGCCGAAGGTGGCAGCGATGCGGCCAACCTGCTCAAGCCGGCCCTGGCCCGAGGTGAATTGCACTGTATTGGGGCTACCACGCTGGATGAGTATCGCAAGTACATTGAAAAGGACGCTGCACTGGAGCGGCGTTTCCAACCGGTCTACGTCGAACAGCCTTCAGTCGAGGACACGATTTCCATCCTCCGTGGACTGAAGCAGCGATACGAGACCCACCACAACGTTCAGATCAAGGATGAGGCTTTGGTGGCCGCCGCGAAGTTGTCGGACCGTTACATCACGGACCGGTTTTTGCCGGACAAGGCGATCGACCTGGTCGATGAAGCGGCCTCCAAGCTGGCCATGGAACTCGACAGCGTCCCGCAGGAAATCGATATCGTGCAACGGCGGTTGACCCAACTGGAATTGGCAGCCCGCCAACTGGAAGACGAGGACGACGAAAGTGTTCAGGTCCGGCTGGACGAAGTCCGCCAGGAGATGGAAGCGAAGAAGAAAGAACTGGCCGATTTGCGGGAGCAGTGGGAAGCCGAAAAACTTGGCATGACCGATGTGCAGAATTTACGGCAACAGCTGGAAGAGAACGAGCGGCAGTTCAGTCAACTGGACGCGGACATCAAATCACAACAATCGAGCGGCATGCAAGTCCAGGAAAACGACTATCGCAGACTGTACGAGTTGGACTCGACCCGCAGCCGCTTGCAGGAGCAGATCGAAACGGCCGAATCCGTCGAGATGAAAGAGGCCGATGTGGACCAGAAACGCCTACTCAGTGAGGAAGTCACCGAGGAGGAGATTGCTGATGTCGTGAGCCAATGGACCGGTGTTCCCGTGGCCAAGATGATGGAAACCGAACGGGCCAAACTGCTGGTCATGGAAGAACGCCTGCACCAACGGGTCGTCGGCCAGGACGAGGCGGTCGAGGCGGTCAGCAACGCAGTCCGCCGCAGTCGTAGCGGCCTGCAGGATCGGAATCGGCCGATCGGCTCTTTCCTGTTCCTCGGCCCTACGGGGGTGGGAAAAACCGAACTCTGCAAGGCGCTGGCCGAGATCATGTTCGACGATGAATCGGCCATGATCCGGATCGACATGAGCGAATTCATGGAACGGCACAGTGTCAGCCGCCTGATCGGGGCGCCCCCCGGCTATGTCGGTTACGAAGAGGGCGGGAAACTGACCGAATCGGTTCGGCGACGGCCTTACAGCGTGGTGCTGCTGGATGAAATCGAGAAAGCGCACGATGATGTCTACAACATCCTGTTGCAGGTGCTGGACGATGGACGCCTCACCGACAACCACGGCAACACGGTCGATTTTACCAACACGATCATTGTCATGACCAGCAACATTGGCAGCCAGGTGATTCAGAAGATCACCGATGACGGTGGTTCGAGCGAAGAGATTCGCGAAGCGGTCGAACAGACGTTGCGGGCCCGGTTCCTGCCGGAACTGCTCAACCGGATCGACGAAAAAATCGTGTTCCAACCACTCAGCCGATCCCAGATTCGGAAGATTGCCGATATCCAGATTGTCGAACTGGAAAAGCGACTGGCCGAACAGGGATACATCCTGGAGGTCACGGAGGCGGCGCGGGAGCAGATTGCCGAAGAGGGGTATGACCCGGTTTACGGGGCTCGGCCCCTGAAGCGAGTCCTGCAACAGCGGATTGCCAACCCGCTGGCGACAGCGCTGCTTCGCCACGGCCGGGATGACGCCGGTCTGGTGAAAATCGATTTCGACGGTGACGAGTTCACGTTCTCGGCATGATCACGCGTCCCGCCCCCTCTACGGGGCGGGACGTCCAAGCCTCCCGCAGGGAATTTGTGCTATCCTGTGAAGAGTTCAAGTTCCCCATACCCGGCGGGAGGCCACCGTGAAATTACTTGCCCTGATCGCCAGTCTCTGTTGCAGCCTGTCGACAATCGGCTTCGCCAACGAATCGAGTGATGACTCTGGCAGCGCTCCACCTCGCTACAACGTCCTGTTCATCATTTCCGACGATCTGACCGATACGGCCCTTTCCTGTTACGGAAACCAGGTCTGCCAGACGCCCCATATCGATGCGATCGCCAAGCGGGGGATGCGATTCACCCGGGCTTATTGCCAGGGGACGTACTGCGGTCCTTCGCGCGCTTCGTTCATGTCCGGCTATTACCCTCACGCGACCCGCATGCTCGGCTACAAGTCACCTCGGCCAGCCATCGGGGATCGGGCGATGTGGGCCGAGCACTTCAAAGACCACGGCTACTACACCGCCCGCGTCAGCAAGATTTTTCATATGGGCGTCCCTGGCGGGATCGAGGCCGGAACCGATGGTGCCGACGACGCCCGTTGCTGGACCGAGCGTTTCAACAGCCAGGGACCGGAATGGAAAGCGCCGGGTCGAGGTTGGACGCTGGAGGGAAACCCGGACGGGAAGCTGCCGGTCAAAGGAGGCAACACGTTCGTGGTGGTCGAGGCAGAGGGCGATGATCTGGTTCATTCCGACGGCCGCACCGCCGAAAAGGCGTGTGAGTTGATCAAGGCCCACAAGGATGAAC
>JAKVBG010000150.1 GCA_022447605.1 Mariniblastus sp.
AGCCCCAGTACCATCGCGTCGATATCATCGCGATCGTAATTGTGGTCTCGATCCATGTCGCCCAGGTTGTACGATTCGGCAGTGAAATAACTTGAACTTCCCGTGGCCATGAAGATGTTGCTATTGCCTGTTGTCGAGACCTGGTCGAATTGGCCTGTTTGCGTTCCGCCGAGTTGCATGAATTCTATAAATTCGTTTGCTTCGAGATTGGCATCGAGTGTGAAGTTCAGGTTGCCAGCCAGCGTTGCATCTCCTGTGACGACCAGCAGGTCAAAATCTCCCTCCTGGATGCCATCGACTTCCATAGAAAGTTCTCCCTCCTCGCTTTGGACATAATCTCCGTCGATGACGATGGTTCCGGGGGAAGCACCAGGCACCAGGTGCCCGAAGTTCTGGAATTGGCCCACCCCATTTCCCCTTAGGTGGACAGTGCCAATTCCTTCGAATTGTCCTTCAAGCTTCAACTCTGGAAACGACCCTGCAAAAATCATGTTAACGTCATTGCGGAGGCGAAACACGCTTCCGGGGCCGACCGTGACGTTTCCGCTACCGGGGTGATCTGGATTATGCGCCGTGATGAACATTTGTGTTCCAGCCTCGATAACGCCGTTGGTTTGGCGCAATCCGTTGAACTCGTACACATTGTTCTCTCCCGAGAGGCGAAGAACCCCTGCTCCGTTGTAAACGACTTCATTTTCGACGGTAAGTTTTCCAGACGATGTCAGTCCGGTGTCAAATTTGAAATCAGAACTGTTGTTGAACAAGAGTGTTCCGACCTCCACGGGCGCGTCGAGTTGAACGTACCCTTGGCTACCGGGGCCCCCGGAGGACTCGTTAAAAATGGCCTGATCAAAACGGCCGGGAACTTCCTGTGGACTCCAGTTGTACGGGTCATTCCAGGATGGAGTATTTCCCGAGCCTGTCCACGTGATGTCGAGTGCGTCAGACGGCGTGGCTAGCATCCAGAGGGCGAGAATCAGTATGGCCCCTGCCTGCCGTGCCGTAAAAGTGCCAAGATCGCGCGTGATTTCGTTGGTCATTGGGAGGATGTCTCCGTGGACATTAGGTTTGGCGATATCGGGAATGATCATGGCCACCGGGCGAAGGCGACGAATTAGAGACAAAAGAGTTGCATTTTTCTTCAAGGTGTTCAAAATGAAAGATGGTCTGCGAAATCGTGTGCTGCCGCATCTAGGTGTGCGGCCTGGGGTCCTTGGGCGTTGGTTTTGTCAGGCGTTTTGTAGCTCGCCTCAAGTACCTCAGCAAAGGCTCGATTTTCCCGACAACCATTTTCCGTACCACGGAAAAATGCGAACCGAACGGTTTGTTTTGCACCATCGAACCCTCCAGGGGTTGACTGGTGGTTGATGACATCGGGTCGGGTACGAACGACTCGCAAGACGGTTGGCTAGCGACAGATGGGGTCCGGTTGCCTGCCAGTGGGGTATTCGGGGCTTTATCGCAACGGGGCATATCGCCATGCACTGCAATCGAGTTGTCATAGCCGTTGTGTGGATCATTTGCGGTGTCCACCAGGTGTTTGCGCAGGATACCCACATTTGGCTTTCCGACCGTATGAGCAGCCCCGCGCCGCCGGGGCAAGCTGTCCTGACGGGTGTTTCTGGAGCTGAGCGGACCGTGTTCATTTGGGCTCAACCGGAAGGCGTTAAATCGATTACCCATTTGTCTCTCAACTTCCTTGTGGCTCCTGGAGGTGGTGTGTCGGTTGATTTGGGAGAATCGGTGATATTTAATCCCCAACTTGGTAGTTCAAAACGTTATCAGTTTGTGAACGATTCTTCTGAAGGGCTGGATGCAACCGGGAGCCCGGAAGCAATTACTGGCTTGCTCGGAATTCGGTATGACGCTTCGGCGTATGGAATTACCTACGACGGTTTTGGCGGCGTTTGCGGCAGCGATCCTTACTGCGACACCGATACTGCTGGCGACGACGCGTGGTTGATTGGGGCAGTGACGTACTCTGCCACAGGGACACCGCTTGACAATGCTGGCCTTGTGCTTCAAATCGGCCAGTTTGGCATCAGCCACGAAGGCGAGTCGACCGCGGATACCGAAGTCGTGTTTGGAGACGATAGTGGTTTCTACCTTGGAAGTACGGGGCGGGAAATGAACGACGCAAATCCCGAGGCATTGATTACCGTTGCGGCAGCGGCGACGGTCAATACGTGGACGGGGGTTGCAGACGAGAACTGGCATCTGGCAACCTGGTCTGAGGCGACGGTCCCGACTACGACCCACGAGGTGAATGTCTCGGCAGGCTATACTCTCTCGGTCACCGAACCTCAAAATGCGCACCAAACGAATGTCACCAGTGGGCGACTCCATGTTGCTAGCGGAGGCGCACTCTCTGGCGACATCGACATTGCCGGTGGCCAGCAGCTTTCGGGGGGAGGTTGGATCGCTGCCGACGTTGAGTATGGCAACAACGCGGTCCACGCGATCGATGCCAGCGAGAAACTTAAGGTGTTTGGGGAGGTGTTGATCGGAAACAACGTATCCCTGCAGGTGACCGACACGTACACGCAGCCCGAGCAAACGTGGACCACCTTCGACATGCTGGAGGCAAGCGGGATTTCAGGTTCCTTT
>JAKVBG010000151.1 GCA_022447605.1 Mariniblastus sp.
TACTGCGAGTTTGACCGAGTACTTGACAGGCTCGGCGTTCTGATACTTTCTAAAGCCCCAAACGACGACGAACTTCTGCGACCGTTCGACGCCGACGTTCGGGGCTTACCAGTTTCCCTTCGCGGCTTCCTTCAGAATATCCATATCGAGAGCCTGGTCAGCCAGGAGTTTCTTCAGGCGAGCATTCTCTTTTTGAAGGGCTTTCAGTTCCTTCGCCATCTCTGGTTTCATCCCTCCGTACTTCTGGCGCCAGCGATAGTAAGTCTGCTCAGAGATATCGAGCGTCTTGCAGATCTCTGGAACCTTCTTCCCCTTGCCAAGCTCCACATCCGCTTGACGTAACTTCGGAATAATCTGTTCCACACCATGTCGTTTCTTAGGAATCCAAATAATCCTTTCCCGGCTTTCAGCCGGAGAGGATTCTCTCACTTAACATGGATCAATTTTAGGGGAGGAGGTCAGATTGATGCCGCATCACTTGTTGCACCACCTTCGGGTATGCACCCGTCATGGCCAACCATGCGCCGCCAGTTCGGAATCAAAATACCGCCGGGCCTCTTGTCGGTTCTTTCCTTGATCCATGCGACAGTAATCGCCGCGCGCGGTGAGGTTTCTTATTGTTCCTTGACGTTCTGTATCCAGGTTTCGTGAAGTTGCCGAAGCCGTTTCGTCGTTTCGGGCTCCCGGGCAGCAACGTTTTTCGTTTCCCCGGGATCTTCTTCCAGGTTAACCAGGAAGAGTTGGTCCGCCTTTGTGACGGGGAGTTTGCTGCTGGTGTCCTTGGGATTACCAATCAGTTTCCATGAACCGGATCGGACGGCCCACTGGGGTTTGCCTCCGAGTCCGCGCCCGGATTGCCAATGGAAGTCCTTGTGAGGACTGGTAGCCTTGGCAGATCGGATCACTGGCACCAGGCTCTTTCCATCAATTCGGTGTTTGGGCAATGGGACACGGGTTAATTCAGAAAGTGTTGGCAACCAGTCAACAGAGACAGCCATTTGGTGACGTACCTGGTTTACCGGAAGTTGTCCGGTCCAACTGATCATGGCAGGGACACGAATTCCACCCTCGAAAAGACTGAACTTGGCGCCGCGATATTTCCCAGCACTGCCGCCACCACCAAATGTACGCTCCTCGGTTGAATGGCCGTGGTCGGACTGGAAGACAATGATCGTATTTTCCGTGAGGCCACGTTTTTCCAGGTGCCCCAGTAACTGGCCAATCATCTCGTCCATCGTGGAAACAAAAGCGGCATACATTCTTCGAGGTGGAGCCAGGTTCCGGTATCGTTGCCGCCAGGCATCAGTTCCCTGTAATGGGTAGTGAGGAACATTGATGGCCCAGTAGAGAAAGAAAGGATCCTTCTGGTGAGCGTCAACGAATCGTCGAGCCTCTCGCACCATCAGTTCAGGGAAAAACTTGCCGTCTTCCCAGATCTCCTTGCCGTTACGCCAAAGATCATGTCGATTGGGCCCGTTCCAATAAAAGAAATGGGAGTAGTTGTCGATGCAGCCACCCATGTGACCGAACGAGTCATCGAATCCCTGGGCGTTCGGCATGGTCTCGGTACGATAGCCCAGGTGCCACTTGCCAATGTGCCCGGTTGCGTATCCTGCTGCCTTGAACATTTCTGCCATGGTGACCTGCTCGGGGGGCATTCCGTGGGATCCGGGTTGGGATCCGGCGTTGCCAGCGAGGCCGGCCCGCTGTGGATAGCGTCCGGTGAGGACTGCCGCGCGTGAAGGTGAGCAGACTGGAGCTGCTGAATAGAATTGGGTCCAGCGTGTGCCTCGTGCAGCCAAGGCGTCCATGTGTGGTGTGATCAGATCCCGGGCCCCATAACACCCGACATCAATACTTCCCTGGTCGTCAGTATAGATCAGGATGACATTGGGGCTCTTGCTATCCTGGCCGGCAGCGTGAGTCTCGAGAGTGGGTGCCAGGCAAAGGAAACCAAGCAGTAGTCCGCAGATAAGCCCGTGAAAACGTGATGTCATAGCAGCCTTCCTGTCGATCCGTGGAATCAGATTTACACGTATTGAGGCGGGCGTATCGTGATACGATTTTAGCAGATGTACGAAGGGCATGTCGGCCAGAGACAGGTGATTCCCTGTTGGTTGGCTTGCCAGGTCGTTTCGGAGTGCACTTCCATAACGCTCAGGCACCCGTTTCCGAAACAGCAGGTGTCCAGGCACACGATGTGGTCCAGCCTGAGGATGCGTCCACGATCCTGTGGAGTATGTCCGACAAAAACACGTTTCCCGGAAATATGCTGCCCGGGTCCTGGTCCACGCAGATGTTCCCAGAACAGTTGCTGTTCGTGTTGTTCTGCGGCCGGTAACGCGGGATCAAAATTGGCATGGAAAAACAGGTGTTGTTCAGTCTCGTGATAACGCTGGCAGCGTTGAAAGAAGTCGATGTGACCGGGAGGGATTTGCTCAAGGATACCCCCGCAACTTTCCAGGGTTTGTTGGCCGCCATATTGGAGCCAGAAGTTGAAAAGCGTTTTTCTTTGAAGTGCATCCAGTAGCAGGCATTCGTGGTTGCCTTGCAGC
>JAKVBG010000152.1 GCA_022447605.1 Mariniblastus sp.
GGGGGTGAATCGCATGATCGAGTGATGGTTGAACCGTCCCAGTTTGGGCAGGCGGCCACCCGAGCGGGTCGAGAGGTAGAGCCTTCCCTCATCGTCAATCGCCAAGGCATCCAGATCCTCGAATTTTTTCGACAGTCCGACATCGCTGCCGTCAAAATAGAATTCCATCTTGCCAGGAAGTTTGGCCCCATAGCCCGTTGGGCGAAAACGAACAATGTCTTCCCCGTTGACCCATTCACCTCGGGGGCCGTTGGTGAGTCCCGGGATTAACGTTTTTCCTCTCACACTAAACAGGATGTCGCCGTCAGGTAAAAAAGCGAAGGCATCCAGCTCGTGTGGTATGTCGACCAGTGGCGAGCGCGTGAGGGAAGAATTGTAGGGATTGACGATCGGCCAGTAAGAAGGGAAAGTCTGGTGGACCGGAATTTCGCCTTGAAGGTCCCAGGCAATCCTGGTCGGCGGTTGCTCGTCGTCAAAGTGGTTGGCGGGGCCAATAAAACAATGATCTCCCAGGTCGGCCATGCTCTGCGTGCCAAGCTGACACCCCGCCAGGGAGATCCGAGATCCGTGGCTGGCAAAAAACAGGCCGCGAAACGGTGCCGAGTTACCATCGTATTGACACTGGTGGGTGAAGATCGCGATTTTTCCTTGGACAAACAGACCGCCTCCCGAGTTTTTCGCCAGATTGTCAAGAAACAGGCATCGCTCCAATCGCAGGTGATGCAAGCCGTCTTCGGCGGGCCACTCAAAGAATCTGATGAACATGGCGCCCCCCAATTCGGCCTCGTTTTCCACAAACGCGTTGTCGGTGATCAACGATTCAGAGCGACGGTCCTGCGGAATGCTCAGCCAGATCGCCCCACCCGCACCATTGGCCACCACGTTCTGAGCGAAGCGGTTATGCTGCAAGCGGGTTATACCCGTCAAGCGTATCGCCCCACCGCCAATTTCCGACATGTTGGCTTCAAAAGAATTCCCTTCGATCACCAAAGCATCGGGCGGACTCCCACTCGTGTCCCTCCCATACAGGGCGCCGCCCCAATAGGCTTCGTTGGCCAGGAAGTCGCAGTTCAGGATTTGTATTGGATTCTCACTGTTCCAGTCGAAAAGCAAAACACCACCCGAGAGGCTGGTGTTATTGGTGAAGTAAGACTGGTCAATCGTTCCGCCCGATTCCGCCAGGGCGATAGCACCGCCGAATAAGTCCGTTGAGTTATTCTCAAAATAACAGGAGGTGATTTGGAATTTGCTTTGGGCAATCGCCACGGCCCCTCCCGATTCATTGGCTGAATTGCCGATGAAATAACAATCTTTGATCGCCGTTCCGGTTTTTCCCCGGTGGATGTTGATCGCCCCTCCCTCGTCCTGCTCCGTCGCACAATTCAGAAAAAGGCACAGTTCAATCTCGACGGCTGAATGGCGGCATTGAATTGCCCCTCCAACCGTTTCCCAGTAGTGGGTGGCGTCGCGAGGATAGATGATGTTGACGAACCAACAGTCGACGACCTGGCATTCGGTGTGTTCGATCCACAGGCAATTTCCCTGCACGCCATGAAAGCTGATCGCTTCGAAATGGCACCCATTTGCCCGGTTGCCTGATACATGGAAGAGTATTTCGTTGGGACTGCCCGACCCGTTTACAATGGTTCTCCAAACACCACTTCCGATAAATCGTATTGATTTGTCATCCAGCCGAATCGTTTCTGCAATGGTGAAAACCCCGGGTCCGATCAAGATCGTGTCACCATCACGAGCGGCGGCAACTCCCTCGGCAATCGTTTCGTAATCTGCCTGGTCCCCGCCGACCCGGATCGTTTCGGCCTGTAAAGCCGTCACGGACAATAGGCAAACGAAAGTTCCAATCCAGCTTAGCTTCAATTTTATCTGGTTGCGCATGGTTGAGATTCCTGTCACACGGTTGGGTAGGGCCGGGCGCTGCGCTCTGGAAGCGCAACGGTCGCCCGGATGTTATGAGGAAGTGGTTGTGGGCAGAAAATAAGCGGTCGACTCAGGGCCGAACGATGAATTGATTACCGTTGGCTTCCGGAGCTGGAACTGGAGAAGAACGACTGGCCATTGCCGACCAGAGAGGTCGGATCGCGCTCCAGTTGCTGCCAGCTCATCAGCGGGTGTTCGATGGTGAACAGCTGGTCCTGCAGGAATTGCCGACGGATCATCGCTGCGAAGATCTGACCTGCCCCGGTGGGGCTTTGAATTGGTCGTCCGGTTGCCAGATTGCCGTTGGCAAAATTCGACATTTGCCCCATCACCTGGGTCAGTGGATTCGAGTTCGCGATTTCCGCTGGGGAAAAACCGGCCGATTCCATTCGCTGCTGGTGGGCATCGATCACACGTTCGCGGTCGTCCTGCCCGTCCTGCTTCAGTTCCTGGAACAGATGCAAGGCAAATTCGGCCTCGGCCAGCAGGTCCTCGGGGGAGAGGAAGCCGGTGGCGACGTGGAAGATTTCACCGGACGGAGTCAGGAACAGAGACTGGACATTCTGTTTCCCATTTCCGCGAATGCATGGCCCGGCCGGTTCTCCCGGTTGGTGC
>JAKVBG010000153.1 GCA_022447605.1 Mariniblastus sp.
CCTGCCTCCGAAAAACGGAACCGCGAAGTGCGCTGGCAGAGCCTGCTGAAAAAACAGGGGGATCGCTGGACGCCCCAGCGCGTGGGTCCGGCACCCTTTCCCCACAGTGGGCATCCGACGCTGCTGGCCACCCGTGAAGGAGTCGTGCTGCACATTGCCACATCAGGCATTCACTGGACCCAGGACGCGGGACTCTCCTGGCAGCGACTGGACCTGCCAGGCACACATTATTACCCCGACACGGTTCAGGGGCCCGATGGACGGATCCATATTTCTGCGCACGTCGGGGGAGACAACGCCTATGGCGCGGTCGATCAGTCGATCACTCTGGATTCGTTTCACCTAATCGTCGAGCGTTGAACGTCCCCGACTTGCATGCCACGATACTGCACCCGTTGGGCATCGATAACACCGAATTGACATTCCACCACCATGGCCGTTCCAAATCACTTACCGACCATCTGGTCACTGGCGCCGAGGTCGTTCCCCAATTGCTGACATGATCCCGCCGAGACTGTGAACCGGGCACTTCCCCTGGACACCCCATTCACAGGGGCACTCGATTTTCTGACCATTGACTGTCATCCTGTGCAAGCAGAACAAATCATCCATTCGCCTCCCAGGAGTTACCCGATGAATCCAGTCCAATACAACCGCCGGTCTTACCTGCAGCAAATGCTCTATGGTTCTGCAGGGCTTTTCAGTCTGGAAGCCTGGAACAGGAAACGCTCAGACGCGGCGGCGATCGGTCCTAACGATCAGATCAAGGTCACCAAGATCGAGACCTTCGTGCTGAAAAACTCCTGGGTCTTCGTGAAGGTTTCGACCGACGCCGGAATTACTGGCTGGGGTGAAATGCTCAAGGACGACGCCAAGGCCTGCGCCGCCGGCGCACTGGAAGTGGGCGACTATCTGGTCGGCAAAGACCCCCGCCGCGTCACCCACCACTGGCAAGCTATCCACCGCGGCGCGTTCTATCGAGGCGGTCCGATCAAAACTGCAATTTCCTCAGGTATCGACATGGCACTCTGGGATATCACCGGCAAGTGTTACGGGGTCCCTGCCTATAAGCTCCTGGGCGGCCCCACACGTGACCGTGTCCGCGTCTACGGGCGTGTTGGTGGGGAAACCGGTGTCACTGCCATGAAGGTGGGACCAGGTACGACACGAACGCCGTTCAAATACGTGGAAGGCAAGAAGTTCGTGGACGAAGTGGCAGATCGCTTCAAAGCACTACGCGATAGATTCGGGTCCGGTGTGGACATTGGCATCGACTTCCACGGAGCAGTCCAGCCACCAACCGCGGCCTTGCTGATCAAAGCTCTGGAACCCTATGACCCCTGGTTCTACGAAGAGATTGTGCAGTGCCTCAATGTGGACGTGATGGCCGATCTCGCGAAAAAAACCCATATTCCGATCGCCACCGGCGAACGCATCTTTACCAAGTGGGGATTCCGAGAAATTCTGGAAAAACGGGCTGCCATGATCCTGCAACCGGATCCCTGTTACGCAGGCGGCATCACTGAACTCAAGGTGATCGCAGGGATGGCTGAGGCCTACTACCTCCCACTGGCGCCACACAATCCCCAGGGCCCTTGCTCATTGGCCGCCGGGCTGCAAATCGCGGGCTGTGTCCCGAACTTTCTGATCCAGGAACGCGGCGACAACGAATACGCCAATCTGCTCGCCAAACCACTGCCTCCGGTCAAGGACGGCCACCGGCCGCTACCCACAGATCCTGGATTAGGTATTACGATCGATGAAGACAAACTCCGGGCGCAAGTCGGTGAACCCAGGCCGTACCTGGCCAGGTTCGACCCGGATGATGGTTCGGTTGTCGACTGGTAAGTAGCCCTGTCGGCAAACCATCAACGGTTCGCGACCATCCTCGTTTTTGGAGAGTGCACCCGATGTCGGTCCAACAAGCGAACGACTTCCGCACATGGGTCAACCAGCGCGACCTGATACAGGAACAAATTCGCACCGCGGCTGCCGACGGCAACCTGCAACTGTGTGAACTGGCGGCGACACACGGTTACCAGTTTACGGCAGCGGAGGCGGTCACCGCCTGGGGAGCAGAGCACGGTGATGAACTACCTCACTGGGGTTCTGGTGAAAACTGGCTCTCCTGGGCAGTCTGGTTCCTGGTGACAACCCGTGTTGAATTTACAACAGAATCGCCCACCGACAACTAAAACGCTTTCCACCTGCTACGACCTGCCAGAGTCGCTCAACACGGCGCCGCGGCGTCAGCCTGGACCCGCGTTCCCGGCTCATCCACCGCGCCTCGGCGGTCCCCCTGGCACATGTTACGATAGCCGCTGGATCGTTGCTGATCCGTCGACGCCGACTCGTGGAGGAGAGATGAAAATGCACCGCTCGTTGCAGTGGCTGGTCGCTTTGGTTCTGGTCGCGCCCCTGACGATCACTCAAGCCCAAGAAAACAATCGGCCACCGGCAGGATTCACAGCG
>JAKVBG010000154.1 GCA_022447605.1 Mariniblastus sp.
GCAGATAACTACGATGAAGAAGTCCGCGTCATGACGGACGGACTGATGGCCTTATTGGAACCGATCATGATCGTGTTTCTGGGAGGTGCCGTCGGTTTTATCGTCGTGTCTCTGTTCATGCCGCTGGTTGACATGATTACGCAATTGTCTGGCTAAGAGAAAGAGGAGATAACGGGGGAGCAGCACGTCGCAAATTGACGAGTGGGCGACTACATGGGTGAGAGTCGTCAACTAAAAATACGTGCTGCCATTCTAATTCAAAAAGGCTACCAGTTTCGCGCAGATAGCGACCACTGGAGAGCCCGAGAAAGCACGTCGTTTGGGAGATCGTTGCCATGTTCAAGGTCCGCAAAGCCACCGCTGCGGGATTCACGCTCGTCGAGATGCTCGTTGTCATCGCTATCATCGGTGTCCTTGTGTCGCTGTTGATACCGACCATTGGCACGGCGCTAAGAAACGCCAAGAATGCACGGATTGTCCTCGACATCAACCAGCTTGCCTCAGCGCTGGAAACGTATAAGCAAACCTATGGCGATTATCCGCCCGATTTTTCTAGCCGCAATGTGGTGATTCAGCATTTGGCCAAGGCCTTTCCCAATATCTCGGCCCAAGAAGCAACCACCGTTACCAATATTTTTTGGGTTAATCCGGCCGCCGCCTCAGGAGCCGCTGGTTACGACGCAGCGCACATTGATGCGGCCGAGGCCTTGGTCTTCTGGTTAGGCGGTTTGAGTAAGGATGCCACCAGACCGTTCACCGGTCAGGGCGGCCCCGTGAAAATCGTCACGGTAGGAAGCAACCAATACGCTGTCTACAACCAGGATCGAGAATCCCCCCTGTTTGATTTTGAAGAGACACGTTTAAATCTCGGTTTGGTTGATCCGGCCGCGCCCAATACGAGCAATTTAAATGGTCAACCGATGTCGTTGGACGAACGCGACTTTCACGGCTTCGCCGCAGCGGCCTTCACCAACGACCCGTTCCCGCACTATGTGCCCGAAGGACAAGAGGTCCCCTACGTTTACTTTGATTCGCGCACCTACGACTACGGCACAAACGGTGAATATGAAAATATTTTTAGTCTTGGCTTGACCGATGATATTCTTGACAACGGTGCCATTGACGGTTCCTACGACCCGAACAAATCCTTTGCCACAGAAGCAATGGGGGTGGCACGGCCGATGAAAACGGATCAAGCAAATGCTGATTATTATAACGATGCGGCGGTCGCCAATTTTGACCCCAGGGCATTTTATTACGCCAATCGCGACACCTTTCAGATCATCTGCGCTGGCCTCGATGATCACTATGGTCACGACGAACTTCTCGTTAGCTCTGCCTCAGGTTTTGGAAGCGCTGTCCTCTGGCGTTACCCGTCCGGTTTACCGTTCCATGAAGTGGCCCTTCCCTGGACCACCCCTTCAGCAACCAAAGATCGCCTGATTCATGAAACGCGTCGTGACAACATTACCAACTTTAGTGATGGCATTTTGGAGAATGGTTTACCATGATGCAATCATCCGTTGGTCAGCCGCGGCGACCTCTCGCAACATGGTGTCGCCCCTCGTTCACACTGGTAGAATTACTGGTGGTGATGTCGATCATTGCCATCCTCTCTTCGGCTGTGCTGATGGCGTTGAGTGGTGTAATGGAAGACGCTAAAGGACACCGCACGCGCTCGCAGATTACGCGGATTCATGAATTATTGGCACCGATTTACGAGAGTTATCAAACGCGTCCCGTGCCGCTCGTTCCCCGCCCCAGTTCGTCCTATCACGGGCCGACCTGGGAAAAACTCGCCGGGCTGCGTGAAATCATGCGGATGGAATTGCCGGACCGTCGCAACGATGTTTATCGCGGCCCGTTTTCGGGTTTAACCTCGGCCCCCGCCCGCTGGAACGCTTATCGCAGACGGGTCATGAAAATCTCCAACACGGGCGCCGATGGCGTTCCCGGATCCTCAGGTGATGACGACGGCAATGGTCAGGCAGAGGATCTTCGTGAAATGGGTTGGCCCGGCTCCGATGATGGCCCCACCTTCTGGACCGCCCAACACCAGGGTGCGGAATGCCTCTATTTGATCCTAGCCGAGATTCGCGAAGGCGGCTCAAACGGTCTCGACTTCTTCCAGGAAAATGAAATCGGCGACGTCGATGGTGATGGGATGGCAGAGATTCTCGATGGTTGGGGCAATCCGATCGAGTTCCTCCGCTGGGCCCCCGGATTTTCGCAACAACCGGGTGCCGATGGGCAGTGGGGAGTGGCCGCTTTTGACGATGACAGCAACGGCGTCGTGGACGACGCCTCCGAGGCTGGCTGGCCTTTATCGGACGACTTGACGGGACTTTCAGATTTGCAGGATCGCAATCCCGAACGATCTCCCGATCCCTTTGACTTACTGAGGACCGATGCCATCGATG
>JAKVBG010000155.1 GCA_022447605.1 Mariniblastus sp.
GATCCCACGTCCGCGACATTTGCGCGACACGCAGGAAGTAATTTGCTGGTTGTTGGGCATCGTGAGGAGGCAGCGCTGGGAGTGTTGACGTCGGCAGTAGTGAGCCTGGCGGTGCAAGGCAGGGTGGAGACTGCCGACCCTGACGGTAACCGGCAGCAAGCAGGAGACGATCAAGAAGGTCAAGCCGGGATTCCGCTGCCTAGCCGGTTTGTGATTTTCGATGGGACCCGCCCCGAATCATCAGAAGTCGGAACATGGCAAAAAGTGGTTCAGGCACTTCCGGTTCCCGCAGAGCTCGTGGGTTTGCGAGATGGAGTAGGTGCGCTCAATGCAGTCAGGGACGAATTAGAGCGTCGGGAAAGTTTGAGCGAAGAGCAGCCACCACTGTTTTTGGTCATCCATAACGCAGGCCGTTTTCGGGAACTGAGGCGCAAGGAGGACGATTTCAGCTTTTCGACCGACCGCGACAAGGCACCAAGCGCCGACAAACAACTGGCCGAGATCCTCCGCAACGGTCCAGCCTTTGGTATCCATACCCTGATCTGGTGCGACTCCTACAACAATGTGTCGCGGTTGTTCGACCGCATGACGTTGCGAGAATTTGAAATGCGAGTGGTTTTCCAGATGAGTGCGGCGGACTCCAGTAACTTGATCGACTCGCCTGAGGCGACAAAGCTGGTCGCACACCGTGGACTGTTTTATTCGGATGAACTTGGCACGACTGAGAAATTTCGGCCTTACGGAGTCCCTGGCCAACCGTGGCTGGAGCGGGTTCGCCAGGCATCGCAGGTTTAAAACCTCCCCCAGCCTGGCAATAGGCGGGTCGGGCCGAAGTTCCCGCGGAAGCCCAGGCTCCCCTTTCACGACCCACAACCGGTCGCACAGGAAGGATGGTTGGACCACTGGGTGGTGACCGATGTCCTGTTGGCGGGTCCGGCTGGCCAGTTCAACGGTGGGCGACCCACTCGCCGAGGGATGGGGCGGATCTAGGGGGGCGGTGGTCTCTGAGTGAACCGCTCGACAACGACATGATCGGCTCTACAATGGCACCCAAACCTTCCTTCCAAATCTCAAGACTCCCCTGGGCAAATGGCTATGAGTACGATCATCGATATTCTCGGACGACAAATTCTTGACAGTCGCGGAAACCCTACCGTTGAGGTAGATGTTGTGCTGGACGATGGCTCGATCGGCACGGCGGCTGTCCCCAGCGGAGCCAGCACCGGTCAGCACGAGGCGTGGGAACTTCGAGATGGTGATCCGGCTGTCTATCTGGGTAAGGGGGTGACCCAGGCGGTTGCCAACATTCATGAAAAGATTGCCGAGGAGCTGGTCGGAATGAACGCGCTGGACCAGGTTGGCATCGATCAGCAGATGCTGGATCTGGATGGCACTCCCAACAAGAAAAACCTGGGGGCAAACGCCATGCTTGGTGTTTCGCTGGCCACGGCCCGTGCGGCTGCAATTTCGTGCGAGTTGCCACTCTATCGCTATTTAGGGGGATCCAATGCGCGGTTGTTGCCGGCTCCCATGATGAACATCCTCAATGGTGGCGAACATGCCGATAACTCGGTCGACATCCAGGAGTTTATGGTGATGCCGCTGGGATTCGACACGTTTAGCGACGCACTCCGTTGTGGCTGCGAGATCTTCCATCATCTCAAAAAAGTTCTCAGCGATAAGGGCTTGAACACGGCTGTCGGGGATGAAGGAGGATTTGCACCCGATCTGAGTGCCAATGCCCAGGCCTTTGATGTGATCCTCGAAGCGATTGAGAAGGCCGGGTACCGGCCGGGTGAGCAGGTTTGGATTGCCATGGATGCTGCAAGCTCCGAGTTCTACGATGCAAAAAAGGGCGTCTATACGATCGATGGCAAAGAACTTGACTCGGCGGGAATGGTTGATTTGCTATCGGACTGGGTCTCGAAGCATCCGATTTGTTCGATCGAGGATGGTTGTGATGAAGACGACTGGGAAGGGTGGAAGATGCTCACCACCAAGCTCGGCGACCGGTGCCAGTTGGTGGGAGATGATCTGTTTGTGACCAATGTCGATCGGCTGCAGCGCGGGATTGATGAAGGAATTGCAAACAGCATTCTCATCAAGGTGAATCAGATTGGGACCTTATCCGAAACCATCGATGCGATTGAACTGGCCGCCCGCAACAACTACACCAGCGTGACCAGCCACCGCAGCGGCGAAACCGAAGATGCCACCATTGCCGATCTGGCTGTGGCACTCTCAACCGGTCAGATCAAAACCGGAAGTGCGTCTCGCAGTGATCGAATGGCCAAGTACAACCAGCTTTTGCGGATTGAAGAGCAACTTGGCGATGCGGCACGATACGGCGGCCCATTATTCCAACTGCCTTCACGCTAGC
>JAKVBG010000156.1 GCA_022447605.1 Mariniblastus sp.
TCCGCTTTTCCGCTCCCAAAGAATGGTTGTTTCACGTTGGTTCGTGATCCCAATTCCTGCGACGTCCCTGGCCGTCAGATTGGCCTTTGCCAACGCGTCCCTGGCAACCTGACTTTGGGTCGACCAGATGGCTTCAGGGTCATGTTCGACTTCGCCTGGGACAGGCAAAATCTGAGGAAATTCCTCCTGCGCTACTGAAACAATCCGTCCATCATGGTCAAACAGAATCGCACGACTGGAAGTCGTACCCTGGTCGAGTGCAAGAATGTGTTTCGCCATGCCTTTCGATCTTCTTTCTCTTTTTAGAAGAGGCCCGCTTTGCCGGTGTACTTCCAGCGCGACACAGCTCCTATCCAATCAAGAACCAAAGAGTCACTTCAACTCTGGAGTCTTTACGCCCTATTGCGACTGGCTACTGCGGGAAGTCTGAGCCAACCTATCTTTTTGCAACGACCGCAGCCAGGACCTTGCTAGAACCATCCTTTTCGTAGAAAAGCCTTTCGGGCGGCAGCCTCGTCCGACACGATGTCAAATAGCTTATCCAGCTTCGTGATCTTAAACACCTGTAAGATCTCCTTGTCGATTGCGGTGAACTTGAGCTTGACCTTAAACTCTTTACACTTCTTGTGAATGGCCACCAGCTTGCCGAGCATCGAAGACGACATAAATTTGACTTTTTGAAAATCGAGGATCACTCGATCTTCCGTTGTCTTTTCAATCTCTGCCATAATTTCCTTGTACAACTCGTCAAGCTGCGATTCTTCGAGAACGCGCGCATCCAGCAGGTAGATTGTGAGAATCTCATCCCTGGTATTGGAAGTGATAGCCATGAAAAGTGTGCTCCCTTACTTCAGACATTCCGACAGATCCACCCCGAACTGGGGTCTTCAAAGAGATAGAGGCCATAGACCCTCAGCAAGGATTGTAGGTGGATTCCTTTCCCAATCCCAGCCCTGAGCTTTGATCGGTCCCCGGGACCTCCCGCTTTTACTTGCCCATTGGTTTGCTTCTGATATACCATAGACGCTGGTTACAGGGTGAGCGTACCGAATCGCCATCCACTGGAAAACCTACCGTTCGCGGGAGGCCAACTCTTCAGGAGACAACAGTGACTGTCAGCAGCAGGTGGAAGTGGTGCCTGGTGGTTTTAGGAGTTCTCGGGATGGTGTTTCACAACGAAAACGGCAAGGCAGGGGAGGCGAATCCCCGCAACGACCCTCGCTCCATCAAGGTTGCCCTGGTCCAATTCGACTCGGTACCGGAGCAACCGACTCGCAATCTGGATCAAATGGAACGTCTCGTCCTCGAAGCTGTCGACCAGGGCGCTCGCTGGGTCATGTTTCACGAAGGTTGCCTGACCGACTACACGCCACGCCTGGACGAACTGGCCGAGACGATACCGGACGGCGCCTCCTGCCAGCGGGTGGAACAACTGGCCAGGAAACGGGACTGTTACATCAGCTTTGGCATGTCAGAGCGCGATGGGGAAAACTTTTATATTTCTCAGGTCTTCGTTGGCCCACAGGGATACCTCTACCGGTACCGTAAAAGTTGGCTCTGGAAATGCGATGACCAGGGTTATCGCAATGAATGGGCAAGATACGACACCGGCACCGGACCGGATCGTTTTCAGATCGATGGGGTTGTCGCAACTTGTTTTATCTGTGCCGACGGCGATGCTCCACGTTGTATCGAAAGGGCCCGTCTGGCAGAACCGCAGGTCGTATTCTTTCCTAACAATCGATCGGCGCTGCCGGATTTTTCGGTCTTCGGGGCCTACGCTATCAAAATCGGTGCCCCATTATTGGTCACCAATCGGGTGGGCAAAAGCTGGGAATACGAATGCGAGGGCGGTTGCGTCGTCTTTGACACAAACGGCAAAGTGATAGCCAAGGCAAACCGGGCCGGCAAGGAAGAGGTGATTTACTATAACCTGATCATCCCACCTGCTGCCTCTGGTAATCACTAGGTCGGCTGACGAATCCCCACCGGGGAATGTCCGTTTTGCGGTACCGTAAGGTCTTCTTGCGCGAGCCGAATTCCTGATTCAGGTGCAATAAGTCCGCTGGCCTTCCGCCTTTCGGCAAAGAATCATATTAGATTGGCCGCCCTACCGAAAAAAGGGCTCCACTCAAGGGGAGATTTCGCGTGACGGCCAGGTAGTTCACGCCGCTAAGCGATGAGTTGGGCATGGTCAACGGTGCCGCTCGATTCCGCGGCGGCAAGTCATTTTGTCGAGGACTTACAACGCGAGACCTGTTCGAAGCGGAGGGCACGGGACTCGAACCCGCAATACCATACGGTACACCTCATTTCCAATGAGGCCGCTAACCAATTCGCTTACCCTCCGGAATGTAGAAGCGCGGCTACGCCAGCAACT
>JAKVBG010000157.1 GCA_022447605.1 Mariniblastus sp.
CTACCAGCGCACGCAACTTGGCCTGGGCGGCCGACAGCGTTGGCGTTCGTACCGGCCCAACGTCCTCTGCCAAGGCGTCGACACCTGCCAAGAGTGGCAGCAAGGTCACGATTGAAGCGAAAATGAAATATCTCATGCGTCTCTCCTTTTGTCGCTGCACCATTATCTTCCCAGGTCATACTCCACCCGGTCAAGAATTTTCTCATCCTTATCTGTCAGGACAATCCCCTCATCTGCCCTCTCATTCGGCGCTTCACCTGCCGTTTCATGGGTCGATTCCGGCGGATTTCTGAAGGGGTCTTTCCTCGTTCAGGATCCCTTACTGCAGCTGGCTACATCGTTCGGCGACCGCAATAAAACCCAGGCTCAAGGCTGGTTTTTACAACGCGACCGTCCACAAATCAATTGGAATCTCTGCCGCGGAGGCCGTCACGTGTCACAATCTTAGTTCTTTCTCGGTGGGCAGCAGCAACCTCAATCAGTGGCCGGCTCCGGAGGCCAGGACCAACACGCGCCCAGCTCGCGCATACCACCTGACTGCAGCGCATTTACGGGGCGATTTTGGAGCGTTTCTCGATGTTCATTTGTTAGAATGCAAACCGTACGACATATTTCAATTAGGGTCGACAACCCTCGGCAGGTTGTACGCCCAAACTGAACGTTCCCGCAAAGGGATCGCCTTTATTTCGTGTTCGCAGCACTAGGAGCGATAATGAGACCATCCCGTTTCGTGCAAAGGCTTCCTTTGCGAGCCTGGCTCCTCTTTGCCTGCTCGTTTCCTGCTCCTGTCTGGACGGCCGAGCCGCCAGCGCTTGCGACGATGTCCTACGAACCACCCGTACATATCCAGGCCGGTGGCCAGCCGATCCAGTTAGAAAGCCACGCGGTTACCCGCTGCCAAGACTGGGATCAGGACGGCGATTTAGATTTACTCGTCGGCGGTGGAGATGGCCGCTTGTGGTTATACCGCAGGAATGGCAGCCCAAACGTGGTGAACTTCCAGGAAAAAGAGACGATCCGGGCGGGCACACGGAAACACTGGGGCGATTCCTATACCGGGGTTTTATTGGCGGACCTGGTCGGCAACTCACTCCCCGATTTGGTCGTCTGTCACAGTGGAGGGCAGGTAACGATTCATCAAAATACGGGCACGGCGACCATGCCAAACTTCACCGACTCCGACTTGACCTTTCAGATCCAGAAGAATTGTCAGGGCCGTTTTGACGTGGCTGACTGGGACCAAGACGGGCTGCTTGACCTGATCACCGGGTCCTTTGAGGGCGAGTTGCTCTGGTATCGCAACCAAGGGGAACTTGGCAAGCCACGCTTTGGATCCGGCGAACCGTTCTTCGACATCCGCCTCGCCTACAACGCGCATCCGCGCATTCTCGATTTCAACCGGGACCAACGGCTGGACCTACTTTTGGGCGTGAACTGGGGAACCGTTTCTCTTTACCTCAACCAGCCGCTTGCCGGACACAGCGTGCTCGACAAGAGCCGACTTTTCCAGTGGTCCGACGGAACCACCCTCAACATTCGTGATGAGAACGGAGATGACACGACCCCCGAACTAGCCGACCTGAATGGGGATGGTGTGCTCGATCTGCTCAGCGGAGGCAAAAACGGCAAGCTATTTTTCATGCGTGGGGTCGGATTTGGGTCGCGTGTGCAGTCCTTCCACCACAGCCTGCAAACGCACGCCGAGAATCTGGGCCAAGTACTGCGTCAGGACGCCGACGTTCGCCAGCAGCTTTTCGGAGCCCTCGCCGCACTGCAGGCTGATTTGGCCGGGGGACTCATTCCCTCCACGGCCGGGGAACAGCTTTTCACAAATCTGGCCCCCTTGGCAAAACAGTTCCCCCACCTCCTCCGGCGCGCGCAATTCGACCTCGCAGAGGACCCGCATCTACCACTCTTGGCCGCGCAATACTGGGTGGTCCTGCTGGAATCGCTCCCGGATGCGCGGCCGCATCGCCAGCGGGTAGCCGCCGTGCTCGACTACCGGGCCGGCTACCGCAAACTCCTGATCGATCATGGCGTGTTGTTCGTCGACAACGACACAGCAACGCCTCAGCACCTGGCCGCCATGCACGCCTTAATGACGGCCCTGCCCCGCTCCACCTGGGACGTTGAGATGATCACGGTCGCAGGCTGGCTGGGACCGGCCCTCAAAACCCAAAAGATCCGAGCCCGCTCCGGAATCAACATCTTTGACCTGCCGCTGGGACGCCCGGAAAACAGCTTTGCCGCCGATTCGCCGCGACCTGGCGTCACGGATGTGTTTCTGATCTGCCTGGCGCACGAACTGGCTCATAACATGCTCGATACAGTGGGCCGCCGGACTCGGCCAGAATTATTCGAGAGAAAATTTGC
>JAKVBG010000158.1 GCA_022447605.1 Mariniblastus sp.
CGATTTCGCTCTCCAGGCCAGGCTTTCCAACCGTGGCGTCGGTCCCGTCGTCCTGTTCCCGCTTCCAGTCCAGGTCGACGGCCACCCAGATCACCTCGGCCGACTCGCCTTCCTTGTTGACATAAGGCTGAACGGCCGTCGCCGGCAGTTCAAAGAAAGCCTGGTCTGTCAGTTGGCTGGGTGGAATTTCCATCCGGCACTTGACGTACATGCCGCGAACCAGAACATGGGCGCCATCCGGCTTGAGGATAATCGGACGTTCGACCACGATCGAACAGGGGATGGTCTTGGTCAATTCATCCCGCCCGATCCCGTTAAAACGCTCCAGCACACCCTGCCATTTCACTTCCGGATCCGCGCTGTCAAAAATCTCCACCGCCATTTTGGGCAACTGGTAAACCAGCACGTCTCCCTCGTCCTGGAAATTCTTGTCGCTGTCGGCATACCGCCGCAACCAGCGCAATTCCCCCGGCGTCAGGTTACTCTGAACTTCGGCGCGACGGGTCACCTCCAGCGAAACCAGCACTTTGCCCGGCGTCGCGTAATTACCCTGTTCGACAAACTCGGCCACGATCACGCCATCATCGGGTGCCTTGACCGTGGTCCGCTCCAGGTTCAGCTCCGATTTTTTAAGACGGCTTTTGGCCAGGTCCAGCGAAGCCTGCATTTTCAGCTCGCGGGCCCGCAGCAAGTCGAGTGAATTTTTCCGCCCCGTCAACGCGGTTTGGGCTTGCAGCAAAACACGTTTGGCCTGGTCCAGTTCCGATTCGGACAGCGCCCCGGAAATCCGGTTGGTGCGTTCAAAATCTTTCTGTTGCAACTCGAATTCAGACTGGGCCAGTTCGATATTCTTGATCGCACCCTCGATCTCTTTTTCGACTTCTTCCAGGGAACGGCGCGCCTGTTGAATTTCCGACTGGATCGTCTTCACGTCGAGGTCGTAATCGGACCGGTCGATCTCGAACAGCCGGGTCCCTTTCTTGACGAATTGCCCCGCCTCGCATTCCGGGTACTTGGTCGTGATCTGACCACCGACCTGGGCCGCAATTTCAATCTCCCGGTAGGGAACCACCGTGCCGGAGACAACCAGGTCGAGGGGACCCTCGTAAGGTCGCGCCGCAACCACATCCGCTTTCGGGTTCAAGTTACGGATATCGGCCGAACCGATTTCGCCCCGCAACGAAGTCAACAGGAGTGCGATCGCGACACCGGCACCCAGGATCAGGGCCGAAAGGACGTATTTATAGACTTCCTTCATGACGCGCTTGTTCGGTTTGCGTCTGGTTGCGTTGTCAGTATCGACCTTGGCTGTGGTATCCATTTTTCCGTTCGTCAATGAGTCTCGCTAGTCCGGGGGGATGATTTGACGGCGACATGGGACCCCAGGTTTCGAATCGCGGCCAAAGAAAATTCGGTAATATGATGGGTCAATTCATCCCAATCAAAGCATTCCTCTCGCTGGTCCTCCTGGACCATCAACGAGATCACGCCGGCTGAAAATCGATAGTGCAGGCATTGCCCAATGATGCTGAACCCGATCTGGGTCCGTCGCAGGTCGGTTAACGGCTGTTCTGCCAATTCGTCGACAATTCTCAACAGGCGATCGAATATCGGGCGAAAATAGTCTTCCACCAGTTGCCGGCAAGCTTCGGTCGGGTTGAGGATTTCACGCATCAACAGTTGCACTTGCCACGGTATCGTCTGCATGACGACCACCCGTTTCAACAACATGCCCACAAATTTTCGCAGTTTGACTTCGGGCAACGTATCATCCGACCAGGAGGGAAACGGAAACTGCTGGGCCCGTTGCTCACGGGCCAGGATCACGCTGTCGATATACAGCTGTTGCTTGTCACCGAAGTAGTAATTGATACTGGCCAGGTTCACATCGGCCGCATCACAGATCTCGCGGACCGTCGCCTGCTGGAAACCGCGCTGCGCAAAAATCGGGCCAGCCGCGGCCAGAATTCGGTTCTTGGTCGTATCTTCACGGTTCATTGGCGAACGCCCCATCTCAGGACTCGAGCTCCGATCGGACGGACCTCAGTCCCCCCAAAAAGCGGGGGTGTCATTCGTTTCGATCAACCGGTGGCGGTCTGGTCGATCAACGATTCAGCGACTGTAGTCCAAACAGCTGTATGAAACAACTGTTTAACTCAAAAGGCATATAAAACTGATTCTATGGTCGACACATATTCCTAGTACAATATAGAAATTCTATAATAGAATAACTTATAATGTACTTGTATACATTTTTGATGAAATGGAACATAGAAATGTGAACAATAATCATAGTTCAAGAAATGTGCCTAAAAGTATATTTTTTAGTTTGCATTATTGGTTATTTTGTTA
>JAKVBG010000159.1 GCA_022447605.1 Mariniblastus sp.
GCGCGATCGTTACGGTCGGAATCGTTTCGGTCAAAGTGTGTTATTGGCCCGCCGCCTGGTTGAAGAAGGCGTCTCGCTGGTACAGGTTAACTGGACTCGCTGGAAACACGATCAGGCGGTTGCGCCAGCATGGGATACACACGCGGACAATTCACCGCGGCTGAAGAAGGACCTGATGCCACCTATGGATCTGGCTTATTCGGCGCTGCTTGAAGATCTCGAACAGCGCGGCTTGCTGGACGAGACACTCGTTGTCTGGATGGGAGAATTTGGTCGCACTCCCAGGATCAACAAACGCGGTGGCCGCGATCATTGGGGACACGTGTTCCCGGTTGCTCTGGCTGGCGGTGGCATCAAGCCCGGTTGTGTCTATGGCGCTTCCGATCGGCAGGGGGGGTATCCGAGTGATGGCCGCGTAGAACCGCAGGATTTGCTGGCCACGATTTTTCACTGTTTGGGACATAGTCCCCAGACCCATGTGGAGGATCAGCTGGGACGTCCGTTGGTGATTAGCCAGGGTGATATCATCGAGGCGTTGCTGTAGCAACGATTGGCTGGCGATACTTTCCAAGTCCGGGAAGTTCGGCTGATCTGGCGCGATTTGTCCTGGTGCCGTATCGGGCGACGGCCATGTGTGGACGGCTTGAGGCCCGCACGCCGAGTCAATGTATTGGCGTTTACAGAGCGTTGTGCCAGTTTCCGCTGCGCGCCAATTGGAGTAACCCGGGAATCAGCTGGCGAATCGCCTTGGCTCGATGGCTTAGTAACGATTTGACGTCGTCACCCAGTTGGCCAAATGTCTGATGGTATTCCTGGATTTCAAATAGTGGATCGTATCCAAACCCGGCGTTACCAATTTCTTCCCGACGGATTTTTCCGCGACAGGTGGCTTCGCAGCAGAGGCGAATTTCACCCGTTGGGTCGGCCACTGCTATATGGCAAGTGTAGTGTGCGGTCCGTTGGGAATCAGGAGTCTCGCCCAGCTGGTCGAGCAAGTGGCGATTGTTGGATTCATCCGTGGCGGTTTCACCACTGTAGCGAGCTGAAAAGACGCCTGGCGCGCCGTCCAACCCGTCGACCGACAGGCCGCTATCTTCACCCATTACCCAGTGTTCGAGATGGCGGGCCTGCTGGCCCGCTTTGAGTGCCGCGTTCTCCGCAAAACTGGTGCCCGTTTCTTCGACCGCGAGACTTTCCGGAAAGTCGGCGAGGGTTGTCAGGTGAAAGTGATAGGGCGCCAGCAACGCCGCCAGTTCCCCCCCCTTTTTCCGGTTGTGGGTGCCCAGTACCAGATCGTATTGTTTGTTCATTAGCCAATCGTTGGGAGGGAGTCCGACGTGTGGCCTAGCGTCGTGGTTGCCGCGCGTAAGCGGTCGCGATCGACTGCTTTGGAACTTCAATGGGTGCAGGTTGTAGATCCAAAGGGACTCCTGCGATGGTTTGCGAAGTGGTGGTTGGCGCAGCTAATCCGGGGACTTGCCGCTGTTTTCCTTTGAACGTGTTCATGATCCGTTGGATGGGCGGTGTCAGTTGAATTCCCGCCGTCGTTTCACGGCCCAGTTCCATGAAACTTCCGACTGTGACCAGACTCTGATAACGGTCGTGAAATTCATAGGCCTCATGGCCTTTCTTGCGCAATGCCATGGTCAAGCGGTGCGCTCGGTCGGCTGCGTCGGCCAGAGTGCTTTTCATCTTGGCACCGTTCTTGATACGTTGAATTTCATCCAGCTTCATGGTGGATCTGCCGCGAAATGTGGCCACGCGAACCGTGAATCGACCTCGATTACGCAGCAAGCTGAATTTGACGTCCCGGTTCATCTCCAGGACCAGAGGATCGATCGCCTGGCGTTCAAAGAAATCATCAGGTAAGAGCGGGTTACGAGTGAGAAACGCGTTCCCCATTGGCCCTTTCTTCTGTTTATCTTTGTTCACATGAAAGCGACGTTGCAAGTCACGTAAACCAGCGAAACGCCGTGTAGTCCCCTTCCCTTTCGTGATGTCCAGACACGTCGGATGCAGGAACTTGATTTTCTTCAGGGACTTGGCGACGCCGGAGTCATTCACGGAATCAAAATTACCGACGAGCACCGCAAATTCATCAAAACGCACATTTTGCCGGTAACGCATAACTCGACGGCGAAGATTGCCATCGGTGTTTGTGAATCCGTTGCCCTCAACTGGTTTGGTGAAATCGAAACTCCGTTCATGAATATAGGCCTCCAGATTAGATCCGCGGCGCAATTCCAACACGAGTTCTCGAGCCTGCTCCCTGGCTTCGGGGCCGGCAAAGGAAGCTGCCATTACCATCCAAGGTCCCTGGCGCTCCGTCACGGT
>JAKVBG010000016.1 GCA_022447605.1 Mariniblastus sp.
CGCCTGGACCGTATAGGAGTACTTGAGGTCGAAGTCGATGTCGAATTCAACTTCCGTTTCAATTGCTTCGGACGGATCGCCTTCAGTATCAATGGTTTTCTCGACGAAATCGGTCAGGCGTGTATACATGTCTCCATCAAAATAACTGTCGCCCTCGACTCCATTATCAACGTCGATACCGGCGATTTTTCCCTCGGCACCGACCTTTAGTTTGACCGTGATCAGGTCGGGCAGGACGTCTTCAATCGATGTCGACTCCTTGGCAGCCAAGGGCATGCGTACGTTGAAGTCACCCTCCATTTCGACGATCTTGAACGTCATGATAAAGAAAACAAGCAATTGAAAGACAATGTCAATCATTGCTGTCATGTGCAGCTTGACGTTTCGGTCTTCAGTTGTCCGGATTTTCATGACACAGCCTTGCTATTGATTGATTTTCTCTTTCACGCGCAAGCTGAAGTTTTCCAGGCCTACTTGTTGACACTTGTTGATTAATTTTTGCACCAGTCCGGTCGGTGTGTCCTGGTGCGACCGGATGATGACCGAGATGTCCCGTGGTTGAACATTTTCGATTTGCGCAGCCGATTTTTCGCGCTCCAAGGCGGAATCGAGCAGATCGATAGCGTCAAATTGTTGGCCACCAAATTTCACGACCCCGTTGACGTCGAGGTTCAGGATGATTTGGTAATCCGGGCGGACGGTCGGGGGGATGGCCAGTCGACTCTTGGGAAGGAGGATTTCTTCGGCCCGGTCAACTTCGGTGAAATTGATGAGGACCATGAAAAACGCGATCAACAGGAAGGTGACGTCGATCATCGGGGTTAGATCCCCTTCCATGATTTCCGATTGATTGTCTTTCCTGAATCGCATTAGGTCATTCCCGGGGCGGTTTCTGTTCTCGAGGTCTGAACGTCAAGCTCGGCAGATCAGTCTTTCTTCGTGCCGACTTTCTCGAATCGACCCATCAGGTTCTCGCTCGTAATCCCGGCTTCCAAAACGAGTCGCTGGACCCGGTTTCGCAGGATGTTGTAGGCAGTGATGGCCGGGATCGCAATGAAGAGACCAATCAGTGTTGTGAGAAGCGCTTTGGAAATACCGCCTGCCAACTGGCTGGCTGGCGGAGTCGTGCCACTTTGTGCAATGACATAGAAGGCATCAATCATGCCGTGAACCGTACCGAACAGCCCGATCATTGGACTGATCGTACCAATCAGTGCCAAGTAGCTCAGGCGATGGTCGAGTTTCATGTTTTCTTCTTCACCGACTTCCTCCATTGCGGTGTGGGCATGCTGGTAGCTACTGGACAACTTGGCCAGTCCGGCCGCGAGGACGTTCCCCAAAAACGACTCATCCGCCTTGGCCAATTCATAAGCCTCCTGGTACTGTTTCTCGTCGAGGTGAGCCTCGAAACCCTCGATCAGGTGCTTGGGACAAACGTAGTCTCGCCGCGCGGAGAGGACGTTCATGATGAACAGGGCGACCAGGATGAATGACAAGGAGAGGAAAATCAGGATGTAGCCCCAGCCCAATGATGAAACCAGCCAGGCCAACAGGCTCTCTCGGTTGCCGTCTGTGGCAGCATCAGCCGCTGCTTCCTGGGCATGAACCAGTGCGTCGGCGGGCAATGAAAAAAAACTGACGACAACCACGAACCAGAACAGCCAGGATCGCTCCAAGCAGAAACGAGAAAGAGTGCTCGAAAATGGCAACGGCATAGCAAATAGTCTCCAGTTGGGGAGGTCGGTTGTGTGTGGTTTTCCTGTAAAGCTGGGTACCGACCTGTATTTACGCAAAATGCACCTGATATTTCAAGTCGTACAGCGCGGGATCGTATCAGGAAGAACGAATTTCAGCTCTGAGTATTTTTTCGATTCAACGATTGTAATAGTCTAATTCCGTCAAGTCGACATTGTTGAACGACCATAATCGTCGAATTTAGAGTTGTAGTGCCCAATATGTGTTCCGGTAACGCGATTTGAGAGCCTGTCTGGCCCGGTTCGCCCGATCTGTCTCTTCGAGTTGAGGCCAGAGTTTGCACAGATTGTAAAGCGCTTCGGCATGGGGTGCGGCTTCGGTGCCATACAGCAACTCGGTATGCAAAAAGGCGATCGCGGCAGGTTTGGGTTGTTGGGATTGCAGATGACAGGTACCCAGCGCGTTGTAGGCGTAGGCAAATACCAAGGCGTTATCCGGGTTTTCATCCTTGATGATTTTTTCGACGATGACGCGTCCCCCGTCACTGTCTCCCTGCAGCGCCATGATCTTGGCGATTTGGCATTGGGCGACTAGCTTGAATTGCTGGGATTCATCATCATTGGCGTCCATGTTGACGATCTGGGAAAAGGCCTTTTTCGCGTTTTCAAGGTCGCCGGTCAAAATCAGAGAGTTTCCCTGTTGAAACAACCCTTGGATTTTCATCGAAGGCCATTCGGATTGGGCCAGCTTGGCAAATTCTCTCTGAGCGAGGTCTGGTTTGCCGATCCCGACCAGCAACTTGCCCAGGATGTCGGTGGCCGGGTAGAAGTGGTGTGAATCCGGATTGTTTTGCACAAACGCCCGGATAGCCGTACCGGCTTGTTGCGGCGTCACATCACCTCCCTTGAGTGATTTTTGCGCCTGGCTGTAGGCGTTCATGAACGCCATCTCAGCGGCAATCAATTCCGACGGTGGATCAGTGATCTTGGCCAGCTCCGCCAGGCAGTCGTCATATCGCCCGCTCTCCAATCGACTTTTGGCTCTGTCCAGTGACGTTGGTTCACCGGCAAAGGTGATTTTCTTGATGTTTTGAGTGGGGATCTCCTCGGTGCCATTGCGGCCCTGCAGCGTGACGCCATTCTTGGAAGTCTCGGTAATTTTCCCTGTTTTTTTGCTCGCGCCTCCGACGCCGGCCTTCATGAAAACCGAGTCATTGGATTGGCCATAAATGGACGCGGACGGGGTGAGTAGCAGGGTGATGGCGACGCATGAACAAAAAGCGTTCAGAATCACTGGACGGACGGCTTTCAACATCTAATTTTCCTGAGTAAGTGCATGTGGGTCAGTCGGTTAACCGACGTCGATTCTAGGTTTATTGAAAGGATCTTGATGATCCGCTTGGTCATTGCTGGGATTGCTTGATTTTTTGCTGGAGTTCATTGAATTGCCCCTGCCATTTTGCCCCACCCATTTCCGGGTGGCGTTTTTGAGCGTTGGTCAATTCCTTGAGGGCCGAGTCAATCGCCTTCGGAGAATTTTCCAGCTTGCCGTATTCGAGCCGCGATTCGATCAATCCGTATAGGCTCTGATAGTAGGCATCCTTGAACTGTGGGTTATCACGGAGCGCCTGGACCAGTTTACGCCAACCCCAAACCAGGTTGGCGGAGCGTTTTGTTTTTGGATCGCGCTCCTTGGCAGTTCCCATCATCGCTTCGCCGTAGGCCCGCGATCGCTTGGCCGACTTGCCCCATTGCTGAAGGGTCTCTGCGGCGTCCAGTTGAACCGTAAGGTTGGTCTGCTTTTCCTTCAGGATTTCCGTCAGTGCGGCCAGCGCCTCCTCGTATTGGCCGAGACCCCGCATGGCGATCGCTCGTTGCCGGTTGAGCTCTATCTTCAGTTTGGGATCTTGCAAACCGAGTTTTTCGACACGATTGAACGCGTTGACCGCCTGCTGATAATACGGGTTGGCGTCCGCTGAAGCGGCTTCCGAAGAGAGAGAGTTACTGACGGACATCAATGTTGAACCAGCCCACAGGATCGTCCGCGGGTCATTCGATTCTTTTTCAATCGACTCCAGGAAACGAGCCAGGTTGGCAGCAAACGCTTTTCGCTTTTGCAGGTCCTGGATCGTCTCAAATTGTTGTTTCAGCTGGGAGGCGATCATCCGGTAAATCACCACGATTTTGGCCTGAGCCTGCGGGTCGTTACTGGCCGTTGCATCTTCCCGCATCTGGCGGATCACGCCCTGTGCCTTGTCGATCCATTGGCTGTCGTCCGGGTGGGCACCCAGCGCCGCCAGGTATGCCTTGACGGCGATTTTGAAGGTCTCGCGAACAAATAGATCACGGGCAGAGGATGCCATGATGGCCGGGTGTTTTTCCTTGATCAGGTCCAGCGGGGCGATGCCGGCCGACTCCAGCTGGTTGATCGCCTGGTCGACATCCCCCGTTTCCAGGTGGGCGTCCACCAGTAGCAGGGAACCCAACGCCAGATCGTAAGACATTTCATCCGCTTGTGCTGACTTCAGAGCATTGGCCAGGTAGCTTTTGGCCGAACCGAGGGAAGCGTCAACATCTGGCTGCGAGATCGATCCGGGGTCAGCCTCCTGTTGCCGCAACTTCTCCTTGTAGTCGAACCAGCGTCTTTGCCCGATTCGAATTCCGAGTACCATATGCCGCGAATGGCCATCGGGGATCATGGCGTAATATTTTTCCGCATTCTCAAAATCCTTGTTTGCCAGCGCCATTTGCGCCAGGGTGCTGGCCGCGTCACCGGCTTCGTTGGATCCGGGCCAGCGGTTCACAATAACATTGCAGGTCTTGAGCAGCCGGTCTCTTTCAAAAGCCTTGTCTTCCGGTTGAGCCGAATCGTGGAGAATCGAGTAGCTCTTGATCACAATTCCCGAAGCTTGGCGACTCCCGTTGACATTGGGATAGCGGTCGATCAGGAATTCTCCAATCAGCGCCGACTCGAAATAATTGGACATGGCGAAATGGCAGACGCTCTGCAGGTAACGCAAGCTGTTGATGTCGGCCCGACTTGTCTCTTCGTCAGAGAGGGTCAACGCCAGATCAAACATGGCCAGCGCCTGGTTGGCCTGTGTCATCAGACGCTCTCTGGCAGCGTCCAGATCTTGTTGATATTTATTCTTTTCGCTATCCGTACGGGCGCTCGTGAGATCTGATTTTGCCGTCGCGACTTCTCCCAGGATGATCTCCACTTCAGCAACATGGTCTGTCCCTTTCTGCTTGGCATCAACAAACGACTCGATCGGTTTGGCCTCTTCCTCTTCAACATTCACCGAGAGGTTCCACTGCTCGAGTAGTTCGGCGGCCAGTTCGCGGTGGGGGCCAGGTACCCGGGAAATCGCCTTGGCCAGCTTGACAGCATCCCGGTTGAAGTTGTTGATTCGACCGGTGTTTTGCCCGCTTTTTTCAGCTTCCAGGGCCTCTGCCTTCTTGCGGTAACCCCGGGCCAGTTCCACCTGGATCCGTTGCCACTCCGGCACGCGCAGTTCGGCCCGTGTCAGCCTTTCGACGGGCGGTTGAAAGTTGGCAATTACCTCGTCATAGGCGTACGGCTCCTTCTTCATCCAGGCATCAGCCGCCAGGACCATCGCTTTTCGTTTCAACGGTCGCAGGGCAGTCGAATCGTTCAAGGCAAAAATTTCCTGCAGGTAGCTGATCGATTGGTCGTAGTCTCCGAGCTTGTAGTAGCAGCGGGCAGCAAACAGGCAGGAATCCAGACCGGCTGCAAACCGGAAATACTTGTCCCACAATTCGGCATACCCGGTGGCGGCTTCCTGCAGATACTTTTTTTGGTTTTCCGACCCGGGGGGGTAGGTGTCTGCCAGTTGTTCCATGATCAAGGGAGAGCGAATGCGAACCTTGGTATAGGTACTCTCGAGTGTCTTCTTCTTGTTGGCTGAACCCGGGTCGTCGGGGTCAATCTGGAAACTCGAGATGAGGTCCTTCAGCGATGCCCGGGCCTGCTGGTAGACTTCCATCGATTTCTGCAATTGTTCCTGGGCCTTCTTCATCAATTGTTGCTGTTCCTGGACGGTCAGGCGGTCATCCTCCGATCGCCTCATGTAGACGCGCGCCCGCCGGTAGAGAAGATTGCCTTCGTAACGCTGAGAACGCGCCTGTAGTTCCGGCGTGTCAGCCAGTTGGGCAGACTGGCTGAGCAGTTTTTGGGCTTCGTCCAGAACCGATTCCCATTCGTCGACATTCCGGATATTGGCCGTGCTCTTGATCAACGTCTCTGCCTTCTCAAAGGGCAGGACTTTCTTGAAGTCTTCGGAAACCGCCGGGCTATTGCTGATGGTCTCCAGGTAGTCAAGCGCAATGTCGTAATAGCCATTTTCCCGAAGGGCCTCCAGGAAACGTTCGGCAGGCTCTTCGGCCGGTGCCAGGGCTGCAACAAGGAGGCAGACGGGAAACGTCATGAAACAGGTAGCAATACAACTTCTCTTCACAGTCCACTCCTGGCCAGGGCGGTTGCAAACCCGGGTCGCCCAAAAATTAAGATTGTTCCAACCCCCTAATTATCAAAATTAATTCGTGGTTTTCAATTGGCAAACGGTCGTTCCGGGCATAATTCGTGTCCCCCGGCCAGTATCTATCGCTAAGATTACGGTATGAGAATTGACAAACAGGCGGAGACAGCCCCCGGTTGTGGTCCCGGTAAACCAGGAACCCGATTTTCGGTTCGCACGACCAAACTGCGGTTGATGAGTTTGTTTGCCGCGCTGATCCTGGTTTTGATTGCCATGAAAGAGGCGAAAAAGCCGGAGCGATGGGCTTGGTTGGGGTGGCAGGAAAAGCGGGCGGAGCCTTTGCTGGCCGAGTCGCCAGCCAGCGATTTGCCGAGGAACGGGTCTGACACTGTGCCCGTATGGGGCGATTCGATAGAGCCAGGCGCGGTTCAGCCTCTCCCTCGGCAGGAGGAGGTCTCCTTGGCGCAACGGTTCTGGAGCCGGTCCTATCGAAATTTGTCGCGGACCGAGAAAAAGAGTCTGAACCAGGTTTTACGGGAAGCGATGCAACCAGAACGGAGTAGCCGGGAAATCGATCCAGGCTTTCAGGCGGTGATCGAAAAAATGGAACGTCTGAGCGACGATTCCCAAGCTGAACTCCTCGGTGAAATTTCACTCCTCGCTCCTGACTCCGAGCATAAGAGGCGCCTCAGCCAGCAACTGATCGGTTTCCAGGAACATTGGAGAGCGTTCAAGATGTCGGCCCTTCGGGCTGCCCAGGGCGAACCTCTTGAGGCAGAGCAGCGTGACACCTTGCAACAGATTCAAACCTTGCTCGACCCGACCGTTTATGAGCAGGTCCGGGATCGGACGCCCGTGGTTCGGCCGGCGGACGGTCCGGCCTGGCTGAGAACGTGGCAGCGTATTGAATCGGAATCAACCGAAGTGGCGGGGACTGGTACGGATTCAATCGTTTCTCATATCCAGCTTGTGAGCCAACCGGAGAGCTATCGTGGAAAGTGGGTCGAAATCAGCGGGACCCTGCGCGGTGTCGACCGGATCGAGGTTCGCCGGAACGAGCTCGGCATTGACCATTATTATGTCCTCTGGCTCGAACCGTCTGACACCAATGTTTCTCCGTACTGTGTCTATTGTCTTAAGTTGCCTGGCGAACTGCCCCCTGTCGGCAAGGAGTTTACGACCTTGTCAGAGGACGTGTTGGTCAGGGGGATTTTCTTTAAACTCCGAAGTTACGAAACGACCGAACGGGAAATGGCCGTTTGTCCGCTGATCCTGGCCGAGACTTGTGAACGACTGCCTCCCCAGCAAGTGGTGGCCCGCCAGGTATGGCAACCACCTGCCTGGCTATTGATTGCGTTTGTCGTCCTGATGCCGGTGGTGGCGGTCGGGATTGCCGTCGGCGTTTACCAGATGACCCGGACCTCTCAATACACGATCTCGGCCAAATCGGAGCAACGTCTGGCGGGTAACCTGGAACGGCTGGCCCGTGACGGTGCGATCAAATCGGACGCTGAGCGAGTCCGGGATTTGTACGCGGCCGACAGGTTGCCGGAAGAGGCTAGCCCTCCGCTTGATGGGATTCAGGGCAACCGGAATGAGAACCATGATGAGCGGTAAATCTCTGCGACTGTCCTGGCCGCTGGGCATCGGTTGGATGCTGATTCTCTGCAGTCCATTGGGAGCCCAGCAGGAGCTCCCGTCGGCCCTTTCGGGTTTCCAGCCAAGTGAGCTGTACGACGTGGTGGACGAGTCCCGGTTTTCAACCTCCGATGAATTCATGATCCGCCTGTTGTTCCGGTCGGCCAACGCCTCGCCGGAAAGTTGGGAGCGGTACGCCGCCTACACCCGTGGTGTCAGCCCGCGAGCGATCGAGGAGGATCCGCAAAAGTACCGGTTTCAGGTTTTTGAACTGGAGGGCAGGGTCAAGATGGTCTGTCCGGTCAGTTTGCCGGAGAATTATGAAAACACGAGTATGCGGGGATTCTATTTGGCACGGGTGGAGTCAGATTCAGGAAAGTCGTTTGTGGTAGCTGCCCGATCCGTACCCCGCGTCTGGCCCCTTCGGACAGCGATCGACGAACCGGTTCGCTTTCTTGGTTTTTTTCAGGCGTTGATCGATTTCTCCAATCTTGGCCCGGCATCGTCTGCGGCCGAAATGGGCGATGATCTCGGGTTGCTGCCTCTGTTTGTCACCGATCGGGTCGGCTGGTACCCGGATCGGGTGGATACCATGATGGGTGTGGGGCCGAGTGAAGTGATGCTGTCTGGCCGCGGTGTCGATATCGGTCAGTTTGATTTTGTCAAGCAAAACAACAATCGGTCGATTACCGAGAGTGACTCGGCCTGTTTTTTTCAGCTACTGGCCGCGGCCAATCGACTCTCTCCGTCTGACTTCAAGGGACAGCGACTGGGGTTTATCCAATTGCTGGAAAACCCGCAGGATCATTTTGGTGAGGCGATCCAGTTTGCCGGTCATGTCAAGCGGGCGGTCCGAATTTACATTGACCGCAAAGCGGTCCGAGAGCGACTCGGTCTGGATTACTACTATGAGCTGGATATGTTTGTCCCTCTGGGCGATAGCCGGGTGGTGATCAAGCGCCAGGTGCCGGATGGCGCGCCGGGTGAGTTGGAGGACGTGGTCTACAAAAACCGTTTTCCCGCTACCGTCTGTGTCCCCCGGTTACCCGGGACGCCGGAGGAAATCAGGGGAAAGCGGGTGACGATCGATGGGTTTTTCATGAAATTCTGGAATTACGATTCCGAGTTTACTTCGCGCTTGCACCCGTCCCAGGGGCAGGTCAGCCCCCTGGTCATCGCGATCGCACCGAGGGTCGACAACCGCTCCAAGCAGGCGATCGACAATTTCCTGTTGACCGTCCTGGTCGTGGTAGCTGTCGTGATTCTGATTGTCGTCTGGTTTTTTCGGCGATCGGATGAACAGCAAAGAAATCCCGTTCTCGGCCGCTTGCACGATTATCAGGGCGGCCCTGGGTTGGCGGTTGCCGATAAGGAAGAAAGGACTTCGGGGAAAGTGGACGATTTCCCCGGGCTCGATCTCGGGACAGCACGCGAGCCAGGGAGGGATCCCGGTTCTGAAGGTGACGGCGTGTAGGGATGGCGGGCCTTCGAGCCCAGGGGCCTGCCGGGAGGGACACCGGCCACTGGGATGCAAGGTACCAAGGAAACGCTCTGGTCCAGGCGTACCCTCTTGAAATCCGGCAGCAGCTTGGGGATATTCGCGGGTTCGGCATTTAATCTCTTTGCGCGCTTGTCGGGGCATTGCCCTGTGGGAACTGTGTGCAGGGGAGAGCTTGGGCAAACGGCTGCCAATGCCGGTAATCTCCAACATTTGATAGGGACAGACATGAAAGATCCTGTACGCGTAACCGTTACCGGGGCTGCCGGGCAAATCAGTTACGGGCTTCTATTCCGAATTGCTGCGGGTGATATGCTGGGAAAAGACCAGCCCGTGATTCTCCAATTACTGGAAATCCCACCGGCAATGGACGCCCTGGGTGGCGTGGTGATGGAATTGCATGATTGTGCCTTTCCGCTCTTGCACGACATCGTGGCGACCGACGATCCCAATGTCGCCTTTGCCGATGCTGATTTCGGGCTGCTGGTCGGTGCGATGCCGCGCAAGCAGGGGATGTTGCGCAAGGACCTGCTGCAGGCCAATTCCAAGATCTTCTCGGTGCAGGGAAAAGCGATCAATGAGAATGCCAGTCGCAATATCAGGGTATTGGTCGTGGGTAACCCGGCCAATACGAATGCTCTGATCACCATGGCCAATGCTCCCGACATCAATCCCCGTCAAATCACCGCGATGACCAGGCTTGATCACAACCGGGCCATCAGTCAACTCGCCTTGAAGACGGGTGCCGCCTCCCATGATGTCTACCATATGGCCATCTGGGGGAACCATTCTGCCACGCAATACCCGGATATTTCAAAGACAATCATCAATGGGAATGCGGCCATGGATTTGGTCGAGGAATCCTGGTACCGCGAGACATTCATCCCCACCGTCCAACAGAGGGGGGCGGAGATTATCAAGGCTCGAGGTGCCTCCAGTGCGGCTTCCGCCGCCAATGCGGCCATTGACCACGTTCACGATTGGATGCTCGGTTCACGGGACGGGGATTGGGTCAGTATGGCCGTCTGCAGCGATGGAAGTTATGGCATCTCCGAAGGTTTAATCTACTCCTTTCCGGTGACCTGCCAGGATGGTGAGTATGCCATCGTCGAGGGATTGGAGGTTGACGAATTCAGTCGGGAGCGGATGGAGGCCACGATGAAGGAATTGAATGAAGAACGTGAAGGGGTGCAGGACCTGCTTTAAGCCAGGCCGTTCCTCGCCGATCCCAAGCGGTTGTGCTGGTCGGTAATTTTGATGGACACGAGATGTGTCAGTCGTGGGCTTTGCCATCGTCTGATTGGCATCGCTAGCATCCGGCTGATTTTGGTTTCGTTTGATTCGATTGCCAGCTTGGTGTTCAGGCGGTGGGTCGACAACTGAATGCAGTTGACTTTCCCTCGCGCCTGTCTTAAAACGTGAGACTTGATTACTCACATGCCGTCATTCTTTACCGCGACAGGTCATGAATCGAATTAAGATCAGCCCGCTGGCCAGTGCTTCATGGAACAAGGGGAACTCCCAGGGTGTCGAAAAGTTGCCCCAGCCCCTGGCTTCTGAGAACCTCGTTGAACAGTCAGGCAACGTTGCCGACTGCTCGTTGTTTGTCCCGTTGCACTACACGAAAAATTATCGTTATCCACTGGTGGTTTGGCTGCATAGCGACGGAAGTACTTCGGAACAGATTCAGAATGTCATGCCGGGCCTCAGTCTGAGGAACTATGCCGCCGTTGCCCCGCAATCGCCTGTTGGCGATTCGGCCAAGGGGTTTTTCTGGGAGCAGACAAGATCGTGTATCGAGGCAACCCACGCCTCGGTAGCCAGTGCCATTGATCAGGCCATGGTGCGGTTCAATATTGCTTCGGACAGGGTTTTTATTGGTGGTTTTGGTGCAGCCGGGACCATGGCGTACCGGATTGGCCTGGAGCGTCCCGAGTTGTTTGCCGGCCTGATTTCCATCAATGGACCGATACCGGAGACGCAGACTCCCTTGAGTGACTGGAAAAACTGTCGTCATCTGGAGTTGTTTTGGGCCCATTGCCGAAATTCGATTACCTTCGACCAGGCGAAATTGTGTCAACAGCTTCGTCTGCTTCACATCGGTGGTTTCTCGGTCACTTTGAGGCAGTACCCGGGTGATGACCAGCTGGTTGATTCGATGCTATCAGACGTCAATGGCTGGATCATGGAGATGATCGAGACAGCAGTCACCGACTAGTTTGCTTCTCTTCTGGCAGTTGCATGCAAGGAATCGGTTGAATCCTTCCCAGATTCCCGATCTGCTTATTTTTCCGCGTCTGCTTGTCGCTTGAAGGCCAGGTTGCGCGCCTTTCGCCGCAGGTTGGGGAATCGCCAGGTTTTTTTGGAATGGCGGAACGGCCTGCATTGACAAGGACTTGAGACTTTCGCTACAAGCATCTCCGCAAAAAAGAAATTTCTTGGAGAGGGAAACAAGATGGGTCTGCAAAATGGGGCATCCGGCCAAAGGATGGAAGACAAGTCAATCAAATCTTCCATCGAAATCAACCATTTGACAAAGGACCTCGTTGCCTCCTTTACGAGTCGATTTGAAAAACAGAACATTCGCGTCGAAACCGATTTGCCGGAAGTGACGGCCGATGTGTTTCCGGAGGTGATTCACAGGGCCGTTGCCAACTTGATCGAGAACGCAATTGACGCGATGCCGAAAGGTGGCGAATTGCTGGTAACCCTGGTCGACTGCCGTCACCAGTGGGAGTTGGAGGTGGCGGATACCAGCTCGTTGCAGGAATCCCTTTCGACCTTCCCGGAAACTGAAATAGACAACGAGCCAATCCGCTTGCAGGCAGACTGTGCCCCCGAGCGTCTGGAGATTGCCAACTCGGCAGCCATGGTCCACGGTGGACAGGTGCAAACGTGGGAATGCCCCCAGGGAGGTACGGCCAATGTTCTGGTGATCCCTCGTTTCGCCCAACGTAAAGCGGCCTAGGTAACGGGAGCCAAGTCCTTGGATTCGTCAAAAGATTTCACTGAAAAGCTGGCCCTTTGGTTGCGACCGCGCCACCGAAAGGCAACGCTTGGCATCCTGTTGGTAATGGGGTTGCTGGCCAGCCTGCACTTCTCGACCTTTCCCCAGGAAATTGATCGTTCCGATCTGCTCGATGGGGAGCCGTGCCGGCCGAGCCAAACGCAGGAAATCGTCCGGGCTCTGAATATCGAGGGGTTGGTCGACTACGAACTGGCCGACGGCAGGATCATGGTTCCTAACCCCTCCAAGTCGAGTTACTATTTGGCGCTCGAAAAACATGGAATACCAGGATTTGGTACCCGACAGGATGAGAGCCTGAAATCCAATTTTCTATTGTCGCCCAGTGAACGCGAGAGGATTGCAAAGCTCCGCAAGCGGCGCGAGGTGGTCGACATGATCGTTCGACTGCCTTATGTCGACGAGGCGTGGCTGGAGTGTGATTCCTGTGCCGAAAATATTTTTGAACCGGTCAGGATGTCCGCGGTTGTGGTGGTCCAACCCAGGCAGGAACAGATTCTTTCGTGGGATAATATTTCGACCATCCGTGAAACGATCGCCGGCGCCTTTGCCGGCCTGTCACCGCAAGACATCGTCTTGACTGACCTGAACGAGGGTCGGGCTCATCCAGAAGATTCTGCCAAGGGCAATGTCCAGGCCAAGTCGGCGCGGTGGCGCGTTGACCGACAACGATTTTACATCGAGAAAATCAGACGGATCCTGGCCGAGTACTCGGACATTGAAATTGATGTCCACGTGGAACAGAGCGATAAGTTTCAGGGAACGGATCAGCTGACCGGGCCGGCCATCATTCCTTCCGGAACAGCCGGTGAGGTGAGTTCAATCGTGGTCGCCAGTCGCATCCCGGCCAGGGACGATAATACGGCAGCTCCCGGGATCGGCCAGGCATCTTCTGCCGGGCCGGGTGCCAATGGGACCGCCGCGATCCGGAACATTGTCCCTGCCACACGATTGGTTGGCCATGTCGAAGAGGACGTGGTGTTGAACCCGGCGGGCGATTCGCCTGAGTCGCCGGAACGGGATGGCGCGGCGACCGAGAGTGTGCATGTGATCATTCGGATCCCTGCCAAGTCACTGGGCGAAATGCCTTGCCCGGTCGATTCGGCCAATATCCGAGTCGCCTCGGTAGACAGGAAATTCAAGTTGATCAGGGAAGATATCATCAAGCGGATAAGTCCTGTCCTGCCCAACGGTTTGGACCAGAGTGAAGCGCCGGTGGCTGTCATCCTGGACGGAAATTCGCCGGGTGATCCCCTGACGGGTCAATCCTGGAAATGGTTGAAAGAGAGCGGGGAACGCCATTGGCCGCTGGTGGCCGTCGGTGTTCTCGGGTTCATTTGTGTGCTATTCAATGTCTGGGGACCAGCCGAGTCGCAAACGTCGGCCGAGGCCCCTCATGCTGCCTCGCAATATGACATCAACGAACGCGAAGAACTGAAAACCAAGCTGGCCAGTTTGATCGATCAGGACCCGGAAACGGCGGCCAAAGTGATCAAGAGCTGGCTGAGAGATTTTGCCTGACGCGCTGCTGGCAGACCGGGAATTGCACTTGCGATAACCGGGAAATTTCGCGAAAAGAGCGGCCCGAAATGATTGTTCTGAATTCATGGAATTGAATTCGAACCTATTTTTACTTCATCACTATCGTCATGGAAGCTACCCAAGATGAAGTCGATTCCTGAAAAATTTGTTTCTCCCGGAGCCATGCTTTGCCTGGCCATGATGGCAGTCATCCTCGTTCACACGGGTGACCGATCGGTTCATGCCCAGGACGTAATCCCGCCAGCCTTCGACGCCGCGGTGCCTTCAGCGGTAGATGATGGAAGCCATGTGGAGCAGGTCGATTTTCAGCCGATGGAAATCCCGCAGGAGGACCTTGCGGATCCGTCGCCGGAAGGTTCGTTTGCCAGTGACATCGCGGCTGACGAGGACTTCAGTGTTCCGGATGAACTGTTCGCCGAACTGGAAGAAGCGGAAGCTAAGGATCACGGCTTTGCGGCCGGAATTCGTGAGCATTTCGCCGATCTGGATTTGACCAAGATGCTCGGTTCACTGGCGATCGTGCTGGGGGGCTACTTTGGGATCGTCTGGTTCATGCGGAAATTCAATCCCGGCTCGTCTGGCGCCTTGCCGACGGAAGTCGTGGAAGTGCTTGGTACCACGCCGTTCGGCCCCAAAAAGCACCTGCAGGTGATCCGTCTGGGAAACAAGCTGCTGCTGTTGATGAACAGTGCCGAGGGTTCCCAGATGATCGGAGAAGTGTCCGACCCGGAAGAGGTCGAATACCTTGCTTCGCTGTGCGTGTCCAAACGAAAGCGACGCGCGGCCAGTTCACGGTTATCCCGCCGTTCCAGCGCCCAGGTTTCCATGAACCAGTCGCGTCGTTCACCGGCAACGGACACCCCGCCGGCACCCCCGGCCGCTGACAATTTAAGAGATGTTTTGCAGCAACTGCAAAATGTCGTCCGATCCCAATCCAACGGTTCGGTTTTCGAGGCGTAATCAGGACGCAGATTGCATGCACGCAGGTACGATCCCAGCTCGATCGTGGTATCGAAAGACGGCGCCAGTTCTGCGCCGGGGGCTGATCCTGTTCGTCCCATTCTGTATGGCACTCTTGGGAAGTGACCTGGCTGCTCAATTGCCCGCTGATGGCCCTGCCATTGCCAATCGACCCATGGTGATCGAGCAACCCGACGTGTCGGACGAACGGGAGGTCGAACCGGGGAAGTCCACTTCGTTGACCGACCTGATTGCCTCGGAGGCAAAGCAACTCGTTTCGCGCGAAAATTCAGGCATGTCGATCAAAGCCTTGATTCTATTGGGGGCTCTCAGCCTGGCACCGGCGCTGGTATTGATGACGACATGCTATGTCCGCGTCATTGTTGTACTGAGCCTGTTGCGTCAGGCGTTTGGTGGGCAACAGCTGCCACCGACCCAGGTGTTAACGGCCCTGTCGCTGTTTATCACCTTGCTGGTAATGATGCCCGTTTGGAACGAAGTCAAGCAGGAAGCGATTGACCCGTATTCCGATTCGCAGTCGATCAGTTGGGATGAGGCATGGACCCGCGGGCTGAGCCCGGTGAAAAAGTTCATGGCCAAACAGATTGAAGTCGCCGACAACAAGGAATCGATTGCCCTGTTCTACAAATACCTGCCCCGTGACACCGCCGCGACGCGACCAACCAGTCTGGAGCAGGTGCCGATCAATGTCCTGCTGCCTGCATTCCTGGTGAGTGAACTGAAGGTTGCGTTTTTACTTGGTTTCCAGATCTACTTGCCGTTCCTGGTCCTGGACCTGGTTGTATCAACGGTCACCGTTTCGATGGGGATGTTGATGCTGCCACCGACGATGGTCAGTTTTCCATTGAAACTGATCCTGTTTGTCATGGTCGATGGTTGGAACCTGGTGGTCGGCATGTTGTTGCAGAGTTTTGGACCGTTCACTTAGCGGGTTAATCTTCGTTCTCAGTTCTCAGTTGGGTGGATGAGGTAGGAGTTCCCATGGAACCTCACAATGCTGTCGAAACGGGTCAAAATGCGATCCTGGTCTGCTTGATGGTGGGCGGGCCGGTGCTGATTGCAGGTTTGCTGATTGGCATCCTGGTCGGTGTGATTCAATCGATGACGCATATCCAGGACCAGACGGTCTCCTTTGTTCCCAAGATTATCCTGATCACGATTATCCTGGCGATCGGCATGCCCTGGTTGACCGAGTACATGGTTGAATACAGCGTTTCCATGCTGGAGTCCCCCTTCTTGATCGGGGTGGACAACAAGCCGTGACCCTCTTGTTGACGACATTCCTGCTGATCGGAGTCCGGGTTCTGGCGATGGTCCTGGCAGCACCCGTGCTGGGGAGTCGTCAGATCCCATTGAGGATTCGTATCGTGGGGAGCCTGTTGGTATCGCTGGTGGCGTTGCCGCTGATCAGTCTGCCCGTCGATCTCTCCCTGCAGGGGACAGGGCTCCTGACAGCCGTACTGTCGGAGATTGTGATTGGGACGATGTTGGGCCTGGGAGTGTTGATTATCTATTCGGCTGCCGAAATGGCGGGTGCCATGATTGGCCAGATGGCCGGTTTGCAGGTCGATGCGTTTTCCGGGGCTGAAACGAGCGGTCAATCGATCCTGGGAAGGATGTTTGCGATCCTCTCGGCAGCAATCTTTGTACTGATCGGGGGCCCGGAGATGCTGATCGGTTCGGTGCTCGGTTCGTTCCATGCCGTCCCGCTGGGTGCTTCGATCGATCCGCAAAACCTGCTGGATCTCACCATTACCCTGTTGCAACAAAGCCTGGCCCTCTCGGTGCGGGCGGTTGCCCCGGCGATGGGCGCGATCCTGGTCGCCACCGTGGTGATCGGTATGGTGTCGCGTTCATTACCCCAAATCAATATGTTGCAGGTCGGACTCTCTTCCAACCTGATCATCATGATGTTGGCCCTGTTTCTGACGCTGGGTGGCTGTATCTGGTTGTTCATGGATGACATCCAGTCGTCGATCCAGCTATTGCGAAACGTTCTGCAGGATTCTGCTTGAGGAAGTTGACATGAGCCACCATGATGATGCTGTACATCCCGCATCGGTGATCCGCCTGCAGCAGGCTCGGCAAGATGGGCAGTTTGCCAAGAGCCAGGAGCTGTCGGCATCGTTGCAGCTGGTTTTCAGTATTGCCGCCTGCTGGTTACTATTCTCGATGGCTGGCAATCGCCTGCAGGCGTTCACCGACCAGACATGGCGCAGCCAGCGTGTTGGTCATGAATACAACCCGATCATGTTCCAGGAGGATATCTGGCAAGGACTCGTCGCAGCCGGCTTTGCCATTTTGCCTCTCCTGGGGGTTGTGATGGTGGTCGGGATCCTGGCCCATTACCTGCAAACGGGACCGGTCTGGATCGGTAGATCGATCCTCCCTGACCCCAAGCGCTTATCCCCGGCCAACTGGTGGCGGCAACTGTTTTCCTTGCGGGGTGCTGCACGCAGCGTGTTGGGCGTTCCCAAGTTAATTGTTGTGATGTTGACCACTGTCCTGATCCTCTGGTATCGCTTCGTCGACTTGCTGGAATCGACGGCATTACCCTTTGCCAGCATGGTCGATGCACTGGCAGGATTTGTGTTCGGGTCCTGCCTGGTAATAGGCGTGGTTCTGTTGGGAATGTCCTTCCTCGATTTTCTGATCGAATACGCTTCCTACCACCGGCGCATGCGGATGACCGACCAGCAGCTGCGCGATGAACAACGGAGCCAGAACGGTGACCCACAACTTGCGGGCAGGCGAAGAAATTTGCACCGTCTAATGAATGGACGGTGAAGCCCGGCAACAAAAAACAGGCCCGTGACACACCGGGAATCCCGGTGTGCACGGGCCGTTTGCCCCTGGGAATTGGGGCCGATCGATCATTGACCGATCCATCCACCATCGAACAGACCGTCGGCATCGAGTAGCCCGGAATTGCCTAGTGGCACTCCCTGGTCACCGTTAAAGCCGACGAAGACCGAACCACCGGCGGGGATGCACCGCGCCCATTCGGCACCTTTGACACGGTGTTCGTACAGTCCATTACCCAGGTCGGTCGTTTCCACCCGACAACCCCAGGGCGTACCACAGATCCTGTGCGAACTGACAAAACGGAAGTGCCATCGGCGCAGTTTTGCATCCGTTTCATTATGGACCGCGATGGCGGCGGTGAAGCCGTCCCACCAAAGGTCTCCCTCGACCTCGACCGAAAGGCTTGCTGTTTCGGTTGGGGAATCGGGTGGAGAAGGACCGGAAGATCCTCCGTCCGAATCACCATCCCCGATCCAACCGCCATCGAACAGACCGTCGGCATCGAGCAGGCCGGAGTTGCCAAGGGCCACTCCCTGGTCACCGTTAAAGCCGACGTAAACGGCTTCCCCGGCTGGGATACAGCGGCCCCACTCGGCACCGCGAACGAGATGCTCGTAGAGACCGTTGCCCAAGTTCGTCGTTTCCACGGTACAACCCCACGGAGTTCCGGAGATGGTGTGGGAACTGGCGAAGCGGAATTGCCATTGCTCCAGCTTGGCATCACTTTCGTTATGAACCGTGATCGCCGCCGTAAAACCGTCCCACCACAAGTCGCCTGCGACTTCGACCGAAATGCTATCGGACTGATTCGAATCGTCGGATGAATCGGAGTCATCCGATCCGTCGTCATGTGATCCGTCGTCATGTGATCCATCGTCATGTGATCCATCGTCATGTGATCCGTCATCGTGCGATCCGTCATCGTGCGATCCGTCATCGTGCGATCCGTCATCGTGCGATCCATCATCGTGCGATCCATCGTCATGCGATCCGTCATCGTGTGATCCGTCATCCGGACCGTCGTTGACAGGGGGATCGCCCAGGTCGTCGAGATGGTCCCGCAGGGGATTGCCGAGTACCACCATACTCTGGAAATACTCGAGCACTCGCGCATGGGAGACATTGAGGGCTGGCCACTGTGGCCAATCCCACGTGTCGTTCATGAACGGTTGCATCTGGTCGTGACTGAGGACCGTCAGGTGATTGACATCGTGGGCAATCGCCACGCCTTCAATCGACAGCCAGCCATGGCAGCGGTCGTGCATCCAACCCGCGTAGTGCGGTTCCATCTTCAACGTGTTGATGAAAGCATCCTCATAGCCATTGGCGGTAAGGTATTGGGCAAAGCCCTCGTGCCCATATTGAAGCACCATTGCCATGACTTCTTCGCGGCTCCCTAACCTGGCTGTCCGCGTGATGTCACACACCACCTGGGGATCAAACGTCTCATCTGCCATCCAGCCGACCTTGGCACCCTGCATGGCGTACCAGATCCCAACGCCCTGTTGGTCATTTCCCCAGGCCTGGGTGTTGTTGGTCAACGTGTTGGCAAAGGCCCAGGCACCAATTTCGTCAATCGTCGCGTGGTCCAGTCCGACAAAGTGCCGCAGATGGTTGTAGGCCAGGACCGCCTCGGTCGTGATGGCTGTGCGGCCCCCCACGAGTCCATCATCGCCTGTATGATGGCTCCCATGAGAATCGCCCAGTTCGGCCAGGTCCAAGAACTCCCCGCCGCCGTGATGGTCATGCTGGGCCAAGGCGGGATGCCATCCCAGCCAGGTAACACTCATCATCACCAGCAGGCAGAGTGTTTTGTTGTGAAGATACAACATAGGAATTTCCTCCAGTTCGTGAAAAGTCGTCTCTCGGGAAAGGCGTACAGTCGGAAAGCGTGAAAGGTGGGACTTGCTTGGACCGAGAAGTGGGTGCAGCGGGAATGAACCCCCTCCTTCTCTCTGTTCCAAAAGCGCGTTACAGAATGAATTTCAACTGCCTTAAGGGAAACAACCCCCCTCCCGGAAATTCAACCACTGCCACAAGAGAAAGAGTTTGGGGAATGCTGGAATTCCACGAAGCTGTCATCGGTCAATACGCGTTGCCGGCGTGAAAAGGCTGGCGCGATGAACAGGGGGACACTCGGTCTTCGATGTCGAAGCCATTTCAGAAGCAGCGATCGATTTAGAAACAGTGAGAGAGAGCCGGCTTGGACCGTTGGTAAATCAAACTACCAATCGGGAAATGAACCGTTATCGATCTTACCATCACGATCGCAAGAAAATCTGGTCTGATCTGCGGTAGCGAGTTCGACTTGTTTGTCCGTCGATGGTAATGGCTTGAGAGCGATCAATACCCGAACGCTTCCCGGTAGTCCTGCCAGTTCTCTTCAATCCATGATTCCAAATCGGCGTTAAGCCGGTTTGCGTTCTTCTTGTGATCGCCACGGCTTGCAAAATACTGCTGGACATTATCGCGATTTGGTTCAAAAGGACCGAGTTCGAGTTGTTCATAAAGGGCCTCTATCTGGCTGAGTGGGTCGGCAACCAGGTCTTCGAAGCGAATTTCCATTAGCTGATTCGGCGGCAACTCTTCCCGGTCCTGGAGATAACGGCCATACATGACTTCCTTGTTCCGTCGGATGTAGGACAACAGCCATTGCTCGTCGTATCGGGCAGGCTGAAAACCCTGCACCTGGTCCAATGTCTGCCACAAGCGGATGGTCGAGGGAACGAGTTCCCGGGGATCACGTGAGAGGTGGATGAACTTGGCTCCTGGAAACCACTCCGCCAGTTTTCCGATCCGCCCGGTGTGAGGTGGTGACTTGAGGACCAGTGGTTTGCGATAACGAACGTTCAAAGATCGGTAGAACTTGGTCAGACTTTGCTGCAACATCACCTCCTGGTCGTCAGTCAGGTTGTCCGTGTCCAGCTGAAGGAAATCATCGTTTGGCTGGTTGGGAAAGGCCATGCGGCGATACGGTGTCGGTCCACCCATGGCACATAGCGCGAAGTCATCTTCCTGCGGCAACTGGACACGCATCGGCATCCGGTCCATCGGTCGAGTGGGTGGCATCAACAACAGGACCAGTGGCTGCAGGATTGGCTTGGAGATCAGGAAGTGGTGGGGAACAAATACCTCGTAATTGTTGGGAAACGCCAGGCGTGGATCAAGCGACATCAACTCGTGCAGCAGGGTGGTTCCGCTGCGCCAGTGACCCACGATAAACAGAGGGGGTTGGTCGAAGGGCGTCTTGTTGATAGTCCGCTTGTAACAGAGCGTCTGTAAGCCCGATAGACAGGTATTGATGACGGAGCATCCGCCCACCATGAATGCCATGGGCAGGCGCGTCGGGTGGACCCGGAACTGGCTGGCGCGCAACAGTTTCCAGTAGTCCGATATTCGCATCCCGTTCCAGAAACGGGGGGCCCACGGGGGGTACCAGTTAGCTCGGTGATTTTCCGGTAAACGCGTTTCTTGATCTTTTGGCATCGGCCCATCAATCCAGCTTGCTTAAGCGACCTTGGATATCGTACCTTCGGGGGTCTTGAGATTGAACAGGCCAAAGATCTCTTCCTTGCTCAATCCGTAGCTGGCCGGATTGCGGTTGTCACTCAGGATCTCGTTGAACAGCTCCCGTTTCGATTCGAGAATGTCATGAATCCGCTGCTCGATCGTCCCGGCGGAGATCATTCGTGTCACCGTGACGCTACCGGCGGCACCAATCCGGTGGGCCCGGTTGATGGCTTGATCCTCGACCGCAGGATTCCACCAGCGGTCGAACAGGTAAACGTAGCGACAGAACTGCAGGTTGAGGCCGACGCTGCCAGCACCGTAGCTCATCAGCAGGATATGCCGATCGGGCGACTCCTTGAATTCCTGCAGGATCGCATCCCGCTGGTTGGAGGGGATTCTCCCATGGTAGGCCAAAGGGTTGAACGGTTTCAGGTGATCCCCCAGGGTATCCAGGGATTTAACCCACTGGCTGAAAACAATCGCTTTTTGACCACTGGCGGCGACTTCTTCCATGTCGCTGCGCAGCAGTTCCAGTTTGGAACTGCTGCCGGTCGCCGGGTCAAAATTACAGATCTGTTTAAGGCGGAGCACCAGCTCAAAGACGTGCTTGATCGTGATCTCGCCACCCAGATCATTTAATTTCAAGACACCATCTTTTTCTGCCTGTTGATAGGAATCCGCTTGCTCACCGGTCAGACTCAATTCCGTATCACGGATCAATTTCGGTGGCATATCCTTAAGGACCATGTCTTTGGTGCGACGCAAAACAAAGTCCTTGACTTCTCTCCGCAATTCGCGCGGCCTCATGGCATTGTGAATCGCACCGGGTGAAACGAATTCAAAAATGCCGATCAAGTCATCGATGCTGTTTTCAATCGGCGTGCCGGTCAAAGCCCAGCTGCGTTGTCTTGGAATATTGCGGATTACCTTGCTGGTTGAACTGGATTTGTTCTTGATCCGCTGGGCCTCGTCCAGGACGACCAGGTCGTAGGGGGAGGTCGGTTGGGTAACCCGCTCCTCATCGCGAACCATCAACTCGTAATTGGCAATCCTGACCGGTGTATGCTGGTTGTCCCAATGCCACTTTCGCTTGGCGTGGGAACCGGAAACAACCGAAACGGGTACCTCGGGTGCCCAGAGGGCAAATTCACGTTGCCAGTTGGTGACCAGTGGCTTGGGGCAAATCAACAGGACATTTTTCAGGTAGCCACTGCGCAACAGCATGCGAATGGACGTGATGGCCTGCATCGTTTTACCGAGTCCCATTTCATCCGCCAAAATGGCGCAGTGTCGGGGGAACAGGAAGGCCACCCCCGAATATTGAAAATCAAACGGCTTGAACGGGAATTCAATCGTGTTGCTGGCCAGCAAGGTTTCCAGAGGGGGCTGCAGGGCATAAAACAGCCGGTCACTCAGCTTGACCACATCGCGAGGGGGTTTGATTCGAGTTCGGGTTTCTCGGGCGGGCCGTTTGACCGGTTTCTTCGAACCCGGCTTGCTGGATCCGGAGGAAAGAAAAGCCCGGGCAGCCGAATCGCTCCCTCGGTTCTGCGAGGCCGGTTCCAGGTTGAAGAAATAGCTTTGCACGGGGACCGTTCTGGCCCGTATGGGCAGGGTGATCACCTGGGTTTCCGTGGCTTCTGGCAATTCCCAACTGCTGGTTGAAAGGGGGAGAGGCTGACTTAAATCAGCATTCCAATCGTTCATGTTCGGCGGGCTGTCAGTCAATTTAAGTCGCCTGGTGTTTGGACGATGGGGGCAAGATCAGGCCGCGATCTGATGGGCTTCGGCGATCGCCTGTTGAATGCGCTCAAATGGTTCATTGAGCGGCAGAGTCTCGGTAAACTGTTGCAGCCATTGCAGGGCAGGGCCCGGGTTGTCGGAAACCACCCGGGCCAGACTGGCATCGATGTCTTCGTGCGGGGTTTCGCCGGGACCGGTTGCTTGCAGGTCGAGCAGGGCGATCGGGGTGTTGACGGAGGATTGGAGTTCGGCCAACTCGGCCGTATCAGTGACGATCACATCCAGTTTTGATTTTGCTTTTTGGATCAACGCATTCCCGATTTGATCACAGAACAGGAAGGACTTGAGCGTCTGTCCATACAGAATTTCCTGCGCCCGATTGGTGGTAACCGGGGCGGTGCAGTGAAACTCCAGCGGCCGCCCCTTGCAGGACGTGATCAACAGCCCTCCGCCGAACCCGGCCGAGGGGACTTCAAAGATCGTCAGGAAACCGAAGTGCGGATTTCTGTTATTTTCGTTTTGGTTCAATTCCGGGTCTCTGGGGAAACCAATAGCTCGGGCTGACCGGTTGGGCAGCGCTAGGCGAAGCCTGTTTGTCAACAAACAAAACAGGAAAATGTGACAACAAATGCCGTCTAGGATTGAATCGGAATCTGGCGAATTCGTTCTTTAATGCCCGCCAATCGGCCAATCCTGGCGTTATGATCGGTATCAGTGTTAAATATTTCGCAGCAATTACGTCTTACCAGAAGGCTTGATAGCAATGCCGGTTTTTCACTTTAGGACAATCAAAAATCTTCTGAATACGGGGTGGAGTGACAAGGTACTGCTCGACACTTTTGCATTGGCTGTTTATACTAGGTGAAATCGATCTGTAATTCATCGGAGTAAGGTTCCATGACCCGTGACCCACAAGATTTGTCACCGATTTTTCGGATCGACGTTAGTCAAGATGCTAGCAAACCCACCGTCGGCAACCCGAGCATGAATAACAACCAAGAGCTTAACTCCCTGTTACAACAATTGGTTCTCGGCCAAGAACGCCAGAATGAATTGTTGCAAGACCTCGTTGATCAAATGGGTGCCAGTCAGCGGCAGCGTGCCAATGAACTGGGCCAATGGAAAGAGGCAAACCCGTTGTTGGCTCGCCGTTGCAGGGCAGCGGCCGAAGCTTTGAGCCGGGTGCAGACGGAGTTTCTCGAAAATCTGACGATTGAAGTCAATGACAACTACGAAAACATGCTGGACGGTGAATTTGTTCTCAATGAATTTGTCGATCGTTATGGTCCCCGTCTGGCCCACCTCAATGGTGTGCTCCAGTTGTTGTCCCAGCTGAGCAGCGTGCCACATCACGCTCAAAGTGGTGCGTAGTTCGGTAAACCGGGTGATGCATCAATCAAATCCAATCGACGTTTCATGCCCTGATCTGCCTGTTGCAAATCAGGGTTTTTTAGTTGTTTTATGATGGAAACAGGTAGAAGGAATGGACGGCCGACTGGCTAGCGTGACGACATCGGACCGGGTTCGGCTGGACGGTTTCTACGTGGCGGCCGAACCCGCGCCAGGTAGCCCGGTCGACGCTGCCGTAATCACGCATGGGTTGAGTGGCAATTTTTATACCTCGCGCCTGCTCAAGCACTTGGCCTGTTTCTATGTAAGCCGGGGAATCAGCCCGGTCTTGATCAATACACGCGGTCATGACTACCTGAACCTGACGGTTCGGTCGGGTCGTTCGGTAACACTCGGTGCGGCTTATGAACAGATTGATGAGTGTCCCCACGATCTCAATGCCTGGGTCGATTTCCTCGTTGATCAGGGACATCAGAATATTCTGTTGACCGGTCATAGCCTGGGAGCCATCAAGACACTTTACGCCCAGGCCCATGACCCGCACCCGCAAGTGGTTGCTGCGTGTGGTCTCTCTGCGACACGCATCAGTTATGATGCGCTGCTGGCAGCGAGCCCGGATGGCAAGTTCGCCAGCTTGATGGAAGCTTCTCGCCAGCGGGTCGCCCGCGGGCAAGGCCAGGAATTGATGTACGTCGATTTCCCCTTTCCGACCTGGATGTCAGCCGGTTCCTATCTGGAAAAATATGGTCCGAGCGATCGCTTCAACTGGCTTGAATTTGTAGATCGGATCCAGGTTCCGGCCTGGGTCGGCTTCGGTGAATTGGAGTTGAAAGAAAATCCGGTGTTTGTTGGGCTGCAAGATGATTTGGACCGAGTCGCGAATCGCCTGGATAACGTCTCGATTGAAACGATTCAGGGAGCCGATCATTTTTACTCGGCCAGGTACGAGGCCGTGGAATCCGCTCTGGGTCGCTGGTTGGATTCCTGTTGCTCCTGAGGAAAGACCGGTAGCGGATCTGGGGATGGAGAGTGAGGTAATCGACCTGCGATTCGGTGTCGGTCCGCGGCGTTTCTCGCTACCGCGGGTGCCCCTTCAGCCAAGTTCTGGTCCGTTGCGGATGCCCATTTCCGGTGATTCGGCCATGTTTTTGCGCATGCGGACGATTGCAAAGACCCAACCGCAGAGAATGAAAAACGGCATGCTCATCATGAACATTATGCTCCACGCAAAGGCAGTGGCCGTTTGGTCATGCAGTCCATCCTTGCAGGTAGGGCAGGCGGTGGCCACGTCGCAAAGCAGCACGATGGCAACAAAGCAACTGACTGAGAAAACGATTTGGCGAAACTTGGGATGCATCTACTAATCCATCTAGCCCTGGGCAGCCGGTGGAAACCACCAGTAGATCATAAAGTATACCAGAACCCCCGTCACGGAAACATATAACCAGATCGGGAAGGTCCAGTGAGCTAATTTCTTGTGTTTGACGCGGTTGTCCCGGAAGCCGTAGTAGATCGTAATGATTGCCAACACAGGGACGGTGATGGCCAGTGGGATATGAGTGCCTAGCAACAGGTAATAGAAGATGGCAGCTGTGGGGTACGATTCCCGATCGAATACTGTATGCCCATAGCCGTAGTGGTAGGTCAGATAGCATCCCAGGAATAGGATCGAGATGGCAAAACAACTGAGCATGGCGACTTTGTGGGCGGTTTCCATGCGGTTGCGAATAAAGAGATATCCCGCGATCAACACGACCGTGGCCAGCGCGTTGAGCGAAGCATTGACGTGGGGCAAGACAGAATCTGCCAGCAGCAGCGATGAACTAATCAAGGTACCAGTCATTCTTCTTTGGATTCCTCGGTTGAGTTGGATGGCCGTGTGGGTTGGATGAGGGAAAAGTTCCCGGGGGGTACTTTCTCAGAATTCAGCTCGTCGATCAACTGGAACATGCGAACTTCGTCATTGGGCTGTTGCCAGTCAAATCGTCCTCGCAGGTTGCCCCACCGGTCGACCACGAACAACTCGGACGAGTGATGGGAGGCCCCTGCAGGCGCACGGAAGAATTCACTGCTAATCCGCCGGGTCAGGGCCTCGTCCCCGGCTGTGGCAAATAACCACTGTTCCGGCTTGGCTCCCCGTTTGCGTGCATACTCGGCCAGGACAGGGGGTGTGTCGGCTTGGGGGTCGGTTGTGATGCTGACGATTTTGGCCGGGTGTTGCTTCAGTCGTTCCTGCAAACCGGCCAGGTAGTTGTTCTGTTCAATGCAAATGCCTGGACAGGAAGTGAAAAAGAAACTCCCGATCCATGTCTCACCTGTCAGTTCCCGCGAGTAGAGTTCGTCGCCGGTGGAAGTCGTCAGGAAAAAATCCCGAATCCAGGGCACCGTATCCCAGTTGTCCGGATTGGTGCCAGCCATGGCATTTCGTGTCTGGATCACGGAATCCAGCGGCGGTTCGGTTTCAGCAATGACCGGTTTGGCTACGGCCGTAAAACGCTTCATGTCATAGGGGTCATCCCATTTGAAGCGGTCCCGGTACTTCCCCCAGCGGTCAATCAGCAGGATGTTGTCGGTGTGTGTGTCCCGGTCCACGACGACACGAAAAACCTGTTCCCCAATTTCGCGAACCTTGTGGGGTTTTCCCGTAGCAAAGACCCATTGGTCCACCGTGGCTTCGTAGTCCTTCGCATAACGCTTGAGTACTTCGGGCGTATCGTTTTCCGGGTCCACGGTAATGCTCAAAAAGAGAATGTCTTCGCCATCCAGCTGGTCCCGCAGCCGCTTGATCTGGTCATTCAAATCTCGACAGATGCTCGGACAACCGGCGAAGAAGAAACTGACAACCATCGGTCGGCCGATGACATCGCGATAGCGGAAAGGCTCGCCTTCCTGGTTCGTCATTTCAAAGTCGGGGACATGTTGTAGGTGTTTCCAGGGTACGTCGACCAGGACCGCGCCCGAGGGTGGCGGTCCAGGTTCGGCCTCCATTTGGGCCTCCCGCGCGGACCGGTTCCATTCCATCAGCAGGGTCAAGCCACCCACGACGAGTACCAGTATCCAGAGGATAATTGGAAGCGGCTTTTTCATGTCTTGGAACCTTGACTGGGACTGGACTTAGGTTGCGGCTCGTTATATCCGGGCGCATTGGGAACTGTAATTGACTCGGGACTCAGTCTTTGCCGCGACCGAGGGTAATGATCAGTCCGCATCCCAATATCGGGAACCAGTAACAGCACGAGCATGCAGCCCATGAAAAGGGTCGGGATGGTCAGGGCGTATTTCCAGGCTCGCTCCCACCACAGGTGCATGAAAAATGCGACTACCAACATGGCTTTGCAGATGGAAATGCCGATCATCACGCTCCAGCCGAGGATCCGGTTTTCCATGATGGCTGAGTTGGCAATCCAGAAGGAGAGACCCGTCAGGACCACGAGGAGACCAAAAACAACCAGGAATACCCTGTGTTGGCTGGTCGGTGACGATTGGGAAGGTGCGTCCGTTTGCATTAAATCACAACAGTAAAATCAAAACAGGTAAATCATTGGAAACAGGAAGATCCAGACGATATCGACAAAATGCCAGTACAACCCGACATTTTCCATGACCTTGGCCCGTCGGCGATTGAGCTCCAGCGGCAAGAGCAACAGGAAGACGATGATTCCTATGACCACGTGCAGGGCATGAAAACCGGTAATCAGGAAATACGTATTGGCCCATGTGTTTCCACTCGGAATAACCATGGGTAACTTCAAGTGGAAATGTTCATTGATTCCTTTTTCCAGTTGATTGAATGCGGAATGGGCCTCCAGGCGGCGTTGGATCGGGTTCAACTGCTGGTTGAGGGAACTGATCGATTCGGTGATGCTCTTTGCTTTCTGTTCGGTAGATTCCAGTTGCGCCTTGCGCTGCTGTTCAGGTTCACCCGGCTCCGGGAAATTGCCGTCGTCGTCGACTAGCGACTTGCGGTCGCTTTCCAGCTGCGCGATTTCATCGGACAGCGTGGCCAGTTGCTGTTGAGCCGTTGCCAGGTCGGACTCCAGTTGTTCCTGTTGTGTTACCAGTTGCTGCTGCTCCTGCATCAGTTCCGTTTGCTCGTCGGCAAGGTACTTATCGATATCGGGTCGTTTGGAGAGGGGGTGGATCTGGTGGGCAAACGACTCCAGTGCCAGTCGTTTCATCTGGGGGTCATCGGACATCCCCACCTTTTTTTCCGTCCAGTTGACCAGTCCGGTTTGAATCAGGTACAGCCTCTCGAGCGTGGCGACTGCCTGTTTCGGAGATTGGTTCGAGAATGCCTCCTCATCCGCAATCCGCTGTTTCAATTGTGATGAAAAATTGGATACAAAATAGAGATCGGCCCGGTCATGCATCAACGAGCGGGGGAAGCGGGGATAAATCCCATGCGAATACTTCGATTTGTATTCGACTCCCTTGATGCCGAGGAAAACCAGCCCCAGTAGCATCGTTGCCAAAAGCCAGCTCCGCGCCGAGCGAACCCGGTCCGACTTGGCTGCTTCGTAGGCGAACACAATGGTCATGCTGGAACAGATCAGCACAAATGTATTCAACGCTCCCAGCCACTCGACAACACCGACCTGAGCCGGGGTTGGCCATGTGCCGCCTGGCGCCCCAAACCTGAGGACAATGTAGGTTCCAATCAGGGCGGTAAAAAACATGATCTCGGTGGAAAGGAACAGCCAGATTGCCACCTTGCCGGGTGACATCGGCAACGCCCGTTGATAGACCAGGGGCACGGCGTGGCCGTGCGAGCCATGATCGGGTTCCGGTTTTGTTCGGGAGTTTGCCATCGTGTCCATCTGCAATCAGGAAAGGCTGGCGACGACCAGCGCCAACATGAACAGGGGAAGGTAGATGATTGACGTTTTGAGTAAGCGTCGAGCCGTGTTCACCTCGCGGGCCTTGGCAAAGCGGATCGAGTCACGCATGTACAGGCCGCCGAGGAAGAGTGCGCCACAGGAGAAAAGGATGCTTTGCAGGTCGGTTCGAAATGTCAGGGCGGGTAACAGGCTGATCCCGATCAGCAGGGCACAGGTAACCACCGCTTTGATTCCCGCCTCCCGGCCAGTTGGATCAGTCACGGTCAGCATCTTGTGACCTCCCTGGCGATACTGTTCACGGTAAAGCCAGGCGATGGCCATGAAGTGCGGGAATTGCCAAAGCAAGAGCGTGGCAAAGAAAGCCCATCCCTGAAGATTGACCGTTCCGCTGACCGCCAGCGAACCCATGATGACTGGCATGGCCCCGGGGATGGCGCCGATTTCCGTATTGAGCACCGTTCGAGTCTTGAGCGGTGTGTAGACACAGACATAGAGAATCCAGGTCAGCAGGCCGCACAAGGCCGTTTGCCAGTTGACCGTTGCCAGGAAGATGCCGGCTGATATCCCGAAACAGACCGACGCAAACATCACCACTTCACCGGACGAGAGCCGCTGATCCGGCAAGGGTCGCTTGGCGGTTCGGACCATCAGGAAATCCGTGTACCGCTCCAGATACATGTTCATTGCGTTGCCGCTGGCAGCCATGAATAGCAGGCCCAGGGCGGCCCAGGCCAGGGTCCCAATCGGGACACCGGGTCCGGCAGCCAAAACGCCCGCCACACAAAACGTGAACAGGACCATGACCGTGATTCGGAGCTTGGTCAACTCGACGAAGGCGCGCAGCTTGCTCGAGAGGCCACTCGATTTCATCGGTTCGGTGTTCATGGCAGTCAGTTCGGTCATGGAATTCAATCTGATAGTCTAATTTGTTTGTCAGGCTGTGGGAGACGGTATCTCCTGGGAATCGGGTGCTTCTGCCGATTCGACCTGGGGCCAATGATCGTCCTCCCGCCCGGGGTGACTGTACTCGTAGGGGCCACGATAGACGTAAGGCTGGAAATCAAAATTCCCGTGAGGAGGCGGGCTGGGGGCGGACCATTCCAGCGAGTTGGCATTCCATGGGTTGCGGCCAGCTTTTCGACCCCAGAACAGGCTGCCGAAAAAGTTCACCAGGAAGATCAACTGGGCGGCTCCCATCAGGAAGGCGCAGAGCGTTATGAATTGGTTCAAAGGGAGCAGGTCCTGGAATTCCTCAAAGCGGTACGGGTCGGCATACCGCCGCGGGAATCCGCGGGCACCCAGGAAGTGCATCGGAAAAAAAGTGCCGTTGAGGAAGATGAATGTCAGCACAAAATGGATCTTCCCCATGGTCTCGTTCATCATTCGGCCGAACATCTTGGGGTACCAGAAATAGATGGCGCCCATCACGCCGAGTACGCTGGCACCAAACAGAACGTAATGAAAGTGGGCCACGATGAAATAGGTGTCATGGATCTGGATGTCGACCGGCGGCGCTGCCATCACGATACCGGACAGTCCGCCAATGATGAACATCGAAACAAAGCCGATGCTGAACAGCATGGGCGTGGTCAGGTACAGTCGCCCGCCCCACAGGGTGCCCAGCCAATTGAATACCTTGATACCACTTGGCAGGGCAATCAACATGGTCGAAACCATGAACGAGATGGCCAGGATGCGGTTCATTCCGGAAACGAACATGTGGTGTCCCCAGACGACAAACCCGAGTCCGGCGATCGCCGTCAACGAGTAGACCATGGGCCGGTAGCCGAACAGCGGTTTCCTGGCAAAGCAGCTGAGCATGTCGGAGACCATGCCCATGGCTGGCAGGATCATGATGTAGACGGCCGGGTGTGAATAGAACCAGAACAGATGTTGCCACAACAAGGGCTCGCCCCCACCACTGATGGAAGTCGTGTCGTTGACCAGGATTGCCTCGGGTGCAAAAAACCCGGTTGCCAGTATGCGGTCGGACAACTGCATGAACAGGGCGGCCGTCAAAACGGGCAGAGCAAAGGCCTGCAGAATGGCGGTAATGAACAGGGCCCAGACGGTCATGGGCATCCGGAACATTCGCATGCCGGGTGCCCGCATCTGCAGGATGGTGGTCATGTAATTGATCGACCCGATCATCGAGGAGATACCGACAAAGATCAGCCCCAGTATCCACAGGTTTTGCGCGTCACCCGTAATCAGGCTGAGCGTGGGGTAGGAGGTCCAGCCCGCCGTGGGGCCAAAACCGGGCATGAAAAAACTGCCAATCATGCAGGCGAATGCCGGCCACATGAACCAGTAGCTGAACATGTTCAGTCGCGGGAACGCCATGTCTTCGGCGCCGATCATCAGTGGAATCAGGTAGTTACCAAAAGCGCCACTCAGGATCGGGATGATCACGAAAAAAATCATGATCGTGGCGTGCATGGTGAATAGCATGTTGTAGAAGACCCCGGGGATCTGTCCCCCCTCCGAGGCAAACAGCGTCGGTCCGAAGATCGGCATGTCACTCCAGGGGAATGCCAGTTGCCAGCGAATTGCCAGGGCGAGCATTCCCCCGATGGCAAACCAGATGAGCGAGGAAAACAGGAATTGCAGACCAATGATCTTGTGATCTGTGGAAAAAACGTAGGACCCCAGGAACCTCAGGATCGGGTTACCTGATCGGCCCTTCGAAGCTGTTTCGAGTTGTGTTGACATATCTGACATGGATAAAACGAATCACTCTGCCGATTCCGGTTACTCCGGTTTGGCCTGATCGGTGCCTGTCTCCTCTTGTTCTGGGTTCATGGGCGGCGTCTGTCGCTGGCGGCGCTCGGCCAACCAAGCCTGGTAGTCAGTCGGTGTCACCAGGCGGAGTCGCCCTTGCATCGTGTAATGTCCCCAACCGCACAATTCAGTGCAGGCGATCTCCATTTCCGCAGTGGACGTTGCCCGAAACCACATGAACTGCTTCATGCCGGGAACGATGTCCTGTTTGACTCGCAGTTGCGGTACGAAAAAACTGTGAATTACATCGCGCGTTTCCAATTGCAGTACGATATCGGTATCGATCGGAAGGACGAGTTCATTCTCGATGTAATCGTCGTCCGCGGTTTCAATCAGGCCGTCGGGTCCGGCGTAATGGAACTCCCAGCCGAAACGCTTGGCCATGACCAAGACCATTGGGGGTTTGGTCACGGCCTGGCCATTTTGCATGATCGTGGGTCGGATCATCTTGGTCTCTGCCCAGGCGTTCATCTGGTAAAAGGCAATAAACACAAGGATGATGGCCGGGATGATGGTCCAGACCATCTCCAGCTTGAAGTTGTGTGAAAAATAGTGGGCCCGCTGCTGGCGGCGATGGTCGTATCTCCATAGGACCCAGCCGATCACGATCCCCGTACCGATGAAAATCAGGGCCGAGATCCAGCATAGCAGGTAGAAAAGATGGTCGATCGTTTTACCCGCAACGCTGTAATTCTCCGGCAGCCAGGCTCCCTGGAAGGGCGCCATCCCCCAGGCGGCCATCAGGAAGGTCCCGGTACCCAGCAGGGGGACGAGGAAAAACAGGATGCTCCAGAATCGATTCACCAGGGAATTACCTTAATCTACGACACGTTCATTGACTGGAAGTTCGTCGCGAGGCAGACCTTCGTTCTCGTAAGGCAGCGACTTGACGTAGCATACGAGTGCCCATATTTCTTCATTGGATAGCGTGGGAGACGAAGGCATCGGTGTCCCCTCAATTCCATTGGCGATGCGTCGATAAACATCTGAGGGGAGGTTGCCACCTCGAAAGACGGGTATTCTCAGATTCCTGGGGATAATGGGTCGGGGGTACAGCGCACCTGCCTGGAGGAAGTCGTTGTACGACGCCGGATCGTCATAGCTGACACCTGCCGTCTTGAGCCAGTCATTGGTCCAGTCATCAAAATTGGTTGTCTGCCCGTCACCCAACCCGGTTTCCCCGTGGCATTGAACACAGTTGGCCTTGCCGTAGAACAGCGATTTTCCCTGCAGGATCAGGTTGGAATGAGCGGGATGGTCAAGACGGAATGCGGCCGGTGCCATCTCGACGCTACTGATTTCGTCTTCCGGTTCGACCCAGCGCGAGAGTATGTCTTCACCCAGGTATTCGCCCACGACCATGTACATTTGAGCCTGGAATTCTTCCAGATTCTCCGCCTGGGTTTCCTCGTCGACTTGCTGGCCCTGGGGATCGTTCTCTTGCAGTAAATCGAAGTTCATGAACGGTTCGCCGTCGAGGTTGCCAAGTTCTGCAATCAAACGTCGTTCGTGTTGGCCTCGGATCGTCAAGTACTTGACGTAATCGACCAACGCGTCGACCTCCTCGTCGGTAAGCGTGCGAAACGATGGCATGGCGGTGCCGGGGATGCCGTTCCTGATGATCCGGTCCAGATCTTCGTCTGTTGGCATTCGCCGAAGGGGTGTCGATTTGAACTTGAATTTGCCCAATCGAAAATCACGTGGGTAGGGGGAGAGTGAGGGGGCGGTGCCACCGAAACCATCTCCGGTAATTCCGTGGCAGTGGGAACAGAGTTCCCGGTAGAGCCCTGCCGTGCGGCCAAGTTTGTCGGTCCTGACGGGACCGGCTGCCCGCTCCAGGTTCTCCAGTGAGAGGACCTCGTGGCCCGGGTCTTCCGCACCTAGGGGAAAGGGGAAACGGGGTTGGTCAGGTGTACCATACAGGGCGGTCAGGACGTTGCCGATCTCCTGCTGGTAATCAGCCGGGTACGTCTCTCCCTCCGAGAGATCGGTCTTTTCCTGTTTCAATAGCGCAACTCGATTGAAACGAAACTGCGGTTCTGGTGAAGAATGGCAGCCGGCAAGGATGGCTGGAATCAAAATGACGGCCAGCAAGCGGGATGTTTGCAGCAATACGTGTCGCAAGGTTTTCGTTCCCGAGTTTAAATCGGATGGCAGTCTCTATTTTCGCCGATAGATCCACCGATTGTCGACCGGACAAATTGTCGCATTTTCCGATTAGTTACCCGCAAATCGGGGCTGCTGACAACGATGGAATCGGGCGTCGGCCGTGTTTTGGTTGAGGCTGGCTCATTCCTTGAACGCCTGGCCGGGCAGGATGATTTCCCCTAAATCGACCGTTGATCCGGCGGAAATCGGAGTCGTGATCTCACCTTGAGGGCTGACCTTGAAACCGGCTACCCGCATTTCATCAAGGTATCCTGTTTTACTGTGCCAAAACATGAACTTCCACGTCCCGGGTGGAATATTGCGAATCTCGAACCGTCCGTCGGCCTGCGAGATCACGTTATAAGGATGCTCCTTGATAAGAATCAGGCCGTCGATCCACGGGTGGATTCCACAACGGACTTTCACCGGTGTCCGGTCCGATTGCTGAAATTGGAGTGAATATTCACTGGACCGGGCAATCAGCAGGTTGTCGTGATTATGAAGCCCATCAATTTGACAGTGATGCCCCACCTCGTCCCGGTTCTTCACCATGAGTTCCTGGCCGGTCAGCAGGACAACGGCATGGGGTCGGAGTCGGCAGTTACTGAATTCCAGGGTGACCGCTTGATCCTGTCGTGAACGGTACACTGGGTGAATCGGCAACTCGGCTTCCGAATCATCCTGGACCAGCATCACGAAAACGTCGGCCAGGCCTCCTGCCGGATCGATCAGCAGGTTGTCATCGGTGATTCCCGCTTTGCCCTCGGTGCAGATTGCCAGGTCGGAGGGGATGCGTTCCTCTTCCGTCGAGGGGAGTTCTCCGCTGACGATGATCTGACCGCGCAGATGCCCCCAGCCCACGACATCCAGAGGCGTTTGCGCCGCAACCGTCAAGTGTGCAGAAAGCCAAGTCACCCCCAGGAGACCGATCATCAGCTTCACCATGTGTCGCATCACTATTCCCACTCAAAGTCGTCGATTTGGGTCCGGATGTCATCGACCCGCTGCGGGTCAAACTCGAGGGCCGGGGCGGCCGGGCCCGGGTTGCAGCCAGCCGATGACAGGACCAGCGCTGCGGTCGCCAGAATCAGTGAAAAATAGAATGTGCGCATCGGTCGGTCCGTACTGGCTGTCAGCGCTGGCGGGTTCGGGAAATCTGGTCAGTTACCATGCCCCCGGTTTCCCAGGGCCCTGGACAGTTCTATTTTTTCTTGATGGAGGATGCAGGCAAGGTCAGTTTTCCTAAATCGAGCGTCTCTCCATCCTTGATGGTCACCTCGATGTCGGCCTTGATCTTGCCAACCTTGTAGTCCGGCACGTCCAGTTTTTTCATGAAACCGGTTTTCTTGTGCCAGAACTGAAACTTCCATGTACCGGCCGGAATGTTCTTGATTTCAAACGTGCCATCGGACCCGGTGATCGCCGCGTACGGTTCATCACGCACCAGGATCACGGCGTCCATCCAGCTGTGGATGTCGCAGACCACGTTGCCGGGGGTCTTGTCGGCATCGGAAAACGTGATTTTGACCGTGTCCTGCTTGGCCAAGTTGACATTTTCCTCGTTGTTGAAGGTGATGATATGGCAGTTGTGGCCGACGTCGTCACTGTTGCGCAGCTCCAGGGGCTGGCCGGTCTGCAGGAAGATGGCATGCGGGACAAACCGGCAGTCCTTGTTGTCCAAAACGACCGGCGTTTTCTTCGCCTCTTCGTAAGAGGGGTGGACCGCCGGTTCCGGGTCGCTGCTCTTGCGGTACATCATGATAAAGGCGTCCTTCAGTTCACCCCCTGGCCCGACCAGCAGGTTATCGTCATCCGGGGCTGGCTTGTCCGAAAGGCAGGAAGCTTGGTCCTTGTCAATTTTCTCCTTGGAAATCTCGGGAAGTGTCCCATCGACAACGATTTTTCCCTTGAGCGAACCCCAGCCATCATCACTGACCAGGGGCATCGAAATAAAACCGAGGATTATTACGGCAAACAAGAAGGACTTTTGCATGTTCTTTCCATTGAAATAATTGAGGGGTGGTCTGGTTGGAGGCTATTGTAGTCGGATTTCATCTGTTTTTCACGCCTTCAATTCTTCCAACGTCTTTAGGATTTTTCAACAGCCGGTAGAATCAGCCGGGTGTTTTTCGCTGGTTCAGCCGATCGTCGACAACGAATCCTCCAGATACGACAGTTTCACAAATGAATGTACTCATCATTGGCAGTGGTGGTCGAGAGCATGCATTGGCCTGGAAAATTGGTCAAAGCAGCCGTGTCGACCGGGTTTTCGTGGCACCAGGCAACGCGGGCACCGAGCTGGACGCGGAAAATGTCGACATCGCGGCTACCGACACGGCCGCACTGATTGCGTTTGCCAAGCAGAACCAGGTCGAGATCACCGTGGTCGGCCCCGAGGCACCGCTCTGTGATGGCCTGGTCGACGATTTTTCCGAGGCTGGCTTGAGGGCCTTTGGGCCAAGCCGACGCGCAGCCCAGCTGGAGGGTAGCAAGGTGTTCTGCAAGAACATGTTGCGCGCCGCGGATGTGCCGACCGCCGATTTCCATACATTTGAAGATGCGGCTCATGCCGAACGTTTCATCAATGAGCGTTACGGTGAGACACCGGATGATGTCCCCCTGGTGGTCAAGGCGGACGGTTTGGCGGCCGGCAAGGGCGCCATCGTCTGTGGGACCCAGCAGGAAGCCCTGGAAGCGATCGAAAAAATTGCCCGCAGTCGTGAATTTGGCGCCGCCGGTGATCGTTTCATTATCGAGGACCGTATGTCGGGCCAGGAGGCCAGTATCCTGGCGATTACCGATGGCCAGACGATCTTGACCCTGCCCCCGGCCCAGGATCATAAGCGGGCCGGTGACGGTGACACGGGGCTCAACACGGGGGGCATGGGCGCTTACTGTCCCACGCCTGCCATCGACGAGGCCATGCTCGCCTGGGTGGAGGAGAGTGTCCTGGTGCCGACGGTGCACGCCATGAAGCGTTCGCGAAACCCGTTTCGCGGGATCCTGTATGCCGGCTTGATGCTCACGCCGCAGGGACCAAAGGTACTCGAATACAACGTGCGGTTTGGTGATCCCGAGTGTCAGCCGATGTTGATGCGGATGCAGACCGATTTTATCGATGTGATCGAGGCCACGCTGGATGGCCGCCTGGCAGAAATCGAACCTCTCCAGTGGGATCCCCGTCCCAGTATCTGTGTGGTGATGGCCTCCCAGGGCTATCCGGGTTCGTATGACAAGGGGCATGCGATACGGGGCTTGGAGGAGGCCGCCGGTATCGAGGATGTGAAAGTTTTCCACGCCGGTACCAAGATGGCTGACCAACAGGTCGTGACCAACGGGGGACGGGTGCTGGGTGTCACCGCCCTCGGTGAGAGTGTGGCGAAAGCCAAGTTACAGGCTTACCGGGCGGTCCAGTGTATTCGCTGGGATGGTGCCTGGTGTCGCAAGGATATTGCCGACCGGGCGATTGCCCAGAATATCTAGACGATCGTGGGAAACTTGGTGGGCCCAGGCGTGTCAGGAACCGTCTTCGGGGGGCCGCATTTGGCGCTCGAGCTCTTCCAGGTATTCCTTGGGAAACGGGCTTGGATCACCCGGTTCCGTGTCTTGATCCTGTTCCGGCGGAACGTCATCGGCCAGCTGCTCGCGGCGGTTGGCCCACCGTTTCCATGCGTTGATTTCATCCTCGTTGAGCAGGTCATCGACTGCGTCGACCGCATTGCCTGGTTTCGTGCTCCTCTTTTTTACCTCTTCGCCCGAAGAGGATTCAGGCAACTCGGCTGCCCGCAACTGATCGTAATACCAGGCTTCAGCATCGATAAACTGGGCTCGCCGACGACGGGCCGCATTTTGTACCCAGTGATCCGAGGAGACGACTGTCAAACGCTGGGGATCCGTGTGCGCGCCGATCAGTTCATCGATCAACAGGTCGGCATTGGCATATCCGACCGAGTAATGAACATCGATGCCAAACTCGTTCTGTTGTTCGACTGCTGCCGACGAGGGAACTTTCTGGGCATCGAACACAACGGAGACCGTGTCGGCCCGCTTTCCACAATGCCGACCAATTTCCAGCAGTAGCCGCTGCCGAGCCTGGGCCAGCGAAGCGGCCGTCGCGCGCTTGCCATACAGCCCGCATCCAAAAATAACATTGTAACCGTCGATCAGGGTGGCACAGGTCATGGCAGGCCGTCCAGAGTTGGCAGCTCGGTTTTCTCCCGATCCTGCGCCCAGCTGGTGGTGGTCTCGAGGTAACCGCCTCGTAGCATTGAGCAAGTCAGTTTTGATTTCGTCAGAATTTTCATTGATTAGTCATCGGTCTTAGTAGTTTTTGCTGCCATTCAGGAATTTCTTCAGAACGTTGGATCCCGCCATGCGTGTGTTGCCGGGGGAAATTCTAGCGAACCGACCGGTGGGTTGCTGTTCATGGTACGTTAACTGTTTAAAATCCGAATGAGAATGACAACCGGCAATTTTTGATCGAAGAAATGCAAAACAAGACACTCGCTGATATTTCCCGCACCAAGACGATTGCCACGGTCGGACCCGCCTGCGAGTCGTTGCAGGTCCTGAAAGATCTGATCGACCGGGGCGTGGACGTTTTCCGGCTTAACATGGCCCATGGAGATCGGGAGAGCCACGAAACGGCCATCGCCCGCATTCGCCAGGCGGAAGACGACCTGCAGACCTCCGTCGCGATCCTGATCGACCTGGCCGGTCCGAAAATCCGTCTCGGTCAACTGGTCGAGGACCCGCGGGTAGTTGCCAATGGTCAGACCCTGACGTTTGTCCGGGGTGCCGAACCAAACTCTGCCGATGAGTTGACCTGTACGTATGCTGGCCTCGTCGATGAAGTTCAGCCGGGCCAGGCAATTGTCCTGGCCGATGGTCTGGTCCGCCTGCAGGTGACGGGAAAAACGGAAGATCGAGTCGAATGTGTCGTGGTCGATGGCGGCACGTTTCGCAGTCGCCAGGGGGTCAACCTGCCGGCCACGCAGCTCAGCATTCCTGCGCTGGGAGAAAAAGACCGGGATAATGCCATCTGGGCGACGAAGCAGTCAATCGATTTTGTCAGCCTCAGTTTCGTCCGGAACGCGTCCGAGATTGAGGAGTTGAAAGCGCTGCTGCGGGAACACGATTGCCAGGCGGGCGTGATCGCCAAAATCGAAAAACGGGAGGCGCTGGACAACCTGGAAGAGATCGTCCAGGCCTGTGATGGCGTGATGGTTGCCCGTGGTGACTTGGGTGTTGAAATCGAGATTTACAAGACACCGGTCGCCCAGAAAAGAATTATCCACACCTGCCTGTTGCATCGCAAACCGGTGATTGTTGCTACACAGATGCTGGAGAGTATGCATACGTCCAAACAGCCGACGCGTGCCGAGGTCAGTGATGTGGCCAATGCAATCCTGGATGGTGCGGACGCCTGCATGCTGTCGGGGGAAACTGCGATTGGACAATACCCGGCCGAGGCGGTCACCATGATGCAGCAGATCATGCTGGAAACGGAGCAATTGCTGAAACGATCCGCCTCGAAGATTTCGGGCCCCGACGATTCCCATCAGAACGACGTTGCCGAGGCCGTGATGTTCGGCGCGGCGCAAATTGCCCAGCAGCTGGAGGCCAGGATCGTCGTGATATCGAGTTCGACCGGGGAAACTGCCTTGATCAAATCGAAACAGCGCGATTTTATCCCGACCGTTTGCCTGACCCACCACCGGTCGGTGGCCCGTTTCATCTGCCTCTACTGGGGAGTGATCCCTGTTTGTACCGATCAACCCCACCCGCCAGAACAGTTCCGGGCCTTTGTCAACGAGTGGGCAAAGTCCGTCGCCATGGGCCAGATCGGGGACCCAATCGTGATGGTCACCGACAACCAGTGGATGCCCGATGTCCACGACAATATTCTGGTCGGTCGCATCTCCTGACTGCCGTGTAGCTATTTCGATCAGGCGCGCGACAGGCACAAAAAAACCCGCCGGTGAGGGCGGGTTGTTTCGTCGTGAAAAACTGGTGGGCCGAGTTCGTATTTCGGCGATCGTTGGTCACGGCATGGTGTGACGGTTCCTTAGATTCACGAGTGACGTCCCTGTCTGAAACGTTGGCCCAATCCGGAGGATGTGGTTTCTCCCGCTCGGCTTCCCGTGGCCAAATCCCGTGAGTGATCTGGCACGATTTGCCCGGGGTCCACATGCGCCGTTTCGAACGTCGTCTTGGGCATCCCGATCTAAAGCACTTGCCGTGCCAAACCGTGGCAAACCGTGGCAAAACAGCTGGGCCGCCATTTTACGACGCGCGGCTCGGTGCGGTGACTCGCCTTGTCTGTACTTTTGCTAATCGATTGTAGGAATTACCGATTGACTGCTTCCGCTTGACGGGTGCTGCCCATCACTTCAGGTGAGGTTTTTCAGCAAGCTGGATGTGATAGCAGCAAACACGTCCCGCTTCTCATCGAATTCCCGACTCTCTGCCTGGCAACAGACGACCAAGGTCTGTCCTGGCATCGAGATGACGCTCAGGTTGGCCGTCACGAGGAAGTCGAGGCAATAGAAAAAAGCATCGGTACCGATGCTGGGATAAACCTCGTCCAGCAGGCTGGTCGAAACCTGGAATTCGACGTCCTGATACTGGTCGACCAATCCCTGTTTCGCGTTGTCCAAAAGTTCCGCGGCATCGACATCGGGGGGGAACACGACCAGCGTCCAAAATCCACCCTCGGGGGTTTCCAGTGAGACTTCCCCCGAAAGTGGGTCGTCTTCAAACGTGTCACTGAGTTGCCACGTCTCGGGATAGGTAAATTCGATCTGGTCTCGTTTGAAGGTGGATGTCATGGTCTTGCTAGCAAATAGGTATTGGACGTCTGTTCCTTTATATCCGATTCCATCCGGATGAACATTGCTGGCAATTCGGATCATGAGGAATGAGTTGAGATTCCGATATAGATACAACAGGCTGTGGGTGTTATGGTTGGCCGCTGCGCTGATGACGGGTGACTCTCCGAGGAAGAAAAGTTGAGCCAATTGTTGAACCTGAGATTGCGAAAGCTGACCCGTGGGTCAATCTTGGTTCTGGCATTGGCCGTCGTCGCTTCTACCGGCTGCCACGCCTTTCGGCCATTCCAGCAGGTCAACAACTCATTGGCCGATGCGCGACTTTGGGAACAGGGGGGACGGGAAGCCCTTTCTCATGGAAATATTGACGAGGCAAAAAACTGCCTCCGAAGAGCGATCAACAACGCGCCGGGTGATCGACAGATTCGCGAGCAATTGGCTGATATCTGCATGGAGCGAGATGAATATCCGGAAGCGATTGCCGAGTTGACACGAGCGGTGGATCTGGCTGAAGAGGATGCCGAATTGCGGGTCAAGTTGGGACGCGCCTACTTGAAATGCGGGAAGCTGATTCCTGCCCAACGACAGGCCGAGTTGGCCCTGGAGACTGACCGGCAGTTGGCCTCGGCCTGGGAATTGTGTGGCCAGACCCATTGGGCCAAGAAAGAATTACCGGCAGCGGTGGCTGATTTGCAACGGGCTTTGAGCATTGAGCCAAAACGGCGCGGTGTCCAGGTCCAGATTGCCTGTCTACACCGGCAAATGGGCGAATCGAAGCGCGCCCTGTCAGGTATTGAGCAGCTGCTGAGTCAATATCCGGATGGCCAGGAGCCACAGGATGCTCTTCTCCTGCAGGGAGTTGTGTTGATCGATCTGCATCAGTACTCATCGGCCATCGAACAGTTGCAGATGGCCGTCAACCGTAGCGATGCGACCTGCGAGGCGTTTGTTCAGTTATCACGGGCCCAATTCCTGGCCGGGCAACCATCACTGGCCCGGTCCACCTTGACCCGTGGATTGGAGAGGTACCCGGCAGAAGCGAAGTTGACCGCCCTGTTGAACCAGTTGCAGGAAATCGACAGCGGCCATGTGGCGACCACCGGATCATTGAAGCGTTGATTTCCCCATTGCTTTTTCCCCTCCAGGGTTCCTCGAATTTCCGGCATGCTCCTCAGCATCAGTCTGCGTTCTGCTGGAAAGTTGGCAAACTGACGACTTTTGCCACGCCCCGCCGGCCGATCGTGACCTATACCTAGGTAGACCCTTGATCCAGGAAACTGCCTAATGAAAAACGGTAATGAAAATGGTACGCCCGGCCATTGCGTACCACCTGCCTATGTTGATCGAAGAAACTCGGCTGTGCCGTTGAATTATGGGGGCCATGAACGGCGCCAGTTCCGCGACTCTCACAGCGAACTGTCTGATGAGGCAGCCGAATTGGGTCGCGCCCTGGACCACTACAAGTTGACCCACCACCGTCGCTTCATTAACCACGAAGAAATGCTGGAGGTGATTCGCTCACTCGGTTACCAAAAGGTGCCGCCTGCCTCCTAGCGGCGAAACGAACCGAGTGGACCTTTCAATAGAGGTTCGGTTAACTGGTCAATCGACAGGAGCCCCAGCGTTTGACCGTCTTCTCGCATGATTCGAGCAATCGTTTCACGTTTGGATTGCATGGTGAGCAAGGCCTCACCCAGCACTTCCTTTTCAGGGATTTCCATCATCGGACGCGCTTGTTGAATGGTCTCATTGGGCTGGTTGGCCAATAGCAGATCAATCGTCCGGACGTATCCAACGATACGGTTCCGGTTGGTTTGGTAGATGGGAATGTCAGCCAGTTCGTGCTTGCGCGCGTGTCGGATTGCCACCCCATTTTCGGTTCCCATCGGGAGCGGCAACGTCTTGTTCAAAGGTGTACAGACCGAACGCACCGGGTTCGAAGCGACCAGGAAAAAATTCTGACCCAGGTGTCGCTGGGTGGGGTGCAGGATGCCCGCCTGCTGGCCTTCGACCAGAACCTCCTGCAGTTCCTGTCGAGCCAACATCAGGCGGACCTTGTCGGGTGATTTCCCCAGTGTCCGTTCCAACAGGCGCGCCAGACCCCAGAGGATCAGGGCAATCGGTGTAAACAGCAAGGTGAACAACAGGAACAGCGGCCCGCCTCTGCGGAGCAACCGGTTGGGGGCGTTGTAAAACAGGTGCTTGGGCAGCAGTTCTCCGTAGACGAACAGGAACGGGGCAAACAGGATGGGCGCCAGCATCTCGGCCAGGCCGGCATCGCTGACGTAAAGGGTTCTGGTCAACAAAACGATGGCCAGGGAAGTCAGGTAGTTGGCGACATTATTTCCCACCAGCGTCGTTGCCACGAACAGCGTTGGGTTGTTGGCAAACTTCAGAAGGTACCTGGAGACGGAATCCCCATCCAGGCCATCCATCACCAGCCTGACCCGGCTGGCCCGGTAAAAGCCGGTTTCATTGCCGCTGAAAAAAGCGCTCAGGAAAACCCCGGCCAGCAACAGAATGACGGACACCCAGATCATGGCTGCTCCTCTTCCGATGGGTTCAGGGTCAGCTCGACGATCATGTGTCCCCGGTGCGGGATTTCCAGGACCCGGAAGTGCAGCGGTCCCCAATCGCATTGGTCGTTGGGCGTGGCCAGGCGCTGCATACTTTCCTGGATCACACCGGCCACGGTGACACTGTGGGTGTCCGGGATCGGTACGTTCAGTTCACGGCTCAGCCGGCGCAGGCTCATCATCCCGGAGACGACCCATTTCCCCTCTTCAATCTTGTGCAACGGGTTTTGATCCAACAGTCGCTTGGTTCGACTCGGGGCGTAATTGAAAACGGTTTCCAGGACGTCTTCGATCGTCAGGATGCCAATCGTCTCGCCATATTCGTTCAGCACGACCGTTACTTCGCGGTCACGGTGGGACATTTTTTCCAGCGCGTCCGCCACGGTAGCGGACCAGGGCAGGTACAGGACCGGTTCAGCCAAACGTTCGACGTTTTCGTCCGGTAAATCAAACAACTTGTCCAGGCGGATGGCCTTGGCAATCTCCTCGGAATCGGGCTCCGTGACCAGCAGGTAACCACTGGCCGGGACGGATCTCAGGTCGTTTAAACTGACGGGTGGCGTGTAATTGACGAACTGGGTCCGTGGCCGCATCCATTCATCGATCCGGATCTTGGAGAGTTGGACGATGTTCTGCAGGACGGCCTGTTCCTGCTTGATTACTGTGGCATCATTGTTGCCGGTCAGCTCAATGGCCCGCTCCAGGTCGCCCGTTTCCAGATAGGACTCTTCGCTGAACGAAGGGAGCAGGATCCTCCGCGATACGAGGTTAACCCCTTGTAGCACGGGCATGACCGGGTCGAGCAATCGTACGGCGATCGACAAGGGTAGGCTCACAAAGCGCGTGATAGAACGTGGCTTGATCACGGCCAGGCTCTTGGGCAGCATTTCACTGAAAAAGATGATGGCCAGCAGGGAAAATACGGCGAACCCGATTCCTATGCTCTGGCCCAGTTGCGGGTCACTCTCCATCCGCAGCGAAATGATGGAACTGATGGTGAAATAGGCGATATTGATCACCAGATTCCAGAATAGGACTGCCGATAACAGCCGGTCCGGATCACTCAGCAGCTTCCAGGCAAGCTGCTCAGCCGGTGTCCCATTTTTCAGGGAGCGGCGATCACTCGGGCGCAGGTAGAACAGGGCTGCTTCACTGGCGGAAAAAAATCCCGAACAGCAGACCAGGACGAACATTCCTATAAACCATGGCAAGAGTGGCAGTAGGTTATTCATTCTCGGAAATTTTTGAGCGACCCGTGGAGACCAGGAACTCGCTCAACCTTGGCATGACCATGGCGGTGGTCGTGAATCCATAGGTGAAAGCGACCACCAATATGACGGACAGGTAGTTCTCCAGCAGGAGACTCGTAATCGAGTAGAACATCGCCAGTGGTAACACCGCCGAAGCGAGTACCAGGGCGGGTGACGGTGTATTCCAGCCCAGCGCGACGTACAATCCGATTGCACCACCGACGATGCAGGCCAGGAATGGAGTCAGTTGGGCTTCTACATTTCCGGTAAAGGAAACCATCATGACCATGCAAGTGACGATTCCCAGGAACAGGAAGAAAACAGTCCCCAGACTGACGCTGATCGCCTGGCGACTTCCGCCATACGACATCCCGCAGTGAATCCCGAGAACGGTAACAAACACATTGAGGATGAGAACGGCTAATAGGAGATAGAGCAGGTTCTCCACCGTGATCGCACCGTTGAAGGCAAGGTACAGGCACATGGCGACCGGTATCAGCACGATGTCGATGGCGACATACAAGACCCCAAACACCTTGCCGAACAGGAATTCCTTGGGCGAAATATCGGTGACCCGCAGCAAGTCGAGAGCACGGCCATCCCGTTCATTCGTGATCGATGTGACGGCTAATGCATTGACCATCACCAGGCTGACCAGCAGGAACGGGGCAAACGGGCGGGCGATGATCGGGATCGATACGGACGCATCGGCTGTCGCGCGGGTCGCTTCACCCATCAGGGAATAGAGGGCAACAAAGACCATCGCGGCCATCGCCCAGTAGGCGATTCGGATGAACAGGATTTTTCGTCCGTACGCCCAGGTGCACATTTCCCTCCACAGGATCGGGTTGTCCCAGACACGGCGGCTTTTCTGGTTGACCTTTCGCGACCGGTCATCGACATGGTGACTTGTGCCAGTTTGGGCGACTGGATTCCCCTCTTCGTCCAGTTTTACTTGTCCGGTAAACAGGTCGACGTCACCGGAATATTCTTCTTGTTGCCCGGGACGCACCTCCCGGTTGGGGTTCCATTTGCGGACCCGGAAGACCGACAAACTGCAAAGCGAGATGGTTAGGGCCGTGGCGAACAGAAGGTAGGGGACCACTTCGCTGGACCAGTTGGAGGCGACCGACGGGCTGCTGGCAGCCAGGATCGCCGAGATGGGGCTCATGGCCGACGATACCCATTCCGGATCCAAGCCCAAAATCGGTTGCTTGACCAGTCCGATTCCGGCCGCCAGGCCAATCCAAAAAACGATTGCCAGGGCAACCAGGGCCAAGGTCTGGAATGTTTTTTCTCGCCAGAGGGCAACCGTGGCACCAATGGATCCGGCAGTCAGGGCGGTGCTGAAAGTGACCGCGACGGTCCAGGCAACCTGGTCAAAGGAAGTCCCCCCAAACAGGACAATCAACATCAGGATCGGGATGCTGGTCATCAACATGACGCCATTGTTGAGGAGGCTGGAAAACAGTTTTCCCAACACCAGTTCACTATTGGTCAGGCGACTCATCAGTAGCAAGATCAAGGTCTGCCTGTCTTTTTCCACCGCGATACTGCTGGCCGACTGAATGGCTGAGAGGAACAGGATGATGGCCAACTGAAGCGGGGCCAGGATCTGGAACAGGATGGCGCCAAAACGAGCCATGTCTCCAACATTTCGGATGACCTGAGTGCCTGCCAGGATCATCCAGGCGGTGCAGATCAACAGCAGCAGGGCCAAACCGTAGACGGTTCGCATCAAGTAATGCCGGGTCCGTCTCGGTGCGACAACGGCTTCTCGAGAAAATACTGGACCGACCAACAAGGGAAATGCACGCTCCGGGATGTGGCGCGCGGCACGCCACGACCGCCTAAAATGACTCGCAACAGGGAATCTGAAAATGATGACTGTTAAACCCGTTTATGGCAAGGCTTTGTTGCCGGGCCGAACTTCGGGGTTCACTTTGACAGGTCGGGTTGCCTGGGCCTGTTGGCGAGAGAGCCCAAAATCCGCGGTTTTTTTGCTACGAAGCCGTTTCAGGCCTCGATCAGGGCTAAATTCGGGCCTTTTTCGCTGCCGGGAGCAAAATTCGGCAATAAACAGTCCCGGCAGCGTATTAAAAAAGCGTCGCTGGGACGATATTTGTCCGACTTGTGGCACCAATGAAGGTAGATGGGCCGAGCGACTGACCAATTGAACGACGAAAAGAGTGAATCCGATCGACTGGATGGGGCGGCGGCCGAACAGGCGTTTGTCGCCCATGCGGTAGAAATCGAGCGTTTTTTGGTTGGCATGCTGAAGGACCCGGCGCTGGCCGCGGACATTGTTCAAACAACGTTCGTCCGGTTGATCGAAAAGGGGGGCGGTGTTGTCGATCGCACCCGTCGTGCCTGGTTGTTCAAGGTTGCCTACAACGAGGCGATGTTGTCGATCCGGCGAGGCAAAGTCGCCAGGCGGGCAAATGAGAAGTTGGCCTGGCAGGTCCGGTCGGGCGAAAACGTTCGTTCGTTGGACAGCAGCCTGCAGGAAGTCCTGCATGCTGAAGATGTTGAAAAGGTTCGAGCGGCTTTGGACGACTTGAGCCCGGAGCTGCGGATGGTTGTTCATTTGCGGATTTACGAAGGTTTGAAATTTGCTGACATTGCCCAGCGGCTGGAAGTCCCACTGGGAACCGTGTTGACACGCATGAGAAACAGCTTGGCAAAACTGAGATTGAAGTTGAATGAAATCGAATGAGTATCCCAAGTGAGACTCAGGACGATTGAAACTGAGGATAGAGTCGAATGAATTGGAATTCGGAAATGGAGCGAAGTCGGGACGAGCTGGATTGGCAGGCGTTCCGATACGTTGCCGATGAAATGAACCCGAGCCAGCGGCGCGAATTCGAAGACCGCATGGCCGACGACCAGGAACTGCGCGATGCCGTTGTGCGCGTGATGGAACTTGGCGAATTGACCTACCATTGCCTGCAGTCATCCTCTTCGAGCAACCCGGTTGCCCGGCCAGCCAACCGGAGCCCCGAGCGGGCGATGGTAGATCGGTCGGTCGACAGGTTGACCCCGGATGTGGGCGCAAGGCCAAAGAAATTCCGTGCACCCGGGATTCTGTTTGCCGCGGCGGTTGGGCTGTTCTTTCTGGCATCCACCTGGGTGGTGATATGGCAGGGGGCGAGTGAGCACGACTCGGTCACTGTCATGAACCTGGACGTGGTCGATGCATGGAGCAACCTGGGCGCCTGGGAGCCAGGGGAGACCTGGACATTGCCAACGGCTGACCCCGGTTTTTCCGAGCGGGATCCATGGTTGAGCCCAATCGTGGATCGGGATTCCGATGTGGAAACTGAGGTCGAAGCGATGGGGCATCCCTCTGAAAGTGATACCCTGAACAGCGCCGGCGGTGAATCGGGCAACTGGATGCTGGTGGCCTTGATCGATTTGGAACGTGAAGAAGCAGGTGGCTCAAAATGAATTTTCGATTGAATTGGCTGGTCTATGGCGTTGGTTTGCTTTCCCTTGGTGTGATGGTTGCCGATGCGCCAGCCCAATCATCGATGGTGGTTTCCACCAATGATCCGTTGGCATTCCAGGGCGTAACCACCCAGGGCGGCGAGAAGCTGTCGGGGGATCGCCGTGGTTCAAATGAAAAGCGGCCGGTGGCCATGGATCAAGAGAGACGCGCCGCTCTCTTTGTATTTGTAAAGGATCACCACCCGGAGCTGACAAGATTACTCAAGTCGCTGGAAAAAAGCCGACCCCGCCAGTTTGAGGTGGCGATGCGATCGCTTTCCAATTCGTACCAACGATTGGAAACGCTACAGTCTCAAGGGAAAACCAAGCAGTACGAAGCGGCATTGGAGCAATGGAAATTGAGTTCCCGGATCAAGCTCGCGGCGGCTCAGGTGGCGGTCAAGGATACGCCCCCCAACCGTCGAAAACTGGAAACGTTGATTGCCAGGCAGTACGACAGTCGAATGGAGGCGTTGGTGGCCGAGCAAGGCCGGTTGCGTGAACGATTGGAACGAGTGTCAGACCTGCTGAAAAAACAGACCGATCGTCAGCTTGAAATCGAGCGGACGCTGGACACGGCCATGCGGACGGCTTCGCGCAACATGCAGCGAGCAAAAAACGATCGAGGTGACAAGAGCGATGGCACGGCCAGCAAGAAATCGGCCAAACCAGCCGAGGAACAGAAAGGTAAAAAAACGAATCGCGACAGAAACCGGAAATCGGGTAAAGAAAATGAAGATGGTTCCGACAGGAAGTGACCTGGTTTTCCCGACGCACAGGGGAAGCCATGATGTGTCGGTTCCCGCCGCCGGGCCGCGCGGTCCCGTTCGAGAAATCGCTGGCCCACGATGGCCGACGGCCGAGTTTTGAAAACGGGTGGCCACGTCGACGGATAGGGAAGTTGTGGTGAGAGGTCGGTTCTCTTGAAACCCGCAGCCGCGTGAAAACGGGCATCCCTGGTGATGTTCAATCGTTTTTTTTCGTACAGCCGACCCTGCCGGTAAAATTCCGATCCACGTGAGGGCCGGAATGCGGCTTTTGTGTACGGCGGCCAAAAAAACTGGGCTATTATGATTCAGAACGTGGAATTCTAATGATTTGTTCCCAGCTGGCGCCCTGAGCAGCGAATGGCCTGGTTGGGAGCGGGAGTGGACCGGCCAAGAACCCTCCCTCGACGTAGTATCTGGATCGAGTCGCCCATGCAACTCCGCAAAACCATGTCCGGGTTTATGATGATTGTCTTGCTTGCTTTTGCAGGCTTGGCGTTGGTCTATTTGCCGAATTGGTTGCTCTCCAACTATCGGGCGGCTGCCGGGCTGGGGCAAATCTGGGGGACGCTCTACCTGGTGGTGGTCGGTACGGGTCTGTTCCTGATTACGGGGAGCGCCGTTTGGATTGTCTGGAAATTGTGGGGCGCATCGATCTACAAGGCGCGGCGCCGCCTGCGGCGCAACAAGAACCCCAGTGAGTTGTCGCATTCCCAGCAGCAACGTGAAATTGATGAAAATCTGGAGCATGTAGAGACACTCAAGTCGAAAACCGGGGGACAGGATGAAGTCAACCGCCAACTCGATCCGCTGGTCCGCCAGGTGGTGGAAAAGCGCGAGCAGCAAGTCCTGGAAATCGTTGCCTTCGGGACCATATCGAGTGGAAAGTCATCCGTTTTAAACCTGTTGGCCGGGCGAGACGTTTTTGCTACCGATACTCGCGGGGGAACGACCGTTACTCGCAATGAGATCCCCTGGCCAGGCATGGACCGGGTCACTCTGGTCGACACCCCTGGCCTGGGCGAGGTCGACGGGGAATCCCACGTACAGATTGCCGCCGAGAGTGCCAGGGATGCGGATCTCGTCCTGCTGGTTGTCGACGGTCCCTTGCGGGCCAGTGAACACGAGTTGGTGGATCGATTGGGAGAGATGGAAAAACGGATCATCGTCTGCCTCAATAAAGGCGATTGGTACTCGGATCCCGACCGTGAAAAACTGGTAGCTCAGATCTGCCGTCAAACCCAACCCCATGTTCGGGCAGAAGACGTGGTTTCGATTCAGGCCGAAACCGGACGACGACTGCGCAGGCGGATCCAGGTTGATGGCACGCAGAGCGAGGAGCAGGTCGAAGTCCCGGCCTCCATTGAACCACTGGCCGATCGAATGCTGGTCGTGCTGCAACAGGATGGCAAGGAACTGTTGGCAGCGAATCTCCTGTTGCAATCCCGGGGATTGGTGGAAAAAGCAAGGAGCCGAGTGCAGGAAGCGCTGGACCGGAAAGCCTGGTCCATCGTTGACAAGTACATGTGGGGTGCGGGTGGTGTGGCCGCGATCAACCCGTTCCCGCTTGTCGACCTGGCGGCAGGTACGGGTATTTCAACCAAGATGGTCTTTGACCTGGCAGAAGTGTACCAGCAGAAAGTTGATCTGGAGACGGCCAAACAGTGGCTCAGTGAAATGGGAAAGAACCTGGTCGGATTCCTCGGTGCCCAGGGTGCGACGGTCGCCGTAACCTCCATCACGGCGTCCCTGATCAAAACGGTTCCCGTGGCCGGGACGATTGCCGGGGGCGTTTTACAGGGAACCGTTCAGGCCCTGATCACCAAGTGGATTGGCGCGGTTTTTATTGAGTATTTTCGCAATGAAATGAACACTCCCGAGGGGGGAATGGCTGGTTTGGCTCGTCGCCAATGGGATATTGTGACTCGTGCCGACGAATTGCGCAAACTGGTTCAGTCGGCCCGCTCCAAACTCGGTTCTTCCTAGGTGCTGTCGTGAATCAACCGGAAAAAAAACCTGACCAGGTCGATCGCCAGTACCAGGACGCGGTCGAATCCATTCAATCCACGCTGGCGCGTCTGCGCGGTTGTTCTGATCAGGAACGAGCCGAACTGAAATCCGATTTGACTCAGTTGAACGAGATGTACGAAAAGATCCGCAACGGCCGGGTTGAGATCGTGATTTTTGGAGAGATCAGCACTGGGAAATCTGCATTGATCAATGCTTTGATTGGGAAGCAGGTGGTGGATGTCGATGTCCAGGGTGGCTGGACCCAGCAGGTTTGGGGGACGCACTGGGAAGGGGCTGGCCATCGCATCCCCGGTTTTGAGAATTCCGAGTTGGTGTTGGTAGACACTCCCGGAATCAATGAAGTGGGAGGATCGGATCGCGCCGAGTTGGCTGAAAAAACAGCGCGACAGGCCGACCTGATTCTGTTTGTTACTGACTCCGACTTGAATGAAACCGAGTTTTCAGCCCTGGTTGAATTGGCGGCAATCCAGAAACCGATCATCCTGGTTTTTAACAAACAGGACCTCTATCCCGAGCAGGACCTGCAAACCTTGCTGAGGGCACTCCGGCAACGTCTTGTGGACGTGATCTCTCCGGATCTGATCGTGACCACGGCGGCCGATCCGAGACCTGTCGAGTACGTGATCGAGCAAGCACGGGGTTCCAGTCGAACCGAGTGGAGAAAACCGGCACCCGAAGTGGAATCACTGAAATCGCTGATCCTGCAGACTCTGGACAGGGAAGGACTCGGATTAATCGCCTTGAATGCGGCCATGTTTGCCGCCGACAAGAGTGACCGAATGGCGGCCTTGAGGGTGGAGATGCGGAATCGGAAGGCGAATCAGGTCATCTGGACGATGGCGGGAACCAAGTCGCTGGTCGTCGCTTTTTCCCCGGGCATCGTCGACATCGTCAGTGGTGTTGCGATCGACGCCGTCATGATCCTTTCTCTTTCCAAAGTCTATGGATTGAATTTTTCCATGGCTCAGGCTCGCAATCTCTCCCGCGCGATTGGCAAAGCGGCCGGTATTTTTGCCCTGGGTGAATTGACATCATGGGGTGCCAGTGCCCTGAAGGTGGCAACAGTCCAACTGGGAGTTATCCTGACCGCTATTCCGCAGGGGGCGGCAGCCGGATTCAGTTCCTACATCATTGGCCAGGCGGCCAAGCACTATTTCGAACATGGGGGATCATGGGGAACGGGTTCTGCCAAGTCGGTTGTTTCCGACATTCTCAAGAATACCGACAAGGATTCAGTGCTGAATCACCTGAAAGATGAAATCCGCCTGAAGCTCAAACGGAACCGCCATGCCCAGGATGTGTCCCCCTAGTCGTCAGAACCGCTACAGATCCTTCCCCTTGGGGAAGGATCGATCAAACGAATCCTATCCGGCCAACTTGGAGAGCCAAGGGTCCATTTGTGACATAGGCTATTGATGGCATCGCGATTGCTCCCGTAACGGGAGGCGGAAGGAGCCGAGTTTTTCGATTGAGCGAGCCGTCTTCTTCGTTTTTCCCGCCCCCGTTTTAAAAGGTAACCCAATGAGCCACGGAGTACTTGAATCGATCAGGCGTTTTCTCAAGAACGATGATGGCCCCACCGCGATCGAATATGCGGTCATGCTCGGTGTGATCGTGATTTTCTGCCTGGCTGTCTTGTTCAACCTGGGCGAAGTTCAAAACGGAATTTGGCAGGAGAGCGGCGAGGCGTTGTCGGGTATGGGTGGAGGTGATTAGCCTGACCAGGCTGAGAGGTTGCCCAGGCCGGGCGGCGTTAGCCAGTCGAGCTTGCCTGAACCCGCCCGTTGTGAATCCAAACGTCCTCAGCCAGTCCCCATCTCGGGAAGCGGGCCTCCCATAACCCATCTCGAGGGTAGCGCTGTGCCCCAGCCAGCTTCGAACCTTTACAATGGGGAGGTTCCAGGGGGAAGGTTTTTCCATGCCTTCACCGTTCCATTGGTCACCAGCCCGGTGGCAGGGTTGCTTCAGAAGGGGTGGCGAGGGCGAAATGATGTCGGAAACGAAGTCGGTCCTGTTTGTTTGTCTCGGTAATATTTGCCGTTCTCCCACGGGTGAAGGGATTCTGCTTCACCTGGCTCAACAGCAGGATCTGGAGTCTCGCCTGCTGATTGATTCGGCGGGTACCAGTGGTTACCACGTCGGCCAACCGGCCGACCTTCGAATGACGGAGTGTGCGTCCAGGCGTGGCTACCGGTTGCTCAGTCGCTCTCGCCAGTTAACGCATGGTGACCTGCATGAGTTTGACTTGGTCATCGCGATGGATCGATCCAACCAGGAGGCGATTGCGGCAATCAATTCCGAGCCGACGGCCACGGTTTGCCTGTTGAGTGATTTCCTGGAGGGCGATTGGCCGGTGGATGTACCCGATCCGTATTACGGTGGGGCGGACGGATTTGAGGAGGTCGTCGACATGATCGAGGCCGCCTGTCCGAAGATTCTTGCCCAGTTACTGGAGTGAGCATGATCGACGCAAGCTTGTTGGCGTCGGTCCAGCAGACGGTCGAACAGCACTCGGGTCGGCCCGTTCGGTTGGCGAATCCGCGCCCTGTCGGCGGAGGCTGTATCAACCAGGCAATCATCCTGGAAACCGATGCCGGCGAGTCGCTGTTCCTGAAATGGAATGACCAGGCACCTGACCAACTGTTCGAGACAGAGATGGCCGGGCTGGAAGCGATTCGTGGGACAGGGGCGTTGCGGGTTCCACGCGTGATGGGGCAGGGGGTGTCGACCGCAGGGACGGCGTTCCTGGTTTTGGAAGCGATCCAGACGGCGGCGCCCGCCGGCGATTTTGAACAGCGGTTAGGTCGACAACTGGCTCAAATGCACCGGTCCGGGAGAGGGGAGGCATTCGGGTTCTCCCAATCCAATTTTCTGGGCCGCACTGGTCAGCCGAACGCCTGGAATGAGAACTGGGTCGAGTTTTGGCAAGTGCATCGCCTGGGGTATCAATTTGAATTGGCTTGCCAAAACGGTTACGGCGATGCGCGATTTTCCAAGTCGGCGGAACGGATGTTGGGCCGCCTGGCGGAGCTGCTCGGTCACGATGTCCAGCCCTCCCTGATCCATGGCGACTTGTGGAGTGGGAACTACCTGTCTGACTTGCAGGGGAACCCCGTGCTGGTTGACCCGGCGGTCTATTACGGTGATCGGGAAGCCGAGTTTGGTATGACCACACTGTTTGGTGGGTTAGGTCACAGTTTCTACCAGGCGTACCAGGAGGCTTGGCCACTGCCGGCCGGATCCGAAACGCGGATCGAGATTTATCGTCTGTACCACCTGTTGAATCACTTGAACCTGTTTGGCACTTCCTATCTGGCGGAGTGCTGTCAGATTATGCAAAAATACGGCTAGGCGATCAGGCGGGTCGATTGTCGCTTTACTGGTTTGGTGTGATGGTGTGTTGGATGAGAGATGAATTTCCCGGTCGGAAACCGTTCCGGTTTTTTCCCCAGGTGAGATGGATCGCCTGGTTGTTGATGTGCGGATTCGTATGGGACGGCCTGTTGGGCGTTGACTGTTGGTCACAGGAAACCGAGCCGGTTGATGGCCGACCAGATTCGGTTCGCTTTGCCACGTTCAATATTTCCTTTCACGATTCCCAGGCGGGTGGCGTGGTGAAAAAATTGACCGGCGGCCAATGGTCGAAAGCGAAGCAGGTTGCCGAGGTGATCCAGATGGTTCGCCCCGACATCCTGTTGCTCAATGAGTTTGATTACCAGGCAGACCAGGCTGGTGTCGATCTGTTTCTCAAGGAGTATCTGGCGGTTGCACAAAATGGCAATCGCCCGATCGATTACCCGTACCGGTATTCGGCCGAGGTCAACACGGGTATCGACAGTGGTTTTGACCTGAACGAAGACCGCCGAACCGGCACTGCCGACGATGCTCTGGGCTTTGGTCGTCATCTGGGCGAATTCGGTATGGTCGTCCTTTCCAACCGTGAATTTGACCGGGACCAGGTTCGCACCTTCCAGAAATTTCTCTGGAAGGATATGCCGGGCGCCCGTTTACCGATCGATCAGGCGTCCGAGCAGTCATATTATCGCCCCAAGGTGTTGGATGTTTTTCGCCTCTCGTCCAAGAGCCACTGGGACTTGCCCATTCCGCTGGGGGACCGCGTAGTTCACTTCCTGGTCAGTCACCCGACGCCCCCTGTATTTGACGGGCCAGAAGACCGGAACGGGTTGCGCAATCATGATGAAATCCGTCTCTGGTCCGATTATATCCAGGACCAGGCTGACTACCTGTATGATGACCGCGGTACCCAGGGAGGTTTGCCGGCCGGTTCGGCCTTTATCGTGGCGGGTGATCTGAATGCAGACCCTTTGGATGGGGACAGTCACGACCAGGCGATTGGTCAACTCCTGGAGAACCCGTTGGTGCAGTCGGAATTCGTGCCCACATCGACCGGTGGTCAGTATTGGGCTCAACAGCAGGGGGGAATCAACGCGCAGCATAAGGGGGATCCGTCACACGATACGGGGGATTTCCCGGATGAGACCGTGGGCAATATTCGGGTCGACTATCTGCTTCCCTCACGCAACCTGAAGGTGGTCGACGGCGGAGTGGTATGGCCCGCGCCGGGTGAACCGGGGGCGGATGCCGTGACGGCATCGGATCACCGGATGGTCTGGATCGATATTGAAAAGTAACCGGTTCGAGGGCGGTTGGTCTGAAGCTGACCGGGTTGATCGAATCAACGAAAATCCCTGGATTGAATGTTGTGGTCCTGCAGCCTGCTGGAAAGATCTTCGATCCGGTTAACGACCACATGAATGACCCCCTTCTTCTTTTCCAGTTTTCCGTGGGCGATCCAGGCTGGGCTTCGTCTGGCAACCTGATAATACCGCTCCCAGATTGTCTGCCTGACGACGAGGTTGGCCGTCCCGGTCTCGTCCTCAATTGTGACAAAAGTAATTCCCTTGGCCGTCGACGGTCGCTGCCGCAGGATGACCATGCCCGCGACTCTCAAGTGGCGATTGTGGGTTCGGCTGTTCAAGTCGCCGGCGGTGGTGATCTTCAGTTGGTCCAGTAGTTCGCGATGAAAAGAAAGCGGATGGGCTTTCAATGAAAGACCCACGGTGCGGTAGTCTTCGGCGACCTGTTGTTCCGGTGTCAGCCGGGGGAGTGAAGCGATGGCGTCATCGGTCGCGTCCAGAGTGTCGAACAAGGGCTGGCAGACCGGCTTTGATTCCTGCGCCAGCGCCTGCCACAATGCCGCTCGGCGGTCCTGGTTGAGCGATTCGAAAGCGTCGGCTGCGCTCAATTTTGAAATGACGGATTGGCCCAACTGCGTTCGCCGGGCAAGGTCCGCGATACTGGTAAACGGTCCATTGCGACGCGCGTACAACAAGGTTTCCGAGCAGGCTGTAGACAACCCTGAAATCATCCGCAGGCCCAGTCGCAGGGAAAAATTCTGGACCGAGATCGGGTGCTCTGCGGTTGGTGTCGACGCTGCCCGGTGGGCGCGACCCTGCGGTATCGGTTCCAGTGTGCAATCCCATTGACTGTCGTTGACATCGACCGGCAGCACCTGGACGCCGTGCCGCCGGGCATCGGCCACTAGCTGAGCCGGGGCATAAAATCCCATCGGCTGGCTGTTCAGGATGGCTGCCGTAAACGCTGCCGGGTAGTGCCGTTTGAGCCAGGCCGAGACGTAGACCAGCAGGGCAAAACTGGCAGCGTGAGATTCCGGGAATCCGTATTCACCAAACCCGCGGACCTGTCGGAATACCTGCTCGGCAAATTCATCGCTCAAGCCGTTATGGCGCATGCCGAGCATCATTTTTTGACGGAATTTTTCAATCACTCCCGTCTTCCGCCAGGCTCCCATGGCGCGGCGGAGTTGGTCCGCTTCTCCCGGTGTGAAACCGGCGGCCACCACGGCCAGTTTCATCGCCTGTTCCTGGAAGATGGGGACTCCCAGGGTTCGTTCCAACACGGAACGGATCGCCTCGTTGGGATAGACAGCCTGTTCCTCGCCGTTACGGCGGCGCAAATACGGATGCACCATGTTTCCCTGGATAGGGCCCGGCCGTACGATCGCGACTTCGATGACCAGGTCGTACCAGCAACGGGGTCGCAAGCGGGGTAGCATGCTCATCTGGCCCCGGCTTTCAATTTGAAACACGCCGACGGTGTCCGCTTCGCAAATCATATCGTAGACCAACGGGTCTTCGCGGGGCACGGTTGCCAGGGAGACAGATTGATCCCAGTGTTCGTCCAGCAGTTGAAAACATTTGCGGATAGCGGTCAGCATTCCCAGGCAGAGGCAATCGACTTTCAACAGGCCAAGTTCCTCCAGGTCTTGCTTGTCCCACTGGATGACGGTCCGGCCGTCCATGGAGGCATTTTCAATCGGGACTAACTCGTCCAATTGGCCATGGGTGATGACCATGCCACCCACGTGCTGTGACAGGTGGCGCGGAAAGCCGATGATTTCGTTGACCAGGTGGTCCAGCTGCCGGCCTTGCTGTGAGTCGGGATCCATGCCCACCTGCTTCATCCGCTCCGGCAACCGGTCGTCGCGGGAATAGCCGTCGACCTGTTTGGCCAGGGCATCCACACGATCCAGGGAGAGCCCCAACGCCTTGCCGACGTCGCGGATAGCACTGCGGACCCGGTACGTGATCACGGTCGCTGCCAGACCGGCCCGGTCGCGCCCGTATTTTTCGTACAGGTACTGCAATACCTCTTCGCGTCTTTCATGTTCAAAATCGACATCGATATCGGGAGGTTCGTCCCGTTCCTTGCTGACGAAACGTTCGAACAGGAGATCGCTGGTGCTGGGGTCGACCGAAGTGACTCCCAGGCAGTAACAGACGGCCGAGTTGGCCGCAGAACCGCGTCCCTGGCAGAGAATTCCCCGCTGGCGGGCAAACCGGACCAGGTCCCAGACCGTCAGGAAGTACGCTTCGTACTTCAGTTCCTCGATCAATCGCAGTTCGTGGCGGATCTGTGTTTGCACGCTTTCCGGGATGCCTTCCGGGTATCGTTGGTGGGCCCCGGTCAGGGTCAATTGTTTCAGGTATTCGATCGGTTTTTGCCCGTTCGGAGCAAGCTCTTCGGGATACTCATATCGCAATTGACTGAGACAGAAAGTACAGCGTTCAGCGACCTCCAGATTGCGGGAGAGGGCGTCGGGAATGGCCGAAAAGGCGTGTTTCCGCTGGGTGATGGTTTGCAAGTGGCGTTGGGCGTTGGGCAACAGGCGGGCCCCGGCCAGATCGACCGAGGTCTGGTGCTTGATCGCGGTCAGGACGTCGTGCAGTGGCAGCCGGGTCGGGGCGTGATACAGGACGTTGCCGGCGGCCACCAGCGGCATCCCGGCCTGTCGGGAAAGTTGCTGCAGCTGCTCAATCCGCCAGGCATCATCGACTCCCTGGAACAACTCAGCCAGCAAATAGGCCCGGTCGCCGAACAGTTCCCGGTAGCGTTGTTCCTGGCCGACCAGGTTCGGTCGACCGGAGAACCAGTCATGGCTGGGGTGCGTGGGATCGATATGGTCGATCGGGGAGCGATCCCCGGCGATCTCCGGCACCACTCCGGCCAGCAGTTCCGAACTGTGGCTGGCAATGTCCTCGAAGGCCAACCAGCATTCCCCCTTGGGAGCCCGCCTCCGTCCGACTGTGATCAAACGGGAGAGCTGCGCGTAGGCCGTGCGATTGGGAGCCCACAATACGACTGTGGGCGCATCCCTGGAAATGATCTCGGCGCCGACAATCACCTGGATCGGCTGTTCCCGGGCGGCCGCATAGGCTCGGACGATGCCGGCCAGGCTGTTTTCATCGGTAACCGCCAACGCGGAATAGCCATGCTTGACAGCCTGATCGACCAGTTCATCGGCGTGCGAGCCGCCGGTCAGGAATGAGTAATTGGTTTTGCAGTGAAGCTCTGCATACATCGAAGTGGATCCGTCTGGAGGGTTCAAAAAGCACCGTGCAGGAACCAGTCCCCGTTGTTCAGATCCCGGTAGATCCAAAACTGCTGGTGAGAGCTGGTTTCGACTCGCCAATAGTCGCGCCGTGCCAGGCGGCCGCGCCACCAACCGGTTTCAATCCGTTCAGGACCCCAGGAGTGAACGATCTGGTACTCGCCGTGGGAGGATGATGGAACCGGTTCGGGCCGGGTGGCCTCGTCGTTTTGCTGACCTGGTATTGAGGGTGTGCCGAACCCCGGGGCACTTCCGGCCTGCACTCGGTCCGGTGGTGAAACCAGGGAGTCGGATGCGTTGGATCGATTGGCGGTCGCGGTCAAACCGGGTGTTAACGGGATGGGTGGTTCATAAAGCTGCAAGGGACGGGCCATGACATGCGACAGGTGGCCCGGTTTCCCGGTAGACCGGGGGCGCTTGCCAGTATGAATCAGTGGCTGGAACCGGAATGCGTGTTCGGGCTGGGCCTGGCGGCGAAGGGTCGGATAGACCACCTGTTCGGTTCCCAGGCGGCTGGCCAGTCGGTTGATCAACTGGGCCAGTTCCTGGCGATTCTCCCGGGGCCTTTCATCAAACAGCTGTCTCTGTTGATGAGTTAACAGGACGCAGGAAGTGACTTCGACGGAAACCTCGTTGATTTCCATGGTTTGGCCATCCGGCAATTTCACGATCTGCCGGCGACGTCGGGGTTTTTTGTGACGGGAGTGCAGGTCGTTTTCCTCTTTCCGAGTGGGCCGCACCTGCCAGGCCTGTTGCAATTGCATCTGAACCAGTTGCATGATCTGCTCGACAGCTGAAGTCGGTTGAAATAGACGGACGCGAAACTGCAGTGGCAGCCGCTTGTTCTGACAGTACATTTTCACGGTCCATTCCAGTGCGCCTTGTTGTCTGCCTGATAACTCGTGGCAGAGTTGACCGATCAGTTGTTGCAGGATGGTTTCGACCGTTTCCCGATCCGAGGTGGGGAAGTCAAGTAATTGTTTCGCGTCAAAGGTGGCCGGTTTACGGCGGGCGACAATCGGTTCTTCCAGGATGCCCGTCATCTGATCCAGGCGGCGATGAATTTCATCCCCAAAACGGGCAGCCAGGTCGCGGCGCGGCAGCTGCAGGAGTTGCTCGATATTTAAAATGCCGAGTTGGTGCAACGTTTCGGTGACCGGTTCGCTCAGCCGCAAGGCCTGGACTGGTAGTCCGGGCATGATGTGCGAATCATGAACCGGGATCACGAGCGGACCGGTTGGGTCCCGCACCAGGAACCGGGCTGCTCCCCAGGCCAGCCCCGGTGTATCGGCAATGGCAATGCGGGCTACATAACCCCGGACTTGGCAGTGCTGTAACACCTGCCGGGCCAGTTGGTTCTCGCCCCCGAACAGGTGTTGCAATCCGGTCACATCGAGCAACAGGCAGTCGGGCGGGTCGACTTGCTGCACGCCAACGATCGGGCTGAATCGTTCCAGTGAATCGGCCAGATTTTCCAGCCCGGCCCGGTCTTTGCGGGGGTCGTGCAGCAAGATATTCAATTTGACTGGGGGGCGATGGGACGTTGTGGGCTGTGGGGTATCGCGTCGATTGGCATTTCGATTGGCATTTCGTTGCAGTAGCGATTTTGCTTCCGACAGTGGCATGCGGCAGCGCGCTCCATGTTGGCTGGCCAATGGAGAAACGGCTGAAACCAGCTGTCCTCGACGCGGGTCCCGGCGAAACAGGATGACTTGTTGGCGTTTAAGCTCGGGCTGAGCGGCGACCAATCGCTGGATGGGCCAACTGGGTAGCCAGAGACAGAGCGCGCGCTTGGCCTCGGTTCTGGTGGTCATGTTCATTTCGTGCACGCTGCACGCTCCCTGTGACGGTGTTGATATTCAACGAGACGGTTTTTCCCGATCTTCCAGTGCGGCAGCGGAGCAGTTTCAGAGAGACCCGCCGCCATGGCAGGTCATGCGGGCCAGGTCTGGTCCGGATTTTCCATTGGGTTTCTGCCCAACTCGGTTGCCGGCGCGTCCACGCGGGCCGGACGAATAAACCGAGGCAACCACTCGACTCTGCCGATAGTTGAAAACGGCGAAACCAGCGTTCATGGATACCTGAAAAACAACCCCAGACCGCCGCGACCGCGGTGGAACGGAGCGCCTGGTCGACGGCCCAGAACAGATCATCGCATTGAAAACCGGAGCCCCCCGAATGATGGGGCACCATGGTTCGTTCTGGACGCAGAACGACAAGGTCGGCAAGCTCGATCCCGAGCAAGGCGGCCGCCGGTGGATAGAAACGACGACACGGGTCGGCAATGACCAGAGCGCCTCCCCCTGACAATGCCCGTGAGGCGACCAGTAGAGAGAGGAATTCTCCCGAATTTCCGGGTTGATCGACAAACCACTCGGTCAATGTTCCACGGGGGATTCCGCCCGAGGGAAGCGATTGATCGATGTCAGGGGAACCAGAGGAAACCGGTGTGCCATCGTGATTTCGAAGGGACGCCTCGGTCTTGTTGATTTTTTTGCGCAGTTGACCAATCAGCTTTCGGTGATTGTCCGAGTCGGTCTCTTGTTTCTCTTGTTTTGTTGTGACGTTGATAAGCATCCCAGCTCTCTCCGGTGTTTCCAGTTCTGCGGCAACATTACAAAAGGTTGGGCAGACACCTTTGGTCAATATCGACTGCCAAGTTGCGAAAATCTGGAATAGTGTACAAAAGTACAGTTATAACGCGCAGGGGTGATATGCAAGCAGAAACGGCTGTCAGAACCGTTTTTCGCGAAAAGCGGGGCCTCAGACCAGGCAGAGGAGAAACAAGAGCGTTGAAAACGTGTTGATGGACCCGTTTTCAACCATTCTCTGGGACAGTCGAATCAGGCATCCCACTGCGAGAAATTCCGGATGATCTGCAGGCCGACGGCCTGGCTTTTCTCCGGGTGGAACTGGGTAGCAAACAGGTTGTCGCGCGCTGCCGCCGCGCAAAAATCATGTTCGTGACAAGCTGTCAGTGCGATGATGTCCGGATCGGCGGGTTGGACATAATAGGAGTGAACAAAGTAGACATGCGAATTGGGGGTAACTCCCTTGAGCAGTGGTGAATCGTGGCAGATGTCGATTCGATTCCAGCCCATGTGGGGGACCTTGTAAGCTGGAGAGAGCTCAAATCGACGAACTTCGCCAGGCAGGATGCCCAACCCGGCCGTCGGTTCTCGCTCGTAACTGGTGTCGAACAGCATCTGCAAACCGAGGCAGATGCCCAGGAACGGTTTGCCCGAGCGGATCAGCTCGCGCAATGGACCCGCCAACTCCTGGCGGTGGATTTCTGCCATCGCATCCGGAAATGCGCCGACGCCCGGCAAGACGATCCGGTGTGCGTTTTTCAGGTCCGCAATACGGTTGGTCAGGATCGCGTCCGCGCCCACATGCTCAAATGCTTTTTGAACACTGCGGAGGTTGCCCATCTGGTAATCGACAATCGCAATCATGGTTTCCCAAGGTTCCAATGGAAAAGGAGCAGATGTCCAAGGCCTTTAGACATACCATCAATTAGTCCTTTTGCGAAGACAGGGCAGGGCAGGGGCGAGGCGTAGTTGGCGCGCATTGCAGATCGACCCGGTGCCGATCAATTCCCGTCGATGGTATCGGGATAAATGACGATTTCGATGCGACGATTGAGACTGATCCCCTCGGTGGCACCCTGGGGATGACGAAGCTGATTGCTTCCCATGCCCATGGTGAACATCTGGTTGGCAGGTAGTCCCTGCCGCTGCAATTCATCGAAGACGGCCAGCGACTGGGTGGCCGTCAACTGATGATGAGTGGTCGTCGGTGGATTCAAAGGCGTTCCGTCCCAGTGCGCTTCGATACCGATAATCTGTCGTGGGAAGTGTTGTCGGACGATCGCCACCAGGTTGTTCAGCGTCGTGATCTGAGTCGGTTGGACCTGGTACGAACCTGGGGAAAACAGGCGGTCGGATGGAATTTCCACCCGGATTACTTCGCCGTCCATGCGTGTATCGGCGCCGGCAATCTGGATATCGGCGACCTTTTTTAACAGGCTGTTGTTGGCTGGTAGGCTTGCGGAACCGACCAACCGGGTCGGTGCCTGGCCGGGAGAACTGGCCAACTGGGCCGACTGCTGTATTTGTGACAGTTTCTGTTCGGCTTCCATTTTCCGGGAGGCCAGCTGTTTAAACTGATTGATGTTGTCGGCCAGTTGTTGCTTGAGTTGTTGGTTGTAATCGTTGGCCACCTGCAACTTCTGTTGCAACGCGGCAATTTCGGTTTGCAACTGCTGATTGTCCGAGTCCATGCTCCCCAGTCGCTGGTTCAGCGAGTTGATCTGATTGGCGAGTTCGGAGAATTTCTGGTATTGCTCTGGCGAATCGGTTTGAATCGGGTTGTCGGATTGGGACGAACCAAACAGTCCAAAAGGAAACGTCGACGTATTGGCGGCCGTTTGAGTATTGCCGTACGCCGCGCCAAAGGGTGGCTGTTTGGAAACTTGGGGCCCCGCGACCTGGCGACAGCCAGTCGACAGGATGGCAAGGATGATCAGAATGGGAAAAAAACGATTCATCATAGTACGTTTAACAGTCGTCCCCGGGACGGATTACGAGAGGGAAATTACCAAGGCGGTCCGGCCCAGTAAATATCAACCGTGGTTTCGTGGTTTTGCCGCGCCGATTCGGGCGGTTTTGCTAGCTGAAATTCCTGCTGTCACGTCGGGAAAAGGGTGACAGGCTCCTGCGCGGTCGAGACGTGATGCTTGAAGGTCCGGTCACAGGCTGACCACGGGGACGATGGCCGGCTGGCCTGTCGCACCTTATTCGCTGGCTGCGAGATTATCCGTGTAGGCGGGGTATTGGCCGTAAAACCGTTTGATGTAGTGGTGGCCCGACCGCTCCGGACAGTGTGGCACCCAACCGAGTCGCCGCATCAGGCGATCGGAAATACGTCGATTGAAGACTTCGGTTACGATGGCATCGGATCGCTTGATCCTGGCCACACAATCGAGCGTTTTGGTAGCTTGGTGGAGTGTCCGACAGGAACTGCCCTGTGACGAGAAGATGTACTTGAGTGCAAGAAAATTACGGTGCCTGATCGGTTGGTTGAAGTAGAGCAGGCAGCGGTCGCGTGTGAGGTGGCGATGCTTCCAACGCCCGATTGAATTCACCTCCAGGGCCGTAATGATTCTTGGCCACGGTCGAAAATGAATGGCAAAAAACTGACCATCGCGAATTTCGATCAGACCGTAGCGGCGCCTCTGAACCAGTGCGAGGTGATCCTCGAATCGACGAATCGACTCAAACATTCTCCCCATCAGTCTTCTTTCACTGGTGAGCTGGCTTTTTCTTTACCGAGCCGAATGACAAACAGCATTCCGGCAAACAGGACCAATGCCACGACCAGGACGGTGAAGAGGAAAACGGGGCCCACGGCAAAAATGGAAGTCGCTGCCCAGCCCCAGATCAGGGGCCAGAACAACAGGATGCCGAGTGCACTGAGGCAAAGGTAGGGACCGAATGCCAACTCGTTGTCCCGTGTGAGGATGAAATTGGCAGCCGTTACGATCAAACCTGCAAACGGCGCGAAAGCAAACACCAGCAAAGATGCTTGCCACCCCAGGAACGCACCAATCATTGCCATCAAGGTCACGTCACCAAATCCCATTGCTTCCTGGCCCAGTGCATGGCTGCCAATGATCCGGATCAACCAGACAAGCATTCCCGCGAACCCCATACCGACCAAGGCGCCGAACAGGCTGTCGATATTACCCGGTAACCAGTGCCAGGCGATGGGCATGAGGACAATCCCGGTCAACCATATCACGGTGATGGTGATGGCCTGTTGGCGCAGGTAACGGTGCACTTTGAGTGGCTTTCGTTTCCAGAACCGGACCATGCTGGCTGCCGTCAACATCCATGATCGCAGATGCCACTGCCGCGGGATCAGCTTGGGGTACAGGGCAAAGGCCCATATGGAGAAGATCAGCAGGCCGACCAGACATCCGGTGGATGACGCTTGCCATGTCGAAACCGGATCGGGCGACATGAACGTCAGGCTTTCCAGGCTTGCTCCCTGGCTGGCCATGACCGGCAGTCGGAAGGTGGGGAACAGACTGGCAATGGCCAGGCCGATGATGGCACCCGGAATGGTAATCCAGTCCGGGATCAATCGCTGGTCCAGGTCGATCAGGGTGGCGATGCACATCAGGACGATCAGGATGCTGTGTCCCCAGAACCAGATTTCTCCCCAGGCAGGCTCGGGTACCACGGTGAATCCGACCAGGCCTCCCTGCATTTCCCAGAGGTAGAAACAGGGTAAGCCGATCACCCAGGCCAGTTCGACCAGGAAGGGGCGTATCCAGAAAGTACGTCCATGAATCTCCGAGTCCCGCCGAATCCATAACCAGCCGAACACGGGGAGGTAGTCGGCCAGTTGGCGGGGGGTTGTTCCGGGGGCCGGCCTGGACCATGGACTGTAGGCCCATTTTTGATAGCCCCACTGCAAAGTGGCCCAGTTGATGAACGTGCCGAGCAACCCGCCGATCAGGGCGAGTACGAGGATCTGCAGCAGCGGGTTCGTAAGGCTGTTGATCACGTCGGGATCGATCATTCAAAGGTTAGGTGGTGACTTTGGCAACGCCAGATTTGATTCAGGCTTGGCACTTGGGCAATAGTATCGATTCAGGAATGTTTATCGACCGATTGCCACTGGTTGACGATAAGCTCAGCGATCTCACGGGGAGGCAATTCATGAATCTCGACCGTGTAATCAGCACAAGCCGCATAAAGGTTGCAGCGCTCTTGCAATACGTGCTGCACTTCGGCCAGTCCGTCATGCCGTGACAAGCGGGGCCGTGTTTCCGCGGACTGCGGATCCTGTTCGATTCGCTCGCAGAGCAGCGCGGCTGGCGCGTCCAGCCAAACGGTCCAACCAGTGGCTCCCAGGGTCTGGCAGTTGGCGGGATCAAGGATTGCTCCACCTCCCAGTGAAATCACGGTTTGGGAGCGCGTAGCGACAGCCTGGATCACGGTACTTTCCCATTCGCGGAAGACAGCTTGGCCATCCTGCTCGAAAATTTCGCGAATGGAATTGCCGGCCAGATTTTCAATTTCCCGGTCCGTGTCGAGGTAGGGCCAATCCAGCATCCGGGCCACCAGGGGGCCGACCGTTGACTTCCCGCTGCCACGGTATCCGATCAGGTAGAGGTTCATGGGTTGCGCTGCCATTGGAAATGGCCATTGGGAGGTGAGGGCGGGACCCGGACGGTTGCCAACCTAATAGCGCGCCGCACTGGTTGCCCGTTTGACTTCGTAACGAATCAGGTCGATATCCGGTTCTTTTCCGGTAAACAACTTGAATTGTTGAGCAGCCTGTAAAACGAACATGTCGACCCCGGTGATCAATTCACATTCAGCTTCCCGGGCATACTTGATGAATAACGTCTGTTCCGGGTTGTAAACCGCATCAAAAACCAGCATTTTCCTGTTTAACCAGTCGGCCTCAAAGGGGGATTCGTCGAGGTTGGGGTGCATGCCGACCGGGGTGCAGTTGATCAAAACGTCACATTCAAAATTTTGGCGGTTCGGCCAGTCGATACTCTCGCACCCGAGATCAGCTGCCAGGTCTTCGCTCTTTCGGTAGTCACGGGCCGTGATCGTTATCTCACCACCTTTCCGTGTGATTCCGAAGCCGATGGCGCGGGCAACGCCACCGGCGCCCATGATGCAAAATCGAATTCCTGCGAATGGTTTTTCTTCGGCGGGGTCCAACTCGAGTTTCCGCAGCAGGCAGGTGATGGCTGCATCGCAGTCCGTGTTGTACCCGTAGGCATTGACGTCGCGGAAGACGACCGTATTGGCGGCCCGGATGCCCGCTACGTTGTCATCAATCGCGTTGAGTGACTTGAGAATTTTCTGCTTGTGGGGAATCGTCACGCTCAGGCCGCGCACCCCCAATTCGGGGCAGATCGTAACAAATTCTTCCAGGTGTTCGGCAGGAACCCGGAAGGGTAAATAGATCATGTCCAGCTTGGCATGGCGTAAGCAGGCATTGTGTACGGCCGGGCTGAAACTGTGGGCTACCGGGTCGGCAATGACGCCCAGGATATCGGTCGCTTCCGTGATCCGTTCGTAGTTGTATTCCTCGGTCATTTGCCTCCAACTCAACTGACCAGGTGCCAGTTGGCGGTCCTCGTGGAACGTGGCATAGCTCATGGGGGAACCGAAGCGGCCGCACAGGATCCGGGAGGCAAGGCCCATCTCACCCATGCAGAAAGCGACCGTAGGAATTTTGGAGTCGCGGCATAACCGCAACGTCCGAATGTTGTCGATTGGATTATTGGCCGTGGTGGCGATCTTGATAATGTCCGGATCCAGCTTGGTCATCGATTCGTGAATCTCGCCCAGGTTTTGGGGCGTTTCATCAAAATTGTGATAGCTGATGATCCGTTTGGTTTTGCCGTAACGGGCAATTTTATGTGCGATGTCAGCTTCGATGTCCACGTAGTCAACGCCATCGGCAATGGCTGTGCGAAGAAGCATCAAACGATCCTCCTCGCTCCTCATCCATTTACCGCCATCCTTGGGCCGCCGGACGGTGGCGACGACTTCACAGTCTCGCCCATCCAGCAATCGCATCATATTGACCGGCCTGCGAATGTAATCGAGGCGTAATTCGACAAGCTCAACACCCTGTTCTGCCAGATGCTTGCGCTCGGCGATCATCATCCGGTGACGACCCCGTCCAATACTTACGCAAATCATTTTTTCAGCAAGCTCATCTTGTTTAGGGAACCGTGTGAAGTGTCCGGTGCACCCGCGTAGATTTTACCCATATTTGCTATCCAGCTTTCCTTGACTAGGCGATAACGTGGTGGGGTTCGGTGCGGACCTATTATAGACGTTATCCAATTTCATAGAAAGCAAAACCGGGCAATTTGCCACGGCAATTACCCGGAATGAACTGAATTTGTCGTATCGTATCCTTGCGACCATGGTTCGCTGGGGAAGATTCGCGCTAACTGATGGAAGCGAAACGGCAACCGGATCGTGCCCTCGGCGGGTCGATTGCCTTAGGTCCTTTTGAATCGACGATCTAGCTCTTCTCTGGAGAAAACCAGCGCGGTCGGCCGGCCGTGGGGGCAATGGTGTGCGTCCTGGCAATCGTCGCGGTGTTGGAGGAGGCTGTCAATTTCCTCCGGCGTCAATGGATCACCCGCCTTGATGGCCGCTTTGCACGAATACATGTGCAGCATTTCATCTACCAGATCCTGTTGGCCGAGAGAGCGACCGTCTGACATCACGAGTTCAACCATCCCGCGTAACATCTCGGCAGGATTGTGATTGGTCAGCATGGCTGGGTAGGCAGAAATCAGCAATGTGTCACCTCCGAATGGCTCGATGACCATCCCGATCTGGCGCAGCAGTTCCTGCCTTTCCAGCATCGCGGCGGCTTCGGCCGGGGGTAAGGTGACCGGCTCGGGTACCAACAACCGCTGGGTTTCCAGCGTTCCATTCTGGACTCTCGACTTCAATTGTTCGTACAACACCCGCTCGTGCAGGGCATGTTGATCAATCACCAGCATGCCTTCTTCCGTTTCGGTTACCAGGTAGGTGTTTTGAATCTGCATCGCCCGGACCCGCTGGACCGGCTCCCCGCTAATGACCTGACTCTCTTCGGCCAACCGGGATGCGGATGACCACTCGGCCGCAGGTACAGGAAGATCACTCGGCTGAAAGGACGGGATCGCTCCGGTGGCTGGACGGGGGTTGGCCGTCCAGTCCCGTTGCGGTTCAGCGCGGGGGAAGGAGAGTTGTTCCTGGGTCTCCTGAGAGACGGGTAAATCCGAACCCCCTGTCGGCACGGGTTCCCGGGTCACCAGCTTGGCCCTGGCCGTCAAATCAGTTGCCAGGAACCGGTTGCGGATCGTGCTCAACAGCTGACTGTAGAGCTTGCCGCCATTCTGGAATCGAACTTCCAGCTTGGCGGGGTGTACGTTGACGTCAACCTGGTCAGCTGCCATCTGCATGCGCAAAAAAGCAACTGGATAACGCCCCGTCATCAACAGCCCGCGGTAAGACTCGCTCAAGGCGTGCTGGAGTGATCGGTCCCGAATGTAACGACCGTTGAGGAACAGGTATTGCATCCGGTTGTTGGCCCGGTTGACCGAGGGATCGACAACGAATCCGGATAGTTCAATTCCGAAATCATGGCTGTTGACCTCAATCAGACCACTGCCAATTTCAGGTCCGAAAAACGTGCCGATGCGCTCCGACCAATCGTTGGTCGATGGCAGATCGAATTGCTGTTTGCCGTTATGCGTCAATGACATGTGCAGTGCGGGATTGGCCAGGGCAATCCGTGTAAAGGCCTCGAGAATATGGCCCCGCTCGGTCTGCATCGTCTTCAGGAATTTTCTGCGGACCGGGGTGTTGTAAAACAGGTTCTGTACGGTGATCGATGTGCCGACTGACATACCGGTTGGCTCAACGGGAATCCGTTGGCCACCGTTGACGGCCAACTCGTAACCGCAGTCATCGTGGGCAGTACGACTGCGCAATAAGAATTGACTGACTTCGGCGATGGAGGCCAACGCTTCTCCGCGAAAGCCGAAGGTGGCGACTTCGAAAAGGTCGTTGGCATCCTGGATTTTACTGGTTGCGTGGCTGGTCACGGCCAACTCCAGTTGGTCTGGACCAATCCCACAGCCATTGTCAGTTACGCGAATCAGGTCGATCCCGCCATTGTCCAGAGCGACGTCGATTCGGGTGGCCCCGGCATCCACCGAGTTCTCCAGCAGTTCCTTGACCACGCTGGCCGGACGTTCGATCACTTCGCCGGCGGCAATCTTGTTGACGACGCTTGTCGAAAGCTGGCGAATAGGACGGGGTTGAACCTGGGCCATGATACTCATCCTCTACCGCAGTTCATATTCGTTGAGCTTGCGATACAGATTTCGCTCACTGATTCCCAGAATCGTCGAAGTCTCTTCACGGTTTCCGCCTGTCAGTTTTAACGTATTCTCGATGGCCCAGCGTTCGATCTCTTTGAGGGAGCGGCCGACCAGGTCGGAGTTGTCTTCTAGTGATATCATTGCCGACGGCCCGGTCGATTCGCTGACAGGTTGCTCGTCGATCAAGTCGGGCGAAAGGTCATCCACCCCCAGGATCCCGTCCAGGTCCATGACGACCAGGCTCTCAACCACGTTTTTCAACTGCCTGACATTTCCTTTCCAGTCAAAGTCAAGCATCCACCGTCGCAGTTCCTGCGTGAATGTTTTCGTCTGTTTGTGATTTTTCTTGTTCGCCTGTTTCCTGAAATGGTCCGCCAGGGGCAGGATGTCATCTCGTCGCCGGGAAAGTGGATCCAGATGGACGGTCACGATTTTCAGCCGAAAATAGAGATCGCTCCGAAACCGGCCGGCTTCTACCTCCGCTTCGAGGTCCTTGTTCGTTGCCGCCAACACACGGACGTTGACGTGGATCGGTTTGTTGTCGCCAACGCGTGTTATTTCCCGTTCTTCCAGGACGCGCAGCAATTTGATTTGGGTTGGCATCGGCATGTCGCCGACTTCGTCCAGGAACAACGTGCCACCGTTGGCGTACTCAAACTTGCCTTGCCGATCGGTAATGGCATCGGTAAAGGCACCTTTGACATGCCCAAACAACTCGCTTTCTACCAGATGCTCGGCAACGGCTGCTGTATTGATTGCCACGAACGGCTTTTTCTTGCGCGGGCTGTTCTGGTGGATTGCCTGGGCAATCACATCTTTACCTGTCCCGGTTTCACCCGTGATCAATACACCGGCGTCGGTGGGGGCGATGCGGCGCACCCGATCGACGACCCGGTTCATGCTGTCACTTGCGTAAACCAGGTTCTCGAATCCGAATTTTTCGTCCAGCCGACGTTGCAACTGCTGATTGGTCTGTCGCAATCTGACGGAGTCTGCCGCTTTCGAAGCGACGACCTGGAGTCGCTTGGGCGTAATTGGTTTCTCGAGAAAATTGAAGGCGCCCTGCCGCATGGCATCCACGGCGCGAGGTACCGTGGCGTGACCGGTTACCATGATGACTTCACAGTCCGGCTGCGTTTCCTTGGCCAGACCCAGGATGTCCATTCCGTCGACATCATTCATCATCAGGTCGGTAACGATGATATGGTAGATGTTCTCCTGGATCAGTTCCGAGCCCTCCTGGCCGGACGTGGCGCAGGTGCATTCGAACCCGATCCGGTCAAGGCTCTCGGTCATTGCCCGGGCGAGGTCCTTGTCGTTATCGACAATCAGCACACTGATCGCTTGGATTTTTGTATTTTCTTGCTCTTCGTCCATGCCGCGATGATACAAAAACCGGCGGCCAGCGTCGACCAGCACTCGTTTCAACTCCCGTCCGGAATGAAGGGACCAGGTCTCGGTGAGCGGTAACGCGTCGCTTTGGCAGACCGGGATCAGAGCGTTCCTGCATCGGCAGGTGTGGTTTCCGCAAGCATGTATGGGATGGATTTAACGTGGAGGCAATTTCAGGTTATTCTCGGGAAATAAAGGGAGCCCCCAGTGACGGTTCCCAAAAAATGGACGGAATGGCCCCCGTTTCGCTGATTTCTTACGGGTTGCATATTATCTCGACAATCTTCCTGGTGGGAGAACTCTGTTTGTCAGGTTCTTGTTTTACGGCCGCTTTCGAGAACTGGGCAACAGCGCCCAGCTGCGCGCGGATGTGCCGAAACGAGAGTCCCCTCTGGCGATACTCTCGTTTTTCCTGCGACCAGTACCGGTCGCTTCCTTTGCGACCCAATTGCCCGCGGTCGGATGGCTAGATCCCTGCGTCGTCATGCTGGGTCAACGGGTCCTGATCCGATGATGTGAATGATCGGAATAATCTGGCCAATTCAGGTAGCGGGGGTATTTGGATCGCGAAAACCGGGATTCCTGAACGGGGATTAATGGTTCAATAATCGCCCGGGCGAAGATAGAATTAATAGCTGCGAGGTAGCCGTCCCACCGCTGGCCCGGCTGTCTCACGAACCCCACAGGGATGACCGTCCAACGGGGCGTAGGTCGGCTGTGTGGAATTGATCGATCCAGGTTTTCTTGATTTCCAGACCCCATGAAACGACAAGGCATAGTCAGAATTACCATCCTGGTGGCGCTGGTGCTCATCGGCGCGGTCGTGATCGGGTCGGTTTTCTTCCAGGAAACGCTGCAATCAAAAGGCAGCCCGAGCGACGAGCTGCTGTTCGTGGTGATGCAGGGTGAGTTTGTTTCGTCGGTCAACGAAACGGGCGATATTGAGAGTTCAAGCAATATCGAGATCCGCTGTGAAGTCAAGTCTCGGGGGAAAGCGGGTACGGCAGTTATCTCGATCGTCCCCGAGGGTACGATCGTCAAGGAAGGGGATTTCATCTGTCAGCTGGACGACTCGGTTTTGAAGGATGAGCTGACGACCCAGAAAATCAGCGTTGCCGAAGACCGTGCCGTGGTCATTCAAGCCGCTAGCGACCTCGATACGGCACAGCGCAGCTTGAAGGAATATGAAAGCGGCTTGTATGAGCAGGAGCGCAGTCAATTGCGAGCACTGATTGCCACAGCCGAGGAAGCGTACCGCCGCGCCAGTGAATTCCGCCGACATAGTGAATTCCTGACGCGCAAGGGGTATCGGACTCAGGCTCAATTGGATGCGGATGTCTTTGCCGAGGAAAAGACGAAGATCGACCTGGAACTTGCCAACCAGAACCTGGCGGTCTACGAGGAACATACACGGGATCGAATGACGGCGGAACTAAAAGCGGAAATTGCCAAGCAGGAAGCCAACGTCGAGGCCTCCCAATACACGATGGAATTGAGTGAGAGTCGCCTGGCAGAAATCCAGGAAGAGATCGCAGCCTGTCGCATCGCCGCGCCGGTGGACGGGATGGTGGTTTATGCCAACGAAATCGACCGCCGTGGTGACGCCTCGTTTGTGATCGAGGAAGGTGCCCTGATCCGTGATGGGCAACCGATCATCCGCTTGCCCGATCCCAAGCGGATGCAGGTCAGGACCAAGGTGAATGACTCGAAGATCAACCAGATTGAAATCGGCCAGGAATGCCTGATTCGAGTCGATACTGACCCGGAAAACCCGATTTTGGGGCGGGTTCAAAAAGTCAGTTCCTTTCCGATGCCCCGGCGTTGGTACCAGGCACCCATTGAGTACGAGGTTTTTGTTGAGGTGGTCGAGAAGAACCCGCTGATCCGTTCCGGGTTAAGAGCCAAAACCGAAATTTTTGTTGAACGGTTGCCCAACGAGCTGCAGGTTCCGCTCAGTAGCCTTTTTCGGGGTCAGCCCGAGGAAGAAGGCTATTGTGTGTTCGTCAAACATCCGGACCGGGTGGAGGTCAGGGCCGTGGAAATCGGCTCGAACAATGACAAGTTTGTGGTGGTCAAACAAGGGCTGGCAGTGGGTGAACAGGTGTTGTTGGATGCGGATAGCTACAATGACGCACTGGATGTCCGCAACCTGAATCACCCGTAAACGACCTGGACATCCAACGATGCAACTGTTTCGACTTTCCATCTGGAAACTGGGTGTCAAGAGCCTGACGTTACACCCGATGCGATCCGCCCTGACCGTCCTTGGTATTTTTATCGGGATTGCCAGTGTTGTCTGGCTTTTGGCCATCGGGGAGGGGATTAGCCGCAAGGTCCAGGAGCAGATCGAGGAACTGGGCACCAACAATATCATCCTGCGCAGCGTCAAGCCCGTTTCCGAGAACACGTCCGCCAGCAGCTCGATGGCCATTTATGGCGTGACCCGGGATGACTATGACGCCTTGAGGGATACTATCAACACGGTTGACCAGGCGCTCAAGATCCGCGATGCCAGTCGGGAGTTGTACTACGGCGAGTACGACCGCAATGTGCATTTCATCGGCTGCACGCCTGAATATGACCAGGTCATGAAGCTCGAGTTGCACGAAGGGCGTTTCCTGGAACACCGTGATGTTGATACCTGCGACAACGTTTGCGTGTTGTCCTATGAGCTTGCCAAAACCCTCAGGCCGCTCGATTCGGCCCTCGGGATCATTGTGCAAATACGGTCGACTCCTTACCGGGTCGTCGGTGTCATGAAGCGACGGGGAATCATGGCCTCGATCGGCAGTTCCCTGGAATCCCAGGACTTCAGTGATGATGTTTACGCACCAATCACGACGTTTTGGCGAAGGATTGGCGACTGGACGATGGAGATGGGGCCAGGCACCCGAACCAATGAAGTCGTTGAGTTGAGCCAGATCACGTTCCGGGTCAAGCGCATGGAAGATGTTATGAAGACATCCAAGGCGATCGAATCGCTGATGAAACGGCGACATGATCAGGAGGACTTTGCGATTGTGACACCGCTGGAATTACTCGAGCAGGCCCGGACAACCCGCTTGATGTTCATGGCATTCATGGGGTTGATCGCGGCCATTTCACTGATCGTAGGCGGAATCGGGATCATGAATATCATGCTGGCCACGGTGACTGAGCGGACGCGGGAAATCGGCATTCGCCGTGCGCTGGGCGCCAACCGGTCCGCCATCATTCGGCAGTTCCTGGTGGAAACGGTGGTGCTTTCAACCGTGGGTGGGGTCACGGGGATTTTGGGTGGCTTGGCCTGTCCCTGGATTGTGGTTCAACTGCGAGAAGCCCTCATCGCCTGGTTCCCATCGACCATCGACCAATTGCCCTCGGCAGTCCGTGATATCACGCCGATGATTGTTCCCCTTTCGATTCCGTTGGCGTTCATGATCGCTGTGGGAGTCGGGCTGCTGTTCGGGATCTACCCGGCCATGCGGGCTGCCCGACTGGACCCGATCGAAGCACTCCGCCATGAATAGGTAAGGTCGCCAGGTTCGCACAAGGCCCCGGTTTCCGCCACAAAAAAAGCCGCCTTTGAAAAACAAAGACGGCTGGCGGAGAGAGAACGATTAGCAGCGGCCGGTTTGGAATCAGTGGTTTCCATCCAGGCCGAGTCGAGCTCTTAGCTGTTCAAATTGCTGGGCATAGTTGTCGGTTGATGAATGGATATGTTCGGCTTCTGTAATGAATTGCATGTCGTCGTTATGGGGTACCTTGTGACACTCCAGTACGTGTTCAAAATGCTCCAGTGGGCTGCCATAGACAATCAACAACTTGTGTTCATCAAACTGGATTTCCTGGGGCGTTTTCGGGTTGAGCACCGCAATGCCCGTACATCCGTCGTTGGTCAACAGGTCTTCGAATTGCCATAAAATACTGGTGAGAACCGGCATGTCGATATGTTCACGGTACATATCCACATGCTCGGGCGACTTCTGTTCGTGGCTGGTTTCCAACACGACATCGACGACCGGGCCGAGTCGCTGGATCAAGTCCATGAACAATGGGAACAGGGTGTCGCGTGAAGCGGAGGCCATGACGACGGGGACCTTTGACTGGGTGCTTTCGTCGACGTAGGTGTCGTTGCGGTATCCCTGAACCGGTTTGATTTTCAGGTCGATTGCCGGGCGGACCGCATCGGTCAGTTCGAACGAACCGTACTGATTGATTTTCATATGAGCTTCGAGTTGTTCCTGGCTAATCGTCTGGAAACTGTTACTCGAATGTCCCAGGGGATTGGGCTCATCATATGGATTCTCGAAAAAACGCTGTAAAAAAGCCATTGCGCTGCAACCTTGGGTCCTAAAGTATGATCTGGCAGATCGGGAACTGTTTTTTGTGGAACGATTTGAATTCGATCGCGGATGTCGCGTCGTCTACAAAAAACCCTAGGTTGTCGTTGATGAGGTCAGGTTAAAGTTGGTTGGGAAGGTTGTGAAACTAAGGATTTAGTTTCCCCACCGGCGTTAAAATCGGCATATCCTGCCAAACGTCCCCATAACCCTTGATACGACCAATAATTACCGCGAAGATTAGTCCGTCAAGAGCTTGAAAAACAGGGCTTTACCGATGACTGACGAATTTCCGTCAAAACCGCAGGATCTGCCGCAACCTGCTGCCCCCCAGTCGGTTCCTCACCCAATTCTCCGTGCGGGACGCTTGGTTTTAAGGCCGCTTGAATCGGCTGACGCCCCGCGAGTGCAGGAGATCTGTCGGGATCGAGGGATTGCGGCCACGACCCGCAATGTTCCTCATCCGTATCCCGAGGGTGCCGCTCTGCTGTGGATTGAATCCCATCCGGAGCTTTGGTCCAGTGGAAAAGCGGCCGTTTTTGGCATCTGCCTGGACGAGGACCAGGGAGCGAGTCTGGTCGGTGCGATCGGTTTGGAGATCAATCCATTGGATCACCACGCAGAAATCGGATATTGGTTGTCCAGGGAATGCTGGGGGCAGGGGATCTGTACAGAGGCCGTCGAAGTGATTGTCCGTTTCGGCTTTGAACAACTCGGCTTGCAACGAATTCATGCCATTTGCATGGCCAGCAACCCGGCCTCGGGGCGGGTGTTGGAAAAAAACGGCCTGATCAAGGAGGGGCGGCTGCGAAATCACATTCGAAAATGGGGCGTTTTTCACGACGTTGACGTGTACGGCATCCTCCGCCGTGATTCTGACTTGGTAGCTCACCGCGACGGCTGACGCTGGGGATTCGGCGCCCGGCGCCATCGTTTCCCGATATTTTGGCAGGGCCTGTTTTTTTGTTTCTTTTCTGAAATCTGCAAAAGATCGAGAGAACGGGCGCGAATAACGTTTAAAGACTGCCTGACAAAGCTGACTTCGGTGGGCCCGAGCAAGGTGATCCGCCGCGCTTGTTCGCCGTGTTCGGTGGCTGGCTGGAGGGCCGATCTGATCGACGTTCGCTTACTTTTTTGCCGAAATTACCGGACGAGGGGATGACTGAGATGGCCGAGACAAAGACCCCTGAACAGCAAGGGACACGAGTTACGTTCCTGGACCAAACCGGAGCCAAGAGTGTGGATGCGGTGGTTTCTGACGCCATTACCGTGCGACGGATTCTGCCGAGCATCATCACCAAGATGAACCTGCCTGTGGTCGGACCGGATGGTCAGCCGCTGAGCTACAGTCTGGACCACAAAGAGGGGGGCCGACGTTTGGATGAAAATCAGACACTCGTCGAGGCAAACGTTTCCACGGGCGACCACTTGATTATCTATCCTGAAATCGTAGCCGGGTAAGCCACTTTTTGGCATGGGGATGATGTTGTTAAAGCCCGGTCATTAACCGAACCTTTCTGGCTTCCCCAGGGGACTGCCAAAACGAATGGAAAATTTCAAGTTGTTAAAGGAACGATGCGTAAATCACCCAGGGAACGCCGATTGCAGGCCGATTTCGAGTCGGTTCAAAAACTAAGCCGAGAGAGTTCCATCTTTGGTTTCGTGGCTTCAGGAACCCCGCATCAACAGTACCGGCTGCTTTTCAACGGGAAGGGACTGGCGCGGGATCCGGCTGGCCGGATTGCCTTGGCCCAGCATCACGAAGTGATCGTTGAGTTGGGTGCTGCCTATCCCCGGATGATGCCCCAATTGGCATGGCAAACCCCGATCTTTCATCCCAACATCTCCAACAATGGCGTGGTCTGCCTGGGGGGGTATGGAGCCCACTGGGTGCCGAGCCTGACGCTTGACCAATTGTGCGGCATGCTGTGGGACATGATCCGTTACAGGAACTTTGATACCGATAGTCCCTATAACCGTGATGCGGCCCTTTGGATTCGGGCGCAGAACCAATTTTCATTGCCGCTCGACCGGCGAAATATCCGTGATCGAGTTGCGGGTGATTCGGCCGGAGCTGCCCCGAAGCGGAGGATAATCGATTCGGGGATCGAGATCATTACACCCGGAAGTGACGAAATCACCTTTATCGAGTAATTTCCAATCTCATCATGAGGCTTGTGGATTGAATATCGAAAGATGCAATCTCAGTGACGAGGTGTTTGCCGGTGCGGCCTGTCCAGAGCAAGTGGCCTTGAGCGGCTGTGAAGCGACCGGTTCACCCGACTTGTTGATTAACGATGATGATCGCTATTCCCGGCTGCGCCTGATTGGCTGGTGGGAGCAGGAAAAAATCGCGGCCGCCAAGGTGTTGGTGGTGGGCGCCGGGGCGCTGGGCAACGAGGTCTTGAAGAACCTGGTCCTGATGGGGATTGGTGAAATTACACTGGTTGATTTTGATACCGTGCAATGCTCCAACCTTTCGCGGTCAGTCCTGTTTCGATCCGGGGATGCGGGCCAACCGAAGGCGGTGGTTGCAGCCAGGGTGGCTCAAGAATTGAATCCCGACTGTAAAATCAAAGCCGTGCAGGGAGATGTCCTGACCGAGATCGGGTTGGGGTTCGTTCGTGAACAGGACGTGGTGATCAGTTGTGTGGACAACCGGGAGGCCCGTCTCTGGATCAACCGCATGTGTTGGAAGGTGGCGACGCCCTGGATCGATGGCGGGATTCAGGAAATCAACGGCGTGGCCAAGGTGTTCCGGCCTGGCGAGGGTCCCTGTTACGAGTGCGGGATGACGGAAAAAGATTACCAGCTCATCCAGTTGCGTTACAGTTGCCCTTTGTTAAAGCAGGAAGACGTGCTGCAGGGCAGGGTGCCCACGGCACCGACCATTGCCTCGATGATCGGAGGACTCCAGGTCCAGGAGGCGCTGAAGCTGATTCACGATATGCCAACCGAGGGAGGTACAGCGCTTGTTTACAACGGCGTCGCCAATCGGTTTTATTCGACCCGATACCCCTGGCGAGAAGACTGCCTGTCTCACGAATCGTATGAACCGATCATCCGTTCCCCCTTGAGCGCGCAGACTTCCACCTTGTCGGATCTGTTTGGCTTTGTTGATTTACTTGGGGTGGGCCGAGCCGAGCAGCTTGAACTGGACCGGGACCTGGTCGAACAGCTCGAATGCCGGCTGTGTGGTCACCAAGTTCCAGTGGGGCAACCCCGCTCCGATGTCCCGATGAAGCGTGCCATCTGTGAGCGGTGTGAACAACCGATGGCCATCACGATGACCCATCAAATTGACCGCGCTGCAGCGTCCAGCCGTAAGCTCTGTCAGGTCGGGATCCCAGCATACGATATCGTGAAGGTCCGGACCGATTCTGGCATCCAGTTCATTCAATTGTCGGGAGATGCCCCCTGACGGGGAGCTCCCGTTTGCCCTGCCAAGGGGCAGAACCCGTTTCCTGACTTCAAGCCACCGTCGAACCATGGATGCTGATATCCAACTTGGCCCCCTGCAACAGGCCGCGACCGAGCAGGCGATCCGTCCCGATCGGGATCGGCGTTACCTGACGGCAACGTGTGGGCGATTTGCTCCTGATGATTTGCCAATTTTTGTCGATCTGGATGTCATGCGAGACATGGAGGCCCACGCCCGGTCCAACACCAATGTTGAGTTGGGGGGTGTGATGCTGGGAGTCCAATGCATCGACGCCGAGGGGGCTCCGTTCATCATGGTGACCGATGCTCTAAGGGCCCGGCACTACGAGGCGACCCGGGGGAGCTTCAAGTTCACTGCCGATACCTGGAGCCAAATCACCCGTGACCGTGCCGAGTTACCCGGTCACCTCCAGATGATCGGCTGGTATCACACACATCCTGGATGGGGCGTGTTCCTTTCCGGTCTGGATCGTTTCATTTGCAACCACTTTTTCGGCCGGCCACTGGATGTGGCCCTGGTGATTGACCCCTGTTCCGGTGAACGGGGTTGGTTTCAGTGGGCCGCGTCGTCAAGAAAGTTGAAGAAGAAACGCAAGGTCAAGGGATTTTTCCTGATGGCCAACCGTTATCGAAAATCGGAGCTGGAATATTATCAGCGTCTTTACTCGGGCCCGGGCTCGACGTCGATGAACTCCCACTCCGATTCGCATGCCGAGCGTGACGGTCTTTTGCCAGATTCGAACAGATTCCCAACCGATGACTCAAGGGTGAACATGATGGATGCTCGAAGAACTGTTTTTGACCTTGCCGTGGTTTCTGTTTTGCTGCTTCAGCTCGTGATGGCTTCCCTGTTTGGATGGAAGTTACTGGAATGGACGCCCAGGCCAGAGTCCGCTGATGTTTCTCGACAGCAGGCATCGGAGGCTGTCGCCACTGCCCGAGAGACAGCTTACGCAGAAATCTTGGAAAGTGTCGTGGCCGGCCAGACCGGGCAGGAGGGAATGGTTGAAGAGATGATGGAAATGAAGGAGCAGAAGAGGCTCTTGCGGGCCAACCTGCAGGGGCAACTGGCCCGTGTCGAACAGATTCGCCTGGAGAACCACTCCATACAGGACGAGTTGGATTTGACCCGGAAACGGGCGCATGCACTGGAGCAGCAGGTGGCCGGCCTGCAGGACAAAAACCTCCGGTCTGACCGTGAACTGAGGGAACTCAGGAATTCTGCCCCAATGGCGGTAGAAAATCGGTCAGATCCGGTGGTCGCCGACGAATCAGGATGGTGGCAGGCGGTCTGGCCAGTTTACGGATTCTGGGGGAGCGGCCTGATCTTCCTGCTGGGCGGATTCGCCGGTTGCCTGGTCGCCCGGTGCTTTGTCAGCCGAGTTGATCCCGGCCGGGAGCCGAGCGAGGAGGTAGTCGATCTGGTAGGGGAAGCGGACCGGCTCGAATTTGAACGAGGGGACAAACGGCCGCCGCTGAGTCGGCTGGAAGGATAATCCGTGTCGTCTCGTGTTCCGATTTGACGTTGAAAAAAAATGACCGTAATCATTTTCATTTTTGTGTTAGCCGTGCTGCTGGGAACAGGTGTCCTGGTCTTCATCAGCATTTGCTCCATGTTTGCGAGCTTGGCACCGTCGTACCGTACTTATGAGAAACTTGCCGACCGTTACCAGGGACATTTCCAGGCAGGTATCCTGTTTCGCGATCCATGGCTTAAGTTTCGACATGGTGACTCGAATTGTGTGTTGAATCATGGGAGCCGGAAGGTTGGTTATCCGGCAGGCATGACCCGATTGACGATTGACGGGCATGACCCGCACGTTGGGCTGCTGGTGACGACGCCAACGGCAGAGAAGGGGCTGCCGAGCCGATTTGGCATGCAGTCAGTTCGTTTGCCCGCTGAGTTTTCCGGTCACGATTTCAAGGTGCAAAGCAACCGACCCGACGAGGCTGCTCTCCTGTTTCAGGGCAGTGCATTGTGGAAGTTGCGCCAATTGGCCTATCATGTCGGGCAGGCCGGGATCGAGATCCGTATGGATCGGGGCAAGCTGATGATCACCCAATGTGAATCGCTTCACGAGTTTCAGGCATTGGATGACTTTGTGCGGTGCGGGCTGGAACTGCATCATCAATTTTCCCTCAAAGCGGCCCCGGAGATCGAGTTTGTAAAGGAAGATCTGGTGACGATCGTGGAAGCGGTGCAATGCCCGATTTGCAGCGATTCAATTCACGATTCCATGGTGGTCTGTGTCCGTTGCAAAACACCGCATTGCCTGGACTGTTGGCAATACAATGGCCGATGTTCGACATTTGCCTGTGGGGAGACCCGATACCTGGGCGCAGGCATAGCCGGAATTTTGGCAGGCGATCAGGAGAGTATGAGCTAGGCTGACGCCAGTCGTCCTGGTCCTGTCAGGAGAAGACCGGCCGACCGGCAGACCGGCAGGGTGAGCATGGATTGATGAGTCAATTTTTCATTCAGACTGAGCGAGTCGGGTTGCGTAAGTTTCAAGCAACCGACCTGGATCCGTTCACCCGGATCAATAACGATCCCCGGGTCATGGAGTTTTTCCCGCAACGGCTGTCACGCGAGGAATGTCGCGATTACATGCAACGGATCAACACACGAATCGACCTGCAGGGTTTTGGATTTTGGGCCGCCGAAAACCTGCAGGATCGTCAGCTGATGGGGTTTGTCGGGATCACCGAAGTGACCTACCAGACTGATTTTACGCCGGCTGTAGAGATTGGCTGGCGGTTGGCCGTTCCCTACTGGGGCCACGGTTTCGCGACCGAAGCGGCCTGGGGCTGTCTGCAGTTTGGTTTCGAACAGGCCAGCCTGGAACGTATCGTCTCCTTTACGACCCCACTCAACCAGCGATCCCGGCGCGTTATGGAGAGGCTGGGGATGGTTTGCCGGGGGCAGTTTAATCACCCATTGATCCCGCCAGGCCATCGTTTGCGACCCCATGTCTGGTATTCGTGCGAGCGAGACCAGTTCCGGGAGTCAGCCCCGCCTAAGGAGACGCCCAGTGATTGCTCAACTGTTCCAGCAGCGGATCAATCGTCTGGCCCTGGATCGAATGGGGAGGCTCCCACTTAAACCACTGGTAACCCTCATGTTCTGTGACGACGATGGTGACCGGTTCGATCAGCCGGGCTAAAAAAATGGTCAGCTGTTTTTCTTTTTTTTTGCCAGATCGTTTTGTCCGTACGACGTATTGGTGAACGAATTTGAAGTCCGGATCGATTACAATCTGATTCGATGTAATCCCTGTTTCTTCCCAGAGCTCCCGCAGTGCACACTGGATCTTGGTTTCACCCTTGTCCCTGTGCCCTTTGGGCAAGTCCCAGCGGTCCGCGTGTTTCATCAACAGAAATGTTGGTTCGGGCTCCTGGCGAATGATCAGAAATCCACAGGATTGCAGCGCTGGCATGGCATCATCTCGACAAGAACTGGATTGAGGATCGATGAAGATTTATACCAAAACGGGTGATCAGGGCGATACCGGGTTGATTTCGGGCACACGGGTCGCCAAGGACCATGTGGCGATCGAGGTCTGTGGCAGCTTGGACGAGGCCAATAGCGCCATCGGCGTAGCCTGCAGTCACACCTTGCCCGAGTTGGTCGGTGTGGCACTGAAAGATGTGCAGCAGGATCTGTTCCTGGTTGGCAGTACCGTTGCCAATTGTGGCAACCAGGGGAAAGATCTTCCCGTCCGCCTCGCTACCGGGAGAACGGGCGAATTGGAATCGATGATTGACCGATTGGTCGCCGAGTTACCCCCGCTGGACGCGTTTGTTCTGCCGGGCGGGGACCGGGGGGCGGCGGCCCTGCATTTTGCCCGTACCGTATGTCGACGCGCCGAACGCAGCCTGGTCGAGTTGATCCACACGGATTTTGTCGTCGCTTCACTGAACAGTGAATTGAAGTACCTGAATCGTCTGAGCGACTACCTGTTTGTGGCGGCCCGCTACACGAATCAGCAGCATGGCGTGGCGGAAACCAAATGGCTGCCCAAATCGTGAGCGACACAAAGGATCCTGGCCCCGGCCAGCTTGATTCAACCCTTAGGCCTTGTTTTGTGGGGTAGGATGCCACCTTGCCCCCAGGAGGTTCGACAGGGCACACGAATTAGCAGATAATGGATCGGGAACCAGCATTGCCTCAAGACAATTTGCACTAAAATTAGCCAGGGGAGTTCCTGCTCCGGCTCCATGACCAATCGGTTGAAAGCAGTTCTCATGAAGAAGATTGAAGCCATTATTCGCCACTTCAAACTGGAAGACATCAAATCTGCGTTGTCAGATTGTGGAGTGGAAGGAATGACGATTACCGAGGTAAAGGGATTTGGGCGTCAAAAAGGTCACACGGAAATGTATCGTGGTAATGAATATGCCATCGATTTTGTCCCCAAGGTCAAAGTCGAACTCGTGGTTTCTGATGACAATGTGAAAGCCGTCATCGATACCATTATGGACAAGGCTCAGACCGGCCAGATGGGTGACGGCAAGATTTTCATTACTGATCTGGAAGAGGCGATTCGGATCCGGACAGGAGAAACGGGCAAGGACGCAGTTTAATTGTTGAGTCAGCTGCCGTGTCACAGGGCACCCGGCATCGTTGTGGCCAGTTCCGGTTAGTGAATCCAGCGATGCGGGCCATGTCGGACGGTCGATTGAGGTTTTTTGCAAATCATGTCGGTAACCGGGGCAGGATTTCGAGAATCGGTGCAAGCCGCGCGGGAACGCTGGTGCCACGGCCGCGATACATTGCAAAAGTTGCACGAGGAGGGTGCACCGGGACGACGGGTGGTGAACGCCTTGTCGGATTTGCTCGATCACGTCTTGCTTGGCCTGTACCGGAACTGCCTGGCCGATTTCTCACCGGAAGTGGCAGGCAATGTCTCTTTTGTTCTGCACGGAGGTTGCGGGCGACGTGAAGTAGCGCCCTTCTCCGATGTTGATTCGATGCTGCTGTATCAGGGTAGCATGACCGATGAACTCGGCGAGTTTTCTCGCCGGATCGCCCAGGATATTACCGATGCCGGGTTCCAGCTGGGATTTAGCTTGAGAACGCCACGAGACGCATGCACCATGTCTTTGAAAGATCCGGCTGTGTTCTCGTCGTTGACCGAATCCCGATTCCTCGGTGGCAATCCCGAACTCTACGAAAATTACTTGAACCGTTTGCAGCGTTTGGCCAGTCGCCGCAGTACCAATCTGATTCGTGGCATTGTCGACGCGCGGGAGCAGGAGCGCTTGCAGTTCGGCGAAACGGTTTACCTGTTACGGCCGAACATCAAGAAGTCGCGGGGAGGGTTGCGGGATATCCATCTGATTCGTTGGCTGGGATTTATTCGGTTTGGTGAGACCGACATCGATCAACTCTGCCGGCGGCGGGCCCTGTTTGGTGTTGAAGCGACCCGCTTGCAGGCGTCCGCCGAGTTTCTTCTGCGCCTGCGAAATGAACTCCACTGGCAGGCCGATCGTGCCAATGACGGTTTTGGGCGAAATGAACAGGTCCGGATCGCAGAGAAATTTGGCTATGTCGGCGACGACGGTGTGTTGCCGGTTGAAAAACTGATGCAGGATTATTTTCGTTTTTCCAGCCAAATCAGGAACATCTGTGATCATTTCGTTGCCAAGAGCCTGAACCGTGGCTCATTTGCGACCAATGTTTTTTCGCCTCTGGTCACTCGTCAACTGGGTGAGAATTTCCTGATGGGTCCGCTTTATATCGGGGTCAACAAGACGGCTATCGAAAGTGTGCAGGGCGATTTGTCGGAGGTCCTGCGCCTGATGCAACTGGCCGCCGTTCATGAAAAGAAGATCGATTATCCCACTTGGGACGCGATTCGCCACACCATGACAAGCAAGACGGACATCGAACTGACCCGACAGTCGGCAGAGCAGTTCATGGCGCTGTTGGCCAACACGAAAATGTTGGCTGACCTGTTGAAGCTCCTTCACGAAATGCGGGTCCTGGAAAAAATCCTGCCGGATTTCAAGCATGCGCGGGGGTTGTTGCAATTCAACGAGTACCACAAGTACACAGTCGACGAACATACGCTGAAGGCGATTGGTAACCTGACAGAATTCGAACAGGATCAAACGACCAAGGGAAAGGCTTATCGCAGTATTCAGGACAAGAGCGTTTTGCACCTGGCGCTGTTGCTACACGATCTGGGGAAAGGCTATCCCGAGGATCACTGCCAGGTGGGTGTCGAAATTGCCAAGGCAACCGGTCAGCGGCTCGGCTTGTCGGAAGAGGATGTCGGGACGATCCAGTTCCTGATCAAGAATCATCTTTTGATGAGCCACCTGGCGTTTCACCGGGATATCAATGACGAAGAAATGGTGGCCGAGTTTGCTGCCAATGTGGGGTCGGTCCGTCTGCTGTCCATGTTGTATGTTTTGACCTGTGCCGATATCGATGCCGTCGGGCCGGGCGTGCTGACACCCTGGAAGCAAGGCTTGTTGACGGACCTTTATCGGCACGCCAAGAACATCTTGACCGGTCATCGGGAGGATGATGCCTACCTGACACGCCAGGCAGAATTCTATCAGCAGATCGCCGACACGGCAGAAGATCCGGAAATGGCTGCCTGGCTGAACCACGCGGCCCAGAACCTGCCTCGTAATTTTTGCGAGCAGCATGAGCCCCAGGCAATTTCCGGACAACTACAGCAATTGCGAGGCATGGCCGATGACCAGGTTCAGTGTAGCGTGGGCCGGGTCAAGGACAGGAAGTTGATCGAATTGTGTATCGGCAAGCGCGAGGAACGAAGGGCGGGTGTTTTTTATCGTATGACGGGTTTGCTTGCCAGCATGGGATTCTCGATTACGTCCGTCGATATCAAGCCGATTGGCGACTCCCTGATTTTTTACTGGTTCAAGTTCTCCGATCCTGATTTCAAACGTACTCCCCAGCGGCGCTTGGACGAAATTCAACGTCGAGCCCTGGCTCTGATCGAGGGGGGTGACAAGAGTCCTCCCAAGTTTCGAACCAAGTGGAAGAAACGTGGAGGCGGTAAGGCATTGCAGCTGTCGCGTCCTGTTATCGAAGTCAAGATTGACAATCAAACCGTCGATTCGGCGACAATTATTGATGTGTTTGCCTACAAGAAAATTGGCCTGTTGTATAGAATCTCGAGGAAACTGCATGAACTTGGGCTGGATGTCAACTACGCCCGTGTTTCCACCTACGCCCACCAGTTGATCGCGGTCTTTTACGTCTGTGATGAAAAGGGGAATAAGGTTCGAAACAAGAATCAATTGCAGGTGATCCAGCAGGAAGTACTGCAGGAAACGAGTGGTTTCCTGCAACAGGAAGAATGAGCACCGGCCCGGCCCATGAATAGAGCGGAACGATCCAGTTTGAAAGAGCGTTTGCAGGTGTTTGCCGTCATCTGTTTTTTTCTGGCGCTTGTCGCATTGCCCGTTTTGGCGTTGGCCCTGGAAGGGGAGCGTGCGCGATGGCACGCTGCAGAAGCCGTGAATCGTGTTCTGCATGCCCAGGACGATCGGGTGGACGCGGGTGATGTCTTGAAGCAGGCAGCCGCGTTGGACCTGGGCGATGACATGATGAAGTATGGGATTGCCCGGGTCCTGCTCGACCATGGTCATGCCGAGGCAGCACTGGAACTGGCGGAAGCCGTTTCGGAGAACCCGGATACACAGTACGCGGGAAATAACCTGATGGTCCGCAGTCTCAATCATCTCGGTCGTTTTGACGATTCGTTACTGGTCTACCAATCGATTGCCGAGCAACTCAAGGACTTTGAAGAATCTCAAAGAAATGCATCGAGTTGGCTGGATGGTTTGGCCGGCAGTGGCGAGACGGTACAGGAGGTCCGCAACCAGCGGCTTAACGGGTTGGCTTACCATCGTGCGCTGGCCGGTCGTGAGCTCCCTTTGGCCGAGGATAACATTGAACAGGTGATTGATGGACTTTCAGCGCGGCTCTGGTTTCCCGTCAAGGCCAGGATCTCGTTTGTGGAACGAACCCTGATTGCCATTGCCTTGATTGGTCGCCAAGTGGATCGCGGCCCAGAAGTGTTGCGTCTTCTGGATCAGTACATACCACGACTGGAGGCCGCTTCCGATGTGCAGGGGGCCCAAATGGCGGCCAGCCTTAACGAGGAACTGAAGGGCGAGTTTCCTTTCAGCCCAGCGGTTGAAAAATCGATCCGGCAACGGGCGGTGGCTTACCGGATTGGTCGTGAACGTTTGGCGACGTTGTTGGTTGTCCGGGCACTAGTGCTGGATGACCTGGGCCAGTACACACGTTCGGATCAGGACCGCCATCGAGTTACCGTCATGGGAATTGACCCGCAACAGGTGTTGAATGAGTTTCCCGACGATATCGAGTGCCTGCGGACGCTGGAAAAAGCGGCAACCTACCTGGATACTCGCGGCGTGGTGATGATGAAGCGTGGCAGGCAGACCTCTGCCAAAAAGGACCTGGATCTTGCGTTGACGGCCGCCGAGATGCTCAATCAGTCTTTTGCCGGGGGCATTCAGAACAGTGTCATGAACGAGGGTGGCCGGTTTTTCCAGGAATCAAGAAGCCGTGAACTCGAGGCATCGGTCCTCTACCATCGAATGCAGCTGGCCGAGGAGATGGCCAAGGATGAGAAAGCGGCTGAAGATCGAAGCCGTATCGAGGCGCTGGGATTTCAGCCTGGACCCTGGCTCAACTAGCCTTGCCTTGGCATGCTGGAAGGGCAGGGGCGGTGGGGATACTCAGCCTGGGCAATGGGCGCGGGGAACGGATTACCTGGATTGACCACGCAGCAGGTAGTAGCCGAAGAGGACGGTCGTGGCGGCCAGGATGCACCAGGTTGTTTCGTCAAACCGGCTGACTTCCTTTCCCATCGTTTCAATCAGACCAACGATTTGGCGAATGACGCTGTCCATGTTGGGGCTTCCTTTTGGAATAACGAATTCGGTTTCCAGAGGCAGATCAAGGGGAATGGTGACGGGGGCAAGGCCTAGCCAAATATAGGTCTGAAGAACGTGGGGATGCCGAGAAAACAGAAAAATAGCTCGGCCGGTGCGAATGGACTGATCCGGTTATGACTGCAGTAGCCGGGCCGGTCCTGTTACGTGCAGAGGCTCACAAAGTCGGGGTGATTGGTATCTTCGTTTGGCTAGCCTGCTGTTGCCGCTGGGCGCGCACAGATCGGAAATCAAGACCCTACGGGTTGCTGGGGTCAGCCGGACATTTCCCGTTGACAGGGGGCCTGCTTGCTGTCAGTATCCCCGCTGTTTTTCAAAAAGTGACTCTCTCGATTTTGTGTTCCGGATGAGTAAAATTCTGCGGAAACGATTAGTCGCCAGCGCTGCAGCCTGGGCAGTACTCGGTGCGTTTTTCGTCTTCACTCCAGACGGTCAGCTGGGGGCCCAGGATGTCTGGTATCAGCTTGACTTTTCTGGCTTGGCGGATGAGAGGAAACGTTGGGATGGATCGGTCGGCTTTGGTCTCAATGGGACGGGTGGAAACAGCCAGAACGTGGACATTAACCTGAGTGTTGAAACCAAGAGGGAGACCGCGGACGGTGTGACAGATTTACTGTTCAACTATTTTTATTCGGAAAACGACCTGGTAGCCTCCACCGACCGGATTTTCTCCAAAGCGAGGCATGAGCACAAATTGGCCAACCCCAACCTGGATTGGTATTACAGTGGTACCTGGGAATGGGATCGTTTCAGCGGCTACGATTTTCGAATCGCCTTGCATACGGGTGCCGGGTGGTTGCTATGCAAGGACGATATCCGTTCGTTCAAGACCCGTTTCGGTGCTGGTTCTTCGCGTGAGATTGGTGGTGTTCAGGACGATTGGCCGCTGGAACTGCAGTGGGGTCTCGATTGGGAACGTAAACTGGGCAGCAAGATCAGGTTGTTCGCCACGAACGACTACTACCCGCAGTTCAAGGATTTTGCCCGTTTTCGGGTCAATACTCGGGCCGGTTTGGAGACCGTATTGGATCCGGCCTACGGATTGAGCCTGCAGACTTTCGTGCTGAACCGGTATAACAGCACACCCGACCCCGGATTCCAGGCCAACGACATTGATTATGGCGTTACACTCGGATTCAATTTCTAGTCGTTTGGCGCTGACCGTTGGTCCCGTATAGGGAGACGCCCGACAGATCCTGGTCCATGGCTTCGATCACGGGAGTACCGGGTCGTGCCGCCAAATCGATGTTTTGCTCTATTTTTTTTGGATTCGCAGCAGATTGGAAACATTCTTTTAATGACGACTTGTAAAATTGACGAATTCAATATAATTTCGTATTCCCCTTGAATGGGGCCGTAGCTCAATTGGTTAGAGTACCGGACTGTCGATCCGGTGGTTGGGGGTTCGAGTCCCCTCGGCCTCGCTGTTCAAAGCCTCGTGAACTTTGTTTCACGAGGCTTTTTTTGGCTCTGCACCCGTTGGTGATCAGAATCGACCCATTGCCGGTTGGCCGACCATCATTGACCCGAATCGTGGGTCGGGTCCTGGCTAGGATCGGACGACAAGTCAACTGTGTGGCCCATCTCTTCCATCAATCGCGTGATCTCCCGGTCGAGCGGTTCCGTGTCCGGACCCATCTGCTTGTAGCGGATGATTCCCTCGGCGTCGATCAGGAAGATTGTAGGCCAGCCCTCGATATTCCAACGTCTGGAAATGGGTCCGAATTTTCCATCCGGGCCGTTCCAAAAACTGCGCCAAGTCAGGTTCTTCTGTTTGGCAATCTGGCGAATGGCTTCCCGATCGCTATCGCTGTTGACACCGACGATGGCAAATGGCTTGCCCGACAGTTTTTCCACGAGCAACTGCTCATGGGGATACATATCCCGGCAGGGGGGTCACCAGTCACCCCAGAAATCGAGCATCACGATCTTTCCCCGGTATTCTTTCAGGGAAAACGTCAATCCGTCCAGATCCTCAGCCTGGATGTTGGGTGCCGGCTTTCCAACTTGCAGGTGTTGCAGGGAAAATAGCATGTTGGTCGCCAGCTGGCCGATGTTCTGGGCAGGACGGCCTTGGTTTTTGACACCAAAATCATATTCGCCATAGATCGATGAAGGATTCAATTCCTGTAGTTTGGATTCCAAATCGAAATTCTGGGTTGCCGATTTCCGGTAAAACTCCAGAGTCGATTTCTCGACAAACGACTTCATTCGTTCGGTCCATTTTGGATTATCCAGAAAAACAACGAACCGGAGGATGGCCTGGTGCCCTTTGATATGGGCCATTTTGGCAACGGCCCGGACACGATTGTGAAGCGAGTTTTCGGCAAGTTGTTCCATCAGTTGCATGCTGGCTGGGTCGGGATACCCTTCGACCAAAACGGGTAACACGTCAGCAATCGGTTCGGTCTCGATGTAATCCATTCGAAGCAGTTCGATCGCGGTGCGGAAGTTCGGTCCGCTGGGCACCTCTTTCAATATCCACTGGATCGCTGCGAGATTGCCCCGGTCGCCTCGGTTGTCCTGAATAATTTCGATTAACCGCGAGGCATAAACTTCCGGGTCCGGAGCAAGCATCTCCGTTTTTCCCCGTTCATCCTTTGCCTGGCCGGTAACAGGAGCCTTCTTTGGCCTCTGGTCAAATTGGCGTTGATGGTCTCTGTAGGCTTGAATCACCTCCGCCAGTTGTTGGCTGGTTGGCTGGACCTTGACGACGGGCGCGTTGCCTCGATCACGTTCCTGAGCCTTGGTTGACTCTGGTGGGGAAGAGGGTTGGCAGGAAAGGGCCGATAGGAGCAGCAGACAGCCGAGAGAATAAATCGGTAGGCGGTTCATGTTGGGCTCTGTGATCCGGGAAGGGGCGACACTCAAAAACGGAGCAAGTCGATTTGCTGATGATTGTACCGGTCGGATGCCGGCACGGTGGCCAATCGCACCAAGAAATTCGGACAAGAAACGGGCCTTTTTCCCGGGAAAGCTTCAGCCGGTCTTGGCGGAACTGGCAGCAAGCCCGGGCAATTCCGGGCCGACGGTCGCCAGCGGCTTCCCAAAATTGATCAACTCCAGGGTTCCATTCTGGTGTTCCACCAGGAACGACTCGTTTTCAACCCAGTCACCCAAGTTGATGCTCAGAACTCGGTCCTGTTGACTGATACAGGGTTGGTGAATGTGTCCGTACACAAACCCATCACAGTCCCGTTTTACCGTTTCCTCGATCAGGCGTTGTCGAATGGATTCTGGGCGGGCCATGAACCATTTGAAGAAACGCCTGATTTGATGACACAGTTTGGTAGGGAGAACCCACAGGATTCGATCGAAAATGCGGCTTCCCCAAACCGAAAGTCCCTTGGTCCGTTTTTCGACATTGTCGAAAAGGTCGCCATGAATCACAAGCAGACGTTTACCGGAACCGGTTGTATGAATGGTGTCTTCGGCCCACGTGAATGTTTCCAACTGATTGCCTATGGCAGAAAAAATCGGTTCGTGTTTCGGACAACGGCGCTCGTTCTTGAAGTCGGGATGGCGAAGGAAATCGTCATGATTGCCGGGGAGCAATACAATTTCACAACCGGCCAATTGCATTTCAGACAGTCGCTGGAGAACCTGCTGGTGTTCTGACGGCAAAAACCAGCGGTGCATCAGGCGCCATCCGTCGATCGTATCACCAACCAGGTAAAGCCGTTCCGGTTGGATTTGCTTGAGCAGTTCCAGGCAAGCGGTGGCGTTGGACAAGCGAAAACCGAGATGCAGATCGCTGATGAAGACGGCACGGCAGTTCTGCAGGTCGTGTTTTCGCATCTTGTTGAACTCAACCCCTCATCCGGCTAAGAACTTTCTGGCAAACGGGGGGCTGTCGATGAGCGACGTGTCAGGTTGACGGGCGAGGCAGGCAGACGGGCCAGATGCCTGCCAGGTAAACCAATCGTGTTGCAGGCGGAAAACATGGTGAACGCTACCCCGATGACCGAGAGCATGTTCCCCGTGCACCAAACACTAAAGGAACCGGCCATGAAGGCCCCGATGGAAACCAGCTGGCCGAATACAAAGATCATGAGTCCCAGGCCAACCCAGCGATTGCCGGAAATCCAGAGGTTTCCGGTGCCCGGCATTCGGTGATCCGACTCCGTGAGCCGTTTCGTAGAATTGGAGAATTCATTATCCATTTCCGGCCGTGAACTACCGGACCGGATGGTCTGGATCCCGGTGGTAGACTGGAAACCGCGGTGGGCGGGGTTGTTTTTGCGCAGCACCTGCCAGGAAAGTGGGCGGTCTTCGGTGAGCTGACTGGCCACCAGTGGATTCGATTTGCTGCGAGTCTTGTAGCAGTGGTTACAAAGACGTGTACCATGCGTCTCAATTTGGCATCGTGGACAAGCCATGACTATTTTCACAGTGCAATTACTGAACCGGACAATTCCAACGGCCTTGTTGACCATTTCCCTATCTGACTATCCATCGACAGTTACTGCTGCCCGTTTCATCCTTTTGCCCGAAGCTGGCCCGGTTTCCGGAAACTGCTAGCATTCCGGTAGGCAAATTGACGATCTTCAGGTCGTGCGCTGCGCCACTTGCCAAGCGGTGCGCGAGTAGGGGTCGGTCTTTTAACTTGCCGAGCCGGGATATTCGGACTGTAGACATTCGCGCACATACTGGAGGACTTTCGGTTGAACCTCCTCGAAGGTTTCGTCAATAAAGGCCCCGGCCGCCGCCTTGTGGCCGCCACCTCCGAAGTGCGCTGCGACTTCATTGCAAGCGATGCTGCAACGGCTGCGGAAGCTCATCTTGAACCCACCCGTTAACTGTTCAATCATGATCACGGCGAAAGTCGTCCCGTCAATTTTCAACGCCAGGTTGATCAGGTCTTCAGTATCAGTGGGCTCGGCGCCGGTTTCTGCATAATCCTCTTTCAGGATGTAGGTGTGGGCCAGCCGGCCTGCCACTTCCAGTTCAATTCGTGACAGGACAATGCCCCGCAGTCTAACCCGACCGACCGTTTCGCGTTCGTACAGGTCACGATAGATATCAGCAGGCTTGGCACCTCCTCGAACCAGTTTGGCAGCAATCTCGTACGTTGTGTCGCTAACCGATGGAAAACGAAACCAACCAGTGTCCGTGGAAAGCGCGGCAAATAGTGGTATGGAAATTTCGGCTGTCAATTCAACACCTAGGTGCTCAGCGGCCTCGACAACCATTCTCCCCACGGCCTCAGCCGATGTGTTCTTGAACAGCTCGGCATCGATGTCGTCTTCATCCTGATGATGATCAAAAATGATTTTCTTGCACTCGGATTCCCTGATCACATCGGCCATGGGGCCGAGCTGCACCCAGGCACTTGTGTCGAGAATCATATGCAAGTCCGCATCGGTTAATTCCTCGGGTGCAATATCCTTGTGGATACACAGGATCTGTTGATCGGGATCAATGAAGGCCAGGTTTTCGGGCGTTTCCTGACCGTTGACAATGCGAACTTTCTTCCCCAGGGCGCGAAGGACAGCCGCCATGCCCAGTTCACTGCCCAGCGCATCACAGTCCGGGCGGATATGGCTGGTCAAGATGATGTTGCTTGCTTGCTGGATCGTGGCACAAAACCGGGGCCAGTCGACATTCATATTAAGATCCAAGTCAGTTTGTCGTTAATGCTGTTTGACGGGCGATATGTCGGACCTGTTTCATGTCCATTCCGAGTTGGTCAATCAGTTCGTCCGGTGAATTGAATTGACGAATATCCCGTACCCTTTGAATAAAATCAACCTCGATCGGCTGTCCGTAGATCGAGTTTTCATAATCCAGTATATGAGCTTCGACTTTTGCCACGTTTTCGCCAAAAGTCGGATTGGGACCTACGTGAATGGCGGCCCAATGTTTGCGACCATGGATAAAGGCCCGGCCGGCATACACACCCAACTTGGGAATCAGCGTATCAATGGCATCCAAGTTGGCGGTTGGAAAGCCGATGGAAGTGCCACGGGCGGAGCCGTGTGTGACCATCCCGCGAATACGATAGGGTTGGGTCAGCATGGACGATGCCAGGTCAACCTTTCCCTGCCGCAGCAATTCGCGAACCCGACTGCTGGATATCAAGTCTTCCGACACGGTAATCGGTTCTGCAATTTTGAGACGAATTCCCGAGTCTTGGCAAAGCTCGGTCAGTGTCGCAACGGTTCCTTCCCGATCGTGTCCGAAAAAGAAATTGGGACCTTCTACCATAGCACGCGCCCCGATGGTGTCCACGATAATCTGATGGAAGAAATCGCGGTAGTCCAACTCGAGCAGAGCCGGGTCCGTCGGGTAGGCCACGACCGCGTCAATTCCCAGTTCGGCAAGTAGATCGGCTTTGCGGTTGGTCCAGGTCAGGGGTGGGGGCGCTTTGTCTGGCTGCAGGATTCGAACCGGATGGGGATCGAATGTGAAAACAACTGCCGCACTATTTTGTTGATCGGCGAATTTTTTCAGCTCTCCAATCAGGGCCGCATGTCCCCGATGGACGCCGTCGAAGTTCCCGATCGTCAAGGCACCGCCGCGCAGCGAATCGGGGAAATCACTTAATTTGCGAATTAGTTTCAAAGCTCTCTCACTGTTTCGGCTGTCAATGCAAAACCGGCAAGATCCTCTGGTTGGTGCGCGCACCGCAGATCATTCTGATGGATCTTCACTGATGGGTCCAACCAATTGCCGCAGGCCTGGAAATTGTATCGCGAACTGGGTGCCACAACCCTCTTCGCTCTGGACGTTGATGCGGCCTCCGTGGGCCTCGATGATCTTTTTGGCAGTCGGCAAGCCAAGCCCCGTGCCGCCATCCTTGCGGGTGTAAAATGTATCGAACATGCGCATGAGCGTGTTGGTCGACATGCCACAACCCGTGTCGATCAAGTCCAGGGTGATCCCATTGCGAGTGGAACGAGTTCGGGCGACCAGTTGGCCTCCATCGGGCATCGATTCAATCGCATTCTTGACGAGATTGACCAGGGCTGCCTGTAACGTTTGCGAATCCATCTTGATGCTGGGGAGATCCGCCTCGAGGTAACGCTTGACTTCGATTCCCTGTCGATCGGCTTGTGTCTGAAACAGCTCGAGGACCAGTAATACCTGTTCGTTGAGGTTGCCGGACTTCAGTTCCAGCTGGTCCATCCGTGTGAAGCGGAGGAAGTCATTGAGCATCGTTTCCAGTCGTTCACACTGTCGCTGGAGAATTTCAATGCGGTGTAGGGAACGACGGGATTCCGGGCCGGCAATCGCCTTCAGGTCATCTTCCAGCAATTCGATATTCATGCGGATCACAGAAAGTGGATTCTTGATCTCATGGGCCAACGATCCGGCCAATCCGGCCAATTCATTGTATTGCTTACGCAACTGCTCGATGTGCTGATCTGATGATTGATTCAATTGAAAACCGTTCTGGATTACCGGTTAAATGCTACCAACCCCATCTTTACCCGCGATGGGAAAGTGCCATGCTGAGCGGGTGGCAGCTTTCCATCAACTAGTTTTTTCTATTTTGGTTTTGGCAGGCCAAGTCACGACAGTGGCCCGCAAGTAAAACAGCATGCTCTGGTTACCCCAAAGCATGCTGCCTGTTTCCATCTTGGCGAGAGCCTTTCAGTTATCGGCGACGACCTCGGCCTCCGCCACCTCGGTCATTGCCTCCGCGGTCATTGCCACCTCGGTCATTGCCTCCGCGGTCATTGCCACCTCGGTCACCGCCGCCACGTCCGCGGCCACCGCCGCCGCCGTTGCCGCCTCGTCCGCGACCTCCGCCACCACCGCGTCGACCTCGGCCTCCGCCACCGCCGCCACCGCCGCCACGTTCGTAGCGACCGCCACGGTCTCCACCAC
>JAKVBG010000160.1 GCA_022447605.1 Mariniblastus sp.
CGCTCGCACCAATCTCCTAGCGCCAGTAGCGTCGCCTGCTCCCGATGCCGGGTCCACGCAACAAACCGCGTGCTAACCGGATCCCGCTGAACTTCAACAAATGGAGCCGCAGGTGATGGAAAAAACCGGGTCATAAAGGTCCCTCCTGACTAAGCACCCCTGCCCGTAAAGCTTGGTAGAAACACAGTTTACATGGGGACTCGTTGATCAGCATGCGGTTCCCACCTATACTGGGAACCCCCACAGGTCGCAGCTCCCAGTTCCCTTGATCCAAAGGTTTTTCAACCGCGTGCAAATCCTCTTGACCAACGATGACGGTATTTTTGCCCCTGGCCTCAGCGCCCTCAAGCAGGCACTTGCATCACTGGGGGACGTGTGCGTGGTGGCACCAGCCACCGAACAAAGTGGCGTTGGCCACTCGATCACCTACTTGAGCCCCCTGACGGCGAAAGAGATTTTTGATGGTACCGAGCGACGAGGCTGGGCCGTTGAGGGAAGTCCGGCGGACTGTGTCAAACTGGCACTTGGCGAATTCTGTCCACAAACCCCCGATTTAGTTGTCAGCGGCATCAACGGAGGACTGAACCTCGGGATCAACGTGCTTTACTCCGGGACCATTGCCGCAGCAACCGAAGGGGCACTTAACCATATCACCAGCGTGGCGGTCTCGCTGGAATACGACGATCACCCGAATTTCCAGCGGGCTGCAGAAATTGCCGTCAGCTTGATTGGCCAAATCCTGGCCCAACCCGATGCCAACAAACACCAACTCTATTCGATCAATATCCCCATCTCGGCAACCCGAGAACCGGCCGAGGTTCGCGTGGTCCCGATGGCCGTTCAGGGATGGACCGCCGAGTTTGATAAGCGCAGCGACCCCAAAGGGCGTCAATACTTTTGGGCCTCAGGAACACCACCCCGCGGTACCGAAATAACCGATGTCCAGCAATTGGCCAAAGGCCACATCACGCTCACCCCGCTAATGGTCGACCGCACCAATCACACCATGCTCGACGCCATGCACCAATGGAAACTCCTACCGTGAAGGGCCAAAACAGGATGAATGGAAAAAGGATGATCCCCATCACCCCAGCCGTAACCGGCAGCCTGGTTTTGTTGCTGGTGGTGGTGTTGGCTGGCTGTAGCAGCGAAAGTGAAAACCTTGGGTCACAAAGTATGGATGACCTGGCGGCCCTGTTGGACAACAAGACCGGCTCCACGACTGCCTCCAGCGATACGTCACCCACAGCAACCACAGAGTTGGCAACATCCGCCGCTGCCCTAGAACCGCAGGTCGTCACTGCCAAAACTCCCAAGAAAGGGCGCACGCTCCACGACCAGGGAAGCTACCTGAGCGCCGTAGGAAGTGCCCGCTTCCGGGCAGAGCACCAGCTAATTTTTCACCAGGTCACGCACGCGCTCAACCTTTACCAGGCCGAACATGGCTATTATCCCAAGTCGCACGAAGAGTTCCTCGTCAAGATCATAGAACCGAATTCGATCGTTTTGCCAGAACTTGAAGAAGGTCAGGAATACTGGTACGACGCGAGCGACCACCTGCTGAAATTTCGCCCGGCAAGTCCCGTGAGCGGACAACAGGCCCAATAGCCACTTTCTTATCCGCGTCTCTCCTCTGCGTCTCTCCTCTGCGTCTCCACTCTGCGCCGCACCTCAGCCACGACTGCTATCCTTAACGCGATTCCCCCCCTTGCGCCACGATTTTACAGGTTGGTAGGCGATCACCTTCCACTGGCCCCCTTCCAGTTGGAACGTGATGGTCAGGTCGTCGAAGTAGACTCCTTTTATCCCAGTGCGTCTGTCGATGACCTCGACAAAAGCGCGAAACCTGGACGTTGCCTTGGTAGGTCCGTCAAACTCGATCACAGGCGTGTCGGTCACATTGGCGCGCATAACCTCCAGCCGCGGCATAAGCGTTTCAGCATCACTGCAAACTTCACCTGCGGTGGGGCTGATGGTTGAAAGGGTCCGCGGCAGGTCGTTGGCCTCGACCGCTGCGAAGACTTCGCGCAACGTTTGCCGAGCAGCTTCGCGTGGAGTCACAAGGACCTGCTCCAACAGGGTCAACCCTCCCGCCAGCAGCACGACCACTGCCATCGCCAGCAACGCCCACCTTTGTCGGGTTTGCAAATAAATGATCAGCACGGCCGTAAAGAGTACGGCGGCCGAGAGCCAGCTCACCAGCGGGTCTTCAGCAAACCATGTCATCGAAGGCCTGATTCGTCAGCAACCACAATCGCTCTGCGCTGCCGGAGGAGCATGAACCCGGAAAACAGACTT
>JAKVBG010000161.1 GCA_022447605.1 Mariniblastus sp.
AGAAAATCAAACTTGAAATTGGCCACTTGCTGCTCGGTAATACCCAGTTTCTGGGCGACTTCTTTGTTGGCCCAACCGCGCAGGAACAGACTTTCAAGGCACATAAGCCTGGTCCAATCGCCCCGGGCCTGCCAGCGATGGACCTGCTGGGAGATTGCCCGCACCAGCGCTTCTTCTTCGAGGTTTCGACGTTCGCCACTCCGGGCGATGCTACTTGCTGGCCGGAATTTTCCCGCCAGGTCCCAACTCCCACTGGTTTCCCCGGAACCGTCTGAAAGGGGGATTGTGGGGCGGCGGCCTTCGCGACGCAAGTGATCGGTCAATTTGTGGGCGCAAATCGAAAACAGGTAGGCTTCTAAGGGACGCTTGAAGTCGTAGTTGGGAAGACTGTTGAGAAACCCGATGAAGGTTTCCTGGACGATGTCCTCGCTGGGTGAGCGGCGGCCGAGACGACTCTCGGCAAACGCCAGTAACCGGCCTTCGTAGCGGGCGATTAGATCATTCCACGCAGCGGTGTCTCCGCCGTGAATGCGATCGACGAGGAGTCGGTCGATTTGCCCGGAGGACTTCATGGCAAGAACCTGGCGTTAGATTTGAGAACTCGGAGCTGCGCGGCTGAAGCTGCAGGTTCCTTTCGATTGCAGTAAAAATTTTTCCACTAGGGACTTTCGGATATCAAACGGACTTTCGGATATCAAACCTGCCGGCGCAGTTTTCAGATCCACAAAATCCAGCCTGAGATTCCTGCGGCCACGGTGACTAGGACCAGTATGACTCCCACGGCGGTTATCTTCAATCGTCCCGAGTAGCGACCTCCGGTTCGGGTGTCGAATTTCAGATACCCAAGTATAACGACCAACAAAAGCAGAACACTTCCCGTCCCCAGCCCTGCCTGCAGCACGCGCGCCTTTTGCTGAGTGTTTTTCCAGCGGGTGTCGAGTTCATCGGAGAAGGACTGGTCAAACCGCAAGATGGCTGTCAGGTAACGCATCTTGCCATAAGAGGTGTCAACCGTTTCAGGTTGGGTAACTTTGTGCAACAAGTGAGACCTTACAAAACCGGCATCAATTCGCAGGTGACTTTCCACATCATCCCGGCCTAACACCTCGGCAATATATCGATTGGTGGCGATCACCATTTCGCGGTCCAGTTCCATCTCGCAATCCTCGACCGCCAGGCAGGGACCGGCCACAACTCGCCAGCCATCTGCACCAGGCAGAGCAACAGGACCACAGGTCAAATTGTTCTTGGGCTGGGAATTCGGTTGGTTCTCGGCCTGGTTCTCGGCAATGGTTGTGTCAGGAGATGGCACAAGAATCTCTCTTGCGTCGGATTTGGGCTGATTGAAGGATGGAGTTTTCTGGGCCGAATTCAAATCGCCGCTTGCGATTGTCTTTTTGAGGTCCTGCTTGTGGTTCGATTCGTCAAAGTTTTCCGGAGCGGAGTTGGAAACCCGTACCAAAGTCTCCTGGAGCGATCCTTGGTGGACGGTTTGTGATGGCTGGGCAACCACCTGAGGTGGGTTGGTCGTTGCGGCAGCTGAAAAATTCCCCCAACCCGTCACCAGGAGCATCGCGGTCAGGGAGCAGGCGGCCATGCAGATTGGTCCTTTGCTGCGTACCGGAAGTGCTTCAAAAAGTCCTTGCGAGGGGGACGGGAATGTCCAATCCACCCCTGGCAATGTCACGATAGTCGTCGGCAGAAATTGTCGTTGTGGAAAGAGCATGTTTTTATTCCGATGGGTGCTCAGGTGGGCCGGCAGGCCAGGTGGATTAACACTGGTGAGGTCCGTCCATATTCCAGGCTTGACGTTAAGCGTAGGCTTGTTGAAACTCCCGACGAATTTGTGCCTGTTCGCTCGAATTGATCCAGGTGGCAGACAACGGGACCGCGATGGCAATCATGCCGGTTATCCAAGGTCCGTCAGGAAAGGAAATAAACAAGCACAAGAGCCATGCCCAGAAAACGGCCCCAGCAGTTCTCCAAAGGCTTAATCTCGCGTTCCGTATGGGGTCGGCGCCTTTCCAAAAACGGAGCACAAGGAACAAGCCAGCAAAGTAACCCATGGAGGATAAGAGCGGTAAAAATCTCTCCGGTGCGTGAAGGTCTGGCTGATCATTGCCGCCGATGGTTGAGACTTCCTCAGGCAAGAAAATCGATTCGGCCAACAGCCACTTGGAAAGGCCAAACGAAACCAGTCCCACTCCCAGGCCCATCGCTAACATGGCAAGGCGCCGCAGGGCCGGATCTGGAGTGTGAACTTCCCAGTATTTCTGAGCAACCAGTACAGTCCAC
>JAKVBG010000162.1 GCA_022447605.1 Mariniblastus sp.
CGAGGATTGCCAGTGACGGAAACAACTTTTGCAACATGGTTGATCTCCTGTCGGGATGAGTGGTTGTCAATTGAAAGTAAATGGTCAGCCGTGTCACTGAGTGACGCGGATCGAGTCGATAGCGACCGTGGTCCCCTGCTGACTAGCGAAGTCGATCTTCAAGTTTTTGATCGTACCGGTCCAATTCGTTTCCTTGAGGGGAAGTCGATAGTCGGTATAGCCTTTGCCGGCCGCGACCGTGGTTTTCCCCACGCTTTTGCCATTGGCCCAAACGTTGATCTCGGTCTTGTTGTTGCTGCGCATTCGCAGCACGAGTGCTCCTTGGTTCTTGCTACTATCTAACTTGAGGCCCTTGCGAACCAGTGAAGCTTTGCCGCTCAAGAGATCGAAATCAAGGTACCCCTGGTAGCCGGCAATGTTGGTAATCTTTCCTTGCCCCTGCCAGCCCTCAGTCTGCCAGCCGCCGCAGTCGAAAGTAAACAGCAGCTTGCCATCTGCCGGATCGCGTTGGTTGACCCGTTCCCAGGTGTCGGACAGTCCGTCACCATCGTTGTCTTTCCTGATACGCTCGTATTGGTAGTTGACGCCCGTTCCCCATTTTTTTTCTTCGCCGTTCATCGCCAGTTCTTCGTCCGGTTCATCGACCGCTCCCAGGTCACCTTTTGCCAGCCAATCTTTGAGGATGGTTCGATGTTCCTTTAGGACACCTGCGAACTTGGGATCCTTGGCCAGGTTGTTGACCTGGGCCGGGTCTTTTACGACGTCGTACAGTTCCTCGGCCGGTCGTTCCCCGAAATAGATTTCTGCCAGCTTGGGAGCGAGCGTGCCAGCGGCGTAGGCTTCCCTGATGGAACTCAGGAAGGGGCGGCTGTCTCGGTACTGTGGCTGCAAGAAGACGCGGTCCAGGAAGTAGTTGCGGGTGTAACGAAAGCGATCGGTACGAATCGTACGTACCCGGTCGATCGTGTGATCGAGGCGATCTTTGGCACCAGCGACAAAGGTGCGCGGCTGGAAGTTGTCGGCGAACAGGTCCTGGCCCTCACACCACTTCGGTTTTTCAATGCCGGCCCAGGCCAGTGATGTGGCGGTGAGGTCCAGCGTGTTGATGAGGTCATCGCGAACAGTTCCCGGGTTCGATACCCACTTGCTGGGACCCAGCACGATGAAAGGAACATGTAATCCACCTTCGGTTGGCATCTGTTTGTGACGGACCAGGTTGTTAGCACCGTGGTCAGAGAAATAGACGACGATCGTCGACTCGGAGAGGTCGTCTGCTTTTAATCGATCCAGGATGCCTCCGATGACCTTGTCGTCACAACGAATGGCATCGTGGTGCTGGGCAACCACTTCGCGGAAAAGCTGGTTTTGCGGATAGTCGGCCGGCACGGTGACCGTGGCCGGATCGGTTTTCCGGGCCGGTGGTGTGCGGATGGTATTGGTTTTGCCTCCCTTGAGTTGAATCTGTCCAAAGAAGTTTTGTCCCTGGGCTCGTTCTCGCCAGGGCGTCTTGTTGTTCTTCTGAGGAATCTTGGAATAGATTCCGTCTCCCGCTTCGGCAAAGTTGTAGTCCGTTTTGCCAACATTGAAGGTAAAGTAGCCGGCATCTCGCATCAGTTCGGTGACGGTTTTCATCCCTTTGGGCAAGTAGGTTTTCTTTTTCCCGCGACGCGAACGATGCTCGTGGGCACCGAAGCGGATGGCGTTCGCGCCCAGCATCATCGAGGAACGACAGGAGGAGCAGACCGGGAAGGGGACAAAGGCGCGTGAGAAACGAATGCCACTAGCCGCCATCTGGTCAATGCGGGGAGTCTCGTCCTGGTTCACCTTGCTGCCATAACAACCTATCCAGGGAGAAGTGTCTTCCTGGAAGATCCAGAGAATGTTGGGCCGGTCGGCGGCCTGGGCCATGCTGGTCAGCAGCAGGCAAAGACCCAGCGTTGATAGTGCGGCAAGTTTTGTTTTCATCGTAAGTTCTTTCAGGACGGTTTGTTTAAATAAGACTCGGTTTCCTGTTGGTACATTATTCTAGAGAGGTCCTTCGCGGGCTTCTAGTAGAGTCACCTTGGAGGTCGTGTTTTAGAGAGACTTTAGGAACTTGATCAGTGCTGAGCGGTCAGTTGCTGACATATTGCGAAAAGCTTGTTGGGCAGTTTTTGCTTCACCCCCATGCCATAGAATGGCTTCCGCAAGATTGCGAGCGCGACCATCGTGCAGGTATGCTTCCCCACCACTGACTCCGTCGGTGAGACCAATGTTCCAGAGCGGAGCTGTGTGCCATTCGCTACC
>JAKVBG010000163.1 GCA_022447605.1 Mariniblastus sp.
CGTCCGAGGCGGCCCCACAAAGTTGATCACGAGGCTCGCAAAGATGGACGCATCAAAGGCCGACGTCTTGTAACGCGTATCGGTGAGGTTTCGAACCCAGCCCGCGACACTGAGATTGCCCTCTTCGTTTGTCCAGGCCAGGCGAATATGATGTTGCACATAACCGGGCTGCCCCACTGAGAACGGAGGAAGCTGAAAGCCCTGGGGATTCGGAGCCCCGCGCCCACCCGTCGGATCGAAGAACATGTCGTCAGTCCAGTCTACGTCGTAGCGCGGAACCAACATGCCATAGCGGCCGAAGTCAAAGGGGTACTGCACCGAGGCGCTGATCTTGAATTCCGGCGCACTGGGCAACCGGTTGCCTGTGTAGTTCACGCTGTAGACGAATGGCGTATTGGTTTGGGCATCAAAAGCTTCAATCTCGTTCGTAAAGTCTAGGAATTGACTCTGAAGCCAACCAAACCGCACGGTGGTCGCCAAATCGCCCCAGAACTCCGGCACCCAGGAAAGATCCTGAAGAGGAACAGCCTGGAGTTCCAATTCGGCACCGTACTGTTCCGCGTCGTTCGCATTCACGATCTCCAATACCGGCGGCCCTGCGGACTTCGACTCAAAAAGAAAGAGTTGATAGTTCTGATACTTGTAATAGAAAAATGCGCCACTCAAACGCAGCCTCGAATCGAACCACGACCCATTAAAGCCAGCCTCAACCGAGTCAACACTTTCGGGTTGAGCCGGAGCTTCGTTAAGTCGATTCGCGTTGTAGTGCCCCCCTTTCCAGCCGCGGGTGTACTTCCAATACGCTGAAACTTCGGGCGTAAACCGATAGGTCAAACTGATCAAGCCTGTTGGCGCCGTCCATGTGGATTGCTGCGGATCGGCAATCTGTAGCGAATTGGGATTGGCGGCATTGCGCTGCTCGGTCATGTTGAATGACTTCTGTTCCCAGTTGTAACGAACACCCGCATCCAGCGTGAAGCCCTCTAGAAAATCCCAGCCAAAGCCACCATAAAAGGCAAAACTGCGCATTTCCTGATCGTAGGTTCGCCTAAATATAGTGCCCAAAAGAGTCACCTGATCAATCTCCGCATCGAGATTTTCCATCAGGTAGTAGCCCCCCACCTCCCAGCGAAAGCTTCCGTCGTCGGTCTCACCCATGGTTTTGAGCTCTTGAAAAAACTGCCACGCGCGATCGACGGCGGGGGCCCACTCGAACAGCACCAAAGGCGTAAAATCGAGATCTTGGTCCCGCAGTCGGTCATAGCCGTCGTAGGCGGTAACGGATTCGATGGTCAGTGGACCCAGGAACCCTCCATCCACTTCAATGCTGCCATTGAGGGCGGCCCCATAGGTGTCCCGCGTGGTTTGCCCGACCCGGTTGTAATCCCCCCGATAGGGAAGCGGGTCCAGCGGACGCCCACTGGCCAGAACTTTGGCCACCTCGCCCTGGGCCGCATTGGTCGCTGCAACCGGATCGAGGCCTTGGTCGATGAAATTCTGAACGTACCCCCGATATTCCCTCTCGTAATCGGGGTCGGCATAGCGAGCGCCCGAATTATTGGTCAAGTTGCGCCCGACTGCGGTTTTCCCGCCGAGCGTGATCGGTGGGCCGGCGTCATTTCCGGGAAACGGCACGGTCCCCATTGCTTGTCCGAGGGTCGACTGCTCATCGAGCCGGCTGCCCTGTACCCGCAAGGTCCAATCCATATCGGTGCCGTCGGGCTGATAGTGGAAGATCCCGCGCAGCGCCCAGCGACCTTCATCGCCCACCGCGCCCGGCAAATTATCGGGGACCAGAACATCTTGGTTCCCCTGATTGTCGAACCAGCCACACCGCCAGGCCGTCGGATTTGACGGCGGCCCCGTTCGCGGCTCGCCGACCCCACACCCATTGGTCTTGTAGGGGTCGGCCTTTTGAACCATGAAACTAATCCGCGTATCCAGCTCACCGGGC
>JAKVBG010000164.1 GCA_022447605.1 Mariniblastus sp.
CAGTGTCGAATCGAGCAATCCGCGCTGCTCGAGATCGTCAATCAGCATGGCCACAGACGAGTCCCATTTGGGTAACCGTTTGGAAAGGCTACCAAACAAGTTGGAGTGCGAATCCCAGCCGCCATCGTACACGGTCACAAAAGGAACTCCACCCTCGACGAGACGACGTGCCAGCAGGCAGCGCTGTCCGAAGGCATCCCGGCCATAGGCGTCACGTGTCTTCGCGTCTTCGCGTTCGATATCGAATGCGGCTTGCGCCCCGGGTGACGTCACCAGGTCATAACCTTGTTGGTAATAAGCATCGACCGCTGCTACGGGATCGCCGCTCGAAGCGTCTCGGATGCGCTTCATGCGATCAACCAGTTGTCGCAAGTCCCGCCGTTTTCCAAATCGATCACCCAAGAGTTCCTGGGGAACCGACACGTCACGCACACGAAAACCGTTCTTGTTTGGATCGCCGTCCACCACAAACGGTGCATATTTGGCGCCCAGGAAATTGGGACCGCCCGAACGAGACATGCGAGGCATGGAAAAATAGCTCGGCAGCGCATTGTCGGTGCTCAGCTCGCGGGCCGTGACACTGCCCATACTGGGATGGAAGCTGACGAAAGCGCCACAGCTGACAGGGATGCGAGGTGGGGCACCGGTCATCATGTAGTGATTGCCGGCCCCGTGGTTGCCCTGGTTGTGTCGAATTGAGCGGACGACGGCAAACTTGTCGAGTCGGGCTGCCAATCGCTGCATGTGTTCCGAGAAGTGCACGCCGGGAACACGGGTCGAAACTGTGCCAAACTCCCCGCGTATTTCAGCCGGTGCATCGGGCTTGGGATCAAAGGTTTCGAAATGGGTTGGCCCACCATCCATCCAAATCAGGATACAGGAGCGAACCGGGCTCGATCTCTTTTCACTCGACGCGGCTTCGGCGCGCATTTGCAAAGAATCGACCAGGCCGCTGCCCAGCCAAGCACCCATACCCAACCGCAAGCAATGCCTGCGTGTCATACCTTCGCAATTGGTCCATAAATTCATGAAAACCACCCCGATAAGTTCATCGGCCGATCAGTGAACCGGTTGGAACAGAAACCTCTTATCGGCTGCAATTATACCCCCAATCAGAAGGCTCCCGCCAGACGTTTTGCCCAACAGACGGTCAAAACGGTCTCTTTCTTGCCAGCAGGGCTGTTATTCCAGGCTGGCTGGATCAATCGGACCGTGGCCAACCGCAAAAATCACTACGCCAGCACTTCCCAAACCGGCTGGCCACCATGGCTGATATGGACGGGTCGACCGCCCAGATCGGGAACCGTCAGCTGCGGATTAATCCCGATCAGCTGGTAAATGGTGGCCGCCATATCTCCAGCGGAAACAGGCCGGTCAGTAGGATAAGCGGCCTGGGCGTCTGTGGCACCCAGCACCATGCCGCGCCGCGTCCCTCCTCCAAACAACAAGGAAAAGCCGCACTGCGGCCAGTGGTCGCGGCCGGATTTCTTATTGATCTTCGGCGTCCGACCCATTTCACCCATCACCACTACAAGCGTCTCATCCAGCAGCCCACGGGATTCAAGATCAAGCACCAGACCTTCGATCATCAGGTCGAGCTGGGGCAGGTGCGTCCTGAGCATGTTGAAGGTATTGCCATGCATGTCCCAATGATTTCCATTGCGGGACTCCCAATGAACGGTCACAAACCGGGACCCCGCCTCCACCAATCGGCGGGCAATGACCAGACTCGAACCCCATAAGTTGCGGCCGTATTGGTCGCGGACTCGCTCCGGTTCACGAGAAATATCAAAGGCCGTGCGGGTCTTGGAAGAACTGAGCAACTCCAACGCCTGTCGTTTGAATTTGTTCATGCGCTCTGGTGCGCCCCGGTCTTCGACCGTCGCCAGTTGGCGATCAAACTGGGCCAACAGGGTGCGGCGTCGATCGAACCGGTTGGCTGTCAGGCCGGGCAAAGCAGCCAGCGAGGGCGGTGTGGGATGCCCAATCGCTTCCACTGGATCGTAGTCGTCCTTGGTTTCCCGCGTGAATGTCGGGTCACAAGTCGTGAACATCGGGTCGTATTGACTCCCCAGATAACCACCGTAGGGACCTGCCCGGCGCAGCGCCTGGTTGTAACCGGGAAACGCTGGCATCGTCACATAGCGTGGTACATCCGTCGGACCCGGATCAAAGTACTGCGGAACCGAAGCAATGCTGGGATGATCCGTTCGCTTGGCAAAATAATTCTCGGCGTCATTTCCGCCGTC
>JAKVBG010000165.1 GCA_022447605.1 Mariniblastus sp.
GTCGACTCCGGCAAACGATACTGCCACCCAGATAACGACCGGAAATATGCTGGCCTCGATCGTCCTTCTCACTGGATGCCTGGGACAATATCTGTCTGGCTGGTTTGCCCGACCTGAAAAACTGGAACGGCAACTGACACTTATCCTGTTCGGAAATGCACCCTTTTTACTTTGTATGGCTCTGGCCGAATCATGGTTCCGCCCCGTTGCAGCAGGGCTGTTTGCGCTGGTTCATTTTATGCTACAACCTGTCTCCAACAGCCTGATTGCCAAGTACACCCCTCCCGAAAGGCGAAGCTTGTGTTACGGAATCACCTTTGGTTTGTCCTTAGGCCTGGGAAGTTTTGGCGCCTGGTTTGCGGGCTACGCACTCAACGATCAAACCGTCTATGGTACATTGGCGCTGGTCTCCTTACTGGCAGGCATCGGTGGCCTGGTCTTGATGTGGTTCTCCCGGCGGAAGAACAAAACCGATTGAAATCACCCCTCCTGCGGTCAACGACTTTATGAACATTACCTGGTATGGACACGCGGCGTTTGGCATTACCGGAACCAATGTCGACGGGGAACCGGTCCGTATCATTCTTGACCCTTACAACTACCCGGAGTGCGGCGGCTACCTTCCCATTAACGAAGAAGCCGACATCGTCTCGATAAGCCACGAAAATCGGCGCTATCACTCCGATACGTCAGCCATTCTGGGCAACTTCCAGTTGTTCAATGGCCTCGATTACACCGGCTCAACACGAACTGCCTGCGGTGTTGAGTTTTCAGCCCACCAGGTCTACGAATCGCCCGCCGGCGACGGTCCCAATGCCCTGGTCAAGTTCCGACTGGAAGAAATGACCCTTGCCCACCTGGGGGACCTGGGACATCCGCTCGATCGGGCTGGGTGCCAGTTCCTGGAAGATTGCGACATCCTGCTCGCCCTGGCTGGGGGGCCGCCCACCCTTGCCTTGGCGGACCTCCGGGAGTTAATCAGGTCGGCTTCCCCCCATCTTGTCATCCCGATGCACTACAAAACGCCTAAAGTGAATCTCAACCTCCTCTCCCTTGAAGATTTTTTAACAGCTTTTTCCGGGTTTCCAATTGAGAACCCCGGGACCAGCAGCCTGGTGGTGACGCGGGCCAGCCTGCCAAAGGAGATCACCCTTTGCACGCTGCAGCATGCCCGCTAAAAATATCTCCACAAACGGCCAGATTCTTACCCGCCTGAGACAGTTTGCAGTAAGTGTTACACCCAAGTTGTTGGTAAGATGAGGCAGTACCAGAGCAGCTTTGCTGCCAACGGTTCGTAGCTTTGCTACCGACGGTTCGTAGCTTTGCTGACAACGGTTCGTAATACCATTCTGTTTGACCCGGGCAAATACTCTTAAATTGGTGCGATGATGGACGAACGAGGTTCAGTCACGCAGTGGATTGCCGATCTGGAAGATGGCAATACTGACGTTGCCCAACAGGAAATCTGGAAGCGTTATTTTCGTCGTCTGGTTGGGCTCGCCCGGGCCAAGCTGGGTGATGCGCCACGACGTGCGATTGACGAAGAAGATGTGGCCGTGAGTGCTCTTAACAGCTTCTTTACTGGTGTTGGTGACGGGGAATTCCCCTTGCTCAAAGACCGCGGCAACCTCTGGCCGCTGCTGGCAAAAATTACCGCTCGCAAAGCGATCAATCAACGCCAACATCAGCTGGCCGCCAAACGAGGGGGAGGGCAGGTCAAGGGAGAATCGATTTTTGCGCGTCCAGGAAACGATAAAACCCGCGCCCTGGCTGAACTGATTGCCGATGACCTGACTCCCGAATTCCTGGTCACCCTGCACGAAGAATTTCAGCGACTCATGGATTCTCTTCCCGACGAGCAACTGCAGGAAATCGTGCGGATGAAACTGGCCGGCCATTCAAACCGCGAAATTGCCGAAAGCCTCAACGTGGTCGAAAGAACGGCAGAACGCAAGCTGCAACTGATCCGCGCCTATTGGACCGAAGCATCCGAGTCGGAATAACACTCCAGCGACCATGCCTGCCTCTGGCTCCAGGCCGCAACTGGTTGAGCCGTGCTACTTCACCTGCCCAAGCCAATCGACAATCGGTTAAGAGACCCTGCTTCGCAGGCCCCGAGTCGATCCCCAACCAACCGCAAGGCCAACCAGCAAAACCAACCAGGCTGTCGGTTCAGGAATCGTAGTACCAAATCCGGTTCCGACACCAGTGCCGA
>JAKVBG010000166.1 GCA_022447605.1 Mariniblastus sp.
CGTCTGATGGTTCATTATGGGCCCGGGCAGATGAATTCAGATTGACGCAGGGTCAGATTATTCCGTCGTGGCTTGATTGCGCCGCTTTTTTGAAAATGGACCGGACACGATGCAATCAACGAGCACTGCATGGGTGGGGCATGATTCAGAGAGATCAGATTGAGAGCGTGATTGCCTGAGAGTGCTCACTGGGCGAGAAGATTTTCCGGCACTCGAGAATGACTGGGTACGCTGCGAAAGGTCAGATGATCGGCCGCTGCGGGGCGATCATCCATCGGAAATAGTCTCGCCCCAAATGGCTGCCGGCGAGCAAGGCACCCGCTGGGTTTTTGGTCACTCCGGCATCAGAAGGATAGGCGGAAGGGGTGCCGTCTGGTTTTGGGAGCCGCCTCCCCCAGGCGGGTTGCCCTCGAAGTCAAAGCCGATCTCGGAGCAGGAGACGGGCGAGCCTTCCCTAATCACTAGATTGTCCTGCAGGCGGCCAGACCATTTTTTGGTCTTAGGCCCGTCATTTTTAGTCGAGATGATACCTGCCCAATTGCTCGCGCCGCCCTCTTCCCAACTTGCTCCGTTGTAGTAGTTGTTCCAGTAAAATTCACCCAGTCCCGGGCCTTCTGAATCAAGCCACGAAGTGCTGGGGTCGGACATGTCGAGGGCCACGTCGATTACAAGCTCGCCATCAACCCAGTGCCTGATGCGGCCGTTCGAAGCACCCCAGTTCTCGTATTGAACCTGCTGGCACACCCATTCTCCGCGAGGGAACAACGGGGTTGATCTATTGTCGGGTCGACTCTTTAATTTCGGGGCCGACGAATTTCCAAAGGTACAGGATGCTCCGACCGTATTGGTGAATGTCGGAATTCCATTGAAGGTCCAGAGCGTTCCACTGTAGGGCTCAAGGTTGCTTCCCAGACCCGTAGGGTAGATGCTCTGGCCGTCCGTGCAGTGCGTTGTATTGAATGTGCCGGTGAGTGCCGCACGCGCTGGAGTGTATTGGTTTCCCTTCCACGCTGGACCCTGGTTTGGAACTGAAGTCGCTATGTAGCGGGCACTCGTAATGCCGAACGACGTGACCACTCTGGAGAGTCTGGCTTGTCCGTGAAAACCACCCGGTTGATTCAGGGGGTAAACCTGGCCGTCGTTGGCCGTGATCATCGTCCCGTCCTGTGGCCTCACGGTTTGCATCAGTGAAACATTTCCGTCGAATGTTTGATCATTCAACGGAATGGCCGTTTCGCTCGGCCCAGCCCCAGGCTGTGTCGATGCGTCGCCACGTTCAAGCAGGTAGATACAGCCGTTGTTGTTGACAACATTCGTGATGGCCTGTCCAAACTGCGGCACGCCTGTTTGTCCTTGGCACCAGAGATTGATCCCGGCATATCCTTGATTTTCCCACCCTGCGCCTTGCAAGCTCATCGAGTTGGTTTGCCAAACCCCATCCTCAGCAAGTCGAGGATTCTCAAAATCTTCGCAGAAAACGATGGAGTCTCCATACTGGTCGACCAGGCGATCGCATCGACAGTCCAGACCGTCTTGGCAAACTTGTGCCGTCGCGGGGAGGGCGAAGAGCAGAGGGGATGCGACCACCGTCAATGCGGCGGAACGAAGGAGGCTGCTGATTTTCGTCAAGGTCACGAGTCCAAATCCGGATTGGGAAATAGTTTGGTCCGGCCACCAAGTGTTCTATCGGCCGATTTGACCGATGGAAGTATCGGAAAAACCAGAAATTTGCGTGTGATTGAAGTCACGAGGTCCATTGTATTGATTTCCTGAGGAGAAACCCCACCTTGGTTGCCGTGAGTTCGTGCGTTCGGCATCAACTAAGATCGAAAAGTCCCGATATGTAGTAAAAACCCTATACCGCAGAGAAGCCCAATGCCCTGATTTGAACGAACTTCGGAAGAGCTTGAGCCGGCCTTGAGTTCGAGTCTACGCGCCGGCCGAGCGGCCCCGATGGAGGAGGTCGGAAGGCCACATGGGAAAATTTCGATCCGAAGCATCTGGGCTTCGTGCAGTCCTTGATCTTGTTGTGTTTTATTCGGATTCTGAGGGCATTCCTTATGCCCTCTTCGAATCCATGGCCGCGGGCGTTCCGACGGTTGCGCCCTCGGTCGGTTGTTTACTTGAGGTTCTCTCCAAACAAGTCAGCGTCCTCGTTTTCGAGATTGCTCCGTTGAGTCATAGGCAG
>JAKVBG010000167.1 GCA_022447605.1 Mariniblastus sp.
CATGCAACAAGTCACAGTCAAAGAAAACCGCGACCAGCTGGAAGCAGTCGTTGACGAAATCAAGCTCCGCTTGAATTGGAATACGCTCGATCGCATGGCGGACTATCTGCGTCTGTCGGACGACGCAGCCTTGAAACCTGAACAGAAGCTGGCACTGGCGATCAGCGGCTGGCTGCTGGGTGGAGGTGCCGGCATCGAAAACCTGGGAACCGCGTTGCCGCTCTTCCAAGTCCGCAATCTGGTTCTTGAGTACCTGAAAACCGATACGGTCGACCTGCGGAGACGTCGCGAAATCCTCGAACAGCTGGCACAGCTGGAAGGAAGTGGCCCCGAGTTTCTGGCAAAGCTGATCGCCCATATGGCTCCACCACTCGATCCACCTCAATTATCGGAAGAAGACACCATTGGCGGACTGTTTCAGCTTTCCGTCCCGATGGGAGACGCGCCGCCATTGAAATATCTGATCCAACTTCCACCTGAGTACGACCCGTTGCGCCGTTATCCGACAGTCCTTTCGCTGCACGACGCCAATACGACACCCGCCATGCAAATCGACTGGTGGGCGGGCATTTACAACCAGGATCGCAAGCGACGACTGGGACAAGCGACACGACACGGCTACATCGTGATCGCCCCCGCCTGGAGTGAACCAAAACAGAGGCACTACCAGTTTTCATTTCGCGCCCACGCCGCGGTGCTGAAGAGTTTGCGCGATGCAACAAAACGATTTTCCATCGACACGGACCGTGTCTTCCTGTCGGGTGCCGGCATGGGAGGTGATGCCGCCTGGGACATCGGGCTGGCGCATCCCGATGTCTGGGCAGGTGTGATTCCGATCGTGGCAACCGCAGACCGCTACATCCTGTTTTACACAGAAAACGGTCGCAAATTACCAATGTACTTTGTGGGAGGCGAACTGGACGGAAATCGGCTGGTACAAAACCGAGACCAGTGGAATGATTATTTGACCCACCACTCTTACGATGCCACGATCGTCCTTTTCCAGGGCCGCGGTCATGAAGATTTCCACGACGAGATCCAACGCATCTTTGACTGGATGGCGGTACATCGACGTCAGTTTTTCCACGACGAATTTCTCTGCCTGAGCATGCGTCCCTGGGACAATTATTTCTGGTGGGCAGAAGTCGATCAATTGCCACCCCGCAGCATGATCTGGCCGACCAACTGGAAAAAACCCAGCGGCCGTCCGGCTCGTATCGATGGCAGAATCATCCGCGCCAGCAACCGGGTTCGCCTGACAACCGGCGCCGACCGGGCCGTGGTTTGGCTCAGCCCGGAAATGATTGACTTCGATCAACCACTGTCGGTCAGCATCAACGGAAAAAAAATCAAGGAAATCGACCAGGGCCGCGCAGTCATGTTGAATGACGTGCGCACCCGCGGTGACCGGCAACATCCGTTTTGGGCCAAAGCGGAACTCCGCTAATCGGTCCCGGCGGACTACGCCTTAGTTGCCAAAGGAAAATCCCCACCGCACACCGGGACGTCGCCGGCGACCATAAGAACGATAAGCTCGGCGCGGACCACCCCACCAGGGGCCGTGGTAATGCTCTTCAACCACCACGGCCGGTCGAGCCGGAGGACGCGGCCGCACCCCAGCCACCGCCGCCCCTTCCATGGCCTTGATGACTTCGGTTCCGACCCCCTGTTTGCTCATGGAGATAACCTCTTCCACACGCGGTTTGCGGCGCACTCCGTGGGACCGAATGTGGGCAATAATCACGCTGTCTTCCACACCGGCGGAGTTCATCTCGATCACTTGATCTTTCGTCACAGGACCATTCAAACTGCGACCCAACTGATCTGCCAGTTGGGCCTCCTGAGCTGCCACCTCATCATCAATTGAATGGCCAACAACGGTTCCTGTGGCTGCGCCGACAGCGGCACCAACGGCGGCACCGGCCACTGGATTACCGTGTTGACTCCCCACCAGCGCCCCGGTAACCCCACCAATTCCAGCCCCCAATCCCATCCCACGTTCGGCATACGAGCCAGTACTACAGCCAGCGAGTAGCATCCCCAGCAACCCTGGCCACGTCAGGCCTGACATCGTGCGCATCATCTGTAACCACAGACAGAGAGGAAAGAAATCCGCCCGCCAGCCTCGCTGCATTTGACGAGACAGTCCCTGGCAGCCGACAGAGGACGCGGATAGTGCCGACATC
>JAKVBG010000168.1 GCA_022447605.1 Mariniblastus sp.
CGATTTCCCAGCGGGATTTCAAACAGCTCGGATAACATCAGCAACCAGGCGTCGTGGTAGCCAAACGAGTTGCGCAGATCGATCCACGCACGATCCAGCCGTTGCCGCGTTACTTGATCCAGCATGCGCTCCACCAGGAACCGGTCGTCACGCGCGTATTTGATTCGTGTGTGGAATGCGTTGCGCTGCGGATTGTTGTAGGTAGCGTCGATAGGTGCTGGGACGGGGTCCCGGTCTGAGGGGGCAGGTTCCCGCTGGGAAACCTGGGGAAGCAAACGGGCAAATTGAAGTACCCCTTTCTTCCAGGCCTGAAAAGAAGGGCTGCCGGGGTTAGCCAGCAAGGCGGAGACAGACTTTCCCTGATCCGTTTCTTCGAGCTGGGTAATGGAACAGCGAATGATACAATCTGCACCCAGCTGGACGTCGAGCTCCGCGTCGACCAGGAGACGTGCTGAACCCGCATTGTCAGGGATCGGTATGGTCACACGAACCGGCTGTGTGCCGCGTGTTGTGAAGGTGTCGTCGGCGACAACACCACCGAGCTGATGCTCACCGAAACGTAGCTGTCGGGCGGCGTCTGCAGTGGCAACTTTGCGCAAAGGATGGAATGGTTGTTCCCGTAAATCCGCCACGCGGAATTGAATGCGTGGCGTTTTCCAGATGACCAGAGCGTCGGGGCGGTCGTCGGGTAACGCCGATTCAACGGAAAGAATCAGGTTCGCGACGGCCGTGCCAGCCGGCCAGTTGATGTTCATTTCAAAACGTTGTGCGCGGGTGACGCGGAAAAGATCGGCCCGCAAAACCGGAGCCTCTTCCTTGGCGTCCGCGTTGGCTCCAAATCGGTTTTGCCAGTGTCGTACACGGGCCGCTAATTCTTGGCAGCGTTCCTGGATGCCTGTGCAGAAGGCCTGCTGGCCAGCGGGGTTAGCGGGAGGCGGGGGGAGCTGTTGCCATGCGTGGGCGATTTCGGAGGTGGGGAATCCGAGGTCCCGTTTTTGAAGCAGCTCGTGGATGTACTTGAGAAACGGTGGGGAGAGGCCTGTGGACTTGGCGACGTCGGCATATGTCTCCGAGCCGCGGTCCAACGCGTCGCGGTTGGCAAACAACCAGGCCGCATAGAAGGCCCGTGGGTATTGGTCCAACCCAAACGGCTCGCCCCCTTCTCCTGCCGCGGTACGGAAGCCGTGCTGGCGGTAGATCGATTGGATGCGTGTGATAGCGGACAATTCGAACCCGGTGTTGCCAGGGTCGCGGTGGAAGGCCAGCGGGCCGGAGCCGATGACGGCATGGTCGGCAACCTGGCGGGCTGCGTCCAGGTAACGTTGCAGGGTTGCATCCTGGATAAACTGGACGTTTCCGGTATTCGTAAATCCGGCACCGCCGACCGCGTCGCTTACGAACCCTCGGTGGACATCGAGTTGCAGCCCAGTCAAGTCGCGAATCGTGTAATCGTACTCGGCACTGGTCAGCCGCCGCATGACGATGTTTCCCGGGTTCCCTGCATTTTGCGTCGCTGTTTGTTGCAGTTGTGTGTGGATCCAGTCACTCAGTCGTTTCCGCTCGGCGGTGCTGGGTTGTGCTGCGTCGCGTGGCGGCATTCGCAGGCTACGTAGTTGAGAGACGACCTTTCTCCAGTCGCGAAAGTGATTGGCGAAGTCGTTCCTGGTGACGAGTGTCTGGACGTTGAGGCCGGATTCTACGGAGTCGCCGCTATGGCAATCGAAACAGAACCGTTGGAGTAATGCCTGTACAGACGCTGGTGCCTCTTGAGCCGTGGCCGATTGGAGAGCGATGTGGACTGTGAACAAGAAAATAGCTGCGGCGAGGATCGCTTTGGACGACGGATGAAACAGGGGGCGGGACAATGCAGCTCTCCTGGGTAAGCGTGGAGGCCGGTTACAGCCGGTCGCGAAGCCACTTGTAAGCGGCTTCGCGAATGGCGTCCGGGAAATCGTGGGCGGACTCGGGGTATTCGGCACGGAGCGCGTCGCTAGCGCCGCGCAGCTGGTAGATCAGCTTTGCCTGCGTGACCACTTTGCGGACCCCGGTGACGGCGAAGTTGCTGTCTCGAACGGGGGCGTTAATGAACACGGGGCGCGGGGCCAGGGCGGCCACGACTTCGTAGAAATCGAACGGAACCCGGTCGGGGCTGTTGGCATATTCATGGGCGATCCGTGGCAT
>JAKVBG010000169.1 GCA_022447605.1 Mariniblastus sp.
TGACGCTACGGTGCAGCGCTGGGAGGCCCAAGTCCGGCAGAGCGAGCAGAAGCTACGTGCCAATCGGAATGCGGGTAAACTGAATCAGGTCAAGGGGCAGCATAATCAAATCCGTACGCGGGTCGCGCCAACAAAAAGTGTCTTTCGACGGGTCATTCTGATGTTTCAGGAGACCGACTCGAGGTACCGCCGACAGGCGAGCGGTCTATCACCAAACGCAGGTGATGTAGCCGATCAAGCATGAGCTGCTGCTGCCGTGAGTCTTTCGTCCGTCATTCGAGTGCCGCTCGCCACTTTTTCACTTCTGCGGCGAGTGGGCGTTGACCCCCTTCCGAAAGGTGGGTGATACCATGGCGGGCCGCGGTCTGAGTAAATTCCGTGATGGCCAGCTCGTATGCCGCGGGGGTCGGTAGGAACTCCTGGTGTCGATAGATTTTGGTGAGCGCGATGCCCAGGCGTTCTTTCTTGACACGTGATAATAAAGTGGGATTTTCGGCGACTGCCACTGACGCTGCGTGAAATAGTTGCTCGGCACGTGCAATCACGGGCGGGGGAGAGTTGCCATGAAGGTGTCACGTTGGGAATGCATGTCTCCCGTGGCCACATGCTGGTGAAAGAGGTCGAGATACGAGGTGATGAACGGTGCCGCCTCTCCGTAATAGGCAGCAAGAAATTCTTTCCGCACTTGCTGCCCGTTGCATTCGGGGTCCCAGAGGAAGCGGGCCAGGAGGTATGCGCGTAGTTCGGCGAATTCGCCACCCGCCAGGCCGGATATACCCTGGCAGAAGACGCCTTTGACCCGGTTTTCCACGAAGAATTTGATGTCGGACTGCAGGACGTCGAGATTGGGAAAGGGAGCCAGAATATCGCCGTACTCGGCAACATAGTTCCAGACGTAGAGTCGGTCTGCCACGGTCCGCCAGCCGGCCAGGTCCTGGCGAAACTGGACACTCCCTTCGTAGTCGAAGTCACTTCTGCAGGTTGCCAGAGGATGAAAGCGACAGCAGCCGCTGGTCACCAGACGCACAATAACATTTGGTCGCGGTTTGATTTGCTGGGGAGGGATCCGGCTATAGAGATGGTTGTAGGCCAGCATGCCGATCGACAGTTCAGGAAACTCAGCACGAACCTGGTCTGCAATTTGATTGATGAAGTGTAAGAGGGGCCCGGCATAGCTTGCCTCCTGATCGATCAGCTTCCGGCAAGTCGGGCATTCGCAGTGTCCGTGCCAGTCGGTTTCTGAAACAGAGATAATGTTGGCATCCGGATCTTCCTTGGCCCAACGCCGCACGCTTGCAGTGGCGATTTCCAGCACCTCCGGATTGGAAAGGCAGAGCTGTGCCTCGTCGCCGACACGGCGGCCGTTGATCTCGGCGAAATATTCAGGATGTGTGGCAAAGTACTGACTGGGGGGTACGAGATCGTAAACCGTGTGTGCAAAGTGTTGATTGTGGTAACGAAGTTTCCCGCCATGCTTGGCTTCGAGTCGCGAGTTGATGCCGGTGACATGGTTCCGCGCGGACCAGTGGCCGTCCCAGGCTTCATAGTAAAAGATATCCCGATATTCCAAAACGGGTTGTTTGTAAATATCGATGTCGGGAAGTGTGATCGTTTCTCGACGAGGGATACGGCTCACGGTCGGCGTAAACCAACGGCAATCTAAATAGCGATAGAGAAAGTCATAGCAGGCATAGAGGCTACCGCGTCCCTTGCCACCGGCAAGTATTAAGTGGGGCCCCTGCCTCTTGATGACAAAACCTTCTTCGCCGAGAGTTCGCCATGCGATGTCGCCTGCAAGTTGATTTAAAGCCGAGCTCTGACCCACAAACAGACATCCCTGTCGGAGGCAGGTTGCGGAGGGCGAGTCCGTGAGTGGTAGCCGCGCGTTAGAGATTTCTTGAATGAACCTTTGCGGCTCGTGCGCAGCGTGTTGCTCGGGAGGAGAGCAATCCTCGCCGACCACAATCGTATAAGGGGACTGCCCTTTCCGTACCAGCACAACCTCCGCATGTAGTTCGGCGCACAGCACCAAGCATGGTACCCAGAAGACGCATTGCCAGAGGGCGGCGCGGACGATTTGACAGAGTGTAGGCTGGTGTCTGGGCTTGCTGTGGGCGTGATCATCTGGGACGTATGTTGCAATGAAGTCAGGTTGCCGGTCAGTAGTGGTGAACTT
>JAKVBG010000017.1 GCA_022447605.1 Mariniblastus sp.
GGCCGTCTTTTTGAACGCCGCTTCGGCATCGGTTTTCCACTCGGCGTAATCCTCTGTCGACATGACGACAACCTTGAACTTCATCCAGGTATGTTGGGTCCCGCAATACTCGGCGCAGCGTCCCTGGTATACTCCCTCGTTGCTGGCCTCCAGCCAGATGTAGTTGGGATGTCCCGGGATGGCGTCCATTTTCCTGGCCAATTGCGGCACCCAGAACGAGTGGATCACGTCGGCTGAATCGATCTTGACCCGGACTTTTTTCCCGACCGGAATATGGATTTCGTTGGCGGCAATCACCGGACTGTCCGTGTAGCGAATTTCCCACCACCACTGGTGACCGATAACGGTCAGCTCGACTTCCGGGTCAGCCTCGGTCGGGTGCACGACCGGCACAGCGTTCATCGTCAGAATCAATTTAGCGCTGATCACAAAAATCCAGATCAGGATCAGAATCGGGCCCGTCATCCAGAAAATTTCACGCTTGCTGCTGCCAAATTCCTGCTCGGGTACGGCCTTGGACGAACGGCCACGCCACAAGGCGATCGCGATCAAGCCGGTGACAATGATGAAGATCCCAAGGCTGATCAGCACGACCGTTATGAATAGGTCGTACATCGCCTGGGCTTCGGGGGATTCAGGTTGGAGCAGGGGGAAAATCGACACGACGAATTTGCAGAAATAAGATCAACATTCGCGCTAAGAACGATCCGCAACGTTCTTGTCATACAGCATTAGAACAGCAAAAACCCGGCATACAAGTCAAGGAAGAAGGTGATCGTTTGTTTTCTATGTAGATTCGTAGAGTGAGGATCGTTTTTTTCTGCTTTTGATGGTTGGGCCATATTGCCTAGGTCGGTCTTGCCGATGGACTATTTGAAATGTCTTTTTGAGATGCCATGATTCAATCAGTCGAGAGTGCACCTGCCACACCTACCACCATTGATCGATTTAGATCAACCGGTTGTGACGCCAGCCATGGGTGGTCAAAGCAGTGGGCATGGATCGTGGGACCGAGGTCGGTTGTTGCACTCGGGAGATTTACCAAGGCGCCCAATAGATCCCGTTTCCACGGAAGCCGATATCCCCATTGGGAACACCGAGGTTGTAGAAGTGGCTGGAGTGGAAGCCCCCGATGTACTTGGGGAGCGGTGACGCCGGGCTGGCATAATAGTCGGACCAGGCGCGACTCTCTGCCGACTGATGGTCTTCCAGTAGCCACCGCAGTGGCTTTCGGTGGGTTTTCTGTTTCGCCGTTGACCGTGAAAGGGAGTGGCGCTGTCCCTGGACCGAGTGGTTGCTTTTTTTGAACGGCCGAAAACGTTGCGCCTGACAGTCGGTGGCCATCAGGATAGCAATTAGGAACAACAGGATGGATGCAATACGAACCATGAACCGGTCTCCAGTTTTAATACAGGCTTTGCCCTGCGGGCCTTGTTGTTTTTTCGGTTCGCGGACATGCGAACCGGCGGGTGGAACATTAAATTTTGTGTCGAAATAAAATTACCGATCGGTTGATTGTGTCAAAGCCGACAAACGTAAAAACCCGACCTGGATAGCACGGTGTCGATCGGATGGATAACCGTTTTTGCCGGAAGTTTCTGGTGAGATGAAATCGTTTTGCTGGTCGGTTGTCCCGGCCGTCGGGTTGGGCACCACTGGTTCGTTTGCGAACAAGATGTTACCGTTCTGCTGGATCCGGGGTCGCGCCTGCTGCCAACCCCGGCCATGGCCCAATCGTCTTAAACCGGATTGTCAGAATGAAAATTGCCAGAACGATACCAGCTTCGGTGGGATTGTGGATGCTCTGTCCTCTGTTGGTTTCTGCCGTGGAGGATGATTACCCCTGGGGGCGGATTGAACTGAAGCCGACAGCGGTCGAATTCCATCTCAAGAACGCTGAAAGTCAATCCGAATTGGAGGTGCCCAGATTGCAGAATCCGGTGACCAAAGTGTTCCTGAAATCGGATCCGCAGCAACCGTCGTTACGTTTGAAGCCGGGTGTGAAGACCTGGCAAATCAAGTTGCCAAAAAATGTCCAGGGGCCAGCGGTGATCGTGATGGAAACGGTCGGTCCGCCCAGACTGAATAGGGAACCCGTGATTTACAGCCCGGCCGCCGAGGGTGAGGTGGTTCTGCCAGCCCACGGGGCGGTGGTGCATGGTGAAAAACTGCGATATGAACCTCAGCCTCACAAGAACACGGTCGGCTATTGGCAGAACGAAAAGGATTGGTGTGAATGGAAAGTTTCTTTGCCTGCGAAGAAGAAGTACGACGTCTATATCTTGCAAGGGTGTGGCGAAGGGCATGGAGGATCGACTGTGAAGGTGATTGCCGGCGATCAGAATTTGGAATTCGAGGTGGAAGACACAGGGCATTTTCAGAACTTTCGGGAGCGCCGGGTTGGCACACTGGAAATGGGTCCCTCGAATGTGGGGTCCGCGTTTTTCCCGGAAACGATCAAGCTGGTGCCGGTCCATAAAGCAAAAGGCGCCGTGATGGATGTTCGGCAGCTGCGCCTGGTGCCCGTCAAGGCGAAAGAGTGACGTTGGGCATCACCTCTTCTCAGCAACTTTTTTTAACTGCAGCCTCGAGCGGAGGAATTGGTGATCGGCCGTGAATAATCGCCGGAAGCTTAACAGTACCGAACCGGCAGTTCCCAGCGCGGTGGCCGAGGCAACCAGAAACATGATAGCGATCTGGTACTTGACCGCTTCGGCCGGCTCGACGCCTGCCAGTAATTGACCCGTCATCATGCCGGGCAGACTGACCAGGCCGACGATCATCATCGAATTGATGATGGGGGTCATGCCGGTCTGCAGGGCGTGGCGGATCGGTCCCGCAATCGCTTCCCAACGTGTTGCTCCCAGGGTCAACATCGTCTCGATTTCATCATGCCGTGTGTAGGCAGTTTCGGTAAAGCTGTTGAGACCGACCGAGATACCGGTGAGGGTGTTGCCCAGCATCATCCCCATCAAGGGGATGGCGTATTGCGGTTGGTACCATTGGTCGATCCCGTTGAGGACGACAAACAGGGCAAAGGCCGTGATCGCCCAGGAGCTGACCCAGACCGACAGGATCGTATCCAGCCAGATGCCCGGGTAGCGTCGCTGATTTCTCTGCACGGCCGTGATGCCGGCAATCATCGTCATGATCGCCAGGATCCCGATCACCACGTACCATTGGTCAAATTGAAAAACGGATTGCAGGATCAGCCCGATCAACAACAGTTGGACGATCGTTCGCAGGGAGGCGACCAGCAGAGAACGTTCCAGTCCCAATCGTAACCAGATCGAAATGGCTGCATTGACCAGGATTAGCAGGGAGGCAAATCCGACTTGCAGGTAGCTCAGTTGCAGGTAGTCCATCTGATTTCACTCACCCCTCGGGTTCGGCTCAGGAGGGCTGAGTCGCCCCGCGTCCACCCGGTACAGCGTATCGCAGATCCGCTCGGCCTGGTTCATCGAGTGGGTGATCCAGACCAGGGCGGCTTGCTGTTTCGCTGCTTCGAACCAGCAGTCGACAAGCTGTTCGACCGAGGCCGTCAGCCCTTCGTCCAGGGCGGCTGTCGGCTCATCCAGCAGGAGGACCTGCGGGTCGAGTTGGATCGCCCGCAACAGGGCCACGATCTGCATTTCTCCACCCGAGAGATTTTCGTGATTCTTGGACAGGAAAGAGGCATCACGTCCCAGCGTTTCAAGCCACTTCATGATCTTCTGCCGGTCATAATTTCGACCGGCATTCGATTTCAATTGAAAGGGCAATTGCAGGTTGGACTCGACGGTTCCCTCGAATAGGACGGGTCGCTGGGGCAGGTAGACAACGTCCGTGCGGTAGGGGGGCACCTGGTTGCCATGAACCGTCTGGCCGAGGAAGCGCAGTTCCCCACTTTGAACCGGGTCCAGAGCTGCCAGCGAGCGGAGCAGCAAGGTCTTGCCGGAACCCGATTTTCCCACGATAGCCAGCCGGTCACCCGGGAAGACGTCCAGGCGAGTGGGAGCCAACAGGATCTCGCCGTCGCTCGTCCGTCGCGACAGATCTTCGATCCCGATGATGGGTGTAGCATTCATGGGTTCAACGCGGTGAGTTCGGAGCGAGTCTGTACCTGCCTGAAGTTCCCGGCGCTCAAAAGTCTCTCAGGATTTCAACGGCCGCATTCCGACCACAGGCGCCCATCACACCCCCTCCGGGGTGGCTGGCCGCACCACAGAGATAGATGCCTTTGATAGGACAACGGTGATCGGCCCATCCCGGGATCGGCCTCATCAGGAACAGTTGATTGAAATTCATGGCCCCCTGCATGATATTTCCGCCCGTGATGCCATAGACCCGTTCCAGGTCGAGGGGGCTGAGGACTTGTCGATGCTCGATCGCGTCGGGGACATTCGGAGCGTACTCAGCCAGTACCTCGATGCACCGATCCCCAAAGCTCTCCTTGATATCATCCCAGTGCAGTCCGGGCGCCAGATTGTAGGGTGCATACTGCACAAACATCGACATGATATGTTTGCCCTCGGGCGCAATCGTCTTGTCGACGCTGGTCGGCAGAGTGATCTCCAGGATCGGCGTTTCGCTCGGCTTGCCGTACTTGGCATCGTCGTATCCCTTTTCCACGACTTCCAAGGTTTCGCCGATATGAATGGTGCCCCGGTGCTGGGGCCCAATTTCGTTGGACGGCAGGCAGGTGAACTGGGGTGGTTCGGAGAGGGCGACATTGATCTTGGCCGAGGCGGAGGAATAATCGATGCGGGAGATCGCGTCGCGGAATTCCACCGGGAACTGACTGGGCGAAACCAGCTTCTCAAAGGTGACGTGGGCGTCGGCGCTGGAGGCCACGACGCTCGATTCGATGAATGTGCCGTCGGCAAGGGTGACACCCTTGGCCACACCCTGCTCAACCGATATCTCCTGGACATCGGCTTCGGTAATGATGTCAACCTTCAAGTCCCGGCAGGCCGCCGCCAGCGATTCGGCCAGGCCTCCCATGCCCCCCTGGACGTAACCCCAGACGCCACGAGCACCACCCGCTTCTCCCATCACATGATGCAGTAGAACGTAGGCGGTTCCCGGGGCCGATATTGAGGAGAACGCGCCGATTACGGCATCGGTGGCCAAGGTTGCCTTGAGCACCTCGGTCTCAAACCAACGTTCCAGGATTGGCCGAGCGGCACCGGTCAACAGTTCCATTGCCTCGGGCAGCGACTCCCCTAGCGACTTGAGGGTCGACTGCATCTTCCAAGCCTTTTGCATGTCTCGCATCTTTTTGCCGAGACCAATCTTTCTCAGGCCCTTGGAAATGGGCAGGATATCGGGTGCTGTCTGCGACAAGGTCGGTTCCAGAACAGCTGCCACTTTTTCCAGTAAGGATTCGTAGCGTGGAAAGGCCTCGGCATCTTTCTGGCTGAACTTGCCGATCTGTTCACGGTTCTGCTTTTCATCGGGCCCCAGCAGCAAGTGCCGACCATCCTTCATCGGTGTAAACGAAGAGGGGTTGCGGGGAAGAATCTTCAGCCCGTATTCCTTCAGTTTCAGGTCGCGCATGATCTCGGGAAGGAACAGGCTGATCACGTAGGAGGCTGTGGAGACCTTGTAGCCAGGCCACAGTTCCTCGGTTACCGAGCAACCGCCAATCACGTGGCGCCGTTCCAGTACGCAGACAGATTTTCCGGCCTTGGCCAGGTAGGCTGCCGTGACCAGTCCATTGTGTCCGGCACCGACAATCACGCAGTCGTATTTTGATTTGGGTTGGTTCATTGTGTTTCTTCAGGGGTAAGTGTCTGCGCCCAACTTAGGCGAAAGACCTGCGAATGCAAATAGGCTGCCCGGGCCGGTTTCCATTTTTTGTCATGGTCGCGGGACATCTTGGTTCCGCCGGTCGAACGGATGTCCCGGTTCGACCGGACCGGCCGGAGGGGAAAAGGCCTGAGCGGTCGCACTGGCAGGCCCGTTGGCCGGGCCATGGGCGCGGGTGGCTGTTTTGCAGTCTTTCGTCGTTTCGACTACGATCAGGGCTGTCGACGTCAAGCAAGGCAGGGTGCTGGAACCGAAGTTGATTTGATGGTCAAGGTAGAGACTGCTCCGGGGAACCGTATGAACACGTTTACATCCAAGACGATTATCGTTCCCTGGGATTTCTCAGAGACCTCCCGGCAGGCACTCAACAAGGCGGTGGAGATTGCCGGTTCGTCGGCCCAGGTCAAGGTGGTCCATGTGACCCCCTACCCCGACACGATTGAGCCCAGCATGATCTGGGGTGACTACGACGAAAACGATATCAGGAGCAACCTGAAAACCAGCTTCTTTGCCAGCGTTTCCCAGGCGGACTATCCCGGGCTGGAGTTTTTTGCCGTGTTCGGTAGCCCCGGTAGTGAGATCGCGGACTTCGCCGAAAAGCACGACGCCGGGCTGATTGTTATCTCGTCTCACGGACAGACCCGTCTGGAGCGTTTCCTGATCGGTTCGGTGGCGGAGCGGGTGATTCGCCTGGCGCATTGTCCGGTCCTGGTCCTGCGTCCCGGCTGCTAGGAGTTGATGGGTGGCCCGCTAATCCGGTTGGCCCTTGGCGCTCGGCAGCGGAAGGGACAAATCGGTCATCAGCGGGAGATGGTCGGAGGCTTCCTGGGCGAGGCGGCTGGTAATCACCTGACAGTTCATCGGCTGAGCTGCCGAATTGACAAAGATATGGTCCAGCCGGGTGACGGGCCGGGGACTGAAGTACGTCGATTGATGCCGGGCCCTTCCGGTCGACGTTTCCACGTCCAGCATTTTGCCTGCCAGGTAGCGGTAGGCCGCCGAGGCCGGACGGGCGTTGAAGTCACCGCACAGGACTACCGGCCCGAGCGCCTCGGCCGGTTGCACCCAATCCTTATACAACTCCTCGACCTGTCGCAACTGTTCCTTGGGATAGATACTCAGATGGGCGCTGATCACTTGCAGGCAGGTGCCTGGTTCGATCTCGACCTGCACCCACACGGCGCCCCGCTTGGAGCGACTTTCCTGTTGTTGATGCAAACCTTCGGCGCGGACCAGCTGCAGGGGGAAATGGGTCAGGATCGCGTTGCCAAACCGTTCACCTTCGATGTGCCAGGCGGGATGGAAGTGGAAATTCATGTCCAGTGATTCGGCGATTTGTCTGGCCTGGTCCTGGTGGCCGGACCGCTTCCGGTTGACGTCCAGTTCCTGCAGACAGATCACGTCCGCGCCGGTTTGGGAAAGAACACGGGCAATCCTCTCGGGCGCCAGTTCGCCGTCCATCCCGACGCAGGCGTGGATGTTGTAGGTCAGCACACGAACATTTCCGGGGTCCGTGGGGCGTTGCCGGAGCGTGGCCCGGCCTTGGCCACTGCTGCCGAGGAACTGTTCGACGACCTGTCGCAGCTGGAGCGGGCGCAGGTAAGGTGCCCCATCGTTTTCCAGGTGCACATCACAGGGCAGCAGGGCGAATCCACCGGTCGCTTCGACCGACGGCCCATTGTTGGTGGTATCCTGTTGACCAAAGCTGACAGCTGGCGAGGATCGGTCCCAACCGACGAGCAACAGGTCACCGGCGTCCGGCTGATTGGCCAATTCGATCAGATCATTCGGCAGGTCGGCGAGGAAGGGGTGGTCGGCACCAAACAGGTCAGATGCCTGGGCAGGTAAATCGCAGGGACCCGAGCTGGTGAAGACCTTGGCGGCCTGTGGCCCATCAGTGACCACCACCATCGGGACCCGTTTTTCTTTTACCAGTTGTTGGGCCAGTTCATACCGGTACGGTCCGGGGGTATCGCCCAGCAGGTAGACAAATGCGAGGGAGCCGGCCGTGACCACCTGCACGTCCGCCGAACGGGACGTGGTGTCACTGTCGGGCACGCCGACCAGGAACCGTTCCAATCCACGAATTCCAAGCCAGCTCGCTCGACTCGGAATTTTCCCCGCTGCAGGTGGTTCGTCGAGCGCAGTGGCAGTCGGTTCGGATGAACGGATCAGATCATTCAGCGCCTGTTGGATCGATTCACCCCACAACGCCTGGTACGGTCGCGTCGAGCCGAGGCCGTTTCCCGAGTATATCCAGATGTCGTATTCACGGCCGGCGCTACGGTGGGCCGACTGCCATAAACGCCGGATGGCGCGGTCCATTCCCTTCAGCGTCCAATGGGCGAAGCGGGAAGAGGGGCCCCGCTGCCGTGCCTGCTCGTCATATCCAAGGAGACTCAGGTGAATCACCGGCAAGCCTCGGGCCGCATCATTGCTGGCCCCGGCTACCACGAGTTCTCGCATGAATACGACCACCAAGGCGCGTGCCAGAATGGTTGACAGTTCGTGCCACAAACCGTGTCGCATCGTTTCACCACGCAGCCGGGCGCCCAGGACGAGAACCAGTTCCACCATCATCAGGCCGAACGTTCGCAGGAAGATGCCGGCGTGGATCAGGATGACCAGCAGGATGCGGAAAGGGTTGATCGTTACGAAAAAGTCATCCCAGCCGAGGCGCGTTGCGCAGAAATGGGATTCTTCTGCTCCCCCACCAAAGATATTGCAGAACGAGCTCCCCCCTTTCAGCAGGCCATCCCGCTCTTGCTGCAGACGCTCTTCGACTTGCAGGGCAACGTCGTGGCGGTACATGCGAGCGAGTTCCCCGCTTCGATGATCCCGGAATCCGGAACCGGGCACGGCCGATTTTCGGCCATAGAAAAGCTCGGCCTGAACGGCGGAGGTGGTGGCGGGCAACCCGGAGTAGAGTGAGTGGAGTTGATAGTTCTCTTTCTGGGCGAGCTGTTCCAGGAAAGGCATCTGGCCGGAATTCAATGCCCGTTCCAGTTGTTCCCGGCTGAGTCCGTCTACCTCAATCAGGATCAGCCCGGGCAAGACCGGGTTTTTTTCCGGTGAGGAGAGACCGAGCAGTCGAACGGCCCATTCATTGCGAGCAACGGCACGTCGGACGGATTTCCAGATCCGTGTTAGCGTGGTGACTCGGATTGGGTCTTTCATGGGTCGCTTCGGCACCGGGATGAAACGGCAGTCAGTTTGTACGGACCTTTTTTATTCCAAGCAGACCCGTATTGTGTCGCAGGCAACGGTCCAAAGGAACGGGGTAACCGTCAGACGGGCGGATGGACAAGTTCATTTTACCATGAACCTGACCATCGCCCTGCGGTCTGTTATATTAAGGTGTGGAATTCGCTCGCCGATTTGACTCGGCCGCGGGGTTCGTCAATTCTATGCCTTGCCGGTTCCTGTCGCCTTGATGATAGGCAGCCCGCGGTTGCCAGGATAGACCGATGATCAAAGAGAGCTTGTTTAAAAAGACCCGGCAATTAGCCCGACAGCTGGCTGGTCAACTGGAACAGGATGGCCAGCAGATCGTGTTCGCTGAGAGTTGCACGGCCGGCCTGGTCTCGGGAATTCTGGCCCAGGTGCCGGGCATCTCAAAATGGCTCTGTGGTTCTTCCGTCACTTACATGGAGGATTTGAAAACGGGTTGGCTTGGGATTGACCCGGACCTGATCGCCCGGCATACAGCGGTCAGTTCCGAAGTGACCGAGGCGATGGCCCGCTCGGTCCTCGAACGGAGTGAAGCGGCTGATTTCGCCGTGGCGATTACGGGTCACCTGGAAGCGGGAATGAGTGAACAGGGTTGCCTGGCCTACGTCGCTGTCTCCTATCGCCAGGGCGAAACCGTTTGCGTGCGCCCGGTGGTCTGTTCCGCGCTGGTTGGGAAAAATCGAATCGACCGCCAGTGGCAAGCGGCATCGATCGCCTTGCATGTGGCCGTCGACCATTTGAAATTCCCGCCGGGTAAAACGAGTTATTCAGTCGATTGGTTGCAGGTTTGCCAGGCAGCCAAAAAATATCCCGGCTCCTGGTGACGGTCGTTGGGCGGACCAAGAGGTGGTGGAACGGGTGGCCGGTCGGTGCGATTCGCTGGATCGAAATGGGAGGGCTGGACGGTTATCATGCAGGGTGTGATAAGTCCCCTGCGCCCTCGTTAATGCAGAACAACGAAACAACGGGAGAGAGATTTGATGAGCCCCCGCCCATTTGCCGCCGTTCAAAAATGCGTGCTGGTCGCGTCCGCGGTCGCCATTTTCAGTTGGGTGATCATGCCGGCCGTCGCCTGCCAGGAGGACTCCTGGTACCAGCGTCAAGATGACTGGAACGGGTTCGACCGATACCACTTTCAGATTGGCGGACGGGCGGCGTACCTGGTGGCGCCCACCCAGGCGGCCGCAGGTCGGCCCTGGGTCTGGCGGGCCCGGTTTCCGAATTATCACGCGGAAATCGACATCGAGCTGGTGAAGCGCGGATTCCACATTGGCTACGTTGATGTGGCCGGGCTGTTTGGCAACCCGGCAGCGGTCGAGATTGGCAATGCTTTTTACCGTTATGTTTGCCAGCATGCGAGGTTGAATCCTCGGCCCAGCCTGGAGGGAGTTAGCCGGGGTGGTCTATTTGTTTACCAATGGGCCGCGAAAAATTCGGACAAGGTTCGAAATATCTTTTGTGATACGCCGGTCTGTGACATCCGGAGTTGGCCCGGAGGAAAAGGGGAGGGCCGCGGAGCGGCTGCCGAGTGGAAACAATGCCTGGCTGCTTACGGGATCGACGAGGAACCGGTCGACGAATCGGAGGCCAGCGTCGTTCAGCACGCGGGTCTCATCGCCGCCGCACACATTCCGATCCTGCACATCGTCACCGAGGATGACCAGATCGTTCCTCCGCAGGAAAACACGTATGTCCTGTCCGAACGGTTGGATCAATTGGGGCATCCGATGCAAGTCATTTCCATCGAACATGGCAAACCTGAAACCCAGGGGCATCATTTCGACCACTCGGACATCGAACCGATCGTGGAGTTCCTGGTCCATCAACAAGCGCCGGATCGATCGCTGCTGGATCGAGTGCGCGCCGCTCGTCGCATTGTTTTTCTGGGTGACAGCATTACTTATTCAGGCGAATACGTCGCCCGCTTGGAAGCGGCCTTGAGAAGCGGCGGATGGGCTGAACCGGAAGTGATGATCAACGTCGGTCTTCCCAGTGAGACCGTTTCCGGATTGAGCGAGGCGGGACATGCGGGTGGCCGATTTCCGCGTCCCGATCTGCATGAACGGCTGGAGCGAGTCCTGGAAGCGACCCGGCCGGACCTGGTGTTTGCCTGTTACGGCATCAATTGCGGGATCTACCAGCCGTTCGATGAAGACCGGTTCAAGAAATACCAGGAGGGGATTGGCAGACTCAAAGCGCAGGTGGAGGCGACAGGGGCCGAGCTGATTCTGATCACGCCTCCCACGTTTGATGACCAGCGGGCCAAAAAAGATTTCTCTTACGATGCGGTGATGGGGCATTACACGGATTGGTTGAATGAACAGGAAACAGCGGGTTGGAACGTGTTGGATCTGCACACTGCGCTCTCCCGGGAATTGGCATCGCGCCGTGAGACGGACCCGAATTTCACGTTTCAGCCGGATGCCGTTCACCCCAACCAGGCAGGTCATGAACAGATTGCCGCTATCCTGCTGGAACTGCTCGTGGCTCCGGGTGGCGGGGAACCGGAGTCGAGTAGCCCCCGGACGGTTGAAGTGGAGCGGGATGGAGAACTTCTCCAGCTGATCCGTCAACGATCTCATCTGTGGCGGGATGCTTACCTGACGGCCAGTGGTCATCAGCGGCCCGGTATCAGGTCGGGTGAATCACTGCCGGTTGCCCGGCAGAAATCGGCCCCGTTGACACGGCAGATTGATCAAAAGTTACAGCCGAACCAGGATAAGTGAATTGTGCCCCTCATGGTCTGCTGATACCAAGACTGGAAAGGGCCAGTTCAAAACGTAAAGTGACGCGCCAGAGGAAAGTAATTTTTCGTGAAGCAGGTCACTCCCTTGTAAGTCACTGAGCTGGGGACCGTTGGTGAGGGTGGTCCCGGTTCTGACGATCTGACCAGCTCCATGGGATCGATGTTTTTCTCTCTTCTGCTGGACGGCAATGGGGTTCATCCCGCCATTGCTACCGTCGGTTTTGTGGCTTTTTCCTCGCTTCCTGTCGGCCGAGGGAGAGGCTGGGCTGGTCGGGGCAAAACTACGGAAAAAATAGGGTTCACCCCGCCGTAAGTTCCGTCGCCGCACCTTTCTGTGAGGTACCGTTGAGGGATTATCGCCCTGCCGTTCTTTTTGCGACCTGCCGAAGAGGTTTCCGTCGATGCGAAATAGGGAAATGATCAAGGCGGATGGGGAACGAAATTTTTTGACCGGAAAACCCCATTTCGGCACCTGCCGATGGCCCCACCCAGGAGCGGTTTGCCCGCCGAGTCCTTGGGTTTTTTCGGTGAAACAGAACGCTGGGTCGGCGGAGGGCGTGAGCCCCCGGTTTGTTAAGAGTTTTTAATAATAATTTGCTGCGGAATCGTGCCTGGAGGGTGCTACGTTTTGGCATCCTCGGTTGATCGCTTGTCGTTGTTCGGCTCGTCCATTTCGAAATGACCAGAATTCGATTTACAACCCGTTTAGCACTCCTGATGGGATTGGCCAGCACGTTGCTTCTGTGGTTGGCATTGGACCTCGGTTTTCTGCCCGACGGACGCCGTGCCAAGCAGGATGAGTGGCGGAAGTACAGCCAGGTCGTGGCCCAGAATGTGGCCCAGGTTCTGGAGCAACCGCATCTCGATACGCTCCCGTTACTACTCAACCTGGCGGTTGAACAACATCCTGAAATCGAGTCACTAACTGTCATTGACCAGCAGGGAGAGTTGGTCGCGGTGAGTCATGGTCACCGGCTGACCGCCTTGGAAGCGGCAGATGAGGAATTGACCATGATCCGAACGGATCTGGTGCCCGGCCAGCCGCAGCAGGGTAGCATCGAATTGGTCTATCGGCCGACGGTTTCATCCTGGCTCGGCGAGGCGCTCCGTTACCCGGTACCGCTGCTCCTTTTCTTTGGCAGTGCCTCGACGCTTATGTCGTGGTTCCTGATCGAACAGATGTTCAAGTACTTGAACCCGGTCAACGTGATCCCGCTGCGTGTCCGCTCCGCACTGGACAACCTGGCGGAAGGCCTCGTTTTTGTCGAGCCTACCGGTACGATCATCTATGCCAACCAGGCGTTTGGTCAACTGCTCGGTACCGCGGGGGACAAGGTCGTCGGCTCCAACATTGACCAATTTCCCTGGTCCCGTCCGTCCAGCACGCTGGCCGCCGCAACGTTGCCCTGGATCAAATGCCAACGAGAACTGGGCGCGGTTTGCGGCGTCGTTCTGGAGTTGGAGCTGGAGCCGAACCAGGGGCCAAAAAAATATCGGGTCAACGCATCTCCCATCTTTGCCCATGAATCGAAGAAGTTGCGTGGCGTTTTGATCAGTTTTGACGATGTGACATTGTTGCAGAACAGGAAAGTTGAGTTGGGCCAGATCGTCAACACGTTGCGCAAGTCGCGGGATGAGATCGCGCGGCAGAATGAAAAGCTTCAATTCCTGGCGAATTACGATCATCTGACGAATTGCTTCAATCGCCGCTCTTTCTGGGCCCAATACGAAGAGTTGTGGCGCGCAACGGGGCAAGATCAGCTGAGCATCATCATGATCGACATCGATAAATTCAAATTGATCAACGACCGATACGGGCATGCGGCCGGCGATGAGGTGCTGGAGAACACGGGTCGACTGCTGAGAGAGGTTGTCGGGGATTCCGGCTATGTTTTCCGTTATGGTGGTGAAGAGTTTGCCATCCTGATTCCGGATGCGGATGTCGAGCACGCAGCCCGGCTGGCTTGGAGAATTCACGAACAGTTTCAATGGCAACAGCACGAAGAACTGAACATCACGGCGAGTCTCGGGTTGTCCAACCGTCAATTTGGCGCACTTGACCTGCAGGATTTGCTTGACCAGGCCGACCAGTGCCTGTATGCCGCCAAACGGCAAGGTCGGAACACGGTGGTCCGCTTTGATCAATGTGATGACCTGCAGCCGGTGGCTAGTGGGGAGGATTTGGACGATTCGAGTTGGTCAGCCAATATTGAATATTCAACCGTGACAGGTCTGTTGTCGGCCTTGGCGTTCCGCTGTCAGGCTACCGCTGAACACTCGATGCGGGTCAGTGATTTGTCGGTCGCGATCGGACGCAACCTGCTGACCAAACGCAACCTGTATCGCCTGGAAATCTGTGCCCTGCTGCACGATATCGGGAAAATCGGGGTCCCCGATGCGATCCTTCATAAACCGGGCAAGTTGACCGATTCCGAATGGGAAGTCATGCGACGCCACGATGAAATCGCCGTGGAAATCATTCGCTCTTCCTTTGCTTCCGAAGAAGTGGCCGAGATCATTCAATCCCATCGGCGAAAGTTTTCGCCGAGCGAAGGTGAGGGGCGCCAAGCTGGTTCCATCCCGCTGGAGTCGAGGATCATCGCGGTATGCGATGCCTTTGATTCGATGATTTATGACCATGTCTATCGGCGGGGGATCAGCACCCGACAGGCGATTCGTGAACTCCAGCGATGCAGCCCTGCCCAGTTTGATCCTGATGTGGTCGAACTGCTGGCGGATTACGTCGGTTCACCGACGTTCCAGAACACGTGGAGGAACAAAGGGGGCGATTCCCCGCAAGTACAGGAAGGTGCTCTGGAACAGCATCTGAACAGTCTGAACCAGGCGATCGAGGCCGAAGATGTCGAGATGATCCGGGAAGTGGTCGAGCATCTGAAATCCGATCTCGGCCAAGCGGACAAGTCCCCGGTTTCGGCGGCCGCGCAGAGACTGGAATCAGCAATTTCCGTTCGCAATGCCGAGTTTGACCAGATCATCGAACTGGCCCACGAAGTCATCGACCTGTGCGGCTCCCCCGCTCCGGCCGTGGTCCAATCGTTGGACGCGATCACCCTGACCGAGGTGACGACTCGGCCGACCGGTTGAAACGGTTCCCCGGTGTGTACCGGCAGGACGTGATAGAGCGGCAACCGGCCGGTTCCCTGGACGGTTGCATCAGGCAGGCCAGCCGTCCGTCTTTTGCCGCCACTCTGGACGGCCCTGTCAAACCGCACAGCCGTCAAATTTCAGGGGATCTGCCGGTCGTCACCCCGCCGTAGACGATAACAGTTCCTGGACCACTGCCGCTGCCAAAAGGGTGGCACCCCTGGGCATGGATGACCTTCATGAGTCGAGACAAGACGGGATCGGAAATGGTCGTTGGCCGACTGAGCCAACGACTGAGCCAGCTTTTGAGCGCTGTTCTGGTGGTCATGCTGTTGCGCGGTTTCGGGTGGTTGCCGACCTGGGGCCTGGGCCTGGATCTGCTGCTGGCCGGATCGACCGGTCTGCTGTTCTGGCTGGTTGGCCGCGCGTGGGCGGGGCGGCATGTCGATGGGCAGCGCCGGTCTGGTGAAAGCGAACGGAATATCGCATCCCCCAACTCGCAGACATTGCTTCACCTGAGTCACGAGATACGTTCCCCGATGAATGCCCTCGTCGGATATGTGCGATTGCTGAAAAACGGTCAATTTCAGGATGAGATTGAACGGCAGAAACAGTTGGAAATTGTTCACACCTCCGGGGTTCGTTTGCTGCAACTGGTCGACCAGATCCTGGAGCATTCGAAATTGGAAAACGGCCATGAACGAGTCCGGCTGCAGGATGCCTGCCTGTTTTCCATGTTGGTCGAGACCGAAGAACTGTTTCAATTGCCAGCAGCCGAAAAAGGCCTGGCGCTGAACCTGGTGATTCGTGGTTCGCTTCCTTCAACCATCAGGACCGATCCGCTTAAATTTCGTCAGCTGTTGCACAATCTGGTTACCAATGCGATCAAGTTTACCCCGGATGGTTCCGTCAATATCTGCGCGGAGATAAAAAGCGTGGCCGGTCAGGAGGGTCTGGAAATCCAGGTAGTGGATTCGGGAATTGGCATTCCCAGGGACCAGATCGATCAGGTCTTTGCACCGTTTACCCAGTTGCGATCGGGGACGCGGCGTTTTTCAAGTGGCGCGGGGCTCGGCTTGTCGATCAGTCGCCAGTTGACCGACCAGCTTGGAGGGACGCTGGAAGTTCAAAGCGCGGTGGGCATCGGTACGGTTTTTACTCTGCGGATGAACTGTGAATGCCAAGTCGGTTCCAGTCTGACCTACCGACAGTTCCTGGAGCGCAGGAAATCCGCATCCCGCAGCCCGGTGCGGTCGGCAGTCAACCGTTTGAATGGCATGCAGGTGATGATCGTTGACGATGATGCCTCCCATCGTCGCCTGTTCCAGCTCTACCTGGAACAACGGGGCGCGACGACCCTGATGGCCGCGCATGGCGAAGAGGCGCTGGAGTTGATGGAAGATCATCGAGTTGACCTGGTCCTGGTCGACATCCAAATGCCGGTCATGGATGGGATCGAAACGGCCGTCCAGCTCAGGCGACGGGGTTTCAGGAAACCGGTCATCGGGATTTCCGCCCAGGCAGAAGCTTCGCCCGGCTGTGAGGATCGAGAGCTTGGTTTTTCCGGGTGGTTGCAAAAGCCGATTGATTCCAGGTCGCTGGACCGGTTGCTGGAACGACTGTTACGCGACCATCGGAGCTGCGTATTCCCGGAAGAATCGCGCTCGGTCCAGGCTCGGACCCCCACACGCTGGTTGGAGTCGGTTCCGGCAGGCAGCGGCACGAATCGCCCGATGGATGGCCGATTGGCACCGATCGTGTTGACCGTACAGGTTCCTGAGCTCGGTTCCGGGCAGGCCGGGCAACACTGGCTGGCACATCCCGCACATCCGCTAGAAAACGGTCATGCAGTTGCCCCCGCGATCGGCGAGCGGACCGCTTCTCGATACGACCCGGGAAGTAGTTGGCCGGCGCAAACCGCTCACACGTCATGGCCTGTCGGTTGGGAAGGGATTGAGGAAGTCGAGTCGTTGTTTCTGGAATCTTTGCATAAGAAATTGGACGATATAAGGATGAGCCCACTGGGCCGAAGAGATCCCTTGGTCAGGCAATTTGCCCATTGGCTGAAAGGGACTGCCCCGATGTGTGGGTTTCAGGGATTTTCCCGCTCCGTCGTTGAGCTGGAAGCGGCCCTGGAGAGTCAATGTGGCCAATCCTGTATGTCCCGGTTGTTGGAGATTGAAGCGATCGCCGAGGCCTTCGAGAAATCTGCCGCCAGGTAATTTTCATTCCGCACTACGTAGTCACCTTCAAGCCAATGAACCATCCCATAACCAGGTTTGCCCATCCGCCCGGCTATTCCTATGAAGTGATTGCCAGCCCGTCGACGGCGAGTCCTCCGTCGGTCAGCCGATCAGAGTTTCCACGGGAGCAGGTGGCCCGCCAGCCGGAACGAACCGATCAGCGCGGCTTGTTTGATTCGCGGATCGTGATTGTCGATGATGAGCCGCTTGTCACCAGCGTGATCCAGAAATTCCTGGCAACGGAAGGCTACACGAACCTGTGCGCGATCAATGACTCGACCGTGGCGCTTGACCGCATGATCGATGAAAGACCGGATGCGATTTTGCTCGATATCATGATGCCACGAGTCTCCGGTCTCGATATCCTGATGCGGCGCCAAAGTGATTCAACGTTGCAGCACGTCCCGGTGATTATCCTCAGTGCCAGTTCTGAAACGGAGATCAAGCGCGAGGCGCTAAAGCTGGGCGCCACGGAGTTTTTGGCCAAGCCTGTTGATACGATTGACCTCGTCCTCAGGGTCCGTAACGCGCTGTTGGTCAAGCGTCACCAGGATCACCTGCACAATTATGCGGTGGAACTGGAACAGGAGGTGCGCCGCAGGACGAGGCAGATTGATCAATCGCGGGAGCAGATCGTACACTGCCTGGCCAAAGCAGCTGAATTTCGTGACAACGAAACGGGACAACACGTGGTTCGGGTGGGAAAGTATGCGTCCGTCATTGCCCATCATCTCGGTTTCGGTCCCAATTACTGTCGACAAATCGAGTTGGCAGCCCAGTTGCACGATGTCGGTAAAATTGGGATCCCGGACAGTATCCTGTTGAACCCGGGGCGACTGAGTGGCGAGCAGTTCAACGTGATGAAAGAACACTGCTCCCTGGGTGTGGAAATCATGCGGCCCTTTGTTGCCGATCAGGATAGTAAGGGAGACGTCCATTTTTCCGCAAGGGACCGGGGCAGTGCGGCTAGCCCGACGCTCTTGGAATTGGCTGCCAGTATTGCCAGGTCCCATCATGAAAAATGGGATGGGACCGGGTATCCCGCCGGTCTGCGTGGGGAGGCGATCCCGGTGGAGGGGCGGATCACGTGCGTTGCCGATGTGTTTGATGCCCTCTGCAGCGTACGACCCTACAAGGCAGGCTACCCACTTCAACAATGTATCGAGATCATGACGGCTGAGAGAGGGACGCGCTTCGATCCTCAAATACTCGACCTGTTTCTGGCAAACCTCGACGAGATCCAGTCGATCCGGAATCGGCATCCCGACCAATAGTTTCAAAGCCGGTGCCAGTCAGGGGGCCTGTGGCAGACCGGGTTTGACTTCGCTCAAGACCTGTTCAAGGACCAGCGCTGAAATGTCGACATCGGAGACGCTGGCCAGCGCTTGCCATCCCGGGCAGGCATTGACTTCAATCACCCAGGGATGACCCGAGCGATCGTACAACAGGTCCACGCCGGCCAGGCTGGCCCCGAGTCGCGCCGCTGCCAGCCGGGCAATTTCGATTTCCCGTGGTGTGGGCCGGTGGGGATGGGCCGTCGCCCCCTGCTGAATATTGGTGATCCAGTTCCCCGGGTGGGTCCGTCGCATTCCCAGGACGCGCTCGCCGATCACCAGCAGGCGGAAATCGGAATCCCCGTGGTCAATGAACGCCTGCTGGTAGATGATCTCTTCGCGTGCCTCTTTTTCCGAAAAGAGTTCCGATGCCAGGGGCAGTTCTCGGACCCGTTGAATCCCTTTTCCGCCACTTCCAAATAACGGTTTGACGACTGAGTCCATCCCCAGTTGACGGAATTGGGACAGCGCGGTCGAGGCCGATTCGGCCAGACAAGTCGCCGGTACATCAATCTCGCCGCCACGAATTTTTTCCAGACAGAGGTACTTATCCACCGAGGCTTCGATGGTGGGCGGTGGATTCAGCACGGCGATGTGATGCTGCTCGGCCAGTTGGTGCAAGAGGTTCATGCGGAACACGACTTGTTGCAGGCTGCCCGCCGGCATGGGGCGCACCAGGATGGCGTCCAGGGAATCGAGACACTCGGTGTCCTGATTCGATTCACCGGAACAGAAACAGCTGGCCCCAGTCCCCTCCAGGTAGGTCGATAGCCGGGTGAACTGCAGGGGTATCAGTTGGTGCTCGTCGCCTGCTACGCGTTCCAGTTCACGGACCACCCAGTTGTCGGCTGCTGCCAGTACGCCAATTTTCATCCGTCTGCCGCCAGTGAGTTCTGCAGTATGTCCGGCCGTCGTTTCCCACTGACGACCTGCTGGCCATCTTCCTGGCTGTGGCATCCGACTTCGGCCGGACTGAACAACAGCCGGTCAATCTGATAGAAATCGTGATTGTATTTCTCAAAAATTGTTCGGAACGGCAAGCCGAAGTCGGGTGAAGCGCAGCTGGCCAAACGGTCAACAATCGGCGCCAATTCAGCCTGTGTTGCCCGAAACCAGAGATCGACCCGGCCACCATAGAGGATGACGTCGTTCGTCCAGCCGAGTGATTGGAAACTGTTTTCCCCGCAGGGTGGGATCGGGGCGACTCCCGTGCCTCGTTCGACCAGGCTCAAATCGAAACCTAACTCATGCAGTTTGTGCAGCGCGGTTTCGATCGACCGGGCAACCACCTGTAACGTACCGGGCAGGCTGTGGGTACTGGCAACACAGGCGATAATATTTTCAGCTCCCGCGAGTTCCTCACTCAGTTGTTCACATTCGTCAGGTCCGGGAAGCTGGTCCGATTCCAGGCAGACGACGACCGAGTCGGGTATGTCTGGCAGCGGGTACGGTTGGAGGATCTCTTCTTTTCCCCGGACCAGCCGGCCGGGTCCCGAAACCATGGCGTAATAGTTGTCACTGGCCAGGGGCCAGCCCGCGTACTGCGAGGCGATGCAGGCGTAGACCGGCCACGGGCTGACCACCTTCAATTGGGGCCAGGGACCGATCTCGGGCAGGGGGTCGCAGCGGGTGACTTCGGCCAGGTCGGCCAGACAGATTCGGGAAAGGAGCAGCCCCGCCTCGAACGTGCCGGGACGATTGACACCGAAATCGAGTAGCGTGACCTTCCCCTCCTGTGAGACCCGCACGTCCAGAGACGAAGCGTCTCTTATCGCGGTATCACAAAGGGCCGCGGATCGATCGTTCAGTAACTCCAGCAGCGGTGGTTGAGCAGGTGGCATGGCAGCGGGTCGGTTAAGTGGTCAATGCTGGACGCAGTTGCGAATCAGCCAGCTTCCGTATCGGTGGGAAAATACTGTTCCACGATATCGTAAAATTCGGTGGCTGTCTGGACCTTGGCGATGTGGGTCCGGAAATGCCGCGCCCCAAAACGGCCCTGCGCGTAGCAGCAGGCATATTTTCTCATCAGCTGGGTTCCCTTCGATTCGCCAAAGCGCTGAACCACCAGCTTGTAGTGCCGGACCATGCAGTCCTTCTGTTGTGCCAGGCTCGGGTCGGGCGGGACAGGCTCGCCCCGCAGGGCGGCCGCGCACTGGGCGAACAGCCAGGGTCTGCCCAGGCATGCCCTGGCAATCATGACGCCGTCGATTTCATAATTCTGAAAGACGTGAACGACTTTCCCGGCCGAATCGAGGTCGCCGTTGCCAATCAGGGGGATTTTCTTCAGGTGGGGTTTGATCGCGGAAATATGTTCCCAATCCGCCTCGCCACGAAACATGTCCTGCGCCGTTCGGCCATGGACGGTCAAGGCGGCGGCACCCGATCCCTCCACGGTTTGCGCCACATCGATCGCGTTGATGTTGTCGCGGGTACAGCCGAGCCGGATCTTGGCCGTCACCGGGGTGGGGGCACAGGCCCGTACGACCCGTTCAATAATCCTGCCCATTTGTTCCGGGTGTTTTAAAAGGTAACTGCCACTTTTTGCCTTTTCGGTTACCTGCTTTACGGGGCAGCCAAAATTGATGTCGACCACGCTGACCTGGTATTCGTCCACCAGTCGCTTCCCAACCTTGGCCATGGTTTCTGGCTGGTTGTCCCAAATCTGGACGGCCAGGGGTCGCGGTTCGTCGTGAACGCCCCACAGCCGATCGGGGTGTTCCGCCTGGTTTTCGTCCAACCAGACGAAGCCTCGGGCGTTGATCATTTCGGTTGCCTGCAACCCGCTGCCACCGTATTCGCGAACCATTTGTCGAAATGCGTAATTGGTGAAGCCAGCCATCGGTGCCTGCAGGATGGGAGGGTCCACCACGAGGTCGCCGATCTTCAATGGCTTGATCGCGGGAAGCGTCTCGTTCGTTTCGTTTGAGCAGGCGAGCTTCATCGGTTCCAGGGGGTGGTTTCGTCGTTCTTGTCCGACAGGAACGCTGGTTGATTGATGGGTCCCAGCCGCAGCACGGGTGACCCTGCATTTCTTGTCTACTACAATGGCCGGGCATCCAGGTTGGTGTGATCGCCCAACGCCCAATCATACAACATCCTATCATTATCGCTGGAACCGGTTTCTACAATGTCCGAATTTGTCATCCTGTTTCATCAGACACCCGAGTCGGCAGAACGGGCCGATCATTGGGACCTGATGATCCAGTCCGGTGACAGCCTGATGACCTGGGCGCTGGAATCGTCTCCGCTGGCCGGTCGTGTCATGACGGCTGTCCGATTGGCCGATCACCGACTCGAGTACCTGGATTACCAGGGCCCTCTTTCCGATGATCGGGGTGTCGTCAGTCGTCTGGCCAGGGGAACGTCTCGCCGGCTGGACAAAGGAGGGGATGTCCAGGTGTTTCAGTTGGCGACAGCCGATTTCAATTGGCGAGTTACGGTGACCGAAGGAAAGAGTGGCCAGGTCTCCATTGGGATCGAATCCTGGCCGGGGGATCAATCGTCGGAACCTGGTAGACCGGTTTGAGTCGTCGTGCCCGAGATGAAGATATTTCCGGACCGGATTTGTACCGCCTCGATGACGACCATCTTTTGATCTCCGAATTGCAGCAGTTTATCCGGAATCGATATCAACGCGACCTGGTTCCCGCCCAGGCTTGACCAGCGTACCGGGATGCCTGCCTGTTCGGCACTGTGGGATAATCGATCCATCCAGGGCGCGATCGGCAGTGAAACAACGCCCGACTTGACGGAAATAATCTGGACGGCCAGTTGATTCTGTTCCCCGGTGCAGAAAATATTGCATTCAGCAACGACGATTCCGTCGATTCCACTGGCCGAATATTGAAATGCCAGCTTCGCCTTGCCCGGCTCGAAATGCACGCGCGGATTTTCCATTTCCCTGGGCAACACCGTGGGGAACTTGTTGGGAAGATCGGCCACCAACCAGCCGTTGACCTCTCCCTGGGTAAATTTCACTTGCCACGGTTGCTGGTTTCGCGCCGCGTTTTGCACCCGGGAAATCTTGATTTCCAATTGGTCGCCCTGCTTGACGGCATCCTCGATCGGTGCGGCCAGGGCCTGGGCATAAAACTCCGGAACCTGCTGGGCCGATTCGAGGGCCAGCCAGATCAGTCCTGCAGCGCAAAGGCTGAGAATCAGGAAGATAAGCAGGCAACCCGGCAGCCATCCCTGTCTCGAGACGTGCCGGCCACGGGGCCGATGTACGGGTGGCTCGAGCGGTTCGGTTTCCAACAGATCGGGTTCTGTCCCGGTCGAATTAGGTTCTGTGGATATCACGTTTTACTCATCGAACTATGATTTCAGGGTTGGGTCGGTTGACGGATTGCCTGATGAATCGGTTTGTGGATTTCAAGTCGGGCTCTTTTTCAAGTAAAATATTCGATTAGGATGGTTGAACCGGACACGGTCGAATCCCTTTCGCAAACTGCGTACGATTCGAGTGACCGAAAAATTCCTGTCGAAATGAGACTTGTCGTTTGGCCCATTCCTTCGGCTGATTGATGGGTATAATGGAACGAACAGTCCTCGCTTCGCTAAAAGATAACATAAACTCCCCGTTTCATGAAAAGCTCGATATGAACGTTGATATCAAGATTATGAGATTTGCTTTGAGCTGGCTGATCGCCGGTAGTCTGATTGTATTACTTACCGCCTGTGACCTGGGGACGTACGGTCAACGGTTTGAGAAGAGCAAGGCAAATCGCCCAGCCCTTGAGTCGATCGTCAGTAAGCCAGCCGGGCAGGCAGCGCCGGCCGACCCGCCAGCCAAGACGGCCAATCAGCCGGTCCAACCCGGGTTCGCACAGCCTCGCAATAGTGGCAATCGCAACTTGCCTGCCGCTGCGGTCGGTGGTGGTGGTGGTTAACAACCGATAAAATCCGGGCCAGCCTGGAAAATGGTTCGGCCGGTTCGCCCTTGCCCGGTGATCCGCAAGGCCGGTAGAGGCCTGATTAATTAGCCGATTTTGCACGCGCAGGTCCCCAAATGGGCGGAATATTGGCGTTTATCCGGAAATGGGTTATCTTGGGAATAGTACCCGCGGAATCTTCTTGGTTGAATTGAGATAAGGGTGGAACTTTTCACCCTTTCCGTTCGTTTCAATTTCATGGTCTGGGTGACTTACTCTTTCCCTGGTTTCATTGGTCGAGGCGTCAGATGCAAACTTTGTCAAAAATATTGATGGTTGTTTTCCTGTGTGGCCTGTGGGTTGGATGCAGCGGTGGACCAGAGGAAGTCAAAGTGCCGACTTCGAGTGAGCGCCCCAGTTTTACTCCCAGTAGCCCGGCTGCGTCATCCGCTGCCAAGGCACCTGCTCCAGCGGCTACGCCCGGTTTTAGTCAGCCCAGGAATCGCCCTCGAAACCTGCCGGCCGCCTCGGTCGGTGGAGGGGGGGGTGGCTCCATGGCGGCAGCAACGCCTCCCGGAGCGGGTAATAACAATGCGGCTGCCAGTGGAACGCCGGCCGGCACCGCAGCCAACGCGTCATCCGGACCCTTTACGGCAGACACCCGGGAAAACGGGTTGTTCCCCCAGGTACCTGGCGCGGGTAACGCCACGGCCGGTTTTGGTGGGGCGCTCTTCCCGAGCGGTTCTACCGTCGCTTCCTCGGCTGGATCCGGCAGCGGTAGTTCTTCCGGTGGTTCACTCTGGAGTCGGTTGACAGGGGGCCTGGGCCGATCTGCCAATGCCGAACCGAAAGCGACCGTCAAGCCGGAAGGTGTGGGTACTGGTTCGATGGGCCAAATGTTCCGTAAAAAAGCGGTCAAGCAATTTTCGGACCTCGCCCATGACAACGATGCGGTTTCCAACATTTATATCTCTGTGCTTTCCGATCCGGGGGCCATGCGGAAATACCCGATGAAGTGGTTTCAGGGGATCAATCAACCGAGGGTCATGTTCCGCTGGGGGATCGGCATTGTCTATCGCGAACCGACGGGTGGTTTGGACGGTCGTCACCCCGTGCTGGGTGATTCCGGCGGCGCCAGTGGCAGTGGTGGTGGCAGTGGTGCTTTTGATGGTGGTAACGCCGGTCTGGAAGGTGGCGAGGGTCCTCCCCCGCCTGGAGCTGGCGGTGGCGGTTCCTCCTCGGAAAGAAAATATCGAAATGTCAATACGGCCCGCCCGGACGGGGTGGTTCTCTATTACACCGGCGAGATGGGTGAAATGGTGATCGACGCCCTCGATAAGCGGCGCCGGCACAATGATGCCTTCTACGGTGAGTTACTGCAGGATATACCGATTTATGAACCGTCCGAACCGGCTCGCCAGACGGCCGCCAACACGAACCCGGGTGGTCCGGGCGCGGGTGGCGGGGGCGCGCCGCGCGGATTTGGTCAACCCAGGAATCGAAGAAGGGACCTTCCCGGCGCCGCCATTGGTGGTGGGGGCGGGGCGGATCAACCAGCCGCACCACCCGGAGCCGGATCACCCGCCGGTTCGCCGCAGGGAAATCCTGCCGGTGGCAACGCGGAGACCGCCAGCAAGGGACCTAAGGAAGCGCCGGACGAGGTCCTGCAGCGTGCGATGGGCTCGGGAGATTCTGCCAAGCCGGACCCGACCATGACCGGGACCGTTATTCCCGGTGTGATGCTAGTCGGTGTCGGCAAGAAAGCGGATCTTGAGGAGCGGGCCAAGCAGATGGGCCTCGATGCATTGATCGTGATCAACGTGACGGTCAGCAAGACCCGATCGAGCGAGAAAGTTTCCAGCATGACAAAAATGACGATCCTCAACTTGCACGATTCGGCCAACGAAGTTGTCTATAACAGTAAAGCGCTCAAGGATACGATCGTTGCCGAACAGAAGGAGAAGGGGATGACGCCGGTCAAGAACGTCGTCGATGTCGCCTTCAAGGATAATGCGGATAAACAATTCAAGGCGGGCGATTTCCCATCGGTCCTGGCCGACGGGAACGAGAAAGGGAAGGGGCACGTCAAGAATCGCATCAGCAAGATCGTAGCAGAAGCAGGTTCGAACCAACTGCCGGTGGCCGTTGAAATTCTGCATTGGCACCAACTTGGGATGGTAGACACGCAATTTGCCATCGAATCGTTGAACCAGGTATTTGGTAGTGAATCGGTTGGAACGGCGCTCGTCTCCGGGGATACCGCAGGTCTTTCTGCCATGCTCGGCAATCTGGCAGACCAGTTCGGCGCCGATGACGAGGACGATGACCTTTAAGCGTTCGTTGCGTTCATCATCAAGCAAGCAGCCCGTTCATCATGAGCGGGCTTTTTTTGTTGGTGGTCGTGGCGGATCTAGCCAGCCGTTTTCCCGCTTTGCGCAACCGATCCAGTGGATTTCCTCACCGTGCAGGGTGGGCCAGGCGGAAATTTCATCGCGGGCGCTTTGTGTGGAGTAAAAAAATGCCAGCTCGGCAGTCATTTTTCGGGGAACTTTTTCAACTGGCGGCTCTCTAAAGCAGGTTGATTGTTTACTGGAACGGGAGATTGAGATGTCTGTTTTATTACGCACTTTTGTTGGCGCCGTGATGGTCGTGTCGTTGGGCTCACTCTTACCGGCCCAGGGAATCCTGTTGCCTGATCGAGATCATCGCGAACATTTTGTCCTGCCCCAACCGGGTCGTCCGGTGCCACCCACTCGCACCTCGTACTGCATTGAAAAGCTGGCGATCGACGCCACGATCCAGGGGCAATTGGCGCGGACCAGCGTCTCCCAGACGTTCCGGAATACAGGCTCCCGTCAGATGGAAGTCTGCTTCGTCTTTCCTTTGCCGTACGATGGCGCTGTCGATAAATTGACATTTCTGGTCAACGGTCGTGAGCTGGAAGCGAAGTTGATGGACGCCAAACAGGCTCGTGACATTTACGAAGGTTACGTTCGTCGCAACCAGGATCCAGCCTTGCTGGAATGGGTTGGGACCGGGATGTTCAAGACGAGTGTCTTCCCGATTCCGGCCGGGGAAAAGCGGACCGTCACCCTGCAGTACAGCCAGTTGCTGCGCAAACAGGGGGACGTGATGGATTACCTCTTCCCACTGGTCACGGCCAAGTATACGGCCGAGCCAGTTGAGTCAATTGATTTCCGTGTGGCGATCTCCGCGGATGCCGACCTGAAGAACATCTACAGCCCGTCCCACGAGGTCCAAATCGAGCGGGATGACGAGCGGAATGCGGTCGTCAAATACTCGCGGACCAACGTGATACCGCAGTCTGATTTCCGCCTCGTGGCCGGTGCGGCCAATCAGGATATTGGCGCCAACGTGATCAGTTACTGGCCGGAGGATGCGGACCAGGGATATTTCATCTTGTTGGCGAGTCCCAAAATCGAGGCAGCCGATATGGCACCGCAGTCAAAAAACGTCGTTTTTGTCGTCGACCGGAGTGGCAGCATGAACGGCAAGAAGATTGAGCAGGCCCGCAACGCCGCCAAGTACGTGATGAACAACCTGCGGCAAAACGACCACTTCAATGTGATCGCCTACGATACGGATGTTGAATCGTACCTGCCCGAGCTGGAACGATTCACCGATGAAACGAGGCCGGGCGGGGTTGGCTTTGTCAACAGCATCCATTCCGGCGGTGGTACCAATATCGATGGTGCCCTGGCCCGGGCGCTGGGAGATATTACGGACACGTCGAGCCCTTCCTATGTCGTTTTCCTGACCGATGGTTTACCGACCGTTGGGGAAACGAATGAGATGCGGATCGTCCGTAACGCCGTCCAGCGAAATGCGCACCGTTCGCGGCTGATCAGTTTTGGTGTCGGCTACGATGTCAACAGTCGCCTGCTGGATCGCCTGACGCGAGAAAATTATGGCCAAAGTGAATACGTTCGGCCGGACGAAAATGTTGAATCGGCTGTCAGTCGCCTGTTTGACAAGATTTCGTCGCCGGTCCTGACGGACGTTGCCATTGAATACGATTTTGACGTCCGGCCCACGGAAAACGGCTCGGCCGTTAACCGGGTCTATCCATCCGGTTCGTTTGACCTGTTCGCCGGTCAGCAGATGGTGATCGTCGGTCGTTACCGGGATTCGGGCACGGCCAAGCTGAAGATCAGCGGCCAGGTTGCCGGTGAACAACAAGCGTTTGAGTTCAACGTGAACTTCGCCCAGCGTGGTGGGGGAGAGTCGAACCGCTATGTGGAGAAACTGTGGGCCAATCGGCGGATCGGAGAGATCATCGACCAGATCGACTTGAATGGAAAAAACCAGGAGTTGATGGACGAACTGATTCGCCTGGCCAAGCGGCACGGGATCGTTACTCCGTACACATCGTTTCTGGCCGATGAGAACCAGGACGCCGCTAATTTCGCCAGCCAAAGTGACAACCGGGCGACCGTCGACGCGGAGCTCGATCAACTGGAAGAATCGAGTGGTGAGGGCGCCTTCAAACAGCGTGCCGGAAAACAGTGGCTCAAAAACGCTCAGAAAGCGGCGCCTGCCGCAGCGAACGCGGGGATGGGTTTTGGTGAAGACGAAGGCGGCCAGGCGCTGCGTCGCAACCAGGGGCGCACGGTCTACCGAAAGGGGAAGATCCTGATTGCCGACAATGTGGCCGATGTCGACTTGCATAAAGAGGCGGACAGGATTGTCGAAGTCAGTTTTCTTGGCGAGGATTATTTCAAGTTGCTGAAAGAGAATTCGGTGGAAGAGAACCGCTTGATGGCCAATCAGCGAGCGGGAGAAGAGTTAATCATCCGCTTGCGGGGCCAGGTCTATCGGATCAAGTAACCCTCTCTCGGGTGCCTCGGGCCCGGCGATGGAATCGCTGGGCCCCTTTTTTTAGGGGGCGTCATCACGTGGCTGCCGGGTTCGGGGCTCACACCAACGAGTCGGATTCGGGTAATTCCCGCGTGTATTCAATTTCTGACGTGGCGGCAAAGAAGACGAACAGGCCGATCAGGATAAAGGGGAATTCGCCCCAATAAAAACCGGTGACTACCAGCAGGATTGCCAACACTCGTCCCAGGTTGCCGGCCACCAGCGTGGCCCAGCGATGCGACATGAAAATCGCCAGGAACGAGCGGAGAATTCGTCCCCCATCCATCGGAAAAGCGGGGATCAGGTTGAACAGGAACAAGGCCAGGTTGGCCCAGAACAGGATCTGCGGAAACGCACTGACCCCAGATGGTTCCAGGCTCTGCCCTGTCGCCAGCAGGTAAACCAGAAACAGCGCGCCGAGAACCAGGTTAACCAGGGGGCCGGCCAACGCAATCAGGAACTCCTGTCCTGGGTGATGCCGCGACATGCCGACCAGGCGGGCCAGGCCGCCGATCGGTGTGATGATGATGTCCTGGGTGGTGATGCCGAAGCAGCGGGCCGCCATCGCATGACCGTATTCGTGGAGTAGAACACAGGCAAAGAAGCAGAGCAGTAGCACCAGCATCACCCCAATCGTGGCCCAACCGGTCGACCAGCAACTGTAGATGACGTAGATCGGCGCAAAGATGAATGTCCAATGGACAAACACATCAACGCCGGCCGCTCGCCCGATCTTTAATTGCCATCCCATGAGGCGATACCTGGTTTCCGGAAAAGCACTGGGTACATGTTTCGTGTCATGGCGCCGCCGTGGGTGCCAAAACTCGCTTATCTCCATCGCGCGCGGTGAACCCGACCGAGTCGAGGTATTCGCAAAGCGGTACGGCATATTTTCTTGTCGTGTCGAGTAGTTGCCGGATATCACTGACCGTTAGGCCGTCGGTTTCTTGCAGGGCGCGGGTCAACGTTTTCCGGACCTCGTCCATCACCTGCTGGTGAAAGTAGATCTCCTTGGTGATCTTGACGAGTTCACCATTGTCGGCTGACATCTGCAGCAATTCCTGGACGGATTGGCGGTTCTTGGTCGCCAATTTTTCCAGCTCTTTGACACTGGGTGGTTTGACGCCGGCCTCCTGTAGCTGCCGGTTCAACTGTTCCAGCAGTTGGCGCTCCCCCTTGGAGAGTTTAGGGCCATAACCGACCAGCCCGATCGACTCACGGTTCACGTCGATTTTCTTGTCCTGTTTCAATTGCTCGATCGCCGCGGTCAGCAGTTCCATCGAATCGAGGTAATCAAACTGGTGTTCCAAAGCGGTCCGGGGATGCTTGAATCTCAGCGGATGTTCCCGGTGCATACGTTCCAGGGTCTTCAGGATGCGACCACAAAACTCGGTGAATCGTGCATGATGAATCAGCAGCTGCCGGGTGGCCGACAGCTTGACCCGCCGGATAGCGCCCTCGTCCAGCATTGTTTGCACCGTCTCGTCGATGTCGAATACGCCGGTGGTCCGGGGCAGCCCGCTAGGGTCCCAGCCCTGGTTAAAGCGGAAATAAGCATTGGCCGCCGCCCGCTCTTTTTCCTCGGATGAGGTCAATTGCCGGAGCATCTGGAGGTCGGTGGAGGACGGCTTTCGTATCGGCGCCGCGTCGGGATCCAACACCCGCCCGCCCCCGATGGTAAACACGGGGGACTCACTACGGACGACAAATGGCTGGTTCCAGATGGCCACGGCCGGTTCATTCAAATAGAACTGGGCAAACCCGTGGTCGCCCGGTACCAGTTCGGTGGATTGAAGCAGGCGGACGTTGGCCAGCAGTTCGGCTGTTCCTACGTGGAAACGGACTCGGGTCCGGTCCTTGAGTCGTTTCTTGACGTTGCTCAGCAGGAACAACTCGGTCGTCACCAGTCGTGAAGGTTGCAGGTGGCCGGGGTGACAGACTTCGTCACCGCGCCCGACCTCGAGATGGTGAACCCCGGCCAGGTTCAACGCAGCGCGCTGCCCCCGGTGTACCTCGGTAGCGCTGGACTCATGGTTCTGCAGGCTGCGGACACGAACGGCCTGGCCACCCGGTTGAATTTCCAACGCATCGCCCACGGCAGCAGAACCACTGGAAACACTCCCCGTGACCACCGTGCCATGTCCTTCCATGGTGAATGTCCGGTCAATCGCCATTTTGAACGGAGCGTTTAACTGTCGTTGTCGAGAACTGTCGGCAGCTTGTTGGGAGGCTTCGGAGAGCGCCGCCTTGAGTTCCTCCATTCCCTGTCCTGTTTTGGCGCTAGTCCGAATGATCGGCGCCGAGACCAGGAAGGTCTCCTGTACCAGGCCCCTGATCTCTTCTTCCACAAGGTCCAGCCATTCCGGCTCAACCAGGTCACACTTGGTGAGGGCGATGACACCTGCCGGGAGGTCGAGCATCCGCAGGATATCGAGATGTTCCCTGGTCTGCTGCTTGACCGAATCGTCGGCCGCTACGACCAGTAGCGCCAGGTCCATCCCCGTGGCCCCCGCCAGCATTTGGCGGACAAATTTCTCGTGGCCGGGCACATCGACGATTCCCAGTCGGAACGGTGGAAGATCCAAGTGGGCGTAACCGAGTTCGATCGTGATGCCCCGTTTTTTTTCTTCGGGCAACCGGTCAGTGTTGGTGCCGGTCAATTGACGGATCAAGGAGGTTTTGCCGTGATCAATGTGGCCGGCAGTGCCCAGGATTAAGTCTTTTAACATCAGTCCTTTAACATCAGCCCTAAACGGCATGGCATGAAAAATCGGTCAACGATTGGCAGAACGCTTCCGTTTATTTTAACAACGTATGCCTGCCAGGGGGCAGTGGGGGAGGAGCCAGCAGGAAAAGCTTTCATCAAAACAAAAAAGAAACCGGGCCATTTGGGACAGCCCGGTTTCCTCTGCTTCCTGAATTGGTGGTCCCATTCAGTAACGAATGGTCTTCTCACCGCCCTGTTGCCTGGCGGATCGCAGGGGGGGTTGGGCCGGGGGTTGGGTTGCTTCGGAGTCGGAATGGAATCCGCGGGTGATCCGATTCCACGTGTCGAACCCGCCGGATCCCGGGAGATTTTCCAGGTCACCTGTCCAAACGGAAAAGTTCTGCCGGGTCCTTCCCCAGAACTCCCTATTGCGGTCATTCATCTTTTGCAGGAATGAAGGTTGCTCCGGATTCCTGTCTGGGAACATGTTCCATTTGGGGATTTCGAATCCACTGACCATCGGTTTGGGGGCGGTCAACGGGTTTTTCGCTTCTGCAGGCTTGGCGGGTAGCATGCCGGACCAATCCCAATGGGGCGCCTGCCATTTCGGTAAGGAGAGCTTGGGTAATTTGAATAGCGGTTCGCTTTGCTGTTCAGGTTCATTTACCAGTTTGGAAAAGTCGAACATCATGGTGCGGCCCGGTTCCGCGCGCTTCATGTTGATGCCGTTGCCGTTGAAATACTGGTTGTCCTGTCCGAAGGCCATCGACCCCCAGGCCAGGAATGAGATCAGGAAAAGGGATGTTCTGTGAAACCGCATGGCATGATTCCCGTGTTATCCAAAAGAAATGGCGGGGAAGTCTTCCAGAACAGGACTTGCCTGTCTACACCAGATTTACCGTCAAGGCTGATAGCAAGATGGCGGTTGAAAGGACAAAATGGACCGGCACCTGTATCGAAAGGGGGCGGGCAAGAAATGAAAATTGGATTTTTGGGCGCAGGAAAGATGGGCCTTGCACTGGCTCAGGGGATCATTCAAACCGAGGCGGATTTCTCGACACTGATCAGTGATCCGGACGCGGGTGCTCGGGAGAGGTTTCTCCAGCAAATCCCGCAAGCGGTGGTTCTCGAGGAAAATCAGGCTGTGTGCCGTGAAGCGGATGTCGTTTTCGTCGCTTGCAAACCGCAGCAGTTGGCCGCGGCCACGGAGTCGCTGTCGTGCGAACCATCCAAGGCTCTCTACATCTCCATCCTCGCGGGTGTGACGACGCAGAGACTCGTCACGGCACTCGGTTCGAAACGGGTCGTTCGCGCCATGCCCAACACGCCCTGCTTGATCGGCCAAGGTGTCCTGGGGCTGGCTGTTAACCCGGCCCTCGACGCCAATGACCAGGACCTGGCGGAACGACTGTTGGCCAACGTGGGAACCGTGGTCCGTGTTCCGGAGGCGTGGATGGACGCGGTTACGGGGATATCCGGCTCGGGGCCGGCTTATGTGTTCAAGTTCATCGAGGCGATGATCCAGAGCGGGTTGAAAGCGGGGCTGGAACCTTCCATCGCGAGATTGCTGGTGATCGAGACGTTTCGGGGCGCGGCGGAATTGCTGAGGGCGACCGGGGCCGAACCGGATGAATTGCGGCAACAGGTGTCCAGTCCGGGTGGCACGACGATGGCGGGGTTAGCGGTGCTGGACCAACGCGGGCTGGACCAGATTATCCAGTCGGCTGTGGGGGCGGCGATTGAACGGTCCCGTGAATTAGCGGGTTCATCCTGATCAGTCGGGTTTTTCGCAACTTCCCCACATCTCTCAAGCAGGGGTGGCTGCATCTGTCTGGCTCGATCGAGGGGGCACGATTGCCGGTCGGTTGACGGCTGCCGTGGATCGGGCCAGTGACGGCGCGTCCGATGCGGCGAGAAAATGTTGACCCGGGTGCGGGCAAGACCGGTTGATGTGTATCATGGAAGGGTCGACGTGGTCTGTTTTTCAGGGAGAAAATATTCATGGTGAGAAATCTGTCGGTTGGTCTGTTCATGCTGTTTGGCTTGCCCGTTTTGGGTGGGGCTCAGGATCAAGAAGCGAATCGGACGGTACCCGATTCAATCGAGGTTGTTCGGCTGGAGAATAGCAAGCCGCGCAACGTCGTGTTTATCCTTTCGGATGACCACCGTTACGATGCGATGAGTTTCCTGGATCACCAGTTTGCCGAAACACCCCACATGGATGCCATGGCGGCCCACGGCGTCCATTTCAAGAATGCGCTGGTTACGACCTCGCTCTGTTCCCCCAGTCGCGCCTCAATCCTGACCGGTTTGTATACATTTCGTCACCGGGTGATTGACAATAACCGCCTGGTCCCGGATGGGACACTGTTCTTTCCGCAGTACCTGCAGAAGGCTGGCTACAAGACTGGATTTGTGGGGAAATGGCATATGGGCGGGCACCACGATCGCCCCCGTCCTGGTTTTGATTATTGGGTCAGCTTCCGTGGGCAGGGTCATTATCTGGCCCCGGGTCCCAACTACACGCTCAACGTCAACGGTAAGCGAGTCAAACAAGCTGGCTACATCACGACTGAGCTTACGGATTATGCGCTCGATTTCCTGGAAAACGAAACAAAACGCGACCAGCCTTTCTTCCTGTATCTTTCCCACAAAGCTGTACACGCAAATTTTACGCCCGACAAAAAATACGACCAAAAATTTGCGGACAAGCCGTTTGACCGACCAGCCAGCGAAAATCCTGTTGTCGGCAATGATCGCAATCTCCCGCGCTGGCTACTCGATCAGCGCAATAGTTGGCACGGCGTCGATTTTCCCTACCACAGCGATTTGAATATCGAGCAGTACTATAAACGATACTGCGAGTCACTTTGCTCGGTGGATGACAGTGTCGGGGCCGTTATGGAGAAACTGAAGGAGATGGGCATCCATGATGAAACCCTCGTGATCTACATGGGAGATAATGGTTTCATGTTTGGAGAGCATGGATTGATTGACAAGCGGGTGGCCTATGAAACTTCGATTCGCGTACCGATGCTGATGCAGTGCCCGGATCTGTTCCGCGGTAACACGGTGGTCGATAAGATGGTCGCCAATATCGATATTGCCCCGACGGTGATGGAAGCGATGGGCCTGCAGAAACCATCCCACATGGACGGGGAGAGTTTTGTCAGTTTGGCCCAGGGTAAGTCCGTGCCGTGGCGCGAATATTTTCTTTACGCGTACTACTGGGAGAAGAACTTCCCTCAATCACCAACGGTATTCTCTCTGAGGAGTGACCGCTTCAAATATACAACTTATTATGGCTTGTGGGACACCGATGAGTTTTTCGATCTGCAAGCAGATCCGATGGAGCAGAAAAATCTGATTCATGATCCCGCTTTTGCCCAGCCATCCAAGCAGATGGAAAAGCGGCTGTACCAGATGATGGCCGACCTGGGGGGGATGGATATTCCGATGAATCAACCGCGGGGGAGTTCCCAGAACAAGCGCCTCGGCACTCGGGATGGTGACCGGTCAGCCGACTTTCCGAAGGCACTCGTGGTGCCCCAACCGCTAAACAAGAATGCCAAGTAATCAACGGTTCCATCACGCCTGGATCGCCCTGTCCGTAGGGGCCGGGTGATCCTGAAATTTTTGTGCCGGTGGTTTTTAACGGGAGGCGTATCGCTTAGAATTTCCACATGGGCGAGTGTCCATGAAGCTTCTTTTTTTCTGCTTGATGACAGGCGGTGCCGCTGGCCGGTTAGCCGCGAACAATGGAGATCATCCGTGTCGTTATTTGAAGACAGCCGGTACCAGTATCGGGACACATTTTTCGTTTTTTTTGATAAAGAGAATCGTCCCGAAGTCGATAAAGTGCAGGCTTGCCTGGCGGAACTGGGCCCCAAGTATGATGTGACCAATGTCCGTAACGCCGATGCCGACTTTGAATCGATTACGGTCGCTATCCCCCACGACTGTTCCGCCATGGATATTGCCTACGAAGAGGGTGAAGAAGTGCTGACGCAGATCGAGGAGGTCATGCAGGAGTTCCAGGTGCTGACCCTGGTCGGTGACGATTCGGAGAAGCTGGTGCGGATACAAAAAAGTACTGCCCGATTCGATATTTTCCACTTCGAACAGGTCTCGGTTTCCGGTGAAGAAGAGATCCTGGATCCGGGTGGCCTGCTGTTGGTGATGCAGAAATTGTGCGACCTGGTGGACGGTGTTGGTCTGGATCCCCAGAGCCAAGCGTTGTTGTAGATATGCAGGCGAAAGAAATTAAAAATGGATCGGTCGTCGTTTACAACGGCGCACCAGTCATCATCGAGAGCATCTCGGTCCAGTCCCCCTCGGCCCGGGGAGCCGCGACGCTCTACAAGTTTCGCGCCCGTAATATTGTCACCAAGCAGAAGACAGATATTACATTGAAAGGGACAGAATCCCTGGACGAGGCCGATTTCCAGAGACGGCCGGTCGATATCATGTACTCGGACGCCAGTCACATGCATTTTCTGGATCGGCAGGATTACCAGCAATACAGTCTCCCGCTGGAGGAAGTGGAAGCGGAGCGGAATTACATCAAGGAAGGTTTGGATGGTGTGCTGGCGCTGATTTACAACGATCAGTGCGTCGGCATCCAGGTCCCCGCCACCGTGGAATTGCTGGTCACCGAATGTGATCCGGGGGTCAAGGGGAATTCGGCGACCAGTCGAACGAAGCCAGCGACCCTGGAAACCGGATTGGTGATTCAGGTTCCCGAGTACCTCAAGCAGGGCGAGACGATCAAGGTAGACACGCGAACGGGTGATTATCTCTCCCGAGCCTGATGAGCCATGAGGATTGAGTGATGGAAGAGCGGGTGATCTGGGATGCCGAGTTCAATCCTTCGGTGACGACCTACTGGTTGTTGGGCGGCGCGCTTACCTGTGTTGTGACCGTTGTCGGCATCGTCTTTTTGCCGTTTTGGATCGTGCTTGGGAAGTGGCTGACGGGTCTGTATCTGGACTCCCATCGATGTACGCTTACCAGTCGCAACCTGAAGGTGAGCAAGGGTGTTTTGACCAAGATTGAGAAGACCGTGCCCCTGGACCGGATTACCGATCTGGGAATTATCCAGGGGCCGATCATGCGGTGGCTCAACATTGAGTCCCTGTCCGTGGAGACGGCCGGTCAGTCGTCTGCCAGTTCCCTGATCAGCCTGGCTGGCATCAAGGACGGAAGGAATTTCAGGGATGCTGTTTTGAAGCAGCGAGACCTGGTCGTGGGCAGCAAGGAAGAAGGCGAATCACCGGCGGTGATCTCTGCTGGTGATGCCGCTGCGGCCAGCCGGGAGCCTTTGTTGGAAGAGATTCGAGATGTATTGATCCGCATCGAGGAGCGGCTCAATCGCCCGGAGTGATCATGGGTGGCCGAAATTCAGTCTGCCCGGTAAGCCTGATTTTTTCGTCGAAACATGGCTCTGCCCGGGTGGGCTGACGGGCAACTGTCGCAATCTCCAAGGTAAACCGTTAACATCAGGTTTCCTGGAAGCCCCACAACCGTTCACCGTTTTTGAAGTGGCGCTCATCACTGTCGGGAGTCTCGCAATGAAATATGTCACCGCTGCGTTCTTGCTGTTTGCCGCTTGGTCCCCGGTAACACTCCTGGGGCAATCTCCCACAGCTGATTTGATCCTGGTCGGTGGCCAAGTGACCACGATGGATCCGGCCCGGCCGCGGGCCGAGGCGATTGCTGTCAAGGGCGACCGGATTCTCGCGGTCGGTTCCAACGAGGAAATCCTGAAATACGCGGATGCTGAGACCCGCAATATCGACTTGCAGGGTCAGTTCCTGATGCCGGGGTTCATCGAGGGACATGCCCATTTCCTCGGCTTGGGGCAATCGATGATGATGTTGAACCTGGCCGGCGCCGGCACCTGGGATGAGATCGTCGACCAAGTTGCCGAGGCGGCCAAGGTGACGCCTCCCGGTGAATGGATTATTGGTCGGGGTTGGCACCAGTCAAAATGGAAGGAACTTCCCGCGCCGAACGTAGGAGGTTACCCGACCGATGCCCGACTCAGTGAATTGACCCCCAACCACCCGGTCCTGTTGACCCATGCCAGTGGCCACATGAGCTTTGCCAATTCGTACGCCATGCGGTTGGCCGGTGTGGACCAGGAGACGGTGGCGCCTTCCGGGGGAGAGATCCTGCGGGACGAGTCAAACCAGCCGATCGGGGTCTTTCGCGAAACGGCCCAAGGTCTGATCGCCCGCGTCCGCGCCCGGGAAGAGGCGAAGCGGGAACCTGCCGAACGGCTGCAAAAATCGATGCGGGCGATCCAGCTCGCCTCCGAGGAATGCTTGCGCAAGGGAGTGACCAGTTTCCAGGATGCCGGTTCGAGTTTTGCCGTGGTGGACTTGCTGAGACGGGCAGCCAACCAGCGGAAGCTGGGGGTTCGCCTGTACGTGATGATCCGTGATAGCAATGACGCGTTGCAAGCGAATTTATCCCGTACCAAGATGATCGGCTATGGGGATGATTTCCTGACGGTTCGCGCCGTTAAGCGGTCGATTGATGGCGCGCTGGGGCCCCACGGCGCCTGGCTGCTTGCTCCGTACGACGACTTGCCCGGTAGTACCGGCCTGAATACAGCTACCATTGAGTCGGTAACCCGCACCGCAGAGATCGCGATCCAGAATGGCTTCCAGGTCTGTGTGCACGCCATTGGAGATCGCGCCAACCGGGAAGTGCTGGATATTTATGAGCAGATGTTTCGTCAGTACCCATCCAACATCCCTCGCCGCTGGAGGATCGAACACGCCCAGCACCTGCACCCGGATGATATTCTGCGGTTTGGCCAGTTGGATGTGATTGCCTCGATGCAGGGTGTGCATTGTACATCCGATGCGGTTTTTGTCCCCAAGAGGCTCGGTATGCGCCGTAGCGCGGAGGGGGCTTATGCCTGGCAGAGCCTGCTGAAATCGGGGGCGATCGTCACCAATGGAACCGATGCACCGGTGGAGGATGTCGATCCGCTCGCTTCGTTTTATGCCAGCGTCACGCGGCAAATAGGAGAGGGAGTCACATTTTTTCCCGAGCAAAAAATGACGCGGATGCAGGCCTTGCGCTCTTACACTCTCGATTGTGCTTACGCCGCCTACGAGGAGACGGAAAAGGGGAGCCTGGTACCGGGTAAATTGGCGGATCTTGTCGTCCTTTCCAATGATTTGACCAGTTGTCCCGACGACGCCATTCTGAAAACCGAAGTGGTCTACACGATTGTTGGCGGCAAGATCGTGTACCAGCAGGAACCGCGGCAGCCGTTGAACCGGAGTGGCAATTGAACCGGCGCGGTTACTGTCCCGGACTATTCTATTTTTGCCAGCCGTCAAACTTTAACGCAAACAGCTAGCGGTCGGGGCCGACGCGGAATTTGATTGTGGGGAAATTGTAGGAAGATCTGCAAAATCCGAAAAAACTTACCATTCGTCGCTTCAGTTGGTCGAAAACTAATATCGGATTCATTGATTTGAATCCTCCGAAGGGAAGTTCTCCACGATTGGGACTGGGCCGTTGACGAAACGTCCCCTGTTTCAGTCAGGAATTTCCAGAAGTTTTACGGCCGGTGCTATTCCTGGTAACCCAAATGTTGCCGGACGAGACATTTGGCGCATTCAGAATAGCGGATTCAAAATATTTGGATGGTGGGTAACAGTTTGTGACAGACCCAACCGCCGGGCGGTAAGTCAGAATTGTTTACCTGCAGTCAAGGATTGATTCAGGAGGGATCTAATGCGAGTTTTTATGCTTGGAATCGCGGTAGCGGTCGCCGCACTCATGCCATCCGTTTGCATGGCTAATGATCAGCAAATCGCGGATTTTGTAAAAGCCAAGCTGCAAGCTGAGCAGCAAAATGGCAATCTTTCGGGTTTCAATGTAGACATGCGTGTCGACAATGGAGCTGTCTGGTTCTCGGGTTTTGTTTCGACACCCGAACAGGAGCAGCTGATTCTAGAAACGGCACAGGCAGCCGGCCATCTCGGTGTCACTCAAGTTGTTGACGATATCGAAGTTCGCCCAGCAGCCGAAGCGGCGGCGCCCCAAACGCCGGCAGAAACGGCCGTACCGGCCGCCCAGGTCGCTTACCAGCAGCCAGCGCAAACCACCGGTCAGGTTCAGTTTGCCCAGGCACCGCAAGCCAATATCGTGACCCCGGTTCACCAGGCAGCTCCGGCTCAAATCATGCCACAGAACCGGATTCAAGCCATGCCGGTCGCTGCACGAGGCAACCAGCCACTGGCCTTTGCCAATGCTTCTTCCATGGTTCCTGCGAATTGTGCAGGTCCCGAGTGTCAGCCGGGTGCTAACGCAGCAGCCATGGGTGGCGCCATGGCTAGCGGTCAACCGAATCTTCCCGGTTACGCCTGGCCAGGTTATGCCTCGTACCCGAACTACAGTGCTGTCACGTATCCGAAGCAGTACTCGCCAGCAGCATGGCCCTACATCGGCCCCTTCTATCCTTACCCGCAGGTTCCACTGGGATGGCGTAAGGTTAGCCTGGAATGGTCTGATGGTTGGTGGTTCCTCGATTTCAACGATACCAATCAATGGTAGAGAAGGATGGTTGATCCATCGAGAAGTCAGTAGTCAATCAAAAAACCTCTGTCGAAACGGCAGAGGTTTTTTTATTGCGCATGCAAAACCGCCATCGGTTATCGACTCACCAAGTGGCCGTTGGCGCGGCTCCTAAGCCAGGGATATCATCCGGTTGCGAGGGGAAGGCTGGGCGTTTACCCCATAAAAACCGGGCTCAACGGGTAAATCCGTGGCGAGCAAGCTAGCAGACCAGATGGGATTTTCCTAAATATCTGATTCACTGGAAAAATCCGCAAGTCCGGCGCAGTTTATCACGATACTACGGTTAGGAATGCATAAACCACAAAGGGACTTGCGATGCGTACAAAATACTTAACTGCCATGTTTGCGACGTTAGTAGCTGGATTGGCAGTTATCAATTCCGGCTGTTTCACGGCAATTGGCCCGACCTTGGGTATCTTCAGTATTCCCGTTCCGGTATCTCCCTACTGGCAGAAGCTGCAAGAGGATAAATACCACATTAACGAGCGATATGCTCGCGTTCCCATCCTGGGTCCACTGACGCAGGGGGGACCGGTCACGGCACTCGATCCTCCCAGTGATGATGAAGTCTGGTGGGCTTTTGAGCGTGCTCGAAGTGTGCAGGGTGGAATTCCGTTCCTGTTCGAAACACAGCGTAACGATGTAACGATCATCAAGGAGAAGATCGCCGATTACATCGATCCGCCCAGGGTGGTTCCCCTGATTGGTCCCGCCCAACTACATCATGCTCACTACAAGTGCACGATCTACTTCAACGAACGTCGAGTGATCGGTTGGCCTTTCCCACACACTCTGATCAACGAGGACGCGGTTGAGGTCGTTTATGTCGACCACAATCACTTCCATATGGCAGGTGATATGGATTATGGACAGAACAGCACTCATTATTAACAGATGCAGCTTATGACCAGTCTCTGCCTCTGGCAAATTCCAGTCCTCATCTGTCGCAAACAAAGAAAGCCACTCATTCATGGGTGGCTTTTGGTTTGACAGGGGTGCAGCGTCGTTTACTGAATATTGGTGAATCGATTATATGAACCTATCCGTTCAACCCGTTCGAACACCACGTGATTGGTCCGATTTTTTCAGTTTGCGCCGTCTGATATACAAAGATGATCCGGGGATGGTTTACCCGTTAGCTTCGATTGAACGGGCGATGATCGATCCCAAGCGTCATCCGTTCTATGAGCACGCGGAATTCAAGGCCTTCAATTGCTATCGTGGTAAAACTCTGGTCGGCCGAATCGCGGCAATTCAGGACCACTTGCATAACGAACATTATCAAGATCGCCTCGGGTTCATGGGTTTTTATGAATCGATCGATGATCTTGATGTCGCCAAAACTTTGATGGATGTGTCCAGTAATTGGTTGCGAGATCGTGGATGTGACCGGGTGCGGGGCCCGGTGAACCCGTCGATGAAATCAGAATTTGGAATTTTGGTGGAAGGGTTCGGGATTCCACCTGCCGTGATGATGAGTTACTCTCCCCCTTATTATGACAAATTGGTAACCGCCTGCGGATTTGAAAAAGCGATGGACTTTTTTGCTTATCTGTTTGATCGTTACGACGACGAACAGAGACAGGCGTTCGAGGACCAGCAGGAGTCACTCGGCAATGCGGCACGGAAAATTTATGCCCGCTACCCTGAATTAGAGGTTCGAGGGTGTAGAAGAAAAGAGCTGGGTGTCGTTCTCAGTGAGATCAACCAGCTTGCCAACACGGTTCGCGAAAATGAATGGGGCTTTGTTCCCATGACGGATGCCGAATTGAAATATAGTGCTCATCAGGTTCAGCGTGTGATACGGCCCGATATGGTGTTAACGATACATTGGTCGGGAAGATTGGTTGGTTATTGCGTTAGTATTCCTGATGTGAATATGGCTTTATATCGAACCTGGGGTAAATCAGATTTAGTCAGGTTGCCGCAGTTTCTCTATCAGCTGCGGAAGATTGACAGGACACGCCTGGTTGCCGTCGGCGTCGATCCAGCATACCGCAAGCGCGGAGCTGCTCCGTTACTGTCGATTGAGATGATTCGTCGTGGGTTGCCAGCAACCAATTTAAGCAAATGGGAGTTTTCCTGGATTTGCGAGAATAACATCCAGTCGATTCGCAACATGCAGCGAACGCTTCCTGTTAAAAAATACAAGGTTTATCGTCTATACGACAAAGCTATCTAGGTTTTGTCCGGAGCTTGTCCTGGTCTTGGGCATCACGGTTTGTATCCGTGCTTTTGAAACCATTGCCATGCGTCCATGAGCCCATCTTTAACGGGGCCGTTTTGATAGCCGAGTTCTCGCTCAGCTTTGTCGCTGCTGTACCAGTGAAACAGGCTGCCCATGGTTGTATTTGCCGAGTTGACGATGGATGGTTCTTTGCCGGTGAGCTTTCCCCATAGGTCGCCGGTGCGGCCAGCTGCCCAATTGGCCCACCGGGGAGTGAGGTTGATTGGGGGTCTTTTGCCGACGGCCTTTGCCATTTGAGACCAGAGTTCTCGATACGTTAGATTTTCTCCGCCGAGGATGTAACGTTCACCTGATCGTGCATGTTGGATAGCTGAAAGGATGCCACTGGCAACGTCGCGAACATCTACCGCTGTGCAACCGCCCCGTGGCGCAAACAGGCCAGCGCCTTTGGCGATGGCCATCATCATCTGCCCGGATGAAGGTTTCCAGTCCCAGGGGCCTACCATGAATCCTGGGTTAACAATGACTCCATCGAGTCCGGCATCGACTTCCTCAAGCATGGCTGCTTCTGCTTGACGTTTGCTGACGACATAGCTGCAAGCCGGTTTGGCGGGTTCCAGGTGCTCTTCATTGCATGGCTGTCCCCTCGTGGCGGCAGCCAGGGTATCCACCGTGCTCACGTGAATCATGCGGATGTTCTGACGACGGGCGGCCTGTGCCAGCATTTGCGTTGAACCGACGTTGAATTCCCGGGATTCTGCCAGTCGAGTCCAGCCCAGGTGGATGACAGCCGCCGAGTGGATGACCAGGTCCACGTTTTGGACGGCAGCGCTGACGGCGGCGGGGTCGGTGAGGTCGATTTGGACCGTTTCCACGTTCAATCCGTCGAGTGGGCGCGGGTCGGACGAATGACGGTTGGTAACGGTGACCGCATGGCCGTCATCGAGCAGCATGCGAAGTAAATTGTTGCCCAAGAAGCCGGTTGCACCGGTTAGTAGTATTTGCATTCTGGTATTGGCATTCAATCGTCGAATCAAGGTGGTTGCAGGTTTGTTTGATCGAAAAAACCACAGAAATTCGGGACTATTGGGAAACCCGGCTCGATCGGCTGTCTGAATCAACAGCATACTATTCTATTCCGTGAAAACGCAATAGACTTATGCTTATCCACCTGTCAGGGGGGACGGTCGTCAGGAGGTGGTCTCGCTGTTTATGGTCAATTGAAGACAAAAAGATTCGTCAAAATGAGTTCAGCCTCGGTTCAGGTACAACTTGTTCAAACCAGGAAGCAGCAGAAGCAGTTTGTCCGCTTTGCTTGGGATCATTATCACGGCGACCCGAACTGGGTGCCACCACTGCGGACGGACCAACGGGAGCGGCTCGGTTTTTTGCCTCACCCGTTTTACGACAATGCCGAGATACAGACTTTTCTTGCCGTGCGACAAGGAGAGGTGGTTGGTCGGATTGCTGCGATCATTGATCATGGGCATAACGCTCGCTTCGATGAAAAGCGAGGCATGTTTGGCTTCTTTGAATGTGTGCAAGAACAGGAGGTTGCCAATCATCTGTTTGATGCCGCCGTTGGTTGGTTGCGCGAGCGCGGCATGACCTGTGCTCGGGGTCCTAATAACCCATCACAAAATTATCAGTGTGCCTTGCTGGTAGACGGTTTTGACCGCCCTCCTGTTTTCATGATGTCTTATAACAAACCGTACTACGGTGAGTTGATTGAAAGTTATGGCTTTGCAAAGTCGCAAGACATGTATGCCTATTGGGGGCATATCGACATGGTCGACAAGCCCGATCCGAAAGTTGATTTTGTTATTGAAGAAGCGACTCGACGTTTTGATATGATTGTTCGTCAGATTAATACGCGCAAAGAGTTGAAGTCAGAGGTCGAGTCGTTCATGAGGATCTATAACGTTGCCTCACTGGCGCAATGGGGATTTGTACCTCTGTCAGAATCTGAGATTCAACATATAGCTGCAGGATTGAAGCACCTGTTGGTCCCTGAGATGACGACGATTATCGAGATTGAGGGAGAGCCAGTCGCCGTCGTTTTTGGGATGCTTGATTACAACCCGATTATCAAGAAGATCGATGGCAAGCTTTTCCCGTTCGGTTTTTTGCGAATCTTATTCGGTCGCAAAAAAATCCAAACGGTGCGTATGGTTGGTACCTATGTGGTTCCGAAGTACCAAAAATGGGGATTGGGCCTAGTGCTGATGTATCGGGTCATGCCAGATGCGCGTGAGTGGGGTATCCAAGAGGGTGAATTCTCTTGGGTGTTGGAGTCCAATAAGCTCTCCCGAGGGACGCTGGAGCGTGGCGGAGCGAAACTGCAAAAGACGTACCGTATGTATGACTTGGACTTCGCTTCCTTGTAGGATGACTGGCAATCTTTAGGGTTTGGGCGGCAATTCCGGGGCCTAGCCAACATTGTTGATTTCGGTACCAGAATCATCGATGGATTCAAGTAATAGCGGTTGTGATTCGCTCTGGCGGTAATAAACTTAGGAGTTCCCGGGTTTCCCGCCCCCTCGATCGTTGGCGAATCCGACGTTACCTGTAGACCCCGTGAAAGAGCCGTTTGGACAATGAAGCGTGAAGTTGTCATTACCGGAATGGGCGTTGTCAGCCCAATAGGTATCGGCCTCGAGCCGTTTTGGCAGTCTTTGCTGGCAGGGGTTTCCGGGGTCAAGGTGCGGCCGGAATTTGAGCAGACGGATTTGCCGTTCCGATTGTGGGCGCCGGTGGACGATTTTGACGGCCGGCAGTACGTCAAGCCTCGCAAGGCGATCAAGGTGATGAGCCGGCCCATCCAGTTTGGATTTGCCGCGGCTCAAATGGCGGCCGAGCAGGCAGGGCTGGTCGATTCGGGTGCCAATCCTGATCGGATCGGTGCCGTGTTTGGGACCGAGGCCTTTTTTGCCGACCCGCTGGACGTTGATTCACTGTTCCATAAGTGTGTCACCGATGGCATCTATGAAGATGCCCAGTGGGGGCAGCATTTCATGCGGGAAATCGAACCGCTCTGGATGCTGAAGTACTTGCCCAACATGGTCGCTTCCCATATCTCGATTTCAATCGACTCGCGCGGGCCCAGTAACACGATTTGCCATGGCGAATCGTCAGGGCTTTACGCCGTCATCGAAGGTGCAGAATTGTTGCAGCGGGGGTCGGCCGACGCGGTCATCGTCGGTGGTACCAGTTGTCCACTCGGTCTGACAGGGATGGTTTACAGGGGGCCTGGGCGTTTGTCGAAAAAGATCCGGGAGAATCCGGAGCAGGTGGTTCGGCCGTTTGATAGCGCGCGGGACGGGAATGTTCTGGGAGAGGGGGCCGGCGCCATTGTGCTGGAAACTCGGGAACACGCCGAAGGGCGGGGCGCCCAGGTATTGGCCCGTTTGCGGGGTTACAACAGCACCTTTGGTTTGCCTCAGAGTGATGATTTTTCCCAGGCGGTTCGTCGCTGCTTGACGACATCTCTGGAAGAATCGGGAGTTCAGGCCAGTGAACTCGCCCATCTCAATGCACACGGATCGGCGCTCGTTTCTGAAGATTCGCTCGAGGCAGCCGGCATTGACCAGGCGCTGGGCGACGTGCCTGTGGTGGCGCACAAGGGTCACTTTGGGGACATCGGAGCTGGCGCGTCGGCCATCGAATTGGTGGCCGCCATCCAATCAGCCATTACCCGGGTGCTGCCGGCCACGTTGAATTGTGATAACCCGGCCAGTGATTGTCCGATCAATGTAAATACGTCTCAGGCCACGACGGAAAAATCGTCGGTTGGTAAACTGGCCTGCTCCAAGACCGGCCAGGTCTGCTCGGTCATCGTGGACAGCGTCGTTTGACGGTGGCGGGGTGCCCGGGGGGACTGCCTCACGTGATGAGCATTGCGTCCCCGTAACTGAAAAACCTGTACTTTTCCTCGATCGCCTCCTGGTAGGCATCTTTCATCAGGATGTCTCCGCCGAAGGCCCGAACCAGAACGACCAAGGTACTGCGGGGCAGGTGGAAATTCGTCAACAGGCCGTCGATCACCTGAAACTGAAAACCGGGCCGTATGAACAGGTCCGTTTCTCCTTGCCATGGCTGCAGATCGCCCGCTCGCCCTGCGGTTTCCAGGACCCGAACACTGGTCGTGCCAACGGCGATAACGCGACCGCCCGCTTCTTTCGTTTCGCGAATGGCGTCCACGGCTGGCTGGGCGAGAGAGCCGTATTCGGAGTGCATCGTATGCTGGTCCAGTGGGCTGACCGTCACCGGTCGAAAGGTCCCGATGCCGACGTGGAGCGTGACCGATGCGATCTTGATTCCTCGTTCTACCAGGCGTTGGAATAGGGCCTTGGTGAAATGCAGCCCTGCCGTGGGGGCGGCAATGGCGCCGGCGTTCTTGGCAAAAACCGTTTGGTAATCGTTCAGGTCGGCGTCGACCATGTTGCCGCCGCGGATGTAGTGGGGCAGTGGGACGCGGCCGACGATGTCCAGCCATTGCTGAGCGGACCTGTCTTGGTCTTCCTGGCTGCTGCCCAGGTGTTCGTTGGTCTCGATGCTCGCGACCCAAGATCCGTCATCCAGCCGCGCCTGGAGCACGAGGTTGACCCTCGGTTTCGCCTGGCGATCTTCCAGGACGACCGTCTCACCGACCTTGATCCGTCCCCGGGTCTTGGCCAGCAGGCGCCAATTTCCATTCGGATCGGTTTCGATCACGAGGCCTTGCCAGCGTCCCCCGGTTTGTTGGCGCGAGCCGACCAGCTTGGCAGGGATGACCTTCGTATCGTTCAGCACCAGACAATCCTCAGGGCGCAACAGCCGGTCGAGGTCTCGGATATGCCAGTGCTCCAACGTTTTCCGGGCCCGGCCAACGGACAACAGGCGGGCGTCTTCGCGCTGGCTCAATGGGCTCTGGGCGATCAATTCTTTCGGCAGTTCGAAGTCGTAATGTTCAATACGCTCCAGATCGCTACCACCATCCTCGGTCATTCCATCAACTCGTTTTGATTCAATCTATCGGGGAGGGGGTGGAACCGGCACTTTGGGCCGGTTCGCCCACGGCAAACATGCACTAATATCTCTATCCACTCAGAATTCGCAACGTTTGAACCATCCTTTTGGGTGGTTTTCGCTGGCACGGCATCGACTGCCGATGCCGGCAGCCGAAAGGGGTAAGCTGGATAAGGTGAAAAAATTCACAGGCATTAGGAAAAGCTCGTTTTCGATCGGTTCGCCGCCTGAAACCTTTCGAAAATGCGGCTCAATGTCGAGTTGACGTCCGTCCGGGGAAATGTAAATTGGTAAATAGTGTTGGGAAATGGTAAGCAGTGGGAAGTCGTATGTTTTGCACGGGGACCTTTCAGCGAAGCATGGATGGGAAGCAGAGAATTCTGTTGCCCAAACCGGTTCGCCAGTTCCTGGCGGGTGCGGATACGCTCTTTTTGACACCTGGTACCGAGGGTTGTCTGGAGTTGCACAACGAAACTTCGCTACAACAGTTGGCCTCGGATTTTCAGCACAGCCGGGCAGCTTACCAGAGCAAATCGACATTCTCCAGAATTTTCTTTGCCCAGAGCGAGCGCTGCCAGGTCGATGCCAATGACCGGTTGCGCGTGCCGGGTGGCTTGAGCGAATTGGCCGGTCTGGTTTCCCCGATTGTCCTCGTGGGGGTTGGCCACCATTGGGAAATCTGGAGTGGCGCGCAGTGGGATGACTATATCGAGCGTCATCAGACTGATTTTGACCATCACGCCCAACTGGTCCGCGGGGCGAGTCCGGAGCAGGAGTTGGAGATGGGGGTTACCAACCGACCGAGGTAAGCAGATTGGATACGTCCTTCGTTCGCTAAATTTTGCGGATGGATGTCATATTTGGTCACAGAATGACATTTGTTTGCCAAATGACTGGGAATAATGATTATGATCAGTCAGCGAGCGGGCATCGCTCGACCTGTCGAACGATGCCGGAGCAAAAGGCTTGATAAGTACAGGATGTACTCGAGCCTTTTGCTTTTTTCTCCTGGGCCAGTCCGGTTTCATGGCCGGCAAATCCCTGGCAGTAATCAACGAAATCCCTGGTTGTCTGGTTCTGATCTTTCGTGATGTCGAAGTCCGTTCATTTACCGGTTCTCCTTGAGACCATCTTGGAAAACTTGGCGCTTGCCCCGGGAAGCACCGTGCTGGATGGCACGATGGGAGGGGGTGGACACTCCCTGGCCTTCTGTCAGCAGGTGGGGCCGCAGGGCCGCGTGTTCGGGTTCGATCGCGATCCGGCGGCTGTCCGTCAAACGAATGACGTATTGCCGGAAAACGGGTTGGGGATCGCCGGGAACTATGCAGATATCCCGGAGTACCTTGACCAGCTGGAGATCAGGTCGGTCGATGCGATTTTGCTCGACCTCGGTTTGTCGAGCGATCAGCTGGCGGATTCGGAACGGGGCTTCAGTTTCAAAAGCGCAGGCCCACTCGATCTTCGTTTTGATTCCACGGCCGGTGAGCCGGCTTGGCGTTTAATCAATCGATTGGGAGAAAAACACCTGGCCGACCTGATTTACGAGTATGGTGAGGAACGCTTTAGTCGCAGAATCGCCCGTAAAATCTGTCGCCTGCGCCACGACCAGCCGATCAAGACAGCCGATCAACTGGCGCAGATTGTCCGTTCTTGCATTCCGCGGAGGAAGCGGGAAACGATTGACCCGGCCACACGGACTTTCCAGGCCTTGCGAATCGCCGTCAACGAGGAACTCAAGTGGCTCGGTGTGGCCCTTAAGCGATTGCCGGATTGTTTGGCAATCGGCGGGAAATTTGCCATCATCAGTTTTCATTCTCTGGAGGACCGGATGGTGAAAAATGCGTTTGCCGAGGATCGTCGCTTGAAGGTGTTGACCAAACGGCCGCTGATGGCGGACGCGGCCGAAGTTGCTGGCAATCCGCGAAGTCGGAGTGCCAAGCTCAGGATTGCCGAGCGGGTTGCCGTCGACAGCAGCCTTCGATAGCGGACCCATTCCCATAGCTTGGCGGAGTGATAGCACTCCCAGGTTTCTGTAGGACAGGATGAAGGATTTCGCTATAAGAATCCGCCCGCATTTTTGAGACGGGCACCGTCAGGTCTTTTTGCGCAGGATGCGCGGTACTGGAACAAGGATGTTTCCAAGCGATGAACGATCCTTTTAACACGAAAAGTGTCAACCGGCAGTTGATGCGCGAAGCCAAAATAGGTTTGGTGGTTGTCCTTCTGTTAGGCAGTTTCTTTGTTTACGTCGGATATTTCCGAATGGGGAGATTCCATACCCAGTTGCCCGATCATATCATTTCCGCGCCGGTCGCAACCAATGTGGGACAGCAGTACTACAAGAATTTTCTCCCCGACGAACCCGAAAAATTGTCGCCTGCCATGACCGCCGGTTTGCAGGAAAAAGTCAGGAATCGGCGTGTCAAACCGGAAGTCGCCACGAAGCCACGGCCGGTAAAAGATAAGCCGGTCGCCACCAGCCCGTTCCAGTTGCCCCATGCACTTCGGCAGGTCGGGAACCAATTGAGTGATGCCCTGTCCAAGACCGATCAGGGGAATGACAAGAATGTTGAACCGGCCTCGACCCGTCCCATGCCGCCTGCCTTGCGCGTGGCCGATGTGACGGCTGGCCAGGGGCCCATCCCGGCTGCGAAATTAAAATCCGCCAACCCGAACCGACAGACGGAGTTCGATATTGTTAGCAGTGGTTTGGGGGGTAAGCCGGAACCGTTTGCCGCTTCGGACTTGAACAGCAACGTGGAATCCGGAAAGCCGAAAGTTGTGCCGGAGCAGGCTCAACCGGCCAAAGCCGAGGCACCCGAGGCTCGGACGGCGCGGGAAATCCCGGTCAACGAGCGGGATCAATCGCGAGTCGTACCGGCCGGAGGAGTCGGTTCAGCAGGCCCGGTATCACTCGCATCGGCTTCTTCATTTGACCCGTCCGCAGGTGGAGTGACGATCGCCAAGACAGAAACACTGGATAAACGTTCGGTCCTTGCCGACGTCGGTCAACAGCCTGTGGCAACTCCAAGCGATGCCCTGGGTACCTCGCAACCGGCAGAGAAATCACCGGTTCCGGAATCGCCGGGACCGGCTCATTTGAATGGTCAACCGAAGGAGGGCACTGCCTTCGAAGAATTTGAGAAACATGTCGTTCAGGAAGGTGAGGGCTACTGGTCGATGGCCCAGATGTATCTCAAGGACGGTCGTTTGTTCCGCGCGCTGTTCGAGCATAACCGGGGAAAGCACGCCAGCTATGATGACTTGCCGGCGGGCACACAGGTCGAAATTCCGACTTCGGATTACCTGGTCAAACATTACCCCGACCATGTGCCGAGCGACCTCAAAGGGTTGTCTTCGCCGGGCGACCGCTCCCAGCCAGGCAGCTGGTACGTGACCCATCAGGGGGAGACCCTGTTTGATATTGCCAAGCAGAAATACGGTCAGGCATCTCGCTACCTCGATATCCTGAAGGCCAACCGGGATTTGCTTCCCGGAGAGGCACAGCACATGACCCGCTTGCCGGCCGGTTTGCGGTTGCTGCTTCCTAATTAGTTAGCCGGTCGCCGCACCAGAAGGGGAACCGGTTTGACCGCGTGGCCCCTGTCGAGCATTCCCTTCAGCAGCTGGCCGCTTTTCATGGGAACCATTAACATGCCCTGACAGCAGGGAGTCCTCGGGGTGGTCGGGAATGTGTGTAACCAAGGTGATTTCGGGCGGTCAGACCGGTGTGGATCAGGCCGCCTTGGACGTTGCGATTCAACAAGGCCTCTCGCACGGTGGCTGGTGCCCGCTCGGTCGGCGATGCGAAGCGGGAACGATCCCGGAAAAATACCAGCTCTCTCCAACCCGTTCGACCGACTACGCTGTTCGCACGGAACAGAATGTGGTGGACTCGGATGGGACCCTGGTGCTCTACCGGGGAGTGCTGACGGGGGGAACTGCCTGGACGGTCCATTGCCTGCAGCGACACAGGAAACCGTACTTCCTGATCGATTTTGATCGAACGGTGGGTTGCGCGACGCGGGACCAGGTGCGTAGCTGGCTGCGACAGCAGCGGATATTTGTCCTGAACGTCGCCGGTCCCCGGGCCAGCAGTCACCCCGAAATGGGGCGGCGGGCGAGTGATTTCCTCGGCCGTTTGTTGGAGCGTCCCACGGCGGCCCGCCCGGGCGGCAATTCCTGAGCTTCGCAGGTTTCCGCTGACAGGGGGCCGACTGTCGCCTATTTCGGACGTGTGCCGCAGCCGCCCGACAAGGCGCAGTTGCCGCAACTATCGGTGCCACATTTCGAAGCGGTGGTGCCGCATCCTGGGCCACAGCCATCGCGGAGGGTGTCCCTGAATTTTCGAAACCGAACTTTTTGTTCGTACGTATCACCGAGTTCAGCCGTGATGGAGTGAACCTCTTCGGGAACATCTCCCAGGAAGTAGAAAAAGATCGATTCGCCGTCGAACAGATGTTCCACGTCCACCAGGACAGCATCGATCTGCTGTTGTTTCAGCAAGTCGTCGCATGCCTGGAATGCGCGGTCGCGATGTCGCTGCAGTCGTTCGAGGATCAACTGGTCCGCTGCGGTCGTGGAGCGAAGTAATTGACCTTGTTGGTCGGTCTCCTGGACTTCGCTCGGCATGCCGAGTTCACACAGAACACGGCCGACTTCGAGGCCCCTGGGCGTCCGGCATATGACCTGAACATCTCGGTCGTAATGACGGTAGTCCGGCGCGTCGTAACGGCCGATCATGCCCATCAGTCCGATTTTTACCAGGTAAGGTTTGCTCACGGTTCGTAGGTACAGCCGGGATTATGGGGAGTTCGAAAACAGGCGCATCGTCCGAACGCGCCAACCAAGCGATTATACGTTCCGGTCAAACGGCAACAAGTTCGTTCAGCGATCGACAGGTGCGATTCGTCGGAATCTTTCCCGGGATCAGTTTCAAGCTGTGCCGTTTGGCAGCAATGACGACCAGGACAGAGCGTCCAAACGTTCGCCTACCAGCGCCGGTCGATCCGGGTCGGTTTCCCCAGCATGGCCGCCAGGACTGGCGTTTCGTAGACAAGGTGCCCGTTCCCGTATACGACCATGACCCGGCGATGACGCGTTAACAGTTCGGCCTGCAGGCTGAGCAGGTGTCGCTCCCTGGCCAGCATCACCTCGATCGCCGCTTTCTCAAAAAATGTCGGTGTCGGCCCGTCCAGCGGGGCCGTTCTGGCAAAACGGAGGTTCTTCGCCGAAAACGGGTGGCCGGCTCGTTGATGGAACCAGGCTTTGAAATCGGTCAACGACATGTCGGTGTCCAATTGGAAACGCCGTTTCAACCTGGGTAGCATCTCCTGCAGGCGTGCATCGAGTCGTTCCAGTCCCTCTTCGCGACGGACCTGTCCCAGTTGGCGGACCAGCAGCCAGCCGAGCGCATCGCGATCGGTGCCGAGTTTTCTCAGCGCTTCGGTGGTTGCCTTGGGAGGAGGTTCTCCACCCACGAATTCGATCTTCCGTTCGGCCGCCAGCGCGGCGGTAAACAGCGGCTCGGGGCAAGATCCTCGGCTGACCATCCGCCTCGCGTCTCGGAGCAAACCGGGGTGGGAGCGGCCCATCCGGGTTTCGGATCCTTCGATCACAATGCAGTCCGGTTGAAATCCATCGATTACCTGCTCAATCAGTTGGTGTGAGGGTGAGTCGAGACGGGTCCCGTGCTGTGTGCCGATAAAAACCAGTTCCCGTCCCTGTGACTGGTAGTGGGCAAAACAGGCGCCGCGCAAATCTGCTTTTTCGTGATCCTCTCTTGTCTTGGGCTGCAACAGAGCAAGATCCGCAACGAAGGAGATGGGCGGCGGGTCGGGCGCAGCTTTTTCTGCGTTCTCCTGCAAACAGGCAGGGGCGGCCAGGCAGGGAATCGGCCAGCCGCTCCAGAGTGTGACAACGATCAGAGCCGCGGCAGAAAGTAGCCGTTTCATTTCCATGATTTCCGTGATCCCCCAGATGGGCTGTCGACAGTGCCCTGGCCGAGCCCAAGCGAACGGCCCCCCCAAGCGAACGGTCCCCGGTTCCTATCGTATGCGAATTTGCCCAATTGCGAAGCGTGGGTCTTGGCGGTATGAGGGTTGGATGGTCCAGGTTGCCAGTCCACCAGCAGGCCAGCCGATCTCATTCAACGGACGTCGTTCTTCCGCCGTCAGCTCTCGGGAGACAATTTGCCCCGATCTTCCCTCTTTTTCAGGGCTTCTCTTTCCGATTTGATCGGGTTTTTCCAAGGGTGATCCCGAATTTAGTTGGGGGATACGTGGGATTTCGGCTGCCTGCTTTTGGGTTGAGGGTGGTGATCATCCGAGGGACAATTGGTATGATTTTTATTCGAAACCGAATGGTGGCAACCGCCATGGAACGACTGACGAATCCAACAGGATAATTGGCAAATGGAAGCTCTGAAATTTGATTTTAACGCGCTGGCAGACCGGGTGATATCGGGAGAGCCGATCGACCGGCAGCAGGCCTTGGAACTGTTGGAAACAGGCGATGAAAACCTGCTGGACCTGATGGCGGGGGCTTTCCGGATTCGGCAGCACTATTTTGGCAAGACGGTCCAATTGTATTTCCTGATGAACGCCAAAAGTGGCCTCTGTCCCGAGGACTGCAACTATTGCTCGCAATCGAAAATTTCGGACGCCGAGATCCCCAAGTACAACCTGTTGAGTCGTGACAAGTTGCTGGACGGGGCCCGCGTGGCCGTCGAACGGGACTCGAAAACGTATTGCATCGTGATCTCGGCGCGGGGGCCGAACGAACGGGAGATCGCCGCGGTGGAGACCATCGTTCCCGAAATCAAGGAAAAGTACGACCTCAAAATCTGCGCCTGTCTCGGTCTGCTCAGTGAGGACCAGGCCAAGCGGCTGAAGGCAGCCGGCGTGGATCGCGTGAATCACAACCTCAACACCAGCGACAGCTTCTATGCCAAGATCTGTACGACGCATACTTACCAGGACCGGATCGATACCCTCGAGGCGGTGCGTGACGCCGGGATGGAACTCTGCTCCGGCGGGATTATCGGCATGGGCGAGAAACGGGAGGATATTGTCCGCATGGCCTTTTCTCTGCGGGACCTGGAAGTCCAGTCGATTCCATTGAATTTCCTCAACGCGATTGAAGGGACCCCGCTGGAAGGTCAGCAGGAGTTGAACCCGAGGATGTGCCTCAAGGCTCTGGCCATGTTCCGCTACGTCAATCCGGACCGTGAAATCCGAATTGCGGGGGGCCGTGAAATCCACCTCCGTTCCCTGCAGCCACTGGGGCTTTACGCGGCGAACTCGATTTTTGTCGGTGATTACCTGACCACCAAGGGCCAGGCGCCGAAAGAAGACTACCAGATGATCGAGGATCTTGGATTTGACGTGACGCGAAATGAAGAGACGACCTGTTCCTAGTCGTTCGACAAAAGCGTGGCGGGAGACCAGGGCGGTCGCGGTGTTCCCCGCTCGGCCATCCCTTTGTGGGGTGGAGCTGGCCGCTGATTTCGGTCCCCTCACCTGTCTGCCTGTTAACGAGGTTTACTGCCCATGAAGACGATTTTCATCCTGGTTTGTGCCATGCTGGTCATCCCCCTGCAACCGATCGACCCGTTGTATCGGGCGTTCTCCGATTCGGACCTTGGACGGTTGGACCCGTATGACCGTTCGGAACAGGACGACGAGTGGGACGAAGACGAGCGACTGATTGGCGGAGCGGTCCAACGGCGGCCGACCCAGCCCATTCCACAAGATCCGTTCGCGGTGACGGGTGTCCTGAACGAAGAGCGTTATCCCCCGTTTCCCAAGTACCTGAATAGTTGCGGCATCGTGTTGGCTGCGACCGAGAAGGTCCCCGACGAATTTCTGGTTCTGGTCGGACGGTCGATCAACGAAATGTTTGCCCGCCGTGAGGGCCTGGACTTGGCTGCCCAGCGAAAAGTCGTCGAGTCCCTTCATGCTTATGGCGCCCTGTTGCCGGTCCCGCTTACGGAACGAACGTTCGAGAGGATGTTACGGCGCGACGAGGCAAGTTTTGACCGCTTGCACCGCGAGTACAGTATCTGTGACATCATCATGGCGAAGGTTCCCGAAGGGCAGGTGATGGAAGTGGTGGAACATCTCCTGCATGCCGTGACGGACGTGGGGCTGCACTACCAGTTTCCCGCCGAGTGGGGGTTGTCGCGCGAGTCGGAGTTGTGGAAAGCGATGCAGTTGGCGATCGAGAAAGGGTATTACAATATCGATTCGTACGACGACCTGCGGAGAGAGCCACGGGCAATCGTCGACCGGATCCTGTTGCAGGAGTTTGCCTACTGGTTCATCGCAACGGCCTGGGACCTGCAAGTCCCTTATGGTCCAGGCGAAGAGGAGTGGACTCTCAGAACCCCGGCTGACCTGCAGGAGAAAATGCCGGAATTTTTTGCGGTCTACCAGCGGACAGCCGCCCGGGTAATGTCCGCCCCTGCCAAAGAGACATTGGCCATGATCGGCCCAACGCGTTCCGAGGAACGTCGCCGACGGCGGTAGTCGCGGTGCGGGGGCAGGTGGGTTGGGTGCTGGCCGTGGGCGAAACGAGTCGTCCTGCCTGCCATGGCTCAGCTATCTTGACAGTAGCCGTTGGCTTTTTCGAACTGTTCAATCTTGTCGATGTGATTCAACGTCAGCGCGATCTGGTCCAGGCCGCCGATCAGGCACTCTTTGCGGAAGGTCTCGATCTCGAAAGTCGCTTCCAGTCCATCTTCGTCCCGCACGGATTGGGCGGGTAGGTCGATGGTTAGTTGATAGCCGTCCTGCTGGTTAACGCGGTCGTGGATCTGGTGAACTTCTTCAGGGGTCAAAGTGATTGGCAATAGCCCGTTTTTGAAGCAGTTGTTGTAGAAGATGTCGGCAAACGACTCGGCAATGACGGCGCGAATGCCGTAGTCGTCCAATGACCAAACGGCGTGTTCACGGCTGGAACCATTGCCAAAATTCTTGCGGCCAACCAGGATCGAGGCACCCTGGAACTGCGGTTGATTCAGTTCAAAATCCGGGTTGGGAGAGCCGTCTTCCAGGAATCGCCAGTCGTAAAACAGGAATTGTCCAAATCCGGTGCGTTCAATTCGTTTGAGGAACTGTTTCGGAATGATCTGGTCCGTGTCCACATTGGAGCGGTCCAGGGTGGCGACGATTCCGGTATGGGTTTCGAATGGTTTCATGATTTTATGTTGGGAAAAAGGTGTCGTTGCGGTTTCGTTCGAGAACGGTCGGGAGCTAATCCCAATGCCGAACATCGACAAAACGACCGGCGATGGCGGCGGCCGCCGCCATTTCCGGCGATACCAGGTGGGTCCTGCCACCACGGCCTTGTCGCCCTTCGAAGTTCCGATTGCTGGTCGACGCACACCGCTCACCCGGGTCCAATTGGTCGGGGTTCATGCCCAGGCACATGCTGCAACCCGCTTCGCGCCATTCAAACCCGGCCTCCAGGAAAACGCGGTCCAGGCCTTCCTGTTCGGCCTGTTGTTTGATGATGCCACTGCCGGGAACCACCATGGCGCTGACGTGGTCGGCAATTTTTTTGCCGCGCACCAGTTCGGCGGCGACCCGCAAGTCCTCGATCCGGCTATTGGTGCAGGAGCCGATAAAGACTCGATCGACCGGGATCTCCGTGATCGGGGTGCCGGGAACCAGGTCCATGTATTTCAACGCCGATTCGGCCGATTGCCGGTCGGTGGCGTCTGCAAAGTCAGCCGGGTCCGGGACGCCTGCATCGACGCGGGTTACCTGTCCGGGGTTGGTTCCCCAGGTAACCTGCGGTGCGACATCTTCTGCTTCAAAGATGTCGACCCGATCGTAGGTCGAACCGGGGTCGGACGGTAGCGACTTCCATCTTGTCACGCTCGCTTCGAAATCGTCGGGTGCAAACTCCCGGCCGCGGATGTACTCGAAGGTTGTCTCGTCCGGGGCGATCATCCCCGCCCGGGCACCCGCCTCGATCGACATGTTGCAGACGGTCATTCGCTCTTCCATCGAGAGCTCGCGGATCGCCTGTCCCGTGTATTCGATCACATGGCCGGTACCGCCGGCGGTGGTGATTTCACCAATCAGGTAGAGGATCAGGTCCTTCGAAGTGACGCCTCGGCCCAGGGATCCATTGATGCGGATCTCGTACGTTTTTGGCTTGATCTGGGACAGGGTTTGAGTCGCCATGACATGCTCGACCTCACTGGTGCCGATGCCGAATGCCAGTGCGCCGAATGCTCCGTGGGTGGAGGTGTGGGAGTCGCCGCAAACGATCGTCATGCCGGGTTGGGTCAGTCCGAGTTCGGGACCGATCACGTGGACGATCCCCTGGTTGGGGCTGTCCAGGTCGTAGAGGCGTACGCCAAATTCCCGGCAGTTGTGGCGGAGTGTTTCGATCTGCTGCCGAGCGATCGTGTCGACAATCGGTAAGCTTCGATCGGTGGTTGGGACATTGTGATCCTGGGTGCCGATTGTCCGTTCCGGTCGGCGGAGTGGTCTGCCTGCCAGGCGGAGCCCCTCGAAGGCCTGCGGGCTGGTCACCTCGTGGATCAGGTGCAGGTCGATATACAGCAAGGTCTGTTGGCCAGGCTCCTGGTGCACCACGTGCTGGTCCCAGATCTTTTCGAACAGCGTGCGGGGATTATCGGCAATCATGGTTCTTGTCATCCCGGAGAGGAGCCCAGTTTTCTGATGTGATCATGATAAGCGATCCGGTCGATCCAATAAAGTCGCGCCCTGGACGCAGAATCAAACGGGGCGGTGTCGAGAGGGGGGGCGGAGGCCCGGAATCGGTGGAGTGAGAACGCGTTGGCGTTCTGGCCGGTCCGTTGAATTCGTGTAGAATCGTTTGGAAACACCGTCCACGAACTGCCTTCCCCCGCCCCGCTTATGCTCCCGATCAGCACACCGGAAACATGGAAAGTGATCCTGCTCTCAGTCGTGCAGGGGATTGCCGAGTTCCTGCCGATCAGTTCATCCGGGCACCTGGTGGTGATCAATGAACTGTTGGGGACAGGCCAGGGAAGCATCGAGTTGAACGTGATCCTGCACTTGGGGACACTGTTGGCGATTCTTGTTTTTTATTGGCGTCGGGTGGTGGCCTTGCTGGGATCGGACCGGGGAGTGATCCCGCGGCTCATCGTGGGGACCTTGCCGGTGGCGGTGATTGGCCTATTGGTCAAACGAAACTTCGACCACCTGTTGACGGACCCGTTATTGGCCGGTTTCATGTTTCCGTTGACCGGAGGTTTGTTGCTCTTGCTGGTCTGGCTCAAGCCGGGTGAAAGGGAGTATCCTCAGTTGACGTATGGCCAGGTCCTGGTGATCGGGTTTGCCCAGGCTCTGGCGCTGTTGCCGGGCGTCTCCCGCAGTGGGACTACGATCGTGGCAGGTTCACTGATCGGCCTGAAACGCCAGTCGGCCGCCACCTTTTCCTTCCTGTTGGCGATCCCCGCCATTGCCGGCGCCGGTCTGCTGGAATTCAAGGAGATGCTGGAGACGGGTGAAACGACGACCCCGCCCGGTTTCCTGTTGCTGGGGGCGACCATTGCCTTCCTGGTCGGGTTGGCCTCGCTGTGCTGGCTCGTGCGCTGGATCGAGGCGGGGTGGCTGCACCGGTTCGCCTATTGGTTGATCCCCCTGGGGTTGGTGGTCATCCTCTGGCAATTGTTTTTTGTGCCGGCTGGTACTGGTTGATGATCGAGGCCCGCTGGCGAGTCGCCGGTCGCCGCGTTGAACTGGATTGATTGCGAGCAAGGGAAGGGACCGATGGAAGTGAGAGTTCGAGTGACGATGGGGCGAAACGTGTCGCTACGCATCGTGCTGGCCGTCTGGTTCAGTTGTCTGGTGGGGTCGGTTGGGGGAATGCAGGATGGGGATGATCGTCTCGATCCGCGCGACCAGGGCCGATCGCCGCTGGGGCGGGAATGGATGGCGCCCGAACCCAGCCCGGCTTTGCTGGAACAATATCACCAGGCCAGGCAGCGCTTCGAAGAGGACCGCATGAATGCCGACCTGGAGATCTGGTTCGGTCGTTTTACGGCTTATCAGGGACTGCACCGCCAGGCGATCGAGATTTATACAGAGGGTTTGCAACGCCACCCGCAAGATGCGCGGTTCCTCAGACACCGAGGTCATCGTCATATTTCCCTTCGCCAAATCGATCACGCAATTGGCGACTTGCGCCGCGCGGCCATTTTGGTGGAGGGGCAGCCAGACCAAATAGAACCAGACGGGATGCCCAATGCTCAGAACCGGCCAGTCAGCAGCCTGCACACCAATATCTGGTACCACCTGGGACTGGCCTATTACTTGAAAAACGACCTGTCCAAGGCGGTGGCGGCCTACCAAAAGGGATTGGCTGCCAGCCAGAATGACGACATGCGGGTCGCCTTTACGCATTGGCTCTACATGAGTTACCGACAAATGGGGAATAGGGAAAAGGCAAGCCGCGCGTTGGACATCATCCACGAGAAGATGGACGTGATCGAGAGTTTTGACTACTACGAACTTTGTCTTTTCTACCAGGGGCGTCGAACTCTGAAGCAGATGGAAGCCCGCCGGCCGGCTGATTCGGCCGGAGCGTCGGACGCCTTGCGATACGGCATGGCGAATTGGCATCTCTACCAGGGCGATGCGAAGCGTGGCAGGGCATTGATGAAAGAGATTTCCCGCAGCCCGGCCTGGTCCTCCTTTGGTTGCATTGCCGCAGAAGCGAGCTGGCAGAGGATGGAAAATCGTTGAGCCGACGCAGGTGGTAGCCATGGTCAGGGCTGCCTGAGATCGCGATGGGAAGGCGGGGACCCTGACAGTCTTTGCTTCCTGGAACGGGAACGGGGTGAGTGGTTCGGCTCGCCGAAATTCCTGTTTCAATGGCCAGGCAGCCTCAACTCCCGGCCAGAGCGATCTCGAGGGCGATGCTATCATGGCAGGGTGGTTCGGCTCACGGAGATTCCTGTTGACGGAACGGGGCGCTTTTTCTAACGTTCCGGCATGTATCTTCGTGCTATCATTTGCGCTGTTGCCCTGGTTTTTGGATCGCTTGCTGTCGGCTTGCCGGGTGCGGCGGCTGCACTGTTGCGGCCCCAGGCTTCTGACCTGTCCAAGACCACGGCGACTCACCTCGTGCTGACCAACGGCCAGGTCGTGGTCGGCCAGATCAGTCGCAATTCCGATTCCGTGTTTGTGCAAACCAACGGCGGCAGCCGCGTCGTGTTTCCCATTGGCCGGGTCGATTTTGTCTGCAACTCGTTGAACGAGGCGTACTGGCAGAAGAATGCGCGGACCAGGGCGAGTGACCTGGCGGGTCATGTCGAACTGTTCCATTGGTGCATGAAGCAGGGGTTACTGGAAGAAGCTCAAAACCAGATTGATTTGCTTGTGACGATGGAGATCAAGGCGGTCAAGTTGGAGTACCTGAATCGCCAGTTGGCGGTCGCCTTGACGCAGCAGGAGAAAGCCCGACGACGGTCGTTGACCGGACAGCCGGCCCAACAGGTTGACCAAGGGGTTCCGGCCAACCGTGAAATCGAGTTGGTCGGGTTTGCCGGAGAATCTTCGACTTCCGCAGAAATCGAACGCCTCAACCAGTTGAAACGGATTGAGACGGCGATTGAGAGTCTTCCCAAGGCGTCGGTGGGGGTTTTTAAACGGAAAATAGAACCGCTGTTGATCCGCAATTGTGCTTCCTGCCATTCCGATCAGAATACCGAGACGATGCCGTTGGCGCGGCTCGGTTTGAACCAGGTGATCCCGAAACGGCTGAGCCAGCGCAACCTGTACCACGTGCTGAAACATGCCGACCTGCACGAACCACTGGCCAGTCCCCTGTTCGCTGCAGCTGTCGCCCCCCATGCTGGTCGGGAAACACCGATCCTGGAGAAAGACTCGGTGCCATACACGAACCTGGGCCGGTGGCTCATCGAGATAAGCGCCCGGCCTCACCAGCAGCACCAGGTCCCTGATTTTGAGACAACGGCCAGACTACCGGGATTCCTGGACCGGGCAAACGCTCAGCCGGTTGCCGAGAGCACGCCGACAGGCCAACCGGGCCAACCGGGCCCGTTGGAGCCCAGCCATGCCCCGGATGTACCGGACATCCCACGGTTGGATCGATCGACGGTTTCCGAGGCGACTGCCCTCGACCCGTTCGACCCCGACCTGTTCAATCGGAAGTACCTGAACCGAAAAAAAGAACAGGACTGATTCCGACGGGCAGGCCGTTGTCTTGTGGAAGGATGGCCTTCGTTTCAATTTCCCAGCTGATCGGCGATCGCATCGGCGTCGTAGATGTGACGCAAAGCATCGCGAATCGCACTGCTGTGGACGCTGACCGATCGACCCTGTTTGTCGCTGTAAATGTAGTCACCGATCAGGGACTGGATATTGCCGTCAAAGATCAAACCGACCAGTTCCAGGTCCTTGTTGACTACCGGGCTGCCGGAATTACCGCCAATGATGTCGGCCGTGCAAACAAAGTTGAAAGGGGTTTCGGGTTGGATTCTGGCAGCGGCGTCGCGCCAGCTCTGAGGCAATTCGTAACCTGGTTGGCCGTCGTGGGCCATCTCATGGTCAAACGTCTCACCCATCCGGGTAAACGGAGGAATCGCCTGGCCATTTTCCTGGTAGCCTTTGACCGGCCCATAGGAGAGGCGGAGCGTGAAGGTCGCATCGGGGTAAGTGCTCGTGCCCTGGGTGGCGAAAAGGGCCTCGGAAATCTGGCTGTAGGCCTGGCGTTCAATCTCCTGCAGCTCTTCACTCTCGCTTCTCTGTTGACGAACGATCGGGTCGACCAGTTGCGCCAGTTGGATCATCGGGTCCTGGCTTCCGTCGGTTCCCTCCTTGGCCAGTTTCCTGCGATAAGCGACGTCCATCAGGCGAGTCCCCTTGACCAACTGGGCCGCGCGATCCGACGGGTTCTGGCCCTGCAGGATCTTTTGGCACAACGGGTCATCGGCCCCGCGCAACTCGAGTGTGCGGGCGATCAGGTCGGCCAGAATCGCCTGTTGCAATTCCGGGTAAATCGGTGCGGATGAGAACAGCTGTTGTTCCAGGGATTCACGGGCTGAATCCCGGAATTCGCCCATTCGCTGGTCGCTCGGTTTCTTGTCCTCAGCTGACATTTGGACCAAGGTCTGCGCGATATTGAATAGCCTGGTGTTAAATGAAATGCCGGTGCCGAGGCGTTTCGCTTTCTGCTGCTGGACCTCAGCGATTTTGTCCCAGGCCTGGGCGTACTGCTTCAGTTTCGGGTCGGCTTTGACCTGGGCCAGGATCTTCTTCTCTTCCGCTTCCTTGACCTGCATCAGGGCCGGGTCCTGTAGCCCCTGCAACATTCCCATCCGCGCCTTGCGCGCATTCTGAAAACCGAACAGGCCGTCCTTGGCAATCCGGGCGCTCTCGGCGCTGTTCAATCCGAATTGTTGCAGCAGGATTTCACGGCGACGGATGAAATCGAGCACGTAGGGCAGGTAGTGGTCCCGTTCGTATTTCAATGCCGCGACCGTGTAGATCCGGCTGGTACTCCCCGGGTTGCCTGAGACGAAAACCAGCTCATCCTCTTCGGCACCGTTGTCGGACCATTTGAGGAAATGCTCGATCTCGGCCGGTTTGCCGTCTTCGTATACCCGGAACAGGCAGGCGTCCAGGCAATAGCGGGGGTATTCGAAATTGTCCGCATCGCCGCCAAAAAAGGCGATGGCTGATTCGGGTGCCCAAACCAGTCGCACGTCGGTGTACTTCTTGTATTGGTAGAGATGGTAACGGGCGCCCCCGTACAGGGAGACCACGTCGCTCCGCAAACCGGACTTCTCGGTGGCGGCCTGCTCGATTCTGGAAATGGTCGAGCGCCGCGCTGCGGCCGCTTCACCCGGCGACATGTTTTTCTTGACGGCAGCGTTCACTTGGTCGGTAACATCCGTGATGTTGACCAGCTGGTTCAGTTCCAGGTCGGGTGCTTTCAATTCGTCCTCGAAAGTCTTGGCCAGGAAACCATCCTCGTAGTAGTTGTTCTCTTGGGTGGAGAGTTTATTCAGCGTGTCCGAACCGACGTGGTGGTTGGTCAGGACCAGGCCATTGCTGGAAACAAACGAGGCGGAACCCCCGACGTTGAAGCGGACGGATGATTTCATCAGGTGGTCGGTCCACTCCGGTGTCGGCTCAAACCCGTATTTCGTCTTGAATTGTTCCAACGGTAAACCGTTGAATAACCACATTCCCTCGTCCGCCGGCAGCGATCCGGGGGCCAATAGAAACGATAGGAAAAGCAGGGCAATAGAATTTTTGGACATGGAACTCTCTGGTTAAGTCATGGGGGAACCACTGGATATCGATGGAATCGATCGACTCGTTTGAGTTTATCGGGGGATGGCTGTACTCGCAACCAACAGCCGATGCGATTCAATCGGGGGGGCCAGGCCCGGGTGCCGGTGATTGCTGTGATTCACCTGTTGGGTCTCAGTCGGCTATAATAGTTGTTCCATAGGAACAATGACCGATGAAACCCTGTGCCCGGAATCGGGGTATCGTGAACCTGGTTGGACCGCCGGATGCCGCTCCCTGATAAAAATCCGCTGACTGTCTGGCTGGCCCAGGTTCTCGGTCCGATCCTGATCATGGGAATGGTCGGTAGCCTGGTTTTTTTCTTTATCGAAATTGTCTACCGGGGTCCCCACGCCACCAGACTCTGCTGGGTGCTCGGTCTGTTTACGATCGCCTCGGTACTGGTCAGCCGGGTATCGATCCAGGAAGGTTTCGAGCGAGCGAGTTTTTTTGGTTTGGCTTTGGCGATTGCCACCTTGATTACCTCGACTGTCATCGTCGATTTTGATTACGGGCTCAAGATCTTTGAACCAGTCACGATCGTGGTCCTGATCGGCATGGTGATGTGGTCGAGCAGTAAATTGACCTGGGATTGCACGGTGGTCGACAATAGTCGCGATGTGTCCGCCAGTGGGCTGCTCGATTTTGCCGCGCGACGTTTCCGGCGGTCGAGTCAGGCGAGCCAGAGTCTGGATCGGTCGACGGATGAGTCGCGATCTGAGGAAAGGGAGACGACCGCCGAGAACAGCCAAATCGGTAGGGGCATCCTGCAACGTCTTTTTTCCAGGGCGGGGCGTCAGAATACGCCAGGCTTGTGGGTGTTTTATTTTTCCCTTTTCGCACTGCCGGTTTTTGGAATGGGGCAGTGGTTTGCCGACTCCCATTCGCGAGTGGGCGACACCTGGATTTTCCTGCTGTTTGCCGTCTACCTCGGTTCCGGCCTGGGCCTGTTGATGGTGACCAGCCTGTTGGGCTTGAACCGTTACCTGGGACGCAGGAATCTGCCGTTGCCCCTGCCGATCGCCCAGGGTTGGTTGACGATCGGTTCGCTGCTGGCGGTTCTCATGATGGGGTTGGTCCTCCTGATCCCACGGCCCGATATGGCGGGCGGGACTTCGGATGCGCTCGCCTGGTTCAGCAGTACGGCCCGGCGCGCTTCGGACAAGGCCCTGGGGCGTGACGGCCAACAACGCGGGCCGCAGGGCAATTCGTCGGTCCGCTCAGAAGCGGGCAAAAAAGTACCAGGTCCCAACGCAAAAACTGCCGGTCCGCAATCTTCCAACCAGGCTTCGCAGAGCCAGTCGGGTCAAGGGCAGGGACAAAGTGGGCGCGGCCAGCAGTCCACCTCGGGCAACCGCTCCCGAGGATCAGCTGAACAGAAATCGGGTCGCTCTTCCAGTGGAGAGCGTTCTTCCGGCCAGCAACAGGGTCGCGGCTCCGATTCGTCCAAGCGGGGAGAGTCGGGCGAGAAATCCGGTTCCAGTGGCAACCCACCAGCGGGGCGCTCGGGTCAATCCAATGAGGACCGTTCGGGGCAATCGGGAGAGCGGTCCAATCCGGGTCAACGGTCGGGGGACCGGGCCGCCGGTCAGCGCGGGCAAAAGGGCGGGCCAACTGGCCCAAAACGGGCACCGAATGAGCGGGATGCGGCGGACAAAGATGAGGGAGATGAGGAAGATGATGAAAAAGAGCGGGACGAACAATCGGAAGGGCAGGGTGCGGAAGGGGCCGAAGCAAAGCCCTCGTCGGCCGGTTCTGCTCGCAGCAGCGGCAACCCGGGATCCGCGGTTCCACCGCCCGTGCCACGCGGTCTCTCTTCCGGTTTGGCGACTTTGGGCAAAGCGTTTCTGTTCCTGATCGGTTTGGCCGCATTGGTCGCGCTGGTCTGGCTCTACCGCGATGAACTGGCCGAGTTATGGGCGAAGTGGCTGGGCGGCAAAAAGCGGGCGACCGCAGCTTCGGAAACGGTGCCGGAACAGCGGGAACGCAAGCCGGAATTTCGCGACTTTGCCGATCCCTTCCGTACGGGTCGCGGGTCGCAATGGACCGAACGGCAGTTGATCCAGTACACGTATTCGGCCCTCGAGGCGTGGGCCCGGGGGCGCCAATATGAAAAAGAGGCGGATGAGACCCCCTACGAGTTTGCCCGGCAGATTCAGTTATTCGACCGGGTGGTGGGACACCAGGCCGTTGAGCTGGCCCGGCTGTATTGCCGGGCGGAATACAGTCAACAGGTCGTCCGTCGCGGTGAATTGAAACCTCTGTTACAGTTGTGGCAGGAGATGTCGAGCCGGTCCGTCGCCTCAGCCTGAATCGACTGGTAGCGGGACTCTTCCACCACCCCAGAACAGGAAGGTAGACATGGAGCCAAAGTTCATACCCTTACCCGAATTCCATGAGTATCCTGCCGCTGAAATGCAACAGCGGGCGGAACAGTTCTACCAGGAGATTCGCCGTCGCAGGACGGTCAGGGATTTCTCTGACCGCCCGGTGGACCTGGGGGTGATTGACGAGTGCCTAAAAGCGGCAGGGACGGCGCCCAATGGGGCCAATCTCCAGCCCTGGCAATTTGTCGTGGTGACCGATCCCGCAGTCAAATCGGAGATACGGATCGCTGCTGAAGCCGAAGAGCGGGAATTGTATCAACACCGGGCAAGCCAGGAGTGGCTTGACGTGCTGGCGCCGTTGGGCACCGATGAGAACAAGCCTTTCCTGGAAACGGCGCCCGTTCTGATCGGTATTTTTTCCAAGGCATACGATCTCAAACCGGATGGAGCCAGGGTCAAGAACTACTACGTCTCGGAATCGGTTGGCATTGCTACCGGCTTCCTGATTGCCGCCTTACACCACGCCGGTTTGGCGACTTTGACCCATACCCCCAGCCCGATGAAATTTCTTAACGAGATCATGGATCGGCCTTCGCATGAGCGCCCCTTTCTCTTGTTGGTGGTCGGTTACCCGGCCGAGGGGGCCAAGGTGCCGGTGATTGAGAAGAAATCGCTTCGCGAGATGGTGGCCTATCTTTAGCCCGGCCTGGTGGCCGGTGAATTTTGACGCGTCATTTACGCTGCCGTCGTGACTGCTTCCGCTTCGGCTGAGCGTTCTCGCTCCCGGATCCTGGCTGGAAATTCACTGCCGTTTTTGACCATTTTGTTGAACCGGAAAAGTTTAACAATATCCGTTTGCCAGGCACGCTAGCAGGAATTGTTTGGCGTGATTCTGTCTCCAGAGCAGGTCGATAAAAAACGTATACGTCGTCATAGCGTGCGGGGGAGAGATCCGCGCCGAGACAGGCCGATTCAATGATCTCGAACCGGTTTTTCGGCCCTCGTTGTGCGGAGTTGCAGGATAAACCTAACGAGATAATGGTCCACCAAGTGAAAACGATTTTCCTGATGAATGCCAAGTCGTTATTGATCTCCTGGTTGGTCGGTCTGGCCACGTTGCTGTCGGGGGCTGTCTGGTGTCATGCCCAGACGGTCAACGATCAATACGGGCTGGCAGCGGGCTACTATGCGCGGGCGCAATATGGTGAGGCGATTCCAGCGTTTCAATCGATCATCAAAAACTACCCGAATTCGGAACTGGCTGCGGTGAGCCATTTTTTCCTGGGAGAATCGTACGTTCAGGAAAAGGAGTACGCCAAAGCTTACCCGGCCTATCAACAGTTCCTGGTGTTGCTCCCGGGACACAAATACTCTGCCCGCGCCCAGTTTCGCATGGGAGAATCCGCTTACCGTCTCGGTTATATTTCCGAGGCGGCTACCCTCTTGGAGGCCTTTACCCGAGCCTATCCCAACCAACCCTTGCACGAGTTCAGTTTGCCCTACCTGGGTCAGGTCCGCCTGAAACGGAATGAGCCGCAATTGGCGCAACGGACATTTGAACAGGCGTTGGAGACATTTCCACACGGTGAGATGGCGAATCAATGCCGACTCGGACTGGCCGATTCCCTGTTGGCCCAGGGAGCCGTTGATGAGGCGGCCCGTTTTTACGAGTTTATCAAGGCCCAAACGGGCAATCCATTCGTGGGTGAAGCCGCATTGGCGCTGGGTAAAATCTGGTTCCAACGAAATGACGTCAACAAGGCGCGGTTCTACCTTCAAGACGCTGTCGATCACCTCTCATTAACACCGAAGTTGACGGAATCGAAATATTGGCTGGCGCGGTGTGACATGGAGTCGGGTGAATTTTCCGCTTCCGTTTCGACCTTTCAATCGATCGTAGATCAACCGATGCCACGCGATATGAAAGCGGCTGTTCTGTTTGATGGAGCGATCGCCGCTTTCAAGACGAACGCGCTGGAATTGGCGGAGACGTGGCTATTGGAACTGCAACAGAAATGGCCCGATACACGCTGGGCCGAAAGCGCGCTGGCAATGCGAGCAGATGTTGCCTATTCCGAACGGGACTGGGAGGCCGCCCTGGAGCTCGTTGAGCAGTTCGAGCTGCAGTACCCGGAAAGCGTGGATCGAATGAAAATGGAGGATCTGGCCGGTCGCATCTACTACGAGCAGGAAGACTATGACAGAACTGTCCAGACGTTTAAAAGTCTGTTGCGCAGGTCGAACGAATCACCGGGTGAGTTTTCCCGAAAAAATCGCAATGTCTGGAATTACTTTGTCGGTCTCGGGCTGGTCGGTAAAAAAGAATATGAGACGGCGATCGAGATCCTCGAATCCGTCCAACTCGACCCGACGAACCCCGATTTGCAATCCGCCCTGGCGATTGCCCGAGCCACGGCGTTGGTCGGACTCGATCGTTCGGATGAGTCGATCTATCACTTGCAGAAATACCTCGAGTTACAGCCGACCGGTGTTCACGCATTACGTTCCCGGGCAGATCTGGCCGTGGCCCTGACGCAGGGTGGGAAATGGAAACAGGCGAACCGCGCTGCCAGCGATCTCGTGCAAAACCATGTCGACGAAGAAATCACCTGGGCGACTCTCTATTACATGGCCGAAACGGCGCTCAACCAGCAGCAGCTGGAGCTTGCCCAAAGCTGGTTTTCTCTCTTATCCAAGCGCGGCAGTTCCCCGGAATATCGCGAACATGGCGATAATGGCCTGTTTTGGGTCGCCAGCCAACAGAACCGTCCTCACCTGGCCGGCGCCCTGTTTGAGCGGATGCGGGAAAATTACCCGGCAAGTCCGCGCACCTGTGAGGCCGCCATGATTCACGGCAAGCAATTGGAAGAGGGGCGTGAGTACACGCAGGCTGTCGAGGTTTACCAGTTTGTCCATGAAGGTTTCCCGGGTACTCCCCTGGCTGCCATGGCGATTGTTCGACATGCCTACAACTTGCACAAAATCGGTGGGGAGGAAAACCTCGAAGCAGCCCATGAGATCCTGCAGGATTATGTCGAACAACCGGGCCAACAGGGGGCTGTCGATGAAGCCACTTACATGTTGGCCTGGATCTGCCTGGACAGGGAATTGAAAACCGAGTCACTGGCATGGTTCGAAAAATTGATCGAGCAGTACCCGGAGAGTCCCTTTTGGGTCGATTCGGCATACCGTGTGTCCACCGTGATGGTCGAACAGGAAAAATACCCGGTGGCTGTCGAGTTGTTGTCCCGCGCATCGGAAAGAGAACTGAAGCCGGCTGTCATGTCGAGCGTCCTCTACCTGCAGGGACAGATCGCGGCCAAACAAAAGGAGTGGAGCCAGGTCACGGCTTCGATGGAACAACTCTTGACCATTGCCGCAGACCCGAAAGTGACGGTCAAGGCTCGCTACTGGTTGGCCGAGTCACTTTACCGACAGGAAAAATATGACGTTGCGGAGACCATTTTCCAGGAACTCTGTGCCGATGAGCAACTGGGGGACCCGTCTTTGCGGCCATGGATACAGCTGCGCCTGGCGCAGTGTCTGGTTCACCTGGAACACTGGAGCCAGGTGTTGAAGATCGCCAATCGTTGCCTGCAGGAAGAATCGGATTTCGAAGCCATCTATGAATTTGAATTCCTGGCAGGTCGAGCGCTATCGGCATTGGGCAAACTGGATGATGCCCGTACGTCTTTTGAAAAGGTGGTCCAGTCCGAACGTGGTAAAACCACCGAAACGGCAGCCATCGCTCAATGGCGGATCGGTGAGACGTATTTTCATCAGCAGGATTACAAGCAGGCGATCGCTGCCTATTACCGTGTCGATTCGCTGTACGGCTACGACCGCTGGCGGGCCGCCGCCCTGATCCAGGCCGGCAAGTGCCAGGAACATTTGGGTAATTGGAAACACGCGGTCAAGCTCTACCAGCAACTGATCAAAGACTTTCCCCAAAGTGAATTTCGTGTGGATGCAGAGACTCGATTGCAGGTCGCTATGCGACAGGCCAAGGCGGATACTTCCGGTCGTTCCCGGTAATCCGGACAGGTGAAACAAGGTGAAGATGTGACCAGAACCAGTAACAGGTGTTTTATGAAATTCAACCGCGACTTCAAACGACTGGTGGCCATCCTTTTATTGTGCGGATGGCTGTTGCCCGCAGGCGTGCTCGGTCAACAACCGGGTGAGGGACTGCCACAAAATGGATTCGATGTTCCATCGGCTCAGGTTGAGGCGGCTAAACCGGAAGCTCCGAGTGAACAGATTGTGGCCTCCAAACGTCTGCTCGACGTGATCAAGGGTGGCGGGCCGCTGATGATCCCAATTGCGATCTGTTCCTTTATCCTCGTCGTTTTTGCATTCGAACGTTTTATCAGTCTCCGAAAGGGACGGATTCTGCCCGGTCCGTTCACCAGGAAGTTCCTGCAACAGTTGGACGAGGGGGCCTTGAATCGCGAATTGGCCATGGAATTATGTGACGATAATGGCAGTCCCGTCGCCCGTGTGTTCAAAGCGGGTGTCGAGAAATGGGGTCGCCCATCGGTTGAGGTGGAACAGGCGATCCTCGATGAAGGGGAACGTCAGTCGAATTACCTGCGCCGCTACCTTCGCTTGATCAACTGTGTGGCGACCATCACGCCCCTGCTCGGATTGCTCGGTACGGTTCTCGGGATGATCCATGCATTCGATGCGATTTCATCGGTGGATTCCAACCTGGTGGACCCCAAGGTCATGATTGCGACCGGTATCAGTCAGGCGTTGTTAACCACTGCGGCGGGAATGAGCGTTGCGATCCCGGCGCTGATTGCCTACATGTTCTTTTCCAGTAGGGTTGATCAGCGGGTGACGGAAATCGACTCGATGGGGATGAAAGTCGTCAGGGTGATCTCGGCGGAGTCCAAGAAACAGAATTCAAAAACAGGTTCCCGAAGTGCCGCCTAGCTTTTGCTTATCCCGTAAGTTGTTCCAGGTTTGAAGCATGCCATTAAAAGTAAATAAAGACGACCAACAGACGATCAACCTGACCCCGTTGATCGACATCGTGTTCCTGTTGATTATTTTTTTCCTGGTGGGGACACGTTTTAGTGAGCTCAACGAACAGGAAAAGAGTATCCAGTTGGAAGTGCCCAGTGTTGGCGCGGGTGCGGCGTTGACGGCGGCCCCCAAGAAACGCGTGATCAATATCCTGGCCGACGGAAAGATCGTCCTGGACGGTGAGACGGTCAGCCTCACTCAATTGCACGATGAACTGGAAGATACCAAGGACCAATACCAGCAACTGGGCGTCATCGTACGAGGTGATGCGAATAGTAAATACCAGAACGTTGCCGACGTGATTGCGACTTGCAAGCAGGCAGATATCAGCGACCTGAATATTTCGGTGCGGGTTGCCCAGGCGGGCCAATCAAGTCGTACCAAGTGATTCTGAGAGTATGGGAAGTTGGAGATGGAATGGAAATCCAAACAGGACGAAACCCGGTTATCGTACAGGACGCTAATTGAATGATGATCGCATCGGGGTGGTTTCCCAATTGGGACAGGCTGGTTGAAATGTTTTCAACTCCCAGCCTGCAGTTGTTTCTGGTGGTCGGTTTTGCCGTCGTCGCGTTTACCGTGATGATTCTGGCCATGACTCGGTGGGGCCAGACGCGTCCCATCATGAAATGCGTCATTCTCTCGGTGGCGGCACATATCCTGTTGTTTGGTTACTTTTATGGAACCAACCTGATTTTCCAGTACCCGGCGATTGAAGCGGGTGATTCGGTTGCCGTTTCCCTGATTGGTTACGAAACGGAAGCCGAAGAGGAACCTGACCCGCAGCAGGAAGAGCGGTCCAACCCCGAGCCGTGGGATGAATTTGTCAACCAGCAACCGTTGCCCGATGCCGATTGGTTGGCCCGACCCGAAATCGAGAACAGCATTGAGTTGGAAAGGGAGACTCCCCCGGTCGAACGGCGGGGGGAAGCCGATGCCCCGATTGACCAACGACTTGTCCCTCTGCCGGAGAACGAGCCGCCGACGGCCGAATCCGGACCGTCGTTAATGGATAACGAACCGGTTCCCCTCAACCCGGAAGCGATTGAATTCCGTAGGCGAGGTGAGGGAGATGACCTGCGCTCGTACGAGCTTACCCATGAGATCGAGACCGATACAACCGAAGCCCCGGAACTTCCCGGTATCGATCCCGGTGAATTGCGCCCTGACAACGAACCGGTGCTCGATCAAACGGTTCGCGAGGAAACATTGAACAACCAGTTCGAAGTACCGGTTGCCAAGGTGAACGAAGTCGATGATTTCCTGCCACCCAGCCCGGCCTCAAATGAATCGACGGCGCGGCCTACCGACCGGTCCACGTACCAGCGGTTGGCCAGTTCCGTCGCCCCGGTTGCCCAGCCAAGAAGATTGGGAGATGGCCAACCGATCCCACCGATTTACGCAGCTCGGAGTTCGACCCGACGGGAATCCATTTCGCTGGAACGCGGGGGATCACTCGATACCGAACGGGCAGTGGCCGCGGCGCTGGAGTGGTTGGCCGGCCAGCAGTCGGCCGACGGCGGCTGGGACCCCGCGCGAAGCCAGGCGGGGCAGGAGACCAGAACCTTGGGCCATGATCGGAAAGGTGCCGGGGGTCACGCCGATACCGGAATTACGGCGTTGGCGACCCTCGCTTTTCTGGGGGCGGGCCATACCCACCTGGAAGGTAAGTACCAGGTCAACGTCCAGCACGCGCTCGAGTTTCTGATTGCCAGCCAGGGAGGCGACGGAAACCTGTATGGTGATGCGAAAGTGTTTGCACGCATGTACTGTCATTCGATGGCCCTCTTAGCGCTCAGCGAAGCCTTGGCCGTTACCGGCGATGATCGTTTGAAAGAGGCCGTGAAGCAGGGCGTGCAATACTCGGTCCGTTCCCAGAATCGGAACGACGGCGGTTGGCGTTACCAGCCCGGTGATCGGGGGGATATGAGCCAATTCGGTTGGCAGGTAATGGCGATGCATAGCGCATCGATCGGAGGCGTGAGCGTGCCCCAGGAAACGATCGATCGAATGCACATGTTTCTTCACCTGTGTACTTCGGGTCCGGCCCATGGATTGGCCAGTTACCGGCCCGGGCAGGCGGTCACGACCACCATGACGGCCGAAGCGCTCGTCTGCAGGTATTTTATGAGTCCCTCGGTCGATCCTGAAACCGTCCACGAGGCCGTACGGAAGGTGATGAGTGACATCCCTCGCCGCAGTCGGGTCAATCTTTATTATTGGTATTATGGAACGATGGCCCTGTTTCAATCGGGTGACGAAAACTGGGAATCGTGGAACCGTTCCTTAACCCAAACTTTGGTGCCCATGCAAATCCAGGAAGGCGAGCTGGCCGGGAGTTGGCCCGCGAACGGCCTGTGGGCTGGTTATGGGGGTCGCGTCTATTCCACCGCCATGGCCACGTTGTGTCTGGAAGTCTACTACCGGTACACACCCGTAGCCGAAATGAATCGCGACGACTAGGTTTTGGGGGTTCGCCTTTCGGCCTGCCTCGGTACCGGGCCACCAAGGGCCACCAAGGGCCACTAAGGGCCACTAAGGGCCACCACTCGTTCCGGCGTGACCGCCGCGATATTCTTAGCGGATTACCGTGGCCAGCGGGTTGACCGTTTTCATCGGATTGGCCTGGTCGGAAAAGGAACCGGCCCAGTCGAAAACCGGATTGAATAACTGGCCTAACCGGAAGCGTTTGTGATTTTGGCGTATATAATCGCCTAAAGAGAAGGGAAAATGCCGGTTGGGTTTGACACTAAAACCACCGTTTCTAGAATGGAATAACAAGTTTGTTTCCATAAACGTTTAGATTGGGACGAGTGATGTTAGCTTTTATCGGTATGCCTGGTTGGCCCGAGCTGTTGATTCTGGGCACTTTGGTCCTACTGCTGTTTGGTGGTGCGAAATTGCCAGGACTGATGCGCAATATGGGCCGTAGCATCAACGAATTCAAAACTGGCATTAAAGAGCAGCCTGCTGAAGTGCCTCCAGTAGAAGATAAATCTGGGGAGGCGGAATAGGCGAACAGGATGCAGTGTGAATGGGGCCTTTCCTGTTCTTGCTATTTTGTTTGCGTAAGTTCATTTTTGCTATGTTTGGCTCTGTTGGCTATCCTGAACTGATCTTGCTGGGAGTGGTTGCCATCCTGCTGTTTGGCAAGCGACTGCCCGAAGTTGCGCGTTCGTTGGGTGGGTCCTATCGAGAATTTCGCAAGAGTTTGAACGAAATCAAATCGAATTTCTCGGAGGATATCGACAGTCACAAGCCAGCGCCCGGCCTGCCCGATTACCATCAAACTTATGATGATCAGACCGAGCCGGCTGGCTCTCCGTTTGAACCACCCGTCGACGATGAGGATGCCGATAAAGAGCCGCGTGTTTCGGCCGAATAAAACGGATGGATAAAACGGTTGGATAAGGCTTTTTTGAACTTGCCCACCATTGTGTGAGGCACTTGTTTTTTCTGTTATCTTGTTATTTGCTTTTCATGCCCCACGTTTCGCTACGAGTCGAACGAAGGCAGCGTGGTTGGTGCGACGAACCGTTTCCCCGTTAAATCAAGGGCGTCGTAGAGATGCGAGTCAATTCCATGATCGTGGTGAAAGGCCCTCAGAAGGGCCGCGCGTTTGACCTCCCCGTGGGGATCGTCACGGTCGGACGCGAGCAGACCAATTCCGTTCAAATCCCTGACCCGGAAGTTTCCCGTCGACATGCGGAATTGCATTTCCAGGACGACAGTTTTGTGATCGTGGACCTGGGAAGTGCCAACGGCGTTTTTGTCAATAACGTGCGTGTCAAAAAGAAGTTGTTGTCAGCGGGAGATCAGGTCAAAATTGGCGGGACGACTCTCGTGTTGCATGATCAGGATACTTCGCCAGCGGGTAATTTGTCATCTTCGGACGTGATGATGTTGGAGCCGGGTTGGGAGACGAATCAGGATTCTTCCCCGTCTGAAACGTTGCTCGGTTTTTCTGTTTCCCCCGAAACAGTGGACTGGATTGCCCAGGCCAAAAGCAATTTGCAGATGATGTGTGAAACGGCGATGGCAACCAGTCTTCACACCGAGATGGACCTGCTGATTGAGCGATTGATGGACCTCGTCTTTTCCTGGATTACTGCCGATCGGGCTTGTTTTATCCTGAAGGACGAAAACCAAGATCAATGGGTCGTCAGGTCAATCCGACAGCGCGCCGAGCAGCGCGATGGGAGTGGTGAATTTTACGTTTTCCCCGCGGTACTGGATTACGTGCTGGAAAAGGAAGAGGGGATATTTTCGGCGAACCAGAAGAATGACCCCCGGTTGGTTGTTGGGCCGGGTGACGTCGAGGTCGAAGCGCGGGCGGTGATGTGCGTTCCCATTCGCGGCAGGAGCGAAATTACCGGCGTGATTTACGTCGATTGTGACGGGGATAAAGAGGATTCGGCGAGCGATTCCAACCCTTCGGTGTTCAGTCCGGACCAGTTGAAAATGCTGTTGGCCATTGGCCATCAGGCAGCGGTAGCCATAGAAAATACGGGTTATTACTCGATGATGTTGCAGCGGGAGCGGAACATTGCCGTGGGTGAAGTGATGGAGTCTTTGTCCCATTACATCAAGAATGTCATGCAGAGTATCAACGGGGGCACGCACCTGATCGAATGCGGTTTGAAAGAAAAAGAATACGAGTTGGTCGAACAGGGTTGGCAGATGGTCCAGCGCAACCAGGAATGCCTTTCTGGTTTGGTGATGGACATGTTGGCTCACAGTAAGCCCCAGGCTGCCAACCTGTCCCCGGGAGATCTGCACCAGTTGCTCGGGTCAACCATGCGTTGGTTGGAGCGGAGGGCCGATCACTGCAATGTAAAGCTTGATTGGGATCTGGTTGGCGAATCACCCTCGCTTCATTTTGATTACGCCTTGTTGGAACGCGCCCTGCAAAATATTGTACTGACGGCTATCAACACGTGTCGTGAGGGAGGCGTGGTTTCACTATCACTGGAGGACGACTTGGAATCGGGCCAGGTGGTTGTCAGGATTCGGAATACCGGAAGTGACATGCCGGCGGAAGAATTTGACTCGATGTTTGACCCGCTCTCGGTCAACGAGAACTCCAACTTGATGGGAATCGCCATGGCCGTCAGCGAAAAATCGATCAAGGCCCACCTGGGGAGTGTCGAGGTTTCCCGGGAGGCCGGTTCCGGGGTCGTTTTTGACGTAAGACTGCCGCTGGTTTCAGTCGATCGTTGATTCGGCTGGTTGATCGCCGAGCCAGGCAGGGAATGCCGGGCGAAAAAAATCGCAGAATTTGGCGGAAATTTTTCGTTGAAATGTTCCTGTTAGGGCAACTTGAACGGGGTTGGTCAGGACGGGACGTTCCGCCTGTTCCGGTTTTATTGGCTCTGCTGTCTGCAAAAAATAAGGGGCTGTGGAGATCGCTTGGCGATGGCGATAAACAAGAAATACGAACGGCACCAGCCTGCTAGCATGCGAGATTGCCGGACGATCGATATAGAGGCGGAAGAGGGAACCCGCTAAACTTGCCGGGTGCTGCTGGACGGTGCAGATACGTTCAGGGGAACCCGCCTCATTTTATGAGGTTCAAAAGCGACCAACAGTCGGATCAAGGAGGATCGGATGCGAATTAGCCGAACCAATACTCGGACAACAATCTTGCTGGCGGTGGCTGGCTGTTTTGCCCTGGCCCCTTCTGCGGTTTATGGCCAGGAAGAAGACAAGAAGACAACCCAGCCGGTGTTCAGGGTGCCCACCAGGGTTGCCGAGCTGCCCGACACCGATGTGAACCCCGAGAAAAAAGGTCAGGCCATTACGCCGGCCGCGGTAGCTGCCCAGCCTGTTGGTACACCGCACCCGCTGGACCGGGCGATCGAAATGGCCCACAGCGGGCTTGAGCATATCCAGCGCGATATTTACGACTACTCGGCCATCATGGTCAAACGCGAACGTGTTGATAACACTTTGGGCGATCCCGAGTACATGCGGATCAAGATTCGGAATGGTCGCCAGGTCAACAACCAGCAAATCCCCTTCAGCGTCTATATGAAGTTCCTCAAACCGAAGGAAGTTGCTGGTCGCGAGGTCATCTGGGTTAAAGGGCAAAACGACGGCAAGCTGGTTGCCCATGAAGCGGGAATTCTTGGTATCAAACGTTTTCATCTCGATCCGGATGGATGGGTTGCCATGAAAGGGAACCGTTACCCGATTTATGAAGCGGGGATCGAGAACCTGGTCGTCAAATTGATTGAAAAAGCAGAGCGTGATCGCAAGATGGGAATGTGCGAGGTCAATTATGTTGACGGTGCGAAGATCAACGGGCGCGATTGTACGTTGATCGAAGTGATTCATGCGGAAAGAAAAGCGCCACTCGATTTCCACAAGGCCAAGGTCTATATCGACAAGGAATACAACATTCCAATCCGTTATGCCGCCTATGATTGGCCGACTACTGAGGGTGGCAAGCCGCAGTTGATCGAGGAATACACCTACATCAAGGTGCAGCTGAATGTCGGCTTGAAGAATGAAGACTTCAGCCCGGACAACCCGGCGTATCAATACCCGGCACATTAAAAACGACATCTGTTCAAATCAGGCATTTCCAACAGGCCGCCCACACAGGGCGGCCTGTTTTTTTTTAGCCGTATCAAATCGCGTCAATCCTTGTTGTGCCATATTTAAAAGAACGTGAATCGACGCTACGATGATGCTGTTCGGAACCCTGTGCTGCTGGACGTCGTCAAACGGGGGGAATGGAAGCTCCTGGCGAAATGGCTGCCTGGCCGCCGGGTGATGCAATCTCATCGGAGAAATGAATGCCTTTAAGAAACGTCGTCGCCATTAGTTTGTGCACGATTTTTTCATTCGTCTGTTACTCAGTCGCTTCCAAAAACCGGTTTGCCAATCTGTTTGCCGAAGCGCTGCAGGTCGTTGAGCAGGAATCCCTGCAAGAGGTTCCGCCGCGCGAACTCTTCGATAATGCCATGAGCGGGATGCTGTCCGGTTTGGACGAGCACTCGATGTATATATCGGGAGATACGTTTCAGTTTTTTGACGAGGATATGAAACAGAAGTTTGGCGGGGTCGGTATGTATGTCGACAACGACCCTGTCGATGGGCGATTGGTCGTGTTGGCGCCCATTCCGGGAACGCCGGCGTTTGAAGCAGGTGTCAAATCGGGGGATTGGATCAAGGAAATCAGCGGTGTGACGACCGAGGGGATGGAAAGAAGTGATGCGATACGCTTAATGCGGGGGCCGCAAGGGGAATCGGTGACGGTCAAAATGGGGCGCGAAGATCGTGAATTTGAGATCGTCTTGATGCGCGCCGCAATACCGGTTCCCTCCGTGCATGGCGATTGGCGGGAACCGGATGGGACCTGGAAATTCTTTCTCAAGGACCATCCGGAAATCGCTTACCTGCGGTTGCTGCAATTCGGTTCGATTTCGGTGGAAGAGATGCGGGCTGCCCTGGAGGAGGTCGGACCTGCCTCTCAAGGTTTGATCCTCGATTTGAGAAATAACTCCGGCGGTCTGCTCGATGCGGCCGTCGAAATCTGCGACATGTTTTTGGGGAAAGAACAGCTGATTGTCAGTACTCGCGGACGGCAGGATAAGGTGATCGGCGAAGTCTTTTCTGCCAAAGAGCCGATCTATGATCCCGCCAAACCGATGGTCGTGTTGGTCAACCGGAATTCTGCCAGTGCCAGCGAAATCGTAGCGGCCTGCCTGCAGGACCATAACCGGGCCAGCATCATCGGGGAACAGAGTTGGGGTAAGGGGACGGTGCAGCATGTGATTCCGATTGAACGGGGCAAGAGCGCCCTGAAGTTGACCACGGCGAGTTACTGGCGCCCCAATGGAACCAACATCAACCGGTTCGAAGACTCGGCTGCTGAGTCGGGTGTCTGGGGTGTTGTGCCGGAGCCGCGATACATTGTTGAGCTGACCGAAGAAGAGGTATTTGAAAACGCACGTCAGAGAAACCGGCGGGACCTGCAAGGGCTCGTTCGGCCAGTCGGGGACACGTCCGACCCGAGTGATGACGGCCCAGCGCATGTCGATCGCCCCCTGCAGGAAGCGGTTCGCATGATCGATGAGCTCTCTCGGAAGAAAAGGATGGGCCAAAATGCAGGAAATTTTCTGCCAGGCCGTTTTGGCGATGAAGACTGAATTTACTGTTGGAAACCCTTGAGAGAAACGCAGGTTCGCGATGGATGCAAAGGCGAAAGAATTTTTGGTGCAACTGGTAGAAACTCCGGGTGTTTCCGGCTATGAGACACGAGTCCAGGAGCTGGTCCGTTCGTATGCGCGTGATTTCGTCGATGAGATGCAGACGGACCTGCACGGCAACCTGATCCTGGCCAAGAATCCGTCGGCACCCGTCCGCACGATGTTGGCCGGCCATGCTGACCAGATCGGCCTGATCGTCTCAAGTATCGATGATGACGGTTACCTTTACACGCAAACGGTGGGCGGGTGGGATCCGCAACAACTGGTCGGACAGCGAATGACCGTCTGGACCTCGTCCGGGCCGATTGCCGGTGTGATTGCTCGCAAGGCGATTCATCTCTTGGAGGAGAGTGAGCGAAAGCAGGTGGTCAAGGCGAAAGACCTGTGGATCGACATCGGCGCTACGGACGAGCAAGAGGCTGGCCAAAAGGTCTCGATCGGGGATCCTG
>JAKVBG010000170.1 GCA_022447605.1 Mariniblastus sp.
ACGTTGGACGCAAATGCGCGATCAGCATTCAGGATGCTAGGGTCGAGGGGGCCGGTTTTTGACGGAGTCGAGTAGATCGACGAGGCTCCGGTCCGAAGATTCTTGCAGGGAATCGTCCGACGGTGTCGAGTTGGATGGGTTGAGTCTCTGTTCTCGCAATTGTTTCGCCTGTCGGAGATGTTGCGCGGCCAGGTGATCGTCCCGATAAAACCTTTTGTAGACGCGCGCCATCAGCCGATGGGCAGGTGCAAACGACGGATTTTGTTTGAGGCATATCGATGCCGCATCGAGAGCACCTTCTGGATCTCTCAGCCGCCATTGACCAACAGCCCGGAAAAAATGAGCAACGGGGTAATGATATCGTAAGACGATCGCTTCGGTGAATTTGTCGGCCGCTTGTTGGGGTCTCTTCTGTTGCAGGAGGCAACGCCCGTATCCCAAGTGAGCCGCGGCATGGTGGGGGTGCTCCGCTAAGACTCGCCGGAACACTTCGGCAGCATGTTCAGCTTCCCTGAGGCTGAGATAGGTCTCTCCGATCTGAGTGAGTAAATAGTGATCTTGGTTTGCGGCGGAGGCAGCTTTGGCGAGGAAAGATTTCCCTGCTTCTTCATCCCCTTGAATGATTTTCAGGCGTCCCTGGAGCAAGATGATGTAGGCCGGGATTTCTCCGTCATTCGACCCCCTATCTTTCACGAATTGATCGATCAAGGGTTCCAGTTGCTCGATGTTTCTGAGACGCCATAAGCATTGGGCCAAGTCAAGGGTTGCCGATACCTGGAAGGGTTCGACCTGAGCTAGTCGTTCCAGGTTGGAAATCGCATTCCGATACAAACCGTTGTGCATCAGGGATTTCGTTCGGCGATATTCATAGAGGTCGGCTGCGCGGGAAACTTGGGCGTCATGTTGGTCTTGCCCGAGTTGTTGCGGGTCGGATTCGACCGGTCTTGCCGCGGCAGAGACCGACGTTGCATTTGGATGGCGAGAAATTTCCTCTTGTTCAGGGTTGGGCTCTCCTTGAGTGTCCCAGCTGTCAATCATGTCGACCTGCGGGGCTACCTGCCAGGCGTCCAACAAAGGCCGCCCCTTCATGTCTTTGCCGATGGGTAAGCCACATGCAGTTAAGATGGTCGGGGTGATGTCCAAGAGATTAGCACCATGGATTAATTCGTCCTGGTGAATGTCGGAGCCGGAGATCACCAGCATGCCGTGGCTTTCCCCAAATCGTTTTTTCACGACGGGAGATTCAGCGACTGGTGAGACTAGAATGACGGTAGCATCATTACCCGTCTGTTGAATCAACTGGCCCAGCAAAAGGTCATGGTAGTGGTAGGCGGCGTTGAGGACGTTTTGATAGAGCCGATAATCGTTCGATTCCTGTGTGTCGGAGTCGGCAAGATGAAATTTGAGAAAGCGACGATTGAAGCTTGCCATCGCGGGAAACCAAATGGCCATTAAGCTCCAACGCTCCTCCGGCAACAGTTGCTGGCTACAGGTAGAAACGGTAGCGGTCTGTGACATTAATCTCGCGCAAAACGCAACACGCGGGTCGTGGTCCTGGTCGATCTCATGTCCTAATGGCAGCAAAGGCAAAAGGTCTTCCGCCTTCAATTCATCTGCAAAGATTCGAAATTCTGCAAGTTTTTCATGCAACGGTTGGGGATGAATGGTGGCTGGCTGCATCGGAATGCGACGATCCATCAATCCTTGGGCAAATCGATTAGAAACGATGTTTCCCAGAATGGGTTCGGCAGGGTGACTTACCGGCCACGCAACCGCCATGCTGCGCCGATGACGCGTTGAAAACATATTCCAAACTGCAGCAGACTCACGATGGGCCGACGTAACGGGTTGCATTTTAGAACGATCTGCGGAGGGGATTGCAGGTCCAACGATGCCATGCAGTCCGGGCGGCTTTCCCGTCACGATGGACGTCGCCATGCTAGAGAGATTGTACGGTGGCGGACTGTCCAGGCGGCCGACGACGCCTTTCTTGATGAGACCTGACAGGTTGGGCAGCCGTCCCTGTTCGAGCATTGAATTCACGATCTGTGAATAAGCTCCCGGCCACGCCACAAGCAGCACTCGACGTTTCGTACATTCTTCAGTCGACACGATACATTTACCATCAAAAAGCGGCG
>JAKVBG010000171.1 GCA_022447605.1 Mariniblastus sp.
GGCTGGTGTTCGATACGCGGGTTCGTGGAATCAAGCGGTTTCTGAATTCTCGCCGCTTGACTCCGCGTCGTTTGCCTTTGCGGCGTTTGATTCTGCGGCGTCTGCTCGCGTAACTGACAGGAAAGCGTCTTCCAGATCGGTTTGCAGTTCGCGAAATTGTGTGACGGGGATTCCATTCTGGACCAAAGCCGCCAGCAGATCGCCCAACACGGTTTCATCCTTGGCAGTCCGAAATCGCACGACCGATTCGGTCTTGGAGGGCGTGACTTCAGCACCTTCTTCGAGATGCTCCCGGACCAATGTTGTGGCAAGATCCAGTGATTCTACTGAGCTCAATTGGGCCTCTAGAAATCGATTGCGACTGATTTGGCGCGCGATTTCAGCCAACGTTCCAAAGGCACGCAACTTGCCACTACTGATGATCGCAACCTGATCGCAGATGCGGGATAGCTCCGGCAAGATATGGCTGGTCACGATCAGAGTTTTTTGCATCTTTGCTAATTGCAGCAGTAAATCACGCATTTCCACGCGCGCCTCTGGGTCCAGCCCATTGGCAGGTTCGTCGAGGATCAGTACTTCCGGATCGTGTACCAGAGTCCGCGCGATCCCAATTCGTTGTTGCATTCCATGGCTCAACGCTTCCACATAACGATCACGCATGTAGGTGGACTTGGTGATTTCCATGACAGCTTCGATGCGCCGCTTGCGCTTGAACGCTGAAATCCCAAAGGCGGCGGCAAAAAAGTCGAGGTATTCATAGACCCGCATGTTGTCGTAGGCACCGAATCGGTCGGGCATGTAGCCGACCAGACGTTTAATGCGTCGCGCCTCGCGGTAACAATCAACCCCGGCGATCGAAGCACTACCGGCAGTGGGGCGGGCCATCCCCACCAACATCTTGATGGCGGTGGTTTTGCCAGCGCCGTTAGGACCAATCAACCCCAGGATGTTGCCGCGATTGACGTTCAGGGAAAGGCTGTCGAGGGCCGTGAATTCACCGTAACGCTTGGTCAGATTATTCGTAACAACTACCGAGTCTTCGTTACTCACATGAATCTCCCGCTACCGGATGCCTGTTGTGTGGGGTGTTCATTCGTTGTGGTGAACACACGTTTTAGTCAAACATGGTCTTAGTCAAACATGGTCACCCGTTCGATTAGATCTTCCTGATTTACTGCGATGTTGTTCCGCGGACGTCCAATCCAATGGATTGGACTTGCCAGATTGTTTGTTCATCGAGATTTCCGTCCGGCGCGGCTACCTCGGGCACCATTTGGATGCCAATCGTCAGGCCCCCGGAAGAATCGGGTACCCAGGATCCATCGGCGGCCACCTCAAAACTGTATTGCTCCGTTCCAGATTGGGTGGCGATTGGAATTACTTTTTCACCAGCCACTTGAGATACCTTGATTTGCCACCCAGGGGCCTTGATGTCGAGTTTTAGAGTACCGCTGACCTGGCTGAGAGGCAGTACCTGGTCGGGTAATTGAAATCGGAGCCAGGTGCTTGATTCCAAGGAGGACTCGAGCCAGGGTCCACTTGCTCGAAACAACGAGCTGATACCTGTTCGTCCGGGTCCAGCTACCGACCGGCAGATTGAGAACGCAGAGGGTACCGTGACCTTGGTTCCAGGAGGTGTCGGGGTCCAGAGGATGGGCACCAGCAGCAAGGCTTCACCCGTTCGCTCGACTTCCGGGCCAAACGTAAAGCCAGTCAGGTAGGGATTGGTCCAGCCGATCCAGTACGGTTGACGAGGGAAAGTCCCGCTATTCTGTTCAAACAAGTGTTGATAGATTGCCTTGCGGCGATTCATGGCGTCGGTGACCAGTTCTGCGCGGGTAAACGTGTTGGGAGGCAGTAAATCTGCAGGTCCGGACACCCAGGTGCCGTCTTCCTGGATCCGCATGGTCAACCGATTTCCGCCAGGTAGTGCCAGCAACGGGTCTTTGATCTCGGAGGCAGCTTTTCCTGTGAGCTGGCCAAGCACTCCGTCGGGGCCGAATGACGCTCGGAATTCCACGCTCTGCGCAGTTGACACCGAGGCCTGGAATTCTGCCGTGCGAATACCCTGTGGCAGCGTCACATTCTCCCAGTGCCAGGTGTTAAGACCGGTCCACACCATACGACGGGTTTGTTG
>JAKVBG010000172.1 GCA_022447605.1 Mariniblastus sp.
GGCATAGTCGAGCGTGTAGGTCAGTCCCGGCACCTGATCGATCAGGCGGAGTGCCGATTTGGGTCGTGGCGCGATCGACCCGATATGCGGCTCCACACCCATCGTAATCCGGTAGGGGGCTGCCTGCTTGATGCGCCACGCGAGTTCCTCACGAGCAATTTTCAGCGATTGTGCCCTGGGGTGCTCCTTAAAGATCACACCAGGACCTATGGTGACGTGCTTGGCGCCACATATGGCCGCATAGTCGAGTGTGCGCTGAAACCAGTCGCGGGCCCTGCGCCGGCGCGAAGCCTGCGGATGATTGATGGCATAAGATCGCCCATCGTCATCCACCTGCAGAAACAGATCCGCCATTTTTAGGCCGCGCGAATCGAGCTTTTTCTTGAGTGCCCGGGCCGAACGACTGACATGCTTGAATTGGTCGGAAGGCTGTAGATGGGATCGCCGCTCAAACAATCCAATGTCCACGCCACCAATGCCCAGTGTCGCAATCAAGTCCAACACATCGTCGTGCGGCAGGAGTGGAAAGGTAAAATCTGCACAGGCGAGTTTAAGTTTCATCGCATTCACCTCACTTCACGATCACATTCGTGGCGTTGCGGACTGAGTCGCACGCCCCTTCGATTAATTTCATAGCACTCCACCCGAGTGTCGCCGGCGAGCGGTTTGGCGCCGTACCCAGGACGACGTCGACCAGGTTATTCGTCGGCGCGGCCAGCGGGTAAATGGAATCGCCCGTAAGATCCGGATAATTTGTCACCGTACCGTCGCCCGCATGATACTGCATCGTCCCCTTCCACAATTCCATAAAAAGCATACCGTCAGTTCCGTAAATCCGGACCTCGTAGTTCCGCTCCGATAGCATAGTGGCCCCAGTACTCGCAATCGACACCAGCGTGCCCTGTTCCAGCTTGACGTTCAGCGTATTGAAGACATCCACAGGCGTGTCGTAATTGTCAAACCGGGCAAACACTTCCACAGGTTCCTGGCCAGTGAGGTAGGCCAGATGCCCCGCGACATGCGCAATCTGGTTGTAGATCTGCCCGCCCCCGCTCACCTCCGGATCGCTGCTCACAGACGGCTCAGGTTTGAGATAGGGTGGCTGGGCGTTCTCAAACGCATCGGCTTCTCCAAAAATAGTGTCCCAAGGTAACCCACGATAAAAACCAAGACAAAAGTTGGTCATCAACACGCTGATCATCTTGAGGTCTCCCAGCGCACCCGATTGGATCAAGCGTTGCGCCTGAAGAGCGTGCTGGGTGTAGTGCCACGGTGCACTGATCAACATCTGAACACCCTGCCGGGATGCCAACTCGATTAGTGTTCCCGCCTGATCGGCCGTGAGTGTCATGGGCTTTTCGATCAGCACATGGAGACCCTGTTCCAATGCCGCTTTCGCCTGGGGGTAATGCGCATTGACCGTGGAACTGATCACCACCGCATCGAGGCCATCGAAGGCAAGGACTTCTTCCACCGAAGACACACCGCGAGGAATTCCAAAATCGCGGGCAATTTTCTCGGCAATCTCCTGGTCTCGATGGTGGACGACCACCAGTTCCGCCTGGGGATGGCCCAACAGAGCCGGAACGTGTGCCAAGGTGCCCCACCAACCAGCGCCAATGACCGCACAGCGAACTTTCTTCTGCATGTGCAACTCCTATCGACCGCTTGATGCTTCGCGCAAAGCATTTTTGATGCTATCGTAAAATCGACCTGACTCCCCCAACCGGGTATCCTTGGAAGCAACCTGCAGGTACTGGAGGCCGAGCTTCAAGTGTCCAGTGTCCGGTGTCAAGAGTCTCAACGCAAGTCGGTAACGCAAAATGGATGCCCACGACTTTTCTGACGCCCAGGTCCAACAGTTCCAAAAGGAAGGCTACCTGGTCGTACCCTCGTTCTTTGGACCCGACGTACTCGATCGGGTCAATACGACCATTGGCCAACTGACCGACGAGGCACTGCAGAGCGAAGATCACAGCAAGTTTCTTGAATTAGAACCCGAGTCACAGGACGACTGCCCTGTGGTGCGGCGAATCTACAATCCGTACGACGTGCACGAGACCTTCCATCAACTTGCCAACACCCCCGAACTGGTGGACTGCGTCGAGTCGCTCATTGGTCCCAACA
>JAKVBG010000173.1 GCA_022447605.1 Mariniblastus sp.
CGGCGGAGGCAAGATTCACTTTTGGTTTCTCACCGTAACAACAGGTCGGCCCGGCAACCCGCCGCATTGCGCGGGAGGCTCGCCGGTGCGCGGTCTGTTTTGATTCTCGCGTGCCTGGTACTTGCGTGCCTCGTAGCCGCCTCTTGGGCGGCACGGACTGCGGCTGCCGAGCCCGGCGCCGTGCGGCGGTTGCCACCGGTCGAGGATCCGGCCCAAGCGGTCGACTGGGACCGCGAGACCAAGGTAATGGTCGAGCGGTATGCGGGGAACAACGACTGGATCCGCTACAACACTGCGTCGATGCAGCCGCAATCGCAACGTCCGGGTAACGCAGCAACGAGGCCTCACTATTGGGAACGTGCGCGAATGAGCGCACCGCCAACCGGACCGGGCACGGCGGGTTCGCGAAACTTCTCTGCAAGGATCGGCGAGGGCCCTGCCTGGCTTGGTGAAATGGCCCCGTACGTACTGACCGGGAATCGCGAGGGAGTTGGTTTCAATGGGATCCTTGAGGTCGATGGGATTTATGATACGAATGCCGTAGGGCTGGTTCCCTCGGAGGGGGTCTTGCGGGAGTTTGTTACCTCCCAGATTCCGGTGGTCGGAACGCCCGCCTCTTTCATTTATCCTCAGGAAGTCATTAGTCCGAATCAGACACAGCTCGGTGTCTGGTACGAGCGGCCTACAGACCTCGCGCGGTTCCGTGCCTACGCCCTGATGAATCTCTTTGGAGCCGACACCGCAGTGGAATTTCAGGTCTACAAAGTCTATGCCAACTACGGCTGGTTCAAGGCAGGGAAGGACTATTCCATTTTTTTTAACCAGTCTGCGGCACCCGACACGATCGACTTTGAAGGGCCCAACGCAATCCCCTACGTTCGCTTTCCACAACTTGTACTGAATATCCCACTTTCAGAATTGGGATTCGCCCCCCACCAGGGCATTGTGCTCGGTATTGAACATGCACCGGGAGAATTTACGTTGCTCAATGGTAGAAACAATGCATTAATGCCGTGGACGGATGCCGACAATCTTTGGGGTAGTAACGAAACGATGCCCTCGATCGTCGGGAAGTATGTCTTGACGCCTGAGGGGGTTCACTTTGAGGCGGCGGCAGTTTTGAGGCGGCTCACCGCAGTTGGAGCGGGCGTGGATCCGGGCAACACGGGTAAACCTTATCGATCGACTACCTACGGGTATGGTGGCGCGGTGAGTGGCAAGTTTAGCACCTGGGGCCAGAACAACGTGATCCTGGCCGCTCAGGGGGGGCGGGGCATCGCAGCGTACAGCCAGGACACGGCCCACATGGGGCTGGATGCAGCTCCATCTGTTTTTGTTTATGATCCTGCTACTAGGCCTGGGGAGCTCGGTTTTGAATATCGGGGGCCCCTGAAGGCCATTCCGATCGCGGGTTGTTGGGCCGCCTATCAGCACTTCTGGACCGAAACGATCCGTTCCACCGCGACTTTTAGTATTCTCGCTCTCAAAGATAACTGGGTCGATACCAAACTCACGCCGACGATCGATGCGATGTCCCCAGCCAATAGCTATACTTATGGTCGGCTCAAGCAGGCCCGCTATGCGAGCATCAACTTGATCTGGTCGCCCAACCCGTCGTTCACCGTGGGGTTGGAATACATGTACGGGCACCGGATCATCACCCAGGGCGGAATCGGAGACCCGAACCAACAGGTACCAGGCAGGAAGGGTCAGGCCAATCGTTTGCAGGCGTGTGTCCGCTGGAATTTCGATCACAAGACGTCCTTCCGTCAATAAGCGGCCATCTACAAATCCCTCTTTTCTCGCCGGTGGCGAATCGTTTATGCTCCGCGTCAGAGGCCAGTCGTCGGGCGGTTCCACCGAACGCCTCGGAAGTGATCAACCAAAAAGGAAAATCATGAAAAAGCTACTGTTCTTAATTTTTGTAGTGGCACTGGTATGGGTGCTGTGGGGCGCGGTCGGTGTGGAACGTCGTGATGGAAAGGCGCAAATCACGATCGATGAAAAGAAGCCAATGGAAAAAATACAAAAAGCCGAGCAGAAGGCTGAAAGTCTGTTTCAAAAGGAAACAAAATAACCGGCAAGCAGGGTGCGTCGGGGGCGTGTTGCCTTTACCTC
>JAKVBG010000174.1 GCA_022447605.1 Mariniblastus sp.
CTTGTGGGGTTTGTTGAAAAGGAAATGATCCGGCAGATCAGCGTGATAGGGTTTGAAGTTCAAGCCACCCCACCCGGCACAGGTCAACCCGACCAGCTTCCATGCGGGGTAGCCGCAGAAACGCATCAGGCTCCCGCGCTTGAAGTCGTGGCTATGGTAGAGTTCGCCCACCTTGGCCCGGGCCCGTCCCCCGATACTTTTCCCGAACTTACGACACTCCATCACCTCGCCACTGTCGTCGAAGCTCACCCGCCAGAACATGGTGTTTCCTGACATCACCACCGCCGCCCCACCGGCCTTCAGATAGTTATCAAGGCCGTCGTAGGCACGGCTTGACCAGTATTCGCTGTGTCCGTTGATGCAGACCGCCTTGTAGCCATTCAATATTTCCGGGTGACGGTCCAGGTCGTGGTCGGTGATGACATCGTACTGGTAGCCGTGGTCGTCCAGCCAGAGGTGCAGGAAACGCTCGCCGCGGAGCAGATGGCTGTAGCCTCCGCCGATATAGGTCTTGTTGGGCCCGCCCGCCGGCCAGGGCACTTTCATGCCGATCTTGTAGGTCGGCTGGCCGTTGTGGTGGTCACTGTAGCAGCTGTACCTGGGCGCACCCGGGTGGCTGTTGCCCAATCCACCCGTCCCCATGTTGACCAGCCCCGGGCCATGATTCACCGGAAAGGGAGTCGAATTGTAGGCCAGCCAGGTATTTGATGAAACGAGAACGAGCAGGGGCGCCTTCGGCCTGGCCTCGGGGCGCCGCACGATGAAGGAGGTATGGTAGCGCATCGGTTTGCCGTTCAACTGGAAATCGAAGCGTCCGGCGTAGACGCCCGACTTGGCATGGGCAGGAACACGGAACCGATGGCTTACCTTCCAACGGGCATTGTATATTTCGTCCGTAGCCAGGCGGAGCCCGTGACCTCGTCTGGCATCCCTGGTCGGATCGTATGCCGTATCGTGTCGCTGGATGGCAGCCGCGTCGAAGCTTGGCCCCCCGATCATCCAGGTTCCCCGGTTGATGATCCTGCCATTCCGTCCAAAATCACTCGTATCGGCTACTTCGACACCCCGTTCCTCGGTGAACGGCCAGCAGGCCAGCAGGCTACCATCCCTGGGAACGCTCAAGCCGCGAGCGGAAAAGCGTTTCCTGATTTGATCCTCACTTAGAGCTCGGTCGTAGATAGCGCACATCGCGATATCGCCGTTGTAGAAGTTCACCGCCGTGCCCTTTTCTCCATAGGCCCCGATGCGCAGGGCGGTCTCTCCAGGTCTTACTGTTCCGGCAAAGGGGAACTCGGCAACAAGTTTGCCGTCCACGTAGACCCGTTTTTTCTTCCCATCCCAGCACCCAACGAGGTGATACCATCGCTGGGCCTTGATCAGACCGGGCTCGGTTTGGTGAAACGCCGCCTGCTCGTAAGTCCCTCCTGCCCCGGTGCCGAAGATGATTCTTCCCTCGCTGAGAAACAAACCAACCCCACAACGCTCCGGATAATCGTGCTGGGTGATCAAGCCCTGCCAGCCAGTCAACTTGAATGGGCGGATCCAGCATTCCAGGGTCAGTTCAGACAGGCGCCTCTCAACGGGCAGGGCCTTGGCCACATGCACATACGAACCCGGATGGATCGCCTGGGCCTGCGGTTGTTCGACCCGAAAGGTTTTCAGCACCGGATCCTTCTCCCGGCTCTCGGGATCCTGCCCCAGTTGCACGATGCTCAGGTCGTAAGGGATGCTGCTGCTGACTCGAAACTCGATTTCCTCACCCGCCGCAATGCTCTTCTGCGCGTAGGCGTGCAGACCTGGCAAATTCACCGGCTGATGCGGGGGGATTTCCTGTTGCCTGTCAGGCTTTCCCCCGGTGGACACCAGAGTGGTCGGCAACCGGGCCGCTTTCAGATAAGCCACCAGATCGACGATTTCTCCAGGTTTCAACAGGCCGTCAAAGACCCGTGGCATCAACGAAATGTTCGAATACTTTGCCGCTTTGATGTCCCGAATCGGCACGGAGTGTTCCACTCCGGGCGTCGGCGAGAGAACCATCTTATCCACGGTGTCTCTCAGGATCAGGCCTCCTGTTTCCCCTTCCCTGGTCC
>JAKVBG010000175.1 GCA_022447605.1 Mariniblastus sp.
AGCTGGGGGCTGCCCGAATCGTAAGCGGCGTGCAGCAGGAGGTCTCGGCGAACCTGGAGATCCAGGGTCTCAAAGGGGACGACCCGCACCTCGAGAAACTCCCTGGCCGCATCGAAATCCTGGCCCGCCCAACTCGCCAGGCCGAGACGCTGGAAGAACCCGATGTCGTAGAGCTTGTCGTTGTCTTCCAGCCACTCCAACGCGACACGTGGCTCCTCTCGCGACCACCATTGAAAGAGCAGGCCCGCATCGAGTGGGTGGAGTTGGGAGAGGTTGGCCTGAAAGAAATCCCGAACGGAATCGACCGAACCGGGCCCGAGCCCCGCCAGGAGAGACGAGAGCCTGGCCGACCGGTCGACCGGGTCTCCTATCCGAATCGCCTCTAGGAGGGCGGACTCTGAAACCGCCTCCCCCTTGGCAGCGCTTGGGTCTCGCTCGTGACGGGTAGGGTCTTGCCGCACATCGCTGCAGCCGCCGCCCGCCCCGAGGATGGCCAAGACAAGGAGAGCCGAGGCCGCAGACCGGCCCCCTCCGCGGATCCACCTGACTTCCATGGTCACTACGACTCTCACCCGTCGCAACGGTCCAGCCCGCGAAATGACGCGCTCTTGGACTCGGTGCGTCATTTTAAGGATAGGCGCCCGACCTTTCCCCTGTGGCGCTGATTATAGGCAAGCGCGCCCCCCAGCCAACCTCACCGTGCCGCGCTTCGGAACCGGAATTTTGTTTCTGCCATTGGGAAAATTTTTTCCCTTTCTGGCTGATTATCCCGAATCCGATACTCCGGCAGCTCAAGTGCAATCGGAAAAATCCGATAAAGATCGGAGCCTTATCGAACAGAATCCAGGGATCCGGGCCAGGGGATAGGACGGCACGTTGGTTGCATAACCACGCCTGACACTGTTGTACCCTTAGGTGTGGATCGAACACACGACGAGAGGAAAGTCATGCGAAGCCTGAAGAACTTTTTGAGCCTCGTGACGGCAGTCACGATGTTGGGACTCGGCTGGACCAGCACGGCCGGCGCAGCCGATTACTTTGTATTTGGCCAGTGGCACCAGCAGCGCGGTAAGACCGTGGGCATCCCCGTGGGGAATGGCGGCAACATCAACCAGGCAGCGAGCGCCATGGCCACCCAGATGGGAACCGGTCCGGCGACGATCGTCCTGGAGGTGGGAGCTTTTGCCAGGGCCGCCGTGCCGTTCACGATCCCGATCGCGTCGCGAACGACGATCCAGCAGCTGGCCACCAGCTTCAATTTCGCGGCTCCCCAGGCGGGGAACCAGACCCTCGCGCCGGGAGTCAAGGCGAGCCGACCGGCCAACTTCTCGGCCTGCCCGGGTCAGTTGACCGGATGTGCCACCGTCAATGGCGGCACGAAGAATGGCCGCGTCCAGTACACGGCTGGACCCAACAATTTTGGCGGCTCGATGAACATGCTGATCGACGGTAGCGGCACCCTGAGCCGGGTGGTTCCGGGCGGTACCGGCGGCGCCTGTCCGGCGGCTCCGGGCGGAAACTGCCCGATCGTCGACCACGACCAGATCGGTGGCATTGGCCTCCAGGCTCCGGGATTCAGCCCCGGCCTGACGGACATCAACAGCCTGCCCGCCGGAGCGCGCGTGCAGGTCCTGGCGACCGGTGGTTGCCCCGCACCCCTCTCTTTCCTGCAGGGATGCATCCTTTCGTCGACCCCGGTCGCGGGTACGGGCCCTGGTGGTGGCAGCACCAACTACGGCTTCCCCTGGACCACGGGCAAGATCTCGGCCACGGCGACACTCGGTCCGGCGACGCCCAATACGACGCTCGTCCAGACGGGAACCGACATGCGAACGTCGATGGGCTCCGGTCGGCTGACCCTCGTGGGTAGCTCCGTCAGCCAGCGCTTCGTGGGCGTGAACTACGTGTCCATCGATACGATCACCATGACTCTCGCTCCGGTGGCGGCAGCCGCTGCGGCCCCGGCCCTCGCTCCGGTGGGCATCGCGTCCTTCACGGCGCTGATGGCTCTTGCGGGTGGCTACGGCCTGAGCCGGCGAAATCGCCGCAACCGCTAGTTCGAGAGATACAGGCTTTGAGCTGATGCTG
>JAKVBG010000176.1 GCA_022447605.1 Mariniblastus sp.
TTTAGAGACGTTCAGCTACTGACCGCCCAACAACTCGAGGTTATTACCGAGCTGAAAGAACATCTCGGGAAGGTCACCGACCTCTGCTTTACACCCGATGGCCGGCAACTGGTCGTCGCTTCGGGAATTGCAGGACTGACCGGCGAGGTTGTGGTTTGGGATATTCAAACAGGGAAAAAACTCCATGCGATGCGGGCGCATCGCGACCTGATTGAAGCTGTCGATATCAGTCCTGACGGACAATTGATGGCAACTGGCAGTTACGACCATACGGCAATCCTCTGGAAACTTCCGACCGGCGAAATCCTCAAGACGCTCCAGGGCCATAACCAGGCCATCTACGATGTGGCCTTCAGTCCGCAAGGAAACGTGCTTGCAACCGCCAGTGGAGATACCACCATCAAGCTCTGGAATGCTACCACAGGCCAGCGGCTCGATACTCTCAGCCAACCACTGGAAGAACAATACACGGTCGAGTTTTCCCCGGATGGCCGGTCTATTCTTGGAGGAGGAGCCGACAACCGTCTGCGAATGTGGCAATTCGTGTCCCATGATGGGCCACAAATCAATCCCCTGATCTATGCCCGTTTTGCCCATGAAGTTGCCATCGCAAAAATTGCCGTGACTCCTGACGGCCAGCGGGCAGTCTCAGTGGGTGACGACCGCGTGATGAAATCGTGGACCCTCGATGGTTTGACCGAGTCGTACGTGTACAACGTACAACCCGATCGTATCGCCGCCATGGCCATATCCCCTGGGGGCCGGGAATTTGTTGTGGGCCGGTTTGACGGCACACTTGACCGCTTCGACATTGCGGAGGAAGAAGGTTCAAGTCAAACACCCGTAGCGCCGGTTCAAACACAACCCGCCTTGACTGGCCCGACGGAAGATGTGACCGAACTGGAACCCAACAATCAACCGGCAACAGCCACGCCACTCGGCGGGGCATCCAAGGTGGTTGGCGCAATCGCACGTCAACAAGGCCAGTCAACGGCTGACGTTGATCTTTTTCGATTTTTTGCCACCGAGGGAGACCAGTGGATCATAGAGGCACGCGCCCAACAGATAAAATCTCCTCTCGACACCCATCTTGCCATCCTCGACACGGCCGGAGAACCTGTCGTACAAACGGTGCTGCAGGCGGTCCGCGACTCGTACATTACCTATCGGGGAGTCAATTCGAAAACCCGCAACGAAATCCGGCTCCACAACTGGGAAGAGATGACCCTGAACGAGTACCTCTACGTTGGAGGTGAGGTAATGCGACTGCACACCTATCCCTACGGGCCTGATTCAGGATTTGGGCTCTATGGAACCCCCCAGGCACGATACACCTATTTTAACACAACGGGGTTTTCCCACGCCATACATGAACCATGCTACATCGTGGAAGCTTTGCCACCGGGAGCCACGATCGTTTCCAGCGGGTTACCAGTTTTCACATTGTACTACACCAATGATGATGACCCCCGTCGCAAAAATGGCACCGATTCTCGACTCGTTTTCACGGCTCCTGCCGATGGTGAATACCTGATTCGGCTACGAGATGCGCGCCGCTGGGACGGCCCTGATTACCAATACGAATTAATATTACGGACACCCGAACCCGATTTTCAGGTCACCTTAGAAAACGACAACCCGAAAATTGGCCCCGGAAGTGGCCAGAAGTTTACCTTGAGAGCCAACCGTATTGATGGGTTCAACGGTCCAATTCGAATCGATATCGCCAATTTGCCGCCGGGCTTTTCTGTGAATTCTCCGCTCATGATTGAAGCGGGGCACGACGAAGCGCGTGCCGTCATTAACGCAGCATTCGATGCACCCACTCCGACCGAAAACCAGGCAAAGGCAACCAAGGTAATCGCCACGGCCCAACTCGATGGCCAGGAAGTGATAAAAAGTGTGAACAACCTGGGAACCATCACACTCGACACCGAAACTCCCCAGGTATTCGCCCGCGTGCTGCCACTGAACACGAACCAGACCCCCAACACCAACCCGAACCCTGGCTCCCAAAACAAAGACGTTCCGCCGGAGACGGAACCGTCTGAAACCCAAGGTTCCCCACAA
>JAKVBG010000177.1 GCA_022447605.1 Mariniblastus sp.
GTGAAAAACACTGTGATCGTCCTGGGTTACATGTCGGCCGTCGGCGAATCACTGAATGTGGATCCCTCTGTGGATTTCAAGGTGTACATGGATTTGCAAATGCAGGCCCTGGCCACCCAGCCAGCCTATGCCGGGCTGGCCGGGTTACAACAATACACCTGCAGTTACGCGGATGATGAGACGATGCGCTGGGCCAGTCGCCTCTTTCGACACTACGCCATCGAGGGCAAAACCAACCTGCTCTCAGACAAGTTCGGATTCCGCTATCAGCTGAACCACCTCCAGAACCCAGACTTTGCCATGGGGACCCGAGGCTGGGACACGCAACCCGCCGAGCGGGGCAGCCTTGCCGTCCGCAGCTACCCCGCCTACGGGTACCTCCAGTTCCGCTATGAACAAAACGGCCTGGGCGACAGCTTTCTCTGGACCAAACGCAACGAGAAACGTGCCAACGTATTCAGTCAGCCGATCGCCAACCTCGTCCCCGGCCGACTCTATTCGCTGAAGATGATCACGGCGGATCACCAGGACCTGGTCCAGCAAAGGCAGGCCAAAAAATCACATGCCATCTCGATTCGCATTGACGACGGCGAGATCATCCCAGGGCCGAAGACCTCGTTTCAGTCCATCTTCCCGAACCACTATGCCCGGCCGGTCGGGGAATTTCGTGGCGGGCGGTCGTTCTACATGAATTACCACTGGCGGGTCTTCCGGGCGACCCGAGACAGGGCCCTGCTCACCATCTCGGACTGGTCAAGCAACCAAAACCCGGGCGGCCCCAGCGGCCAAGAGTTGATGTTCAACTTCATCGAAGTTCAGCCCTACTTTGCCGACTGACCAGGCAACACCCGGCGTTCGTACCCACGCGGGTCGAGCTGGCGGGCTGATCGCCAAAGCAGTCCGAGACGCGCTGCTGTTCGCGGTCTGCTATTCAACAAGGGCAGCCAGTGGCTCGCCAGTGGCGAAACGTTTGAGGTTCTCCGCAGCAAACGCCGCCCGCTTGCGGGAGGTCCCGTCCGTGCTGCCTGCGGTGTGTGGCGTCACACAGACATTGGGGAGGGCATAAACCGGTCGGGTTGGGTCAACCGGTTCCTGGGCAAACGCATCGAGCCCCGCACCTCCGATTTTGTTGTGCAATAGCGCTTCGTACATCGCCTCCTCGTCGATCAATCCACCACGGGCCACATTGATCAAGCAGGCGGTTGGTTTCAACAAACCAATGCGGCGTGCATCGATGATGTGATGGGTGTCGGCCGTCAAGTGCAAGTGGACCGAGAGAAAATCACTCTCCGCGATCACGCGATCTAAATCGGACGGTCCGCCCAGAAAGTCGGGTTGAATTTCGTCGAGGATTTCTGGCTCAATCTCGCGAATGTCGATGGCATTGATTTTCAAACCGAACGGTCTGGCACGCCGCGCAAGGTGTTGGCCACTGGCCCCGAAGCCAATGATACCGAGCGTGCGATCGACGAGTTCCATACCGATCGGAAAGAAGAACTTGCGTTCGGCAAAATTGACCAGTCCCTCGCCGTAGCGGTGGGCGAGCATGAGAATGAACATCATGGCGCTCTCGGCCAGCGCCACGCTGCTCGGCCCCCCGGGGCAGTGGGCCAGTGTCAGACCACTGCCCCGGATACCTGCTACATCAACGTGATCGAGTCCATTCGTCTGGGCCTGCAGGAACTGGACACCCGCCTGGGCCGCCATGGACAGATACTCACCCGTGATATTGCCGCCCAGGTCCACGATCGCTTCCACGCCCTGGAACTGTGGCTCAGGTGGCTGCTGGCGGTCAAAGACGCGCACGTCGTGATCAGGACTGATGGCATCGATCACGTCTTTTCCCCAGTCGACGTTGACTCCTTCGGCAGGATGAGGCAGATACAAGACTTTCAGACGTCGCATCGCAAATTTCTCCTGGAAGAGTCACCCAGTTACCGGTTGCCACTCAACGGGCGAAGTCCATCGACCGAAGTACCACGCGTCCGTTGAACGCACGATGAAAGCGTACATCGTGTCAGCGTT
>JAKVBG010000178.1 GCA_022447605.1 Mariniblastus sp.
GAACTTGAAATCGACACTCAGCCGGGGATCACATATCGCACCGAGTTCATCGCCACCAGACTGGTGGACGGAGAGCCGGGCGAGATCGGCGAAATCGTGTCCACCTCGACCTCCGTCACTCCCAGCCACACGATGCAGGGGGATGAGTTGTATCTTCGGGCCCGGATCACCAGCTCCCGTCCGCATCCTCGGCCGTATCTGACGGGGGATTGGGAAATGGCCTGGACCCAGCCAGTGCGGCCGACGCCGGGCGACGCTACCCTGTCCGACCAATCCAACACTCAATCTTCAGGAGACAACCATGACAGCACAAGTCAGTGAAAAGGCACCGGTCTTTGCCCTTCCCGAAGCGCCGGGTCAGATGGTCGATCTTGCCGAACACATCGGTACTGCGCCGGTGGTCATTCTCTTCTTCCCGTTGGCCTTCAGTCCGGTCTGTACCACTGAGTTCTGTACTTTCCGAGACAATTGGGAAGCATGGACCAAGCTGGGTGCCAAGGTTTTCGGAGTGTCCATCGATTCGCCGTTCGCGACCCAGAAGTTCCGGGAACTCGAGAACTTGCCTTTCCCGCTTCTCTCGGACTTCAACAAGGACGTCTCGGCCAGTTATGGAGCGCTTCATGAGGACCTCATGGGCCTGAAGGGCGTATCCAAGCGTTCGGCATTCGTGGTCAACACGGACGGAGACATCGTCTACGCCTGGGTCAGCGATGATCCCGGCGTGCAGGTGGAATTCGCCGAAATCAAGGCCGCAGTCGAATCCTGCTGACCAATTGCCGGCAAGTTCAGGAAAAAAGGCCCGAATCGGGAGTCGCTCCCGGTTCGGGCTTTAGCCTGTCAGAACCTCGATGTTCTTTATTGAACACCGGCGGCTGACCACTCGTGGGTTATCCAGTTGCCGGAGTGCGCCCGGGCGGCCAGATCGCTCGGGTGCATTTCTTCATATTTGTTTGAAAACAAGAACCAATGGCATTTTTTTGCCATTGATTCACCCATATGCGCTGTTTTCCAAGAGCCGAAGTCCCTTTTGGCAAAAGAGTTGCAATCATGGAATGCGTGGTGGCTGCGCGTGTTGTGTAGTGCTGCTCGCAATTCAGGAGTATTGAAAGATGGATTTGTCAGTTCTTGGCTGTGCATCAGGGATGGCCGCCTCTGTATTTCTTTTCGCCGTACCCGCCCTTGCCGGTGGTGATTCGGAAAACACCATCGGCCTGATCGAAAAGGGTGAAAACTGCTCACCGGGTTACAACCTTTTCGCGCCGCTCAATGGCACGCAGACCTTCCTCATCGACAATGACGGGATGATGGTCAACAGCTGGCTTGATACCGACCCCGCAGGCAACGCGATGTACATGCTGCCGAATGGCAACCTCCTTCGCTGCTCGGACAATGGTCCGCAGGAAGGGAGCGTGCTCTCCGCCGGTGGTGATGGAGGATGCATTCGCATCTTCGGATGGGACAACAGTCTCCTCTGGGACTTCTGCTACAACACCCCCGAATACCGACTGCACCATGACATCGAACCGATGCCCAACGGAAACGTGCTGGCGATCGCGTGGGAATACAAGAGTTACGAAGAGTCCGTGGCCGCAGGTCGTGACCCGCTGCTGATCGATACCGACGGCAGCAATTCGGTTTGGCCCCTCCACATCATCGAGATCGAACCGGATGGCGCCACCGGCGGAAACATCGTCTGGAGCTGGCACCTCTGGGATCACCTGGTTCAGGATTTCGATTCCACCAAGGACAACTACGGCGTGGTTGCCGACAACCCCGGCAAGGTGGACCTGAACTACGTTCGTGATGATCGCGGTGACTGGATTCACGCGAACTCGATCGACTACAACGTCGAGCGGGATGAAATCCTCATCAGTACTCCGTTCCTGAACGAAATCTGGGTCATTCGACACGACACAACCACCGAAGAAGCCGCCGGTCCCGCCGGCGACCTGGTCTACCGCTGGGGCAACCCCCAGGTCTACGACCGCGGCACCGCGGATGATCAGACG
>JAKVBG010000179.1 GCA_022447605.1 Mariniblastus sp.
GTTTGAGCTGTGCCACGTCGTTGGCGCTGGAGACGTTCAGCGGTTTCGCCGCATCCGCGGCGATCGCCGTGGCGGAGATAACAGAAACCGACTTGGAGCTGGCAACGGCGGTGACGTGCACCTCCAGTTCCTCCATCATCGGCACATGCGGCCGCTTCTTTTGGGTTGCCAGCACCAGGCCCAGCACGTTGTCCCCTCGGAAGGGAGGACAGTCGGCCAGATTGATCTCGAAGCGGGTCCCCTTGAGTCCCCCACGCAACTTTCCGGCCGGCATCCGGCGAATGTGCTTCTTGTCGACCGCCACGCCATTGATGTCGATGTCGACACGGTCGTTGTCAGCGACGTGATAGAACCAGAACCGGAATCGTCCGGACAGACGCTCGCCTCGCCGGCCGTCTGCCACTCGAAATGGAAAGACCTGCCGCTTGCCGATTAACTCCTCGGAGAAGAGCAGGGTCGGGCTGTTTTTGTGGCCCAGCGCACTCGAACCCTCGTCGTACCACGGGTAATTCCGGAACGGTGGCTTTCGCTGACCGATGCCCTTGCCCATCGGCAAAAATCGATAGGTGCGAGGACCCGCAAAAACAGCCTCGCGCGTTCGCACAGCCTGCGTCCACGCAGCGATCCGCTTTCGCTGCTCAGGAGCTGCCGTCACGGCGCGGCCAAAGTGAGCGCCGACATTCCAGAACGAAATGCTGTCGGCTCCGTACGTATAGAAATTGGCCGCCGCGCCCCGTGCCTCAGCTGTGTTCAGCAACATGCTCAGGTATCCTTTGGCGTGTTCTGCTGAGGTGGCAACACCGCGATCGAGCGGCAGCGGAGGTCCGGACGAAAACGAGCCGATCATATTGCCCATCGTCACAATCGTGTCGACACCCGCCGGACGTGTGAAGCGGGCAAACTCGTCGACAGGGGTCTGGGGATCGGTGTTGTTCCAGGTCGAGACCACTACAAAGTCGATCCAACCCTGCTTGACCCAGCCCTCGATGTCCACTCCCGCCAGCCAGCAAGCGTGCAGTGACTCGGGAACCCGCACCCCCAGGGTCAAACGCTGGCCGTTTTTCCGACGGCGCCCCGACTTGTCCATCATCTCGCGGATCTGCCCGACATAGCGGGTCATGATCGGTGCCTTTTCACGCCCCTGGTGCCTCGGAAAGTGCTTGGCCCAGCGGACAAAGTTCAACTCGAGACCATCGACGGGGTACTCCGCAATGATCTCCGTCATAATTCTCATCCGGTGATCCCGCACGGCGGCGAACGAGTAGTCCAGTGCCGTCTCGTTGGTCCGGCCATCCGGTTGCTTGATTACATACTCAGGATGATCGATGGAAAACTGCGAGCAAAGATCATCGAATTTGTTGAGCCGGACATGGTGGGTGTCACCCATGCGCACAGCCGCCAGCACTTCCTTACCTTTGGCCTGCATGTGCTCGGTGACGAGTCGCAACGGGTCGGTACCTTGCTTCATCAAGTCCAGAATCCCCTTGATGTAGACACCGTCTTTCCTGTTGTTCCGCGCGCCATACAGTTCGCCGGCTGTGGTGTCGTAAAAGCAGATGTCGGGCATGCAGGCCAAGTACACGAATGTCGTGAAGGGGACCGCCGCGGACTCGCGATCCAGCCACTCCTTGATGAACGCTGCCGAGTTTTCGCCGGGCGCTTCTGCCAGCACCTGCCCATCGTCATTGAACACGCTCCGAGCCACGCGTTTCTCCGCGGCACCGACAACCGGTGTCAACAGAGATAAAAACACAGCAAACCAGAACATCAACGGGAAAAACCATGTCATGCGATTCTCACATCAGGTAACCAACAGATCCTTGCGGATATTTAAACCCGAACCGACAGCTGCTGTCGACAACCGCCCGACTGAACTGGCCGTGAGCGTTTCAGGGCTTGCTAGAACGCCCCCTTTTTTGCCAGCTGTTGCGCCAAATCCGCCAGCCGGCAGACTGGGATCGGTTGGCCTGCCAGTTGGACAAGTCCTCCCTGGAGAAGACGA
>JAKVBG010000018.1 GCA_022447605.1 Mariniblastus sp.
GCTCCGAAGGCCAGGGCCAAGGGCACCGTCCCCAGAATAAAGGCAAAGGCCGTCATCAGGATCGGCCGCAGTCGAATTCTGGCCGCGTTGATCCCGGCATCGCGGGGGCTCTCACCGGCCAGGCGCCGTTCGCGCGCAAACTCGACGATCAGGATCGCGTTTTTGGCACTCAGGCCGATCAACATGACCAAACCGATTTGCGCATAGATATCGAGCTCCCGCTCACAGAAATGCAAGAAGTAAGCCGCCCCCAACAAACCGGTAGGGACTGCCAGCAGCACGACCATCGGCATCGACCAACTTTCATACTGGGCCGCCAATACGAAGAAGACCAGGACCAGGGAAAGGGTAAACACGATCGGCGCCAGGTTACCGGACAGGTTCTCCTGATAGGTGACGCCCGTCCATTCGAACGAGTACCCCTGGCCCAATGTTTGATTGGCAATCCTTTCCATCGCTTCGATCGCCTGACCGGCGCTGAAACCCGGTTTGGGCTGACCGGTCAAGGCGACCGAGTCGTACATCTGGTAATGCGTCACATTGAAGGGCCCGATCATCGGACTCGGTTGGACCAGGGCACTCAGGTCGATCATCTTTCCCTGGCGATTCCTGACCTTCAACTCGGTGATGTTCTTTTCCGTCTGCCGCGCCGGCTCGTCCGCCTGCAGGTAGACCCGGTAAACCCTTCCGAACTTATTGAATTCATTGACATATTTCGACCCGAGGTTAATCTGCAACGTGTCAAACAGGTCTTGCAGGGAGACATCCAGCGACATCGCCTTCGTCCGATCAATCTCCAGGTAACGCTGGGGTGTATCCGTTTTAAAGGTCGTAAAGACCTGGGCCAGGGCAGGATCGGCATTCGCTTTCTTGATGACTTCCTGCGCCATATCATTGAGCGCCTCGTACCCCCTGGACATGCGGTCCTGGATCTCCATCTGGAAACCACCTACGGTTCCCAGCCCCGGAATGGCAGGGGCATTGACGCAGATGATCTCGGCGTCGGGAATATCGAAAAACTTGTTTTGGGCGCGGGAGATAATACTGGACAGGATTCCCTCCATGTTCGTCCGTTCATCCCAAGGCTTGAGCAGGGCAAACAGAATCCCGGCATTGGTTTGCTTAATCGAGTCGATCCCATTGAAACCGCTGATCTCCACGACATTTTGCATGTACGGATCGGAGGCCAGGATTTCCCGGCAGCGGGCCACGACCTCTTCGGTGCGACTGATCGACGAACCGCTCGGCATCGAGACGGCGACCAGGAAATAACCCTGGTCTTCCTCAGGCACAAAGCCGGTCGGCAATTTGAGCAACATATAACCGCCCAGGAAGCTGACCGCCAAAAAGCCTAACACCGTAAGCGGCCAGGCAAACCACATCATTTTCACACACCAACCGTACAGCTCGGTCAACTTCTCAAAACCGGAGTTGAACCAGCGAAACAGGATGAACGGTCGGCGGTCTTTATTTTCGGGTCGCAACAGGATGGCGCAGAGCGCCGGGCTGAGCGTCAGTGAATTGACGCCCGACAGACCAACAGATATCGCAATGGTCAAAGCGAATTGGTTGTAGAGCTGGCCGGTCATGCCCGGCATCATGGCCGCCGGAATGAACACGGCCATCAAGGAAAGGGTGGTCGCGATAATCGGGCCCCGCACTTCCAACATCGCCTCGGCCGTCGCCTGCCGCAAGTCGGTAATCCCTTCCTGCAAACGGCGTTTTACATTTTCCACCACGACGATCGCGTCATCCACCACCAAACCCACGGCCAGCACCATACCCAGCAGGCTCAACGTATTGATGGAGAAACCGAACGCCTTCATGAAGGCAAACGTCCCGATCAGCGATACCGGGATTGTGATCAACGGGATCAGGGTGGACCGGAAACTCTGCAGGAATATGTAAACGACAATGAACACCAGGAAAATCGCGATCAACAGCGTATCGACCACTTCTTCCACCGAAGCCCGCACGAAGCGAGTCGTGTCAAACGGGATCAGGTATTCCAGGTCCTCCGGAAAGAACTTCTCCTGTCGCTTCATTTCTTTCTCTACCGCTTTGTAAAGATCCAGCGCGTTGGCATCCGCCAACTGGTAAATCCCCAGAGCGCCGGTGGCTCCCCCATCAAACTTCACGTTCCAGTCATACAGTTCGGAACCCAACTCGACGCGACCAATATCGCTGATCCGCACGACCGAACCATCGGCGTCGGCGCGAAGAATGATCTGCTCGAATTCCTTCACCTGGTCCAGCCGACCCTTCGTGTTCAACTGGTAAGTGAAAGCCTTGTTGGGAGGGGCGGGCGCCTGGCCAATTTTCCCGGCAGCCACCTGTTGGTTTTGCTGTTTGATGGCCGTTTCCACGTCCGTTGCTGTCAGGCCCAGGTTGCTCAGCTTGTCCGGATCCAACCAGACGCGCATGGCATATTTTCGAAACCCGAAATTTTGAATCGAGGCGACCCCGGGAATTCGGGCCAGGGCGTCGGTCAGGTGGATATCGGCGTAATTGCCCAGAAATTTGTTGTCATAAGTCCCGTTAGGCGATACCAATTGCACCACCAGAACCATGTTGGTCGATTGCTTTTCGACCGTGACACCGATCTGGTTGACTTCTCCCGGCAACTGGGGAAGCGCCTGTTGCACTTTGTTCTGTACGTCGACCTGGGCGATCGAAGAATCGTATCCGACGTCAAAGGTGACGTTGATGATCGACTCACCATTGTTCGTACTCTGGGACGACATGTAGATCATGCCTTCCACGCCGTTGATCTGTTCTTCCAACGGTGTGGTGACCGAATCGGCAACCGTCTCCGACCCGGCACCCAGGTACTGGGAAGTCACCTGGATTTCGGGCGGAACAATCTGCGGGTACTGGGCGATCGGCAGCGTCAGGGCAGAAATGGCGCCGGCCAATACCATCAGCAAGGCGATCACACCCGCGAAAATTGGTCGTTCAATAAAAAATTTCATTCTTGTCAGCCCGTCAGTTGATTCGGGTACGGGAAGGTCGATTCCTGCCCCCAGCTTCCCCCCGATCGGGGCGCGGAAGCTACCCAATTTAACAATTTGGATGCGCCGTGGGGCAATTTCAATCCTTAATTGCGGTGTTTGGTAAAAATGGGCCATCCGCCGGGCCGCGCATGTTAATTATCGGGACTTCGATAGACTTTGACGATTGGCGAACAATTCCTGAGAACGTCCGGCCGATTATTCCGATTGAAAGGACTGTATACGAGTTTTGGAGTCAAACCGATTTTACGGTTTGCCCAAGGATTCCCGCTGGCCGGACCGGTTCCATTCATGTTTCGAGTCTTTCCCAATCCACGGACAAAATGCCCAAGTGGTGATCGCCGTCGGCCCGCGCCTTTTTTGCTGGGCGCCACCCTGTTGGCACTCGCCGGATTGACACTAACCGGCTGTACTTCGCTGCAGCAATGGTGTGACAACGGATTCAAGGTCGGCCCCAATTACTGCCGACCTCCGGCGACCGTTTCCGATTTCTGGTTGGACGTCCATGATCCCCGGGTCAGCCAGGATGGTTCCGACTTCGCCGACTGGTGGTCGGTTTTCGAAGACCCGGTTCTGGATGGTCTGATCCTGAACGCCTACCAGCAGAACCTGACCTTGCGGGAAGCTGGCTTTCGGGTTTTGCAGGCCCAGGCAACGCGGGACATCGCCGCCGGTGAGATCATGCCCCAGGTCCAGCAATTCAATGGTACCTATTCGCGCACCCAGTTGAGTACCAACAACCTACTACAGAAAATCCCGAACATCCCCAGATCATTCGACCATTGGTTGCTCGGGTTTAACGCCTCCTGGGAGCTGGATATCTGGGGTCGTTTCCGGCGGATGGTCGAGGCGGCCGATGCCGAACTGGATGCCTCGGTCAGTTCTTACGACGCGATCCTGACCAGTCTGATCGCCGAGGTCGCCATGTCGTATGTGGAGATTCGGACCTATCAACAACAGTTGGAATACACTCGTGCCAATATCGTGGTACAGGAAAAATCGCTCGAACTGAGCCAAAACCAGTTCGACGCTGGGGCCACCGACCAGGTCTCGGTCGAATTTGCCCGCGCCAATTTGGAAGAGACACGATCAATGGTTCCCCAGTTAGAAACCGAATTGCGGACCTCGGCCAACCGCCTCTGCGTCCTGTTGGGGGTTCCGCCTCGTGAATTGGGGCCGATCCTCGGTCTCCAACCAGTCCCGCAGGTTCCCAGTGATGTGGCAGTCGGAATCCCGGCAGACTTGATCCGTCGGCGACCTGATATTCGGGCGGCCGAGAGGATGGTCGCCGCCCGCTGTGCCGAAGTCGGCGTGGCTGAATCAGAACTCTATCCCGCGTTTTACATCAACGGCGATATCTCAGTGAACTCGCGACGCATCAATCAGCTATTCAGTGGGGATAGCGTGGGCGGAGTCATCAGCCCCGGGTTCCAGTGGAACATTCTCAATTACGGCCGCCTGGTCAACAACGTGGCAGGCTACGATGCCGAGTTGGAACAATCCGTAGCGGCCTACCAGCAGACCGTCCTCGAAGCTGCCGAGGAAGTCGAAAACGGTCTGAACGGGTTCCTGAATGCCCAGGATCAATACGAAGCGTACCGCAAAAGCACCGAGGCCAACCTGCGGGCTCTCGACCTGGTCACAATCCAGTTCCGCGAGGGGGAAGTCGATTTCACCCCGATCTATGTACTGCAAAACAACATCGTTTCCCAACAGATCGAAATGATCGCGGCGCAAAGCAACATCGCGCTCGAGTTGATCGCACTCTACAAAGCGTTGGGTGGCGGTTGGCAGATCCGTTGCTACCTGGACCAGAAGAACGGGGTGATCACCGATGGTTTCCAGGGACTCCCGACACCCACATCGGGACCGATTCCCGAGTTGCAGGATTCGGACGAGAAACTCCCCATCCCCAGCGGTCAGCAGGATGACGAGGCACCGAACCAACCCCCATTGATCAATTCGGTCGGTGACTTGAGCGAGGCGGACCTGCAGCGACTGGCCGTCGAATTGTTGAAACAACTCCGACAGATGCCGACCACCGCGACCGAGACGGAAGGGAAATTCGGCCGCCCCAGCTCACCATCCTCTTTGCCAGCAAAAACGACGGCTGCGCAGACCCGTATCATCGACCACCGCAACGTACCGCCACCGGTCAAACTCGAACGTTTGAGTGACGAGGAACGGGCCACCCGGTACCGCTAGCGCCTGACGGGCGTTATCCATCGCTCCTTTTTTCTTGAGTCGCGTCGGCCGTGGACAGTTGTCTCACCCTTTCCTCACCTCTTCAGCAATTGCTCCGCCAGTTTCCCCGGGTGGGAAAGCATCACATCGTGACCAGATTCGATCATTTCCGGTCGCGCCCCCAGACGTTCCGCCCACTCCTGACAGGACGCCTGCGGTAAACATTGGTCCCCCTGACAAATCAGGTACCGCGACGGGCACTTGGCAACCGCGGCTGGAACCGGGTCGAGATAGACCTGGAAAGGTTGCGGTGTCAAACGTTGGTAAGCCCATTTCGCCCGTTCCTCCGTCAAGTCACTGAAAAAGAGTTGCCGCGCTTTTTCGTAGGGCCAGGTCACCGTGAAATCGGCCGACGCTTCGGCCTGCTCGAAATAGCTCGGTCGCCGATCTTCCGGGATCAGGTCGATCGCGCGTTGGCCAGGCTGACAGACCAGCGCAGCGAGGTAAACAACCTGCTGTAACCGAACCCCACAACGATCCGCCAATTCGGGCAGGACAATGCCTGCCAGGGAATGGCCTACCAGGGTCAAATCCGTTGCTTCGATCGATTCCAGACAATCTCGCACCGCCCGGACATATGCCTGCCGGTCAACCGTTTGACGCGGAGTCGGGTCGTCACCATGGCCGGGAAGATCCAAAGCTGAGGCGGAAGCGCCACGAGCTTCCAGTTGGGCAATCAGATCGTGCCAGCACCACTGACCGTGACTCCCCCCGTGGACCAGCAAAAAATGCCTCATCGTCTCTCTCGAATCTACAAAAAATGAATCAGCGGCCTATATTCAGGGTTCAGGGTTCAGGGTTCAAGGAACGCGGAACGGCCAGATCGTTGAGCCTCGGCATCTCGTTAGCAATCTGACTCACCGGCCGATCCTGCCTCTCCACAGGCCGTTACTCCCTGGGAGTGTTCGACGCGCCGATCAATTCCTGATCTTCAACGGGTAACCGTCGCTGCCAGCCCGAATCTTCTCCAGCAAGGCTTTCAGTTCGGCGACTTTCTCCGGGTGCTGGGCCGCCACGTTGGTGGTCTCTCCCAGGTCGGCCTCCAGGTCGTAAAGTTCCTCGACCTCTTCCCGCTCTCGATCTCGAGCGTAGCCATGCATGCAATGCTTCGGTTTCAAGTATTTCCATTTCCCCTGTCGAACCGCGTTGACGTAAAAGAAGCTGTCACGGTTACCTTGCGGCTTTTTCCCCAACAACAAGTCGGTCTGGTCAACGCCATCGATCAAACGATCTGCCGGCAACGGGAACCCACAGAGATGGGCGAAGGTCGGCATGAAATCGATGGTGGCAAACATGGCGTCGGACACCTGGCCGGCAGGAACACGACCCGGCCAACGCACGATGCAGGGGACACGGCAACCACCTTCGTAACAGGACCCCTTGCCGTTGCGGAGCGGACCGGAACTACCCCAGAACACAGAACCTTCGGGATGCCCCTTCTTCTTGTCCGTGTAAGCCGGTTGGTTCCATGGACCGTTGTCGGTCGTGTAGATCACCAAGGTATTGTCGGCCAACCCCAATTCCTGCAGCGTATCGAGCAACCGCCCCGTCTCAAAGTCGAACTCCTCTACTACATCGCCGTACAGGTCACCGTCGGACGTACCCCGGAAACGCTCCGAGGCATCGATGATCGTATGCATCATCGTGTGCGCCACATACAGGACAAACGGTTTGCCCGGGTCGCGGCGGTTCTTCAGGAAATCGATCGCCTTGTCGGTGTACAGCCGGGTCAGGCTCCCCATGTCATCGGTCTGGCCCGCTTCCTGGTTGTTCTCATGGAAATTCACGCGACCGTTGTCGTTGGCCCCCAAGGTTCCAAAATAATAATCAAAACCCTGGGCGTTCGGCATCCGCTCAATGATCGGTTTCCGGTTGGAGACATCCCACTTGCCGATACACGCCGTCTGGTAACCCGCCTGTTGCATCAGTTCGGCAAAGGTGATTTCAGATGCAGGCATGCCCCACCCTTTGCTCCGATGAGGATAACGACCGGTCAGCAGGGCCGAACGGGAGGGACCGCAGACATGCTGCGCATAAAAGTTGGTGAACCGGGTTCCCTGCTTAGCCAATTGGTCGAGACGGGGCGTCTTGTTCAATTCGGATCCGTAACAAGCGAGGTCACCATATCCCTGATCGTCGGTAAACAGGATCAGGATGTTCGGCTTGCCTTCCGAATCACCAGCCGGCGGTGCCACTTGAGCCTGCAAATAGTTCGACTTCGAAAAGCTGAGTGCAAACAGTAGAGCACTTAGAAAAAACAGCGAATACGAGACGATTTTCCGCAGGGATTTCATAACGGGCACCCAAATGAACAGTAAATGGATTCGGGCCAGACGATCAACGACCAGCCGCTCTCTGACCAATATAGCGGAAGCCGCTTTTCATTGGCCAGTCGATGCGATGCCTTATTCCGACGATCGCACCGCCCCCACGGATGAATTTGGCACCGCCTTTTAGGGAACAGTATTCGCCGCAGAACTGCACATCGCCAAGCAATCACCGTATCTGGCTGGACCGACAGGATGGTTGCCGGAATTGGTTGCGGTCGTGGGCGGCTCAGCGAGCTCTTTTTCACTCCTGCCCGGTGTTCCCGTCGCCCGGCAATTCTTTCCGAGGCAGCTCGGCCACGATCCCATAGCGAACCCGACTTTTCAAATCGATCGTGTGACCGCTGGGCAGGTATGAGACATCACTCTTGGCCAGTTTGCGCTCGGTACCAAATTTGAGTCGCTCCCGACCGTCCGCCGCCAGGATAATCTCCTTCACACGTCCCGCCTCGATGGAAACGAAACCTTCCCAGTCGAGCTGCACCCGGTGCAGATCACCGCGCGTCGCATTGCTCATTCTGTCCCCGTTGGAGGTTTCCGATTTTCCCGTGATGCGCCAGAGTCCCTTGCTCCCCTCGACCGGTTGGGCGGAAAAATCACATTGGATTAACTCACCCTTGCTCGGCCCCGGGTTGAAAATAGGCGCCACGTCGAGCACGCCGAGGTAGGCATGTGCCACAAAGGGTCGGAAGACCTCGACAGGCAATTCAATGGGCAAGGCCTGCTGGCTGTCGAGACGTTTGGCCAGTTCCTGGGTTACCCGTGGCGAAATGCCAAACCGTTCTTCCGCGTAATGATCCTGACTCAACACCTGATCGCTCAGTTGCCCGTCCGGTCCAACGGCGCGACCCACCAGTCGCGCATCGAGGGCGCCGGCGGGCAGGATTGGCGTGGCGGGGCAGGGGACCCCGGGACCGTGTGGTGGGGGAACTTCCAAGACTTGGCCATGGTCGGCCATGTCCTCCAACTTCCGACTCGGAAAATGCATATGCCGTTCGGCGGAGACAGGTTGGCTGGCATCAGGAAATTTTTTATAACGCTGCAGCGCGTGGTCCAGGAAACGGACCACTTCCTGGTCGTTGTCAAACGAGACAACCCACTGGAGTACTTTGCCCGCCGGATTGACGACACAGATCCCCTGGGCCAGCGGTCGGGATCGCCGGATCTCCCGGTACAGGCGGCCCTCCTTATTATCGGGTGGACGATCGACCAAACCCGCCTTGAGAGAAATGGGAACAAAGTCCTGCGTCACCCGGCGAATCACTTCGGGTTTGGAAAAAACTGCCTCACGGGCAGCACCGGCAAAGACTCAGCAGCGCGCGTCATCGGCCGGACGATCGATAAACACCCAGAGCAGCGCCGGTTTCCCCTCTCGCCGCGCCTCTTGCAGGCCATCCAGTAGACAGGGATTCCAGGGAATATGACGCCAGGCAACCTCCGGCACTCGCAAACGTTCGATCTCCTGCTTGAGTTGGGCCGGCGCGACCGGTTGCTGGGCGGCACTCATCGCGCCACCTAATAGCAAAAAACAGCTGGTTGCCCAGATCAGTTTGCTTCGTTTCGGCATCCGTTGATTCCTTGATTCTCGCGCTCGAGCGGGCCAACCACTCGCCCCTGCGCGACGGTTCCCAACAGGCACCATAATAGAGCCGACCGTGGCCCGTTTCAATCGTTCCAAGGGGAATGCCCCTGAACAGAAGTGACAGCAAGGCCAGCCTTTTTGCCACAAACTTCCTAGATCAAATAACTAACGACCCGCGCAACGCGGTCCTGGTTGTCTTGTAAAGCGACATCAATCAACCGCAGATTCTGCGTGCCGTCCGACTGGTTGCTCAGGACAAACAACTTCATGGTCAATCCATCGCGCCGCCAAACACCCCGCGCAACACCCTCAACCGGGGTACCATCTGGCCGCGTGATCGATTCGGCACCCGTGAAATCACCGGAGGTACGGCAACCGGGATTCGGTGTGGTGCTCTGGTAACTCAATTGATACTCACCCTGACCCGGAACGTTTCCGGCAAGCCTGACCTCCACCACGTAAGGCTCACTTTCAGGGTCACTCTGTTCCTCGTAGAAAACAATACTGGACAACGTCATTTGCGAGTCAAACAGAACGTTTTCAAAATTTGCCATGTTCACAGCTCCTTGCCAAACGGACATCGTTCCATGGGGCGCCCGGGAGGCAACCGACAAGCCCCCGTTCAATCGACTTCAAGGCAGGCGGTTTTCTCAAAACGTTGCTCCATTTTCAGCTCGGGTCAACCGGTGCAAAATCGATCGTCTGCACCTGGCCATCTTCCAGCAGCAACGCCGTCGATTCCGGCACCTCGACCCAGTGGTCCTGCATGTCATCCAGTGGCTCGGATACAACGGCTAATGCGCCGGGCGAAAACAGACCCGGATCCGGGTTGACCTGCTGCAGACCCTGTATATCCGTACTGTGGTAGAGGCTGCGAGAGTCGTGTCGGGAGGAATACCGCACCGCGAAGAGTCGCTCGCCATCACTGACGGCCAATGTCATCTGCAACGGATACTCGACCCCCTGGGCGTGACCAATTTTTTCTACGAATCCGGCCATCTTCTGCAACGCGCCCAACGGGTCCGATTCCAGACCGAAGGTCAAGGCCAGAAAAAACATCAGTTCCGAGTCGGTGTTCCCCTCGATCGCCGGGTAGAGCGCCGGCTTTACGGCCAAGGCCAGCTCGCGCTGCAGTTTGCGGTAATCGTTAATCAACCCGTTATGGGCAAACATCCATTTACCGTGACAGAAAGGATGGCAGTTGGTCTGCTGGATCGGTGTACCGGTCGTGGCCCGCACATGGGCGATGAACAGGCGGGAACGGATCGTCCTGGCCAACGAGGCGAGGTTGCGGTCATTCCAGGCCGGCTCGGTCGAGCGGAAGACGCCCGGTTCCATCAGGTCGCTGTACCACCCCAGCCCGAAACCGTCGCCGTTGGTCAGTTCGGCGCCTTCACGACAGGAATAACTCTGTTCTATCAAGGAATACTCCGGCTTGAGGATCAACTCCTCCAAACGGAGCGGGGCGCCGGAATAGGCAATCCATCGACACATCGAATCTCCTCGCACGTTTCTTGATACAGGCGAACGCTTCGCTGATTTTACGTGCTGGCTGGGCGCTGGAAACCCGCCTGAGGACCGTTTCCTCAATAATGCATGGCGGTTCAGGCCGTTTCCGAGATACGTTGTCGACGCGCCACGACGATCCGAGCTGCCCCGTACGCCACCAGCAGATAGAGGGGGAATTCGATCCACATCCAGGTCGGCAGAGGCATCATCATCATGTTCAGGATCCCTCCCATCAGCGACAAGAGACCGATGATCATCGCCACCACCATCGGAGCGTTACGACTGATCGCGGAGGCCACCAGCGCTCCAAAGAACGACTGGCCGAGATGGGCTACCAGGACGATCAAAAATGCCGTCAACGGCAGACCCGCAAAGTACGTGTCGAGCCCCTCCGGGTCTTCGAAAGTCACACCTTCGGGCATTGGGTAGAGTGTCGTGTTGAGCACCACCATGCACCTATTGAAAGCCACGCCAACGATCAGGCCGACGACCCCCGCCAAGATATTTCGAATCATCTCCGATCTCCTTGCCCCGGAATGGGCACCTGCTTTTGCACCATCCTCCGAACCGACGTCGCCTCAATGTTCATTGAACAGCGTCACCAGTGCCGCCCCGGCGATGCAGAGGGAGACGCCCAGCCATTGTACCAGCTTGAGGCGCTCTTCCAGAAAAAGAAACCCCAGCAACGTACCAACAACCGGCGTCAAACAGAAAGCGATCGTTAAAACGACCGAGATCTGCCCCGACTTGAGGGCGGAGTAGAGAAACACAATCCCCAGGCAGCCGGCAACCAATCCGCCGCCCACGGCGATCAGCAGAACCGGTTTGACGCCTGCCGATTTTACCTGGCCCCAAAAAGGGTAAGAGAGTGCCAGGAGTAGCAACATCGAAATGACCGTCCGAATGGTGGTTCCCATCACCGGGGTAAAATCACCCAAGCGAACCCCTTTCTTTTCCAACAGGGAACCAAACGCCCAACACAATGCCGTCAGCACAGCCCAAAATTCCGGTCTCATTTGAATGCACGCCTTATGGGTAAAACCATGTTTCTCAATCAGATTTCGTCAAACGGGCGACCCGCCGGCAGACCGTGGTCGTTCCAAAATTGCCCCGACGAGGCCCCAGGAAGAACTTGTCGCCCCTTCGACCACGAAATTGCCTACGGAGCATTACCAAGCGGAGTCGCCCAGCTACTTCTCGCCCGGCTCGTTACTGAATAACTGGAACGAGGGAGATACCTCCCGCGCCTGGTCAAACAGTATTTCCATCTCGGCTACCTTGCCCGGGTAGTCGGCCGCCACATTACTCTTTTCTCCCAGGTCACGCGACAGGTCGTACAGTTCGATCGGGGCATCCGGGTTCTTGCGCAGATTGCCCCGCACCGCCTTGAAATTCCCCTGACGAATCGCCTGCCAACCTCCCCGTGGTCCAAATTCCCAATAGAGGTAATCGTGGGCTGGCTGCTGCTCACCGCGAAAGGTCGGCATCATCGAGATCCCATCCAGGCCTTGCGGCGCCTCGACCCCCGCCATCTGACAGAACGTCGGCAACATGTCCCAAAAGGCGGAGATATGATCCGACGTCGAACCCGCTTTGATCTCTCTCGGCCAGCAGGCGATCATCGGGGCGCGAATCCCCCCTTCGTACAGGTCCCGTTTGATGCCCCGCAACGGTCCATTGCTGTCCCAGAAGTTCGGATCGTGTCCGCCCTCGCGATGGGGACCGTTGTCACTGGTAAAAATCACCAAGGTATTCTCGGCGATGCCAAGTTCTTTCAGCAGGGCCAGTACCTGCCCCACCCCCTGGTCCAGATGCTCGACCATCGCCGGAAAAGCGGCCACCGGGTTGGGGACTTCTTTGCCGGCATACTTACCGACTTTATTTTCGAATTGCGGGAAACGCTGGCGGTATTTCTCGTGCAAGGCGGGTGGCGCCTGCATCGCCGCATGGGGGATGGTGATCGGCATGTAACAGAAGAAGGGGCGATCCTTGTTCGTGCGGATGAATTTCAAGGCCTGGTCCATGATCAGGTCATGGGAATACGTTTCCCCGTCGAGTGGAATCTTCTGCCGGTTATGCCAGAGGTGCCTCGGGTAAAAGTCGTGCGCCTCGCGCTGACAGTTGTAGCCGTACACCTCGTCAAAAAAATTGGCCGGGTCACTTGTGGAACCGGGCGCCCCCAAGCCCCACTTGCCAAACATGCCCGAAACATAGCCGGCCTGTTTTAAGAGGGTCGGGATGATCACCGTACCATCGGCCATCGGCGCCTGGCCTTCCGGCTTGACTTCCCGGTTACCCCGCACCTGGGCGTGGCCGGTGTGCAATCCGGTCATCAGCGCGCAACGGGAGGGCGCACAGACGGTGCTGCCGGAGTAGTGCTGGGTAAACTTCATACCGGATTTGGCCAGACGATCGATATGCGGTGTTTCGAATTTCTGTTGGCCATAACATCCCAGGTCACCATAGCCTAAGTCGTCGGCCAGGATGTAGACAATATTCGGTGGACGTTCCGCGCCGTCCGGATCACCCCCTTCCCCGGCGGACAACCAGCAACTCGCCAGCATCGTCAGCGTGCCAACCAGGCAACCTGTCCATCGGTATTTCATCGCTTTGGCCATCCCGTTTACCTCGATTTCCCTTGAAGTTCGTTCGATCTGCCAGATCCTAACCACCCACATCTTATCGCAAACGCGGACGCAATTCGATCGACTCAACGATCGGCATGCTTTTTCCATTGAATCCAGAAACAGAATCTGAGTTGTTCCGCCTCGGCTGTCTCTAATTCCATCGCGGCTGCGGGTCCCGGCCAAGCCGCCGTGACGGTCTCCAGCCGATCGCACAAAGCTTGCCCGGATTCCGGCCAGGGTTCGATCATGCAGATCTCATCCACGACCTTCGCCTCACCCACCATGATCAAACCCTGCTCGTGCAAGCGCGTAACGGCTTCCATCACGGCCGCCACATTCTCGCGCTCGCTCTGACGGGGAAATTCCAATCGGGCGATTTGTGCCAGCCATTCAAAGGAGAGGATGTCATCCTGCAGCTGGTTTCGAATCTCGGCCATCAGTTCTGGAGACGGTGGCACCCTGGCATCCTTTTCAGGTAAAGACTGATTTATTTTCGCTGTTTGGAAAACATCCACTCGTAGAATTCGGGTGTCGACAAGACGACTTGCCGGGCGTTGTGCCCCTGCTCCGGGTAGACCTTCAACTTGGCTTGCTGGCCGCCCGCCTGGCGAATCGCCTTGACCACTCTTTCCGAGCGTTCGGCCGGTACAACCTTGTCCTTCCCACCTGCAAACGCGTAAAGCGGAACCTGGGCCAGCTTTTTGGCCCACTGGTCGAGCTGCTCGGTCACATCTTTGGGTCCCCCCCGGCCGATGCCACCGGAGATCGGTGCCACGGCAGCGAAATGCTGCGGGGCATTCGCGGCCCAGACCCACGTCCCGTATCCTCCCATGCTGTTGCCCGTCAGGTAGACCCGCTGGGGGTCGACCGGCAACGTCGCTTTCAACTGCGCTAACAACTGGTCCAGATCGTTTGGCTCCCAGATACTCTTCTCGGCGCCCTCGACTTTTGCCAGGACTTGCGGCACCACCACGATGCAGGGCCCCTTGTTGAACTTCTGGATCCCCCGCCAGACAGGCAACGCCTGGCCGCGTACCTTGCGGATCTCACTGCCTCGACCCCCGGCGCCATGCAAATAGATCAGTAACGGGATCTTTTTACCCTCGGCCACTTTTTCCGGCAGGAACACGAGGTATTCCGGGTTCAGAAATTTCGTCTGTTTCTGTCGCTCGGCGTCCATCTTATGGACCACGGGTACTTCGTTTGTCGAGCGATCCGCCAACAGGCCAAACAACGTCAAGATCATCAAGCTGAACGTGTTCACACGTATCCCTTTCTCGTAAGACGAAAATGGGTCGATCCCCCTCCGAACCCATCGACGGACCGGGATCGACTTTTGCCGTAATTATTTCCGGAAGCGGGGCCATTCCCTAATCTGAATCGGCTCCTCTCCATCCGAGTCATCGGGTTCGGACGGATCCCGCTCTTTCAACAGCCCCAGGATGCCCCGCAGCACCCCTGGCTCCAGGTTACCGTCCAGCTCCCCGTCCAGCTGATCGATCTCTTCAATCAGGTCTTTCAAATCAACCAGGTTTAACGTCTCCGTTTCGGTCAGTCGTTTAACCAGTGCGGCCACCACCAACGTCAGAAACTTAACGTCTTCCTGCAACTCGGACAATTCATTCAATTTTCCACTGACCCGGGTCGAGGCGCGCCTTGACATCTTCGAACTGCGAGCGATGTCTCGCAAATGTGTGGCTTGGGCCTGTTCCGGGAAAAAAAAGTCAAAAAAATCCACCTGATTCTCCTACTCGGACGACGAACTGAACCGCCTCATTCTACAAATCGGTCGACCCGAGTCAAAACGGACTGAAACAGGCCTAATCATTCCCCTGCCGAGTGACCATATCGGTAAACACCTGGACATCAACCGTCTCGCGGATCGGCGTGACACTCCCGTCGACAAACAGGCCGACCACGACCCCCGGGTGAAACCCATACGCTTCATTGTTGTTCGTACAATTGATGACGTTTGGGCCCGGCGCGTACAGCCCGTCATCAGTAAACCCGTGAATCGCAATGAAATTTTGCGGATCGGCCCAACCGGCACCGCCGACCCGGCCGTTGATCACATTCATGTTCGGCGAGCCATTGTCCGAATTATCAGGACCGACCCCGCCCCGCACGTAATGCGTAGGGCGTCCTGCATCCTCCACAACGATCAACGTATTGGACAGACCATCCCGGATATCCCTCAACTCAATTTCTTTGGTCTGGTGCATGGCGCCGCCACGCTCTCCGTTCAGCTCCGCGTAACCCGCCCGATACAACAACATACTGACGCCACCGAGGGCGCAATAATCGCTGCAGGCGGCCATCCCACCAGCGGGCAGGTCATCCAACCGCTCCGGGCTGGGCGTGGAGGGACAGACATAAGTCGGGACACTGGTGACGATTACCGAACCATTGACAGAGTGATGCCAAGGCTTGCTGAAATCGTACTGATCGAACAGGTTCCTCTGCTCCAACATCGGCAGCAGTCGTGTCAGCCAGCTCGATCCTGATTTATTGCCGGCTGGCAGGCTCCCCCTGGCCGACTCGTGATTCAAAAGGGCCAAACCGATCTGCCGATTGTTGTTCAGGCAACTCGTACGCCGGGCAGATTCGCGCACCATCTGGACAGCAGGCAACAGCATCCCGATCAGAATCCCAATGATCGCGATCACCACCAGTAATTCGACCAAGGTAAAACCACGTGCCCCGCCACAGCGGTGCCACGGTTGCCATCGAAAATTGCTACGCATGACGTTTCTCCCAACCGACCAAGCAATCAAGGAACGGCGACGCCTCTTCCCAGTAACCAGCATTACCGCTGACGATTGACGAAGTTTAACGCATGCGCAGCCTGGCATCCAAGGAAAATAAACGGGGGCATCAAAACGGACAGAAATTGATGGTCGGACGGAGGCCGGCCACCCCTTCCAGAATGCCACCCGGATCGGAATCTACGAACGAATCGCCGTGACTAACGCGGCTCGGCTACCACGCTTCGCGGTATCCGCACTGTCTTGCGAGAGCGAGCGGGTACCGAGCGGCTTTTCTTCCGCTGAGAAATCGCCTGGCCCCCTTCGCGAATCGGCACCAAACCGAACGTCCTGGCCAGTAACCATTCAACGCCTCTCCAGAATTTGACGAGTTCCAGCAGCGGGTTCAGGAAACTGGTCAAGACACAATAGTAATTCGTGTGAGGCGGTTTATGATGCAGCGAATGTTGCTTTTGCGACTGCACCAGCCCTGTCATCTTGATAAACGTCGGGAGCCAGCCCAACCTCGTGGTATGGTTCCAGTAATGCACCTCGTTGCCGAAGGAAGTCAGCAGCAGTATCAGGAGCACGGGAAAATATCCCAGGCCCAACAGCCACAATAACCCGTAGGTGACGGCGCAAAGCAACCACTGGATCCAGTTTCTGGAAAAGAAATTACCGGTCCGCACCATCAGGTTAGGATCCTCGTGGTGCTTCAGGTTCGGTTCACAAATCAGCGCGCCAATAATCGGGTAACCACTCTGACAGTAAGTATCCTCGGCCCAGTGGGCCAGGCCGGTCAAGAAATCGGCGATCCACAGGCAAAGGAAAAAGATTCCGATATAGGTACATACGGTCATGAACATAATCCTGCTCCCGTTGATTACGGTTAACAACTCCGTCCCGACTCAGGCGCCCAAGGCGCGATCCCAAGCCCTCTGATAGCTCAGCGCCGCCAACAAGGCACACCCGGAAATAAAAGCGGAATAGGCAACCACGTAGCCGACTATCCTGCACGGCAAACGTACCGCTTGTGTCATTTTCAATGGACTCATGGCCATAACTCCCTGGAAGGTTGTTCACGGACGATGGACGTCAATCGCCCTTCTTGAAAACATGCGATCAATGCTCAACCAACGTGCCAAAAAAAAACGGCGGCACCCGTCCAACGGGGGAGTTTGGGCCGATCCCACCTGGGGAAGCCAACCGATTGCCCGGTTCTTTCCTATTTCGCATGCAGGGCCATGTGTTGCCGCACCACTTCCCCCATCTTCTCGATTTCTACATCGGGAAGCTCTGGATTTCAGGGGATGAAAACAACCTGCTGCCAAGTAGATATCGCTACGGTCGCCTGGCGAGATGCATCCGGTCCCACAACGACCGTCAGTCGGTGGCGACACGTCGCATCAAAACCAGACCGGTTCATCTGGCAGACCAATTCGATCGGTCTCGTCAACGGATGTCAAAACGGGTCCGCGCCCACATCAACACCGGACGGTACGTCACCCTGGCCCCTTCCTTTGGTTCTCAAGCCTTACTTGCCCGTTCGCGCATTTCCTCGCTTGATCGAATCCACCTCCGAACGATCATGCATGGGAGTAAAACCGCCATGTTGTCCCATTTTTTTGATTTTTTTGACGTTGTGTTTGAGGATGGGGCCTCCGATCAAGAGGCTCCCACCGATCGAGCCCAACCTTGACGGGATATTTATTAAGCTTCCTTAACGTCTCTTCAACTTGTCAAATATGAATTTCCAATTAATATTGTGAAACTTCCCCGCTTTGTCGCTCACCTGCTTACCCCCCATGTATCCGAATTTTAAACAACTCATCGGATGGCTTACGACGGTTTCGATCGTCTCGTCGGGGATGTTGTTTGCGGTCCATGTGCATGGTTCAGACGGCTGTGTGATCTGCCACGGCCCTCATCTTGAGACTGGCTGTGGCCAGAATTCCGCCGATCTTCCCTTTCTGCCACCGCACGAAGCCGAAGATTGTGTCGTCTGTCATTTTTCCGGGGACTCGAGCGATCTCTTACCCGTCACGGTCATGGTACCGACGGCCCAAGTAGCCGAAGCGGTTTCCCCACGACCCATCGTTCTCAATTTGTTTCCTGGGGTATTGGCCTATCAAGGCCGCGCACCCCCTCAAACTTTCTCGCTGTAACAGCTATGCACCTTGGGCTTGCACCCCAAAGTGGGTGACTGCGGTCATCCCAGATGTGGTCTGCCAGGTGTTGTCGCGTCCATGGCCACGCTGATGAGCTTTTCGCCAAGGCGTTGTAACGATTTACCGCCGTTCGCCCTTGGCAAACCGCTGTAACGTTCATGTGTCCCCGGGTTGAGCCGGGCCCGCCCCGGATTCTTCGCTCAGCGAATTTTCCCGAGTTAGTTTGATGATTGAAACATTTTTTTTGAGGATTGAATGATGAACCGTAAAAAAGGTTTTACGTTAGTTGAGTTATTGGTTGTGATTGCCATCATTGGCATTTTGATTGGCATGTTATTGCCCGCAGTCCAGATGGTCCGCGAAGCGGCGCGTCGCACAGCTTGCCTGAATAATATCAGGCAAATTGGGTTGGGCCTGATGAATTACGAGAGCAGTTACGAAACGTTCCCTCCAGGTTGGACATCCGAAGACGTTGCAGTCCCTGTGGGCGAGCCGGGATGGGGTTGGTCCGCAGAAATCCTGCCTTACATGGAGGCTGAAAATTTGCAGGATCGGCTCGACTTTGACTTCGCGATTGACGCGCCGGCCCACGCCGAGTGGATCCAGACGAGCCTTCCCTTTTACCTCTGCCCCTCGGATCCGGGCGAAGAAATCGTCAATCTCAATGATCATATCGAGGACCATGACCACGACGATTTTTCGGGAGCTGATGACGACGACGACGACGATCACCACGAAGATGGAGAGTTGTGGGTCAGTCGCAGTAATTATTCCGGCGTGTTTGGCACCACCGAACTGGATGACGGCCCCACCAATGGCAACGGTGCTTTCCTGGCAAACCGCGCAATCCGATTACGCGACTTTACCGATGGCCTGAGCCATACTCTGATTGTCGGTGAACGGCGAAGTGACCGAGGATCCGTATCCTGGGTCGGTGTTGTTCCGTGGGTCGACAGCCCCTGCGCCAGGATTGTAGGCGTCGCTTGCCACGCTCCGAACGATGAGCATGGACATTGGGAAGATTTCAGCAGTTTCCATCCCGCCGGCATCAATGTTGTCCTGGGTGATGGATCGGCTCATTTCGTCCGTGAATCCATCGACGAGATGGTTTTTAAAGCACTGGCGACTCGTTCAGGTCGTGAACTCGTCTCGATCGACGATTAATGTCAGAGCTTACGTTCGTTCGAGGAACCATTTTTCGGAAGGGTTCCGTCGAAATCGAATTTGATGAAACCTAAGCAAGGTCGGCAGAATGCATGATTCTGCCGACCTTTTTTTATGGAAGGCCGCAACCGTTTCTACCACGGCTCACCCAAAACCCCGGCGTGCCGTCCATTAAACCTGTCGCAACCCGGTCACGATATCGGTCCGCGCCGCCTGCCAGGCCGGCAGCAGACCGGCCAGAATCCCGGTCAACAGCGCGACACCCAGTCCCGTTGCCGCCAAGGTAACCGAAGGGGTAAAAGCAATGGTTACCGCCTCGGCCCCGACCGACAGGCTGCTCCACTGCAATACAATCATGGCGACCGCGACGCCAAACAGGCCACCCAACATCGATAGCGCCACGCTTTCGGCCATCACCAGTTGAAAGACCCTCCCACCCGAGTAGCCGATCGTCTGCAAGACCGAATGCTCCTGAATGCGGTCCTGCACCGACATCACCGTGGTCGTCGCCACCAACGCCAGCACCAACCCCACACAGGCCAACCCGAGGTAATGAGCCAAACCGATTAACTGTGTCAAATCTCCCAGGCTTTTGGCTTGAAAAACACCTTTGGGACGGGTGTCTGTTTCGACCGGTCCGGCCAGATATTTTTCATCAATCTGGCGGCATATCATGTCGGCATCCGCCGCTTCATCCAGCAGGACCTCCAGCTGGGTAACCGTACCCACCAGGTTCATCCCCTTGGTCCGTTGCAAGAAATCGAGGTGCGAATAGATGTAATTCTCCTCGGCCGGGTCATCCGCATCGAAAATACCTGCCACCACCACGCTCAAATCACCAATCGAAAACTTATCGCCCACCTTCACCCTTCTTCGATTGGCCACGGCGCGCCCCATCACGGCCGAATCCTGGTTCTTCTGAAACTCTTCCCAACTGCCATTGATCATCTGAAAATCGGGTCTGGCCGATTGCAATTTCCGGGGAGGAACCCCGTAAAAAACGACCACGTCCAAACTTGCACGGCAATTATTGGTGTACACCTGAATCGGCACCACTTCCTTGACACCTTCCATTTTCTGGATATCCGATTCGTAATCCTGGGGCAAGTGACTGGTTGCCGGGCAAAATTTGTTCGCCTGGAAAGCGATCAGCGAACGCTTGCCCGACTGACGTCGCTGCAGGTCATTCATGCCTTCCTGCACGCTCCCCACGAAACAGAATACAAAGAGTGCCACCGCCGAACCGGTCACGGTCAGCAGGGTTCGCGAACGATGCCGCCACAAGGTTTTAAGAACATAGGGGATCAGCTTAATCATGACGCCACGACCCCCTGTTCCTCCAATTGTCCGGCGACCAATTTGAATTGCCGATCGGCAATCGTGGCCGCCTCGGAATCGTGGGTCACCATCAACAGGGTCGTATTCAATTCTTCATTCAACCGTTTGAGCAGTGTCAGGATCTGATCGGACGTTTCCGGATCGAGGTCCCCCGTCGGTTCATCGGCAACCACGACCTTCGGGTTGGCCACAATTGCGCGGGCAATTCCCGCCCGCTGTTCCTGCCCCCCCGACATCTGCCGCGGGTAATGATCAGCCCGGTCCAACAGGTCGACCGCGGCCAGGGCGACTTCGATCCGGCGACGACGTTCCGCTCGCCCCATTGGCAACAGCAGCAGGGGCATTTCAACATTTTCATAAGCCGTCAGGACAGGGATCAGATTGTGCGTCTGAAAGATGTATCCGATATTGGCCGCCCGCCAACGGGCCAGCCGTGTACGGGACAATCCCTCAATCTCGACACCGTCGATCTTGACCGAACCGCGATCGGGCCGGTCAATACTGGCAACCACGTTCAACAAGGTCGACTTGCCCGTCCCACTGGCGCCCATCAACGAAATGAATTCACCTGATTCGATATCGAGAGAGACACCGTCAAGCGGCTTGATCGTCTGGCCACCCTTATGGTAATGCTTGCTGACGTCTCGTATTTCAACTAATGCCATCGTGCTGTACCCAATTTAAATTTGTCACAACCTTCGAAATCCTAACGGCGCGATTTTCCGGAAGCCGACCGTTTATCTCGATTCGCCATCGGCTTCACCCGTCACACGCAATCGATCCCCATCTTTCAAACCAGCCAGGTTGCCCGTAATCAAACGACTACCGATATCCAGGCCCTCCACAATCTCCCACATCCCATCGTTTCCTTGCTGGCCCGTCACCACGTTTGTTTTCACCGCGTAACCACCTGATTGGTCGGCCAACCAGATAAACGGGGCCCCCTCATCCAGCATGACCAACCGTTCCGGCACCAACAGTTTCAGTTCTTTGTCCACATCGGCCTGATCTGAGTCATTCGGCCGGGGCGCCAGGAACGTCACGTCGACCAGCATCTCCGGCTTGAAGAACGAAGGTGCGTCGTCGATCGCCACTTTGACCTGCAGCGTATTTTTTTGAATATCGGCAACCGAGCTGACAAACAATACGCTCCCCAGGATCGGCTCGGTGAGCGCGGGGTTGGAAATCTGCACGGTCTGCCCCAGGCTGACCTTGGGAATATCTTCGAATCGCACATCGACCCGGACTTGAAGGCTGTCAGGGCGATACATCGTGACGACACTGCTCCCGTCATGATCGAACATGGCCGTCATGACACCTGTGCCCACCCGGGCTCCAGGCATACCGTGCAAGTGATAGATGCGGCCGTCGACAGGAGCTCGGACCGTCATTCGATTTAGCCGGAGCAACGCTTCCGCTTCGATCACTGATTTCTGTTTCAGACTCGCTTCGGCCGCATCGACCTTGGCTTTCGCTTCATCCTTCTCTCGGGTCTCATCCGCCAGCAGTTGCAGATGGACATTCAATGCCTCACGTTTCTGATAATTGGCGTTGTATTCCTGTTCCAGGAACTGTTTTCGATTTTTCAATTCAGCAAGCTGGGCCCCGGCCGTCTTCAGATCCGCCAAAGCCCGGTCCAATTCGCGATCCGAAACCGAAGTCGAAGCGTTCTTATGCCGTTCATAATCGTTCTCGGCAAAGCGGACTTCCGCTTCTGCCCGGGTTGTTTCAAAGGGCAGATTCTTCAAGGAAGTCTCAATTTTAGCCACGTTGGCATCGGCCTGGGCCAACAACGCCTCGAGGTGAACCGGTTGCTGAAACCGGGTCAGGGCAGCCGCGTATACCGCTTTTGCCTGCTCCAGTTCCGCCGCCGCCAATTCGCGATCGGCCACCGCGCGTTCATGCGCCAGGGCGGCATCATCCTTGACCAGTTCAGCAATCGGCTGTCCGGCGGTCACCCATTCGTCTTCCACGACAAACAGTTTTTCAACCACGCCCGGCGCCAGGGCAACAACCCGTATCAGCGTGGGGCGAGGCTCGACCCAGCCCGCCGCATTGAACAGTGTCGCACCCTCCGTTCTCACTTCGGACTGCGTGGCAAAGACTGGCACCACCTGAACAGGTCGCGGCGGAAAAAAGTAGTCCCGCGCGGACCAACCAACAAGCGATACAAATCCCAGGATCAACGCGCCGGGGAACCCATAGCGGGTCAGCAAGCGCCTCGCCTGAGGACGCCTTCGCTCCACTTCCGGCCGTTCGACTGCCAATTGGGAAAGATCCACTTCTTTCATGATGTTACCTCTGGATAATATCGTTTCAGGTTCCAACCTGTGGGTAAAACCCTGTTAATTCTTGACGTACATCTTGTCAGCCACGATCGTCAAATTGCCCGCATCATCCCGTTGGGCCACTCCTTGCACCACGACGGTCTGCAATTCGATTAACTGAAACAGCGAACGGGCATCCTGCTTGAGGATGTTCCCCTGATCATCGGCAAATTGAACCAGGGCCATGGCCTTGGGCAATTTGTCGGATTCGCAACAGTAATCCCAAGGCGTTTTGCAACTGCACGACTCCCCTTCCTCACAATCACTGCATGCCTTCAGCGAGGGGTCGACGATTTGGAAAGCGGCGCGGTTCTGCACCCACGGGTTCAAGCCTCCCCCAATCCGGCCCACCACAACGACCGGGTCCTGGTCTTTGACGGATTCGCGGGCTGCCTTCACGCCCAGACTCCCCTCCGGTTCGGCAGTCAACAGATACGGTGTGCTGTTCAACCGGAGCTCATTCTTTTCCGCGGTCACATTTTCACGGGGAGAACAACCAATCACAGTCGCCATCACCAATCCCGATCCCAGCAAAATAGATAATCTTTTCATTTTGATTCCCCTTAAACAGATCGAAGGCCGTCCACTTGGAAATTTCCACTTCTGTCCTGATACAACCTTCGATATTTTTTCTGTTCCGCCTCTTACTGGTTTGAACATCCCTGTTATTTCTTGACGAACATCTTGTCAGCGACGATCGTTAAATTCCCTGCATCGTCCCGCTTGGCCACGCCCTGAACCACCACGGTCTGCAATTCAGTCAGATTGAACAGCGAACGTGCATCCTGTTTGACCACACTGCCGCTCTGGTCGGAAAATTGAACCAGCGCCATCGATGTAGGCAACTTGTCACTTTCACAACAGTAATCCCACGGCGTGGGACAACTGCTATGAGCGCCCTCGGGTTTGTCATCGCTGCAGGCCTTGAGCGAGGTGTCCACGATCTGGAAGGCAGCGCGGTTATCGACCCAGGGATTCAGGGCCCCACCGATACGACCCACGATCACGACTGCTTCCTTATCCTTGACCGATTCCCGGGCCGCCTTTACGCCCAGGCTCCCCTCCGGCTCGGCGTTCAATAGATAAGGCGTGTTATCAAGCTGAGGACCGCTTTTTTTTGCGGTAACCGTTTCACTCGAAGAGCAGCCAACCACGATCCCCAGAATCAGCCCCAGGCTGCAAACAATTGGTATATTTTTCATTTTGAATCTCCTTAAACAGATCGAAGTCCGTCGACAATAGGCATACGTAAGGCGCGGATAGCCGGGGGTAGGGCGCCCAGAAAACCGAGCAGGAAACCGACTCCGCAACCGATCAGGATCGAAGTGCTGTCGATTTGCAGTTGAAACGCCCCCATGGTAAATCGGACCGCCGCCCCATTGACCAAAGTCAAGGCTAGGAACGACGCAAACAGGCTGGCCGCCAAACCGAGAATGACCGCTTCCTGAATCAAACTGAGGACGATCGCCCGTCGCACAAAACCGATCGTCCGCAACATGGAAAATTCGGAAATTCTCCCCACCACCGAGCCATACATCGTATTCAGCCCGGCGAACACGCCAGCGCCGGAAACCAATAACACGACCAACCAGGCCAGCCAACGAATCGGTTCATAGTCACGCTGTAAACCGGCGTAGTACTCGGTCTCTGGCATCGTCTGAAGTTCCAGGTCGAGCCGCTGCTTGCAAAACATATCGAGGTCCACAAAATCGGCACCCGGCTCCAGCGTCAGGGCCACAATACTCAAGTCCTGACGTTTCATCGCCTGTTGCAATTCGTCCAGGCGACACCAGATTTCCGATTCGAACGCAGCGCCGCCGCAGGAAAACAGACCGACCACTTTCCAATCCCGGTTTTCCAATCGGACCGAACTCCCGATCCCGACTTCTTCCCGGGTGGCACCCAATTTGGCCGCTGCCAGCCGCCCCATGATCACTTCGCCGGCTTCGGGCCAACGCCCTTCCTCCAGTTCAAATTGCCGGCGCACCAGGCAGACTGTCGGCGTCACCCCTCGGACAAGGCCCAAGGTTTCCCGCAAACCCGAACCCTCAACTTCCTGGATGCCGACTTGCGTCCCGAGGTAGAGCTCCGGTGAAACGTATTTCGTCCCATACCGTTGGCGAATCCCCTGAATACTGGCGGGCACCAGGTCATTGGTCCGCATGGCGATCGATGAGTATTCGACGTTTTCACCCATGCCCAGGGAAAACACGATCGCCGTGCGGTCATCACCACTGACGGCCAACGAATTTTCGAGTCCCCGTATAAACCCGACCACGACCAGTACCAACAGCACGACCGTCGTCAGACCGATAAAGGTCAGGAAGGTACGAAAGGGTCTTCGAAACAGGTTGCGCACCCCGTATTCCCAGGGGAGCATTCGAAAGAACATGAAAACCGAGCCAAAACTTCAGGAAAGATAGTCGCCACTCAAGGCGCAGCAGGATACGTACAAACGGGCATTGTGATCAATGCGAGTTCATTCGTTAAAGGATCAGCGACCCGTGCAAACAACAGAGGTGGCGGCCGACATTGGGCGCGCAGGGGTAGACCGAAACGGCACAGATTCGCGACTGGACCATGGCATCGCCCGGCGCGATCGCCACCGACGTAAGCGGAGTCACCCCGTCCCCTGCCCAAATCTGGCTGATCTCGTCGATGAAAAAGTCAGTCGCAGGCGGCATCGTAGCGCCACCGCAAATGCACTTGCAATCGTCGACCGGTTCAACCGGGGGAGGGGGAAGTTCCCGATTCGTGTCACAGCAGCAATCTTCCATCGACTCGACGGCCACCTGGGCCTGACCACAACAATCGCTCCAACCCAACTGGCAGCGCAGCGGGCAGCTGATCAATATCAGGACCAGGAGCAGGTTGAAGAAAGTTCGCATGGCGAGTTTGGAAAGACAGGAAGGAAGCCGTTCTTGCGCAGCGCTTCACTGCGAAACCGAAGAAACGACCTTTTACCAAGTCTACTCCTGCCGGCTCATCTCTTCAAATAGCAATCTGTGCATATCGGTGTCGACCGTCTCATTTCTCCTCCCAAAACGGCAGTTTTTTCCGATAATCGGGGCTAACAGGTCCCACGCCAGCACCTACGCCCGGATGAAAAGACCCGGCGCCATCGTCGCCACTCGAGGCCCGGAACCCCTCACTTCCCCCCCTCTTCCGGCACCACGGTAATCCTGCCTCTGCAGGGCAGATCTTGTCCCTCAACCGAAGCTTGTTAAACTTTTATCTCAAACAATGAATCTCAGTTTCTTATCACGGATGAATTTCCTTGTCTGATCAAAACCGCCGAGATTTCATTCGCCGAGCATCTTCCGGTCTGGCAGCCGGTGCTTCCCTTGGTGTGGCTCACCACTTGCCGAAAGAGTCCGACAACGATCCGGGAGGAAAAGAATTTCAACCGGCCGAGTACTGGCGCGAACGAATGGCAGATCCCGATGACGGGAAAAAATACGGCTGGTTCATTGATACTCGCCGCTGTTTCGGTTGCCATGGTTGCGAAGTCGCCTGCAAGGCGGAAAACGATGTACCCCTGGGCAATTACATTCGGCAGACAATTTACAAGGATGTGGGTGAATATCCCAAGGTCGCCCGGATGTTCCTGCCCATGTCCTGTCAACATTGTGAAGATGCACCCTGTATCAAGGCGTGCCCGACGGGTGCCATCAGCAAGGGAGTCGGGGGGAGTGTGCTGATCGATTACCAGGTCTGTGACGGCAGCGGAGAGTGTGTCAATGCCTGCCCCTACGGCGCCATCTATATCGACCCGGTCGCCGACCAGGCTGTCAAATGCCACAATTGCTACCATCGCCTGGAACACGGCATGGAACCGGCCTGTGCCAACACCTGTCCCTCGGATGCCATCTACTTTGGCGATCTGAACGATCCGGACTCCAAAGTCTCGCAAGCCCTCTCTCAGGCCGAGGCCGAATCCTTGCCCCTGGTACAGTTGCGCGGCGAGAAGAACACGAAGCCGCGGATGTGGTTCACCGGCGACGCACCTGTCGAAATCGAGGAACGCGTTCCCCGCGAGGGGGAATCCCTGCAACCGTCGGCCTACAGCGTTTTCAACTGGAAAGAAACATAGGAAACCGAGGGCAGGACCCGTTCCCGGCCCGCCGAACGTACTCAATCAGATTTGATGTCCATGAAACACCAGCCGTCTCCCAACCGCCGCAAGTTCTTTCAGTTGGGCGCCGCCATTCTGTCTGGTTCGGCCCTCGGCCTGTCAAGCCGAACTTCACGTCGGTCCACGAACCGCCCGGGCCGCGGCCAAGGGCGTGCACGGCCGATCAACCTGGACGAATTCAACATGCCCGGCAATGCCAGCCTGCCCGGGATTGGCGGGGAAGGGAATTGGCCGGACATGGACAAGTACCGGGATACCGAACAGGTACCCGGCATGTGCCAACTCTGCAGCACGGTTTGCGGAATCGTGGGGCATGTAAAACAGGGGCGCCTGATCAAGATTGAAGGCAATCCGAAAGACCCGAACAGCCGGGGCAAGTTGTGTGCCCGCGGGCAGGCCGGGCTCAACCACCTCTATCATCCCGAACGCCTGCTCTACCCGCTGAAGCGTGTCGGCCAACGGGGTGAGGGAAAATGGAAACGGATTACCTGGGATCAGGCACTCGACGAGATCGCCGCCCGGATGAAGGCGATCCGCGAATCGGGTCACCCGGAGAACTTTGCCTTCCACCAGGGAAGACAGCGTTCCAAGGATGCCTTGAAACGTTTCCTGAATGCTTTTGGCACGAGTACTCAGCTCTCTCACCGCGCGCTGTGCAGTGGAAACCGCCGAGCGGCCAACCTGGCTTACCTGTGGGAAAGTGATTGGGATTTGAATGATGTCGAACATTCAAAGTACATCCTGAATTTCGGTTCCAACGCATTCGAAGCCCACCAGGGTCACGTCCCGTTTGCCAACCGGATCCAGAATGGCCGGTTCCGGAACGGGGCCAAGATGGTCACGTTTGATGTCCGTCTCTCCAACACGGCCGGCAACAGCGACGAGTGGTTTGCCCCGTTTCCCGGCACCGACGGTGCCATCGCGTTGGCCATGTCCCATGCGATCCTGGCGGCAGGCAAGCACGATGCCGATTTCCTCGATCAGTGGACGACCAGCAGCGTCGACGAATTGAAACAGCATCTGGCGAACTCGACACCGGAATGGGCCGAGCAGGTCTCCGGGGTTCCCGCTGCAGACATCCGCCGCATCGCCCTCGAGTTCGCCGCAGCGGCCCCGGCCGCCACCACGATGTGCAACCGGGGATCGTCGGCCCACCTGAACGGGTTCTACAACGACCGGGCGATCCAACTGTTGAACGCCGTGGTCGGAAGTGTCGGTAAAAAAGGGGGTTGGTGCTGGTCCCCCTGGGGTGGACTCGATCCGAACGTCAAAACACCGGCCATGCCTCCAGGGGCCAAGACCTGGAGTGTGCTGGAAGACCCCCCGGAATACCCGCTGGCCAATGTCTGGCGGCGGATGCGGGTCGGCGAAGTTGTCTACCTGTACCTGCTGCAAGGTCGTGCCCAACTCGAGGCGTACATGACGTACAACCTCGATTCGCCGTTGACCTGGCCCGAGGAGAGCGTCACCAAAGAGGTGCTCTGCAACGAGGAACTGATCAAGTTTCATGTCTGCATCAACCCCTTCTACAACGAGACGGCCCACTACGCGGATATCGTCTTACCCTGGACGACCTATCTGGAACGTTGGGATCTGGACGCCCGCGGGAGCTACAACCTGCGACCGTATGTCGGACTGCGAACCCCCATGGTGGAGCCGCTCGGTGAGTCGCGGGACGTGCGCGATTTTTTCCCGGAACTGGCCCGCCGGATTGGGGGTGGCATGGAGGACTGGTACCAGGAAGATGTGCGCGAGTACATGGAAAAATGGGCCGCCAACGTCCCGGAGAACCCGGAAACGGGAAAACAGGGACTCGATCGCCTGCTGGACGAGGGAGCCTGGGAAGACACCTCACGGGAGCCGTTTTACGAACCCTTCCTGGCCGACTTGTCAGGCGAAGAGCTGCGGGACACCGAAACGGATGCCGAGACCGGCATCATCACCCGTGACGGCGTCGGCATCGGGATTCTGATGGACGGGAAACCGGTCCGCGGTTTCAAGACGCCCAGTCGTAAATTCGAAATCCGCAGCCTGTTTATCAGCCAAACGGGTCTGAACCAGGACACGACTGAATTGATCAAGCGTTCCAGCCTTTCAAAAACACGCCCGCGCCCCGAAGAGCATCACGGTCACGACTACCCCATCGACGAAATGCCCATCTGGTTCCAACCGATCGAGCATGAGGAGATCGAGGACGATCATTTGATCATGACTTCTTTCAAATGGAACGTGCACAATCATGGTCGGACCATGAACCTGAAATGGCTGGCGGAGATCGTCCACAGCAACCCGGCCTGGCTGAACCCGCAAACGGCCGAGCGGTTCGGTGTGGGTGATGGTGATTGGGTCGAACTGACCGCCTATTTCTCAAGAATGCTGGAGTCGACGTCGCCGCACCTGAAATCCGACCATTACGAGCAGGATGCCCAAGGTCGGTTGATCGCCGGCCGCCTACGGGTCCCCATCGTCACCATGCCCGGCATCCATCCCCGTGCGATCGCCATGAGCAATAGTTGCGGGCACTGGCAATACACCAGCGTGGCCCAGGGCAAAAAGAAGGCCGAACCGGCTGCCTCCCGATTGGTTGGCTCCGACGGCCAAACGTATCGCGATCCCGACTGGGAAGACAATATGTGGTGGGAAGACCGATCGGAAGGTGACCCGCAGCGTTGGGAACCGAACACGGGTAACGGTTGGAACCAGAACCAGATCCTGCCCATCGCACCCGACCCCGTGACCGGTCAGCAAGCTTTCCACTCGACGGTCGTCGCCATCCGAAAGATCACCTGATTCGCCCAGGGCTGGCTGGAAACAGGTGACGATGTTTGCGGGGGAGGGCCCGTCGTCGCTGAGGGGAAATGTCGACAGCCACCTGGTCACTGAAATTGTACGCGTCGCGAAACCAGGGACGCGCGTAAACAATGTACAGGATCGGGCGGACCTGCTCGCTTCGGTTGGCCATCCCGCCGTGGATCAGGCGGTAATCCATCAGGTAGACATCACCGGCCCGGGCCGCCGGAAAGGTCGTGTCATCCATTTCAGCTCCCCTCGTTAATTCCTGCAGCTTCTGCCGGGCCCGTTCGTCGCTGTGCGAACCCTCCCACCAGGCGGTCGAGCCGATTTCCGCATCGAGGTCGACCAGGGGAATGACCAAAGTGATGGCATAAGGCGGCAACTGGCAACAGACCTTTTCCGAATCGAACAGGGGCGGGAAGTCGAAGTGAATATCCTGGGCCGCTGCGCCCGGGAAGGCCACCACCGATCCGAAACTGGAGATCAGGTAACCGGGCCCCAGCCACGATTCAAACAATGGCGTCAAAAACGGGTTGGCGAACAGCTTGGGTGAATTGAAGGGGGGCTCGAGCTCCACCGTTGCCATGAATCGGCGATTCCCCACAACCGCGTGCCGCCTGGCCAACTCGCTGGCACCCTGATCGATGTACCGCTGCTGGTAAGCCCGACGTAAACGGGAGACCATGCTCGGCGAAAATACATTTTCGATCCACAGCGCGCCCCGTTCGCGGAACAGCCGGTCCGCCTTTTCCGATTGCTGGCAATCCAACACGCCACTCGAGTTTTCCCGCTGGGAAACAGCAATCCGTGATATCATCTCTACAACGTTTCCATTCTGCTCTACAATGGGAAAGTCGCCTGCTCGTGGCACGGGCCACGCGGCCCGGCTCGCCAGCCACTTTTTTAACCGCCCCTCGGCGATCCTTAAAGAAGTCGACCTCCCAGACATTTATCTCCGATCAGGCCGATTGATGGAAGCTGAAATAGACAAGAGCGGCATGGAACAACTCGCCGCCGTATACGGTTTGCTGGGGAAATTATGGGTCGAGGAAGTCGATCTGACGACCTTGCACGCCCTGGCCTCTCCCCCGTTGAAGGACGTCTGGATTTCCCTCGGTGGCCATGTCCCCGAGGACACCGACGAACCGACGATCGAGACGTTGGCGGTCGATTACTGCCAGTTATTCATCGGGCCAGGCCAGCCCGTTTCCCCCGTCCAGTCGGTCTGGCTGGAGAACCGGTTCGAGGGGGCGGCCGCGGTGTCGATGCAGACTTTTTTTGACCTGCTCCCGGATTATCAACCGCCGGAAAAGATCGCCGATCATATCGGCAACCAGTTTGACTACCTGGCCGAACTGTTTGCCCGCGCCGCCACCGACCCGAACCCGACCAGTTATCTCGGCCTGGCTCGCAATTTCATGCCAAAACACCTGAACTGGACCGATCCGTTTTTTGACCAGGTCGAAGCCCGCGCCGAAACCGATTTCTATCGCGGCTTGGCCCGAGTCACCCGCAGTTTTCTCGACCAATGAATTTTTTCCCCCAGCCCCGTAAACCCAGGATTGAATCGAAGATGATGACGAACGATGCCTCCATTATTTTTTCTACAGTCCTGGCGTTTTTCGTCACTCTTTGGATGACCGATGCCGCCCTCGCCCAAACCGAGAACACGCCCCGGTCCAGGAGTTTTTCGTTCTCTTACGGTGCGGAGATTCTCGATTTGAAACCGGGGGACCATGTTGCGGTCTGGCTCCCGATCGCCCAAACCAACAACCGCCAACAAGTCGAGCTGAAAAAGACCACTGCGCCCGCGCAGGTCGAACAACATACCGAACCGCAATACGGTAACCGGATCGGCCATGTTCAATGGAAGGCCGACCGGGAACCGGCCCGACTGCAACTGCAATACGCGATCACCCGCAGTGAAGCGGGCACCGCGCCGCCCGCTGAACTGACCAACAAACAGACGGCACAATTCCTGGCCCCCAACGCCAAGGTCCCGGTCACCGGACGTCCCGTGGAATTGCTGGCCGATCGGTCGCTCTCCCCGCAGCCCGCGCTGTTGGGCAGGCAGCTGTATGACCTGGTCGAAGACCATATGCGTTACGATAAATCGCGGCCCGGTTACGGTTCCGGGGATGCCGTCTGGGCCTGCAACAGCCAGTTCGGCAACTGCACTGATTTTCACAGCCTGTACATCTCACTCATGCGGAGCCAGCAAGTCCCGGCCCGTTTCGAAATCGGCTTCCCGCTGCCGGCCGAGCAAACGTCCGGCAAGATTGGGGGGTACCACTGCTGGGCCTGGTTCCATGTGGCGGGCGAAGGCTGGGTGCCAGTCGATATTTCGGAAGCGGACAAACACCCGGAGCTTAAGGAATACTACTTTGGCCACCTGACGCCGGATCGGGTGCAATTCACCACCGGCCGGGATATCGAGCTGGTCCCCGCCTCCCGGGCCAGCCCGTTGAATTACTTCATCTACCCCCACGTCGAAGTGAACGGCGAGGTCTACCCGAAAGAGAAAGTCAAACTGACGTTCTCCTTCTCCGAGACCGATCCGGCCCAATAGCCGCACCTGGCGTGGGCGACTTTCCGTCATGGAAGAAACGGGCCCGTCCGCCGTTTCAGTCGACCTGCTCCCAATCAGCCAGCTTATTGTTCTTTTCTGCCAAAGAGTTCAGCATCGTTTTGACATCGATGGACGCGTCCAACTCGAACAGGCATGTCTGTTCATCGAGATCCGTTTCGATTCCGCGGACACCCGCCATCGCTTTCAGGTCGCTTCGCACGGAAGCTTCACAACCCGTTCACGTCATGTGAGGAAGGTAGAGCGAGACGACCTGCATTTTCCCGGCCGAGTCCTGTCGAGTCTGTTTCTTTTTACCGCCGCCGTGGCCCGGCTGCGCGGCGCTGGCACGGGTCGGCTTGCCAACCGCGATCTCGATTTCGACCATCTTGTCCACACCGCTCAACATCTGATCCATGCCGAACTCGGACCGGTCGATCTTGAATTGGCTGGTCATCTGCAACCCACCGTCGGCCGGCTTCCCCGCGGATCCCAACTTCGCCTCGAAGGGGAAACGGATCTCGCGGGTCTGACCATGCAGCGTCAAGTTGCCCGTGATCCAACCCTTGACCGAAGAACCACTCGTCTCCTGTTCGATTTTGGTGCTGACAAAACGGGCGGACGGGAAACGGTTCGTTTCAAAAAAATCTTCATTCTTCAGGTGGTTGGTCAATTTTTCGAATTGCGTCCAGATCGATTCGACATCGATATCCACGGCGATCGATTCGAGCGATTCGCCGGACGCGTCGACCGCGATATGACCGTGAAAATTCTGAAAACCACCGAGTCGCGGTTTCGGATCGTCTCCCACGTGAATCCCCACAAAGCTGATACTGGAATTTGAAGGGGCGAGCAGGGCAGCCGAACGCAAAGGGACAGCATTCGTTGCCGGCGCATCGTCACTCGTTTGGCCCGGCAACCAACTGGCCGGCAGGGTGAGGACGACGGCGAGCGTCCAGTAGAGGGGATTCTTTCGTAGGTGCATCGATCTATCCTTCGTGGGTCGTTCCTTGATTACGAAAACGTTGTTCGCAACATTCTCACGTTTGGATTCATATTGGTAAACGGGAAAGCAAATTTTGTCGGGCGGCATGCTTTCATCATTCGGTGACCGGGGCCAGGCAACGAACCAGCCTAAAATTGGCCCGAATTTACCCCAACCGCTCTCGGGGACCGTTTTCACACAACTTTTAATCAAACTTAAGGTTTATTGTTACAGGAAGGCGGTTTGGTCAAATTTCGCCTTTGATATACTACACGTACTCAAGTTGATCGGAGTTCCGGTTTGGGCCGCCATCCTCCCCCGAAAGGGAAATGGATTCGTGGCCCCTACGCCGTTCTTCCAATAAAAATCTTTGGCAAGAAAGTAAACATGATGATCCGTCGCACGATTCAGATTTCTCTGGGGATGCTACTCGTTTTCCTGTTCGCCGCGTGCCAACCGTTGGTTCTCGCGCCCCCAGCCATGGCTCAGGAAATCAAATATGAAGATCGGATGGGATCGAACAGAGATTTCGACATGTGTGAAGATTTCCGCTTCAAACAGATCACCAAACTGGTGGCCGACGGGAAGATCTCCCAGCAACAAGGTTACAACATCTGGAAGCGGATTCAGTCCGACAAAGCAGCCGTCAAAAAAGTCTTTGACCAGGCGATCGCCGCCGGCGAATTGACCCAGGATCAGGCCGATCGCCTGCTTCCGCTGCTGGACATGGAAGTGACGTACCTGGAGGGCCGGCACGGTTGGTTCGGCCAGCCGAAAGAACTGAGCGAAGGTACATTCCAAGCGGGCGAGGTCAGCCCGAAACATCGAAACGCGGTTTACCAGCGACTGATCGCTGCCAACGAACGGGGCGAGATGTACGATTACGATGTCGCCTCGATCATGAAACAGCTGTATGCCGGTTTCGATCCCGATAACGCACCGGTCGAAGAGGTGGCCCAGTACCGTGGCGCCCTGAACCCCCGGATCGCGCAAAGTGGCTCCCAGGCCCGCGTGCTGCAAAACGCCCAAATGCAGCGAGATCGCACCAAACAGAATGGTTACGGGAAGGCAGAAATCACGATCACCGACCCGGCCGAATGGACCAAGACCCTGGAAAAGACCATCTACTCCGGTCCGCAACCAGGTGAAAACGTTCCCTCACTGAACGCCATCAATTTGCGGGGAGAGGCGGCAGGCCGCGAGTTGGATCCAGTGAAACTGGCCGGCGACAAACTTCACCTGATGTTCTTTGTTGGCAAGTCGCGCACCTTCGGCCGTTTCATTGGCCAACTGGGCAAACAACTCCAGACCATTGAAGCGAACTCGAAACAACCTTGGGCCATCTCGGTGATTGTCTGTACCGATGACGCCAACGAGGCCCAGAAAAGTTTCTCGGTACTGGATCAGCGCTATCCCCAGAACGTCACGGTCGCCCTGTCCAAGGATGGTTCGGCCGGTCCCCCGGCGTACGGCCTGGACAAGAATCTGACGGCCACCGTCATTGTGGTCAAAGATGGGAAAGTCCTGCACAACTTCGCCCACGCGGGTGACGCGTTTTACACGCAACCGCACATCCTGGGCGCCCTGGCCGACGCGATGCAGGTCGATCACGACACCCTCCGCAAGTACATCGCCAGCACCGCTGGCGATGCGGCTTCCGCCGCTTACCAACGGAACCGCCCAGGTGACGCGGCTGGCAGCGCCGCACAAAGGACAGGGTTGCGCAACCAACTTGCACCCCTGGTGCGCAGCCAACGGATCACGCGGGATCAAGCTGGAGAGATCCTGCAGGTGTCCAAAGATGAGGCGGCACTGCGGGCCAAACTAGCAACGATGGTCAAAGCAGATGAACTGACGCGGGAAGAAGCCGACTCCCTGCTGCCCCAAGGTCAAGCGGACGAAAATTCGTCAAAGCGGATGAAGACCGCTCCTTTGAAATGCCCCGTCATGACATCCCGTGATGCCAAACGGGAGTTTTCTACCTCTTACGAGGGTGGAAACGTCTACTTTTGCTGCAAAAATTGCCTGGCCAAATTCAAGGCGAACCCAAAGAAATATCACGCCGCTGCCCAACAGCAGATGGCCTTGGCGGGCCAGGCTCGCGGGAAAGGTGAACGCTAACGAGCGCCGGTTTCCCGCTCCCATTTCCACCGAACTGGTAACACCCACGGTAATATGAAACTAGTCCTTGCCATTTTGACTGCGACGGCGATCGGCCTCGGATTCTGGAATCCCGGGGACACGAATGACCGGTCCATTCCTGCTGGCGCCACTCACGGGCCACCTGGAGACGGCGAAGTGGTCGATTTCAAGAACGACCTGATTCCCATGTTTACCAAGTTGGGATGCAATGCCGGGAAATGTCACGGGTCGGCCATTGGGCGGGGTGATTTCAAGTTATCACTCTACGGGGGCACCCCGCGGGCCGACTACGATGAAATCGTCCGCAAGCTGGGAGGTCGACGGGTCAATTTTAATGCACCTTCCTCGAGCCTCTTGTTCCAGAAACCGGCCGAGTACGTCGAACATGGCGGTGGAACCCTGTTGACCGACGGTGACCAGCATGCCGAGCCGTTGCTGCGATGGATTCGGCAAGGGGCGCCTTACAAGGAACAGCGCCAGTTAACAAAAATCGAGGTCACCCCCAGTCGGTTGGTCGCTCATGCCCCGGGAGAGAAAACTACCTTGCAGGTGACGGCCCATTACGATGACGGCCAGGTTCGTGACGTAACCCACCTGACCCAGTTCGTGGCCGAGGATCCGACGGCCGTCTCGGTCGACAGTGAACAAGCGACCGCCGTGGTGGCCCGGTCCGGACGACATATCGTCATCGCCCGTTATGCCACCGAAGTGGTACCCATTGAAATCATGGTCCCGGTTACCGATTCCGTCGTCGACCTCTCTTCCGAGCCCCGTCACAACGAAGTCGACGAACAGGTCATCAAGGTACTCACGGAACTTCGCTTGCCCCCTTCCCCGGCGGTCGACGACCGGACTTTTTTGCGAAGAATCACGCTCGACCTGACCGGCCGCCTGCCAACTTCTGGCCGCGCTACTGGTTCGGAATACCAAAACCGCGAAGCCATGGTCGATGAATTGCTCGCCTCGGAAGAGTTTGTCCATTTTTATACGTTGAAACTGGCCAAGCTATTGCGGATTCAGTCCAAAATTGACAAGAACAAGGTCACCACGACCCCCGAGGCCGCACGCGCCTTCCACGACTGGCTGGCCAGCCAGCTGCGCGAGGGAGTCGGCTATGACCAGATGGCCCGCACCATCCTCACCGCGACCGGCGATTCCTCGAAGTACGGTCCCGCCACCTTTTATACGTCCGCCGAAGACCCCCGGCTACAAACCGAATTCGTCACCGAGGTCTTTATGGCGAGCCGGATGAAATGCGCCAACTGCCACAATCATCCTCTCGATAAATGGACACAAGACGACTTCCATGGCCTGACGGCGATGTTTTCCAAGTTGACGCGGAGCCAGGTCATCCGCATCAACCCGATCGGCAAGAACATCCATCCCAACACGGGTGAGGCAGCCGCCATGAAGATTCCGGGTGGGACGATCCTGCCAGCCGAAACCCAAGATGGTCGTCAAGCGTTTGCTGACTGGCTAACGGCCCGGGAAAACCGTTACTTCGCCAAGGCGATTGTAAACCGGCTGTGGAAATCCCTCATGGGTCGCGGCCTGGTCGAACCGGTCGATGATTTCCGATCCACCAACCCGGCCAGCCACCCGGCCCTCCTCGACCAGTTGGCCCAAGACTTCATACAGCACGGTTATGATTTGCGTCATACACTGAAAACGATCGCCCTCAGTTCGACGTACGGGCGGAGCTCGAACCCTGTCGAGGGGAACGAAGCGGATGACCGGTTTTATTCTCACATGGTTCGCAAGCCGCTCGAACCGGAAGTGCTGGCCGATGCCATCTCGGACGTGCTGGGTGTGGTCGACCAATATGGCGACGAGCTGCCCGGCACCCGCGCGGTTCAACTGCGGGATGGCGCGATTCGTTCCGATGCGCTCGATATCCTGGGCCGTTGCAACCGCACCAACTCGTGTGAAGGCGCCCCTTCGCCGACCGGTCCTCTGGCACAAAAACTACACCTGTTCAACGGTGCACTTTTGAACGGCAGGATTGGCGCCAGCGGCGGGCGACTCGACCGTTTGATCGAAACGAATCGTAACCCGCTGGAAATTGTGCGGGAATTTTACCAGGTCGCTTTGAATCGAGCGCCGAGCGAAGAAGAGATTAAATTAGTCTCAAGGTGGCTGGACGATCAACAACCTGCCGCGTCGCAACGTGAGGTGCTGGAAGATTTTGTCTGGAGTATCGTCACCTGCCAGGAATTTGTTGCCAATCACTGATTGGAATCCGCCAGCGGTGGAACCTTGAAACCACGACCGAGAAAACGAGGCCCCATGAATACCCAGAAACGCTGCGATGGCACGACACGACGTGATTTCGTACGTGTTGGCGGACTGACAGCCCTCGGTTTGGGTTTGGGTAAGTTCCTGCAGTTACAACGTGCGGCAGCCGCCGTTCCTGTCAACCGCTGGCAATCGGCCGGGAAAGCGAAGGCGTGTATCCTGATCTGGCTGGATGGTGGGGCGAGCCATCTCGACACCTGGGACCCGAAACCACAAGCGCCCACTGAGGTCCGGGGCCCATTCGATTCGATCGGCACCAACCTGCCCGGGATCCGGATCAGTGAACATATGCCGCAGACTGCCAAACTTTTGGACAAGCTCGCCCTGATCCGCAGCGTCACGTCGCCGTTTGGGGTCCACAATTTCGCCGTGCAGTACTTGATGACCGGTTACCAACCGACGCCTGCCATTGAGTACCCGGTGATCGGGTCAGTGGTGGCGCATCTTCGAGAGTCGACCGGGGTCCTGCCGGCCAATATTGCTATTCCTCACCTTGTTTCCCGCGATGCGGCCGCCCTGGGCAACGGCTTCCTTCCCAACCGGACGAAACATTTCTCGTTGGGCAGCGACCCGGGCAAGTCAGATTACCAGGTTCGCGATCTCGATTTTTTCCAGGGCCTCGATATTGCCAGGCTCGACCGACGTCGCAAGATGGTCCAGGCACTGAACGAGTATGGCAGCCGCCAGTCGAAATCGACCGGCCCCGCCGACCCGGATCTCGAACGGGCTTACAACCTGATCGCATCCGACCGCGCCAAGGCCGCGTTTGACCTGGCACAGGAACCGCGGCAGGTACGGGAACGTTACACGATCGATCCGCGGGCCAACCTGGCCGATTCCAACAACATCGGCCAACAATGCCTGTTGGCCCGCCGCCTGGTCGAACGGGGAGTCCCATTTGTGACGGTTAACAACACCGGCTGGGACAACCACCTCAACCTGGCTACCTATGCCAATCGGCACCCGGGCGATCCCCGCTCGGCAACCCACGCCTTGGTCCCAGGCCTGGACAAGGCATTGAGCGCCTTGATTGTTGACTTGGAAGAGCGGGGCATGTTGGAGGAGACGCTCGTCCTGGTCATGACCGACTTCGGACGCACACCGAAAATCAACAGCACAGGCGGTCGGGATCACTGGCCCAACTGCTTCAGCGTGGCGATGGCCGGCGGCGGCGTCCAAGGAGGACAGGTGATCGGTGCCAGCGACGCGCTCGGCGAATTTGTCGAGGACCGACCGATCCATCCCGGCGACCTCTCATCGACCATTTACACGCTACTGGGGATCGACCCGTCCCACGAATTACATACCCCCGACGGGCGACCGATCCGGATCGGCCCCCAGGAATCAAAGGTGATCGAGGAACTTCTGGTATGACCAATCGTCCTCTCGATTGGCCTTTCGGCCTTTTCTCGCTGCTGGCACTCGGTGTCGCGAGTCTGTTGGCCGGACAGGAACCGCCCATCACGGATCTCACCTTTGCGCCCGACGGTCAATCGCTGGTCGCCTGTTCACAACGAGGCCTGCACATCTACCGCTGGCCGGACCTGGAATTACAGCAACGTGTCGACGTGGCGGCCGACAACCTGCACGCGGTCCGTTTTTCACCGGACGGCAACCGTTTGGCCGTGGGTGGCGGAAACCCGGCAGAGGAGGGGAGTGTCGAAATTTTTTCCTGGCCCGATTACCGTTCACTGACCAAGTTATCGGGCCATGACGATTCGGTACTGGCCATCGAGTGGGCTGGCCCCCAGCAACTCGTGTCGGTCGGCCTTGACCGTCAAGTTATCAGCTGGGACCTTTCACGAGGCGAACCCCAGGCAACCTTGCAGGGTCACTCGCGGGGAGTGAGCGCCATCGGAATTTTACCCGACAACCAATGGGTCACGGCAGGCCACGATCGATCGGTACGCGTCTGGAATGGTAAATCGGGGGCCCTGGTCCGCACCCTCAACCAGCACAACGGCTCGGTACATGCGCTGGCCACCTGTCCCGCGACCGTCAACCAACCGATGATTGCCACGGCCGCAGAGGACCGGAGCATTCGATTCTGGCAACCGACCATCGGTCGCATGATGCGGTATATTCGGCTGGAATCGGTACCGCTCGACGTCACCTGGATCGACGGATCCCACCTGGTCGCGGCTTGTGCGGACGGCCAAATCCGCCTGGTGGACACGGACCAGGTTACGTTGATGAAGACGATGCCCGCCATCGACGGTTGGGCGTACGCTGTAGCCCGGCACCCCCAGGACGGCACGGTCGTCGTGGGCGGTAGTCATGGTCAGCTGAAATCGCTATCGCTGCCAAGCGAAGAGTAAACCGCGCTGCTTCCGCCTCGCGTGAACGACCGCTCAGTCGCGAAACGTTCGGTGACAGTCCTGGCAGTTTTTCCGGACCCCTTCCACCAGGCGCTTTACCTCGTCAACCGGCAAGGTAGCACCTGCTCCCTGGTTTACCTTTAGACGAAGTTGCCGGGCGCTTTCCTCGGCCTGTGCCATCAGCTGACCATATTCCGTGCGAGGCATCGGCTCGTTTCGCAGCAGTTCGGCCAGTTTTTCCTCCAGCAACAACGCCTGGTGGGCCAGATTGAGATCGGGTTGGTCGGCCGGCGGGCCGCCACCTCGGTTGAGAAGCTGTTGCAACGTATCGAAATGTTGTTCCATTTTAACCATCGATTCAACAACGGGCGCCGCCGGAGCAAACGACGGAAACTCGTCGGATGTCTGTCGCAATGTCTCAACCGAAAACGGTTTCGCCTCGTCGACAGAACGGTACAGTCCCTGGTACCGGGGACTGGTACCGGCCTGTTCCAGGAAACGGCGTGCTCGCCGAACTGAAATCCAGTCCAGACCGACGCAGGCGACTGCCGCTGCGGCCGGCGCCCGGTGTTGACCACTGTGACAATGGACATAGACGGGAGAACCGGCTGACTGGAGCGCCTTGGCCAATTTCCTTGCGTGACCGGGGGGAACACCACCATAACCTTGGGGCAAGTGGACGTAGGAGAGCGCAAACCGGGAGGCCAACTCCAGTTTGGGTCGAGCGCCATCGACCGAGATCACCCGCTTCACACCCAACTCGGCCAAGCTGGCGAAACCGGTTGCACCCTCTGGCTGCCCGCCTGAATAGACCCCGGGACAGATTTGATGCAGGTTCGGCAGGCCCTGCTTGGTCAGCGGTCCCAACCGGGATGGAACCGCGACCGGGTCTTCGAACCTGCGAATCGGCCAGGCATCGCCATCACTCACCAGGAAATGCCCCAGCCCAATCAGACCCAACGCAAATAGCAGGATTACCAGAATCGATTGGCGGTTCATGATGAAATGGGCCTGCCAGCTGAAACGAGCCAAGAACCCCACATTTTATCCCTGCCAACAGGTCGAAGCCAGTTGGCAGGACGCGTGGCCGGTTCCAAGGAGTCGACCAATACCAGCCATCGTTTAGGCGGTAGCCCGTGATTCGGCCAACAACAGGGCGGGTTTCACGAGGCCGTGAACCGCCATTTGAGCCGGTCAAAAAAAACGCGTTTCTGGTCGAACAAGACGACACCCCCGGTGGCAAACCGAGCCGGACAGCCCGGCCCGGGAGGCTTTTGGACCTTTTCCTAATGTCCTGATTTTGTAGAATGACGATCCTGCCAGAGGAGAGCGGCCAACATCGCCCGGCAAAACCGCCATTCAACGGGCGCCCGGGATGATCGCCGACACCTCTTCTAGGCAGACTGCTTCGCAGCATGGGCAAGGCAGGGGAGGGGTCACCCGCTGGCCAGTTCTCCTGCAAAATCCCATTGCGAACAACCGAAATGGAGATGTGGCTGAGTGGTCGAAAGCGCCGGTTTGCTAAATCGGTGATGGAGTCAAATCCATCCGCAGGTTCGAATCCTGTCGTCTCCGCTTACAGAATCGCCCGACTGGCTGTGTGCCATTGGGCGATTTTTTTATCTGCCAGTGCGCAGCGCGCGATCGCCTGACCGATCGCCTGACCGTTACGGGGAAGGCCTACTCCTGGTTGGTCAATTCCAAGTGCAAGGGCCCGTTTTCCGGGCCGACCTGGACCGTCAATCCCGATGTCTCGAAATCGGCATAACGTTCCGGCACCAAGCTGGTCACCTCAACCTGGTTGGAGACAGCTAACTCGGTACCATCGTCCAGCCCCTCTTCCTCTTCTTCGTTCGGCTCCATGTCTGCCGGTTGCACCGTCTTTTTCAACGAGACGATGACCTGGTGGTCGCCGGGCAAGGCCCCGTCACCCTGTCGGTAGGTGGTGATCTCAAAACGCCCTGCAGCATCCGTTACACCGTAACCGTTGCTCCCCCCATCCACCGGTTTGAGCATGATGGCGGCCCCTTCCAGTGGTTCGCCATCGAGTGTGACGCTACCCGACAAAGGATACGTCGACGGGTTCGAACCGGAACAGCCAAGCAGACAGGGGAACGTGGCCAGCGTCATGAGAGCGACGCCAACCGCAAACCGGTTTAGGGATCCCATTCGGCCACCTCTTTATCTGCCTTGGCGCCCAGCAGGTTGAACAGGTCCGGGTCGATACTCTCCCGGATGAAATGCGTGCTGTTATCACCCATCAGGATATGCACGCCACTCGGATGATTCGATTTGAAACCGAATTCGCCGTTCCAGTTAGAAGGATGAAACCGACCATCGGTAGCGTTCACGTCGCTGCATTCCCAGTTGATCGGAATCAAGGTCGACAACATTCCCTGGCCATTGTTGGTAGCTCCCCAACCCCGCTGGACGTGTCGTGAATCGGCACGCCGAACCTCGCCAAAGAAGATCACGTTCGATTGCCCATCAATGCAGTCTCGGAACTTGTAACAGACGGACAGGCGATTGAATGGCCCGGCCGTCTGTTTCGGGTTGTTATAGGCACCAAACGCATTGGCATTCCAGACCGTCCAGAGCGGATTCGAGTGGTTCGGGTTGTCAATGTGGGCGGTCGGCCCCTTGGAAGCCAGGTAATTCGTAATCCCACGGCCATTGAAATATGTCTCGTCGCCATCGTCCGACGGGCAGACCAGCGTGGGGATCGTATGGGCCGCGATCAGCCTCCCATCGGCCATCTTCTGGTAATCCGGCTTGACGTTTGAACGAAAGTCATAGCTTTCATACAGGTTATTCTGCTCCAGGAAGGGGAGCAGCTGAATGATGATCGTGCCGTAGTTCCGGTCGCTGACATTCGTAAAATATGCCCCGGCCGGCATATGCCCGTGCACCCCTTCATAGTTGTGCAAGGCCAAACCGACCTGCCGAAGATTGTTGGCACACTGGGTTCGCCGGGCCGATTCTCGCACTTGTTGCACGGCCGGCAACAGCATCCCGATCAGGATCCCGATAATGGCGATAACCACCAGCAATTCAACGAGCGTAAATGCATTTCTGGAAACAGGGCGGGTTCGAGTCAACACAGGGCGCACCTCCACACAAAACCTAAGAGCAGTCAGCCAGCGGTGGCGGGTTCGCTCAAACGGCAAAATAAACGTCATGAAACGGGTTCATGACCGTAACACAAATTGTGGGCCTGTTTCTGTTCCAACTGCAGTATGACTGACGTTTGGCTGAAATGCGAGAACGGCAAAGCACAAAATTGGCAGCCCCACCGATTTTTTAGTCGGATGAACGGCACAACCCGATTGAAATTTCGATTCGGTTGCCACTGATCCACCCGCCAACCAGCGGCCGATTCCTCATTCGGTTCTTCCGGGTAACGCCCGAAATACGATCCCTCTTCCCCGCTTCCACCGACTGCGGTCGTGCAGTACCGGTCGCCCCTTGTTATGATCGAGAATCAGACCCGTTTATCGATATTCCGCCAACAATCGCTTCCGCCATGGCCCTTCGAACGTTCTACGAGATCCTGGGGATCCCGCACGACGCCGATGACGATGAGATTCGTCGCGCCTATCGTCGCGTGATGCAGGAACACCACCCTGACCAGAACCCGGACGACCGGAAGGCTGCCCGCCGGACCCGTCATTTGAACGCCGCCCGCGATGCGTTGCTCGACCCGGCCAAACGCCGCAAGTATGACCGGAAACTGCGCCGCAAGGGCCTCATACCGAAACGACCAAAACGGGACCGACACGAGGCCACCCATCCACCGGACCACGTTGAGGAGAGGACTGACAACGCCGGCGTGGATAACGAGACGACCGACCCACCAGAGGAGAGCGCCACCGGCGCAGAAGCCTCCCCGGCCGACCCGGTGGACCGCTGGAAACGGCATCGCTCACGACCCAGCCAATGGATCCCAAAACCTCATTTCCAAGCGGGTCACCAAGGCCATTGGAAATTATGGGTCGCCCTCTTGGGACTGCTCCTGTTGACCGGGGGACTGGTACTTTCTGTATACCTGTTCGATCTTGGCCCTGGTCCGGATCTGCGGGTGGATCCTGCTGCCGAAAAACCCGATCCAACGGAACCGAAATCGTCGCCCGCGGACCGGGTCCTTCCGCCGCCGCTGGCCTCCCAACCGAGTAACGCGTCTGCGGCACCGGAACCAGGCAACCCTCCCGCCGCGACGGACCTGGCCCAGCCGAGCTCTTCCGAACGTTCCTCCGACAAAGGGGAAACGATAGCCAAACCGACCGAAGTAACGAAACGGAAACCGACAGGACCTGTCCCCGCCCCGCTGATCAGTCCTTTTGAACCACCGGAGGCCGAACAGCGACAGCAACAGTGGGCCGACTGGCTCAACCTGCCATCTCGAGACATGAACGACATCGGCATGGAGTGGATATTGCTCCCCAGCGGACGTTTCCTGTCGGGGTTTCCCGAGCAGGCGAAGATCGAACAATCGTGGCTACAGGTACCCGCCTTGCAGACAATCGAGCGACCGTTCTACCTCGCACGCCAGCCGGTGACAAGAAAGTCCTGGTTCGAGGTCATGGGAACGGAACCCTGGAAAGACCAGGAGGACGTCTCCTCCATCCCGGACGATCATCCGTATGCAACCGGCATGGATTGGCAAGAGGCGGTCGATTTCTGTCAGGAATTGAGTCAACGGGATGGTCATACCTACCGCCTCCCCTCCCAGTTGGAGTGGGAATTCGCCTGGCAGTCGGGGCGTCCCACATCATTTTTCCTGCCCGATTCTACCTGGGATGCACCGGCCGCGATCGACGCGTCGGCCGGGGCCGGTTTTGGCCTGACTTTCGCCCCGTTCCTGTGGGAATTCTGTGATGATTTTTTTGACGAGACGCGGCATATCGCGCGAAGACCGGTCGAGTTCCACTCATCCCGACTGGGCCGACAACTCGGACGAGGTACGGCCGTGGCGAGCCCTTCACGCGGTTTCCGCGTGGTGAAGGTGCCTGCGGCGATTACCGAACTCCAGGAGTTTCAGGTTTCGAACAGCGCGGTAGATCCGTCCTTGGCTTGGAAACCTCCCACCTCGGTACCGGACGTCCCCGCCTTGTTCGCTCCCTGGATACGTCCCACCGACGCCCAGCGCCCCGCCCTGATCCCGGGCCAGAAAGGAAGGGTCAAAGCGCTGACCACACTTCAAGCGGAGATCCGGTCGCAAGGCCTGGCATCGACCGAAGGAGCGACCGGTGCCGCCAGCATGAACCGTCTGGGGATGCAGCTGCTGCAGTCGACACGCCGGGAACCGGTGGGCCCGCGGCTATATGCCAGGCTGGATCGGGCGATTCATTACCTGACCCTCTCCGGCAACCCGACACTGACCGACCACGGGATTGACCTGTTGTGTGAAAAATTTCAGGTCGACCCCCTCTCCATGCATATCTGGGCAGCCCGGAACTGGCACCGCTTGATTGACGCCAATTGGGTCACAGATCGGGATGCGAAACGAAAATCATTGGCGGTCCGGGTCCGGCGCTTGGGCGAACGGGCGGGGGAACTTCACCGATACCATGACCAGGTCGGGTTGTTGCAACTTTACCTGGAACTGCTACCCGATAATCACAAGCAGATCGGACCCACCGAAACACTGCTCAACGGGGCCCGCCAACGATCCCAGCAGCACCTGCAGATGCTGCACCTGCAGGAGACCCTGGTCCAACAGCCCGATCGTTCACAGGCATCCCGTTTGGGCGAGTACTTCTGTTTCGAATTGAACGAATGGGACCGGGGCGTCCCCTACCTGGCCCAGGGACAGGAAGGCCCCCTGCAACAGGTCGCCCAGTACGAAATGCGAAATCACGAATCGGCCGATGCCCGTTTGTGGATTGCCGACGGTTGGTGGAAATTGTCAGAGAACCGAAGCGAGAACCGAGGGCCACTCAGGGAGCGAGCTGGCCAGTGGTACCATTCCGCTTACCCCGACTTGCAGGGAGAGGAGAGAGAGCGAGTCGCCAGACGGCTGCAGGAATTGTATGCCCAACCGATCGAATGGAATCTCTCTTTCCAGCACGGCGCCCTACCGGAACGCATCATCCAGCGAGGCAAAACAGCCAGGCGCAAGACCGGGCTGTTACTCTATCCGGGCAGTGCCATCGCACTCGACCAGGTCTTTTCCTCCATTGATTCCGTGTCGATCCGGGGCAGGATCGGCAGTTTCCAGACCGCGGGGAGACAAAATTTTCATTTCCAGGTCGGACCGGTTCACGCCACATTCAATTCCGAGCAGAATCGGGCAAACTATTTCCGGACCTTGCCGCCCGCTCCTAATCCGGACGAAAAACGGCCGACGAGCGAGGCGACGGCGCCCCATGCATTGCAACCTGGCCAGTTTCACGACCTCAAAATCACCCGGACCGAGCCGGGTGAATTGCGTCTTACAGTCGACGGAAAAACGACGTATCGAACGTCGGCAGAGTTCCAAGGTGGTCTGATGATCTTTTCGGGCAACGATCCGATCGAGATCGAATCTTTGTCCATCCGCGGCATTCCGGACCCGTTGGCGGCACCCCATTTCATGAAACGGTTCAACCTGGACACGGTCGGCCCTAAACGATGGTAAACCGGCGGCAAATGCGGGGAATTGACGGTCGACTCGCGGCACCATTGGGCAAATTGCCTGTTTCAAGATTTGGAAAAAATTCCCGAAATCAAGTCGTTCCATGGGGACACGGAGACGACCTTCTATTTTAAAATCAGGGGTCGTTCCAGCAGCCGCGTGATTTCAGCCAGCCCTCCAAGCGGTCGGGCAATGCGGATCATCGTCAAGCTGTTCGCCAGGATGGGTAACAATGACACTCCTGGCAGACCGTATCGGAGTTCGTGAAAACACGCATGGCCACTCGCAACTATTACGAAATCCTGGGAGTCCCGTACGACGCGGGGACGGAACAGATCCAGAAAGCCTTCCTCAAACTGAAAGCGGACTACAACCCGGATCTGTACCCGAGCGATTCGAAACAGGCAAAACGCTTTCGCCATATTCGAGCTGCCAAGCGGACGTTGCTCGATCCGGCAAAGCGGAGAAAATACGATTACCTCCTGGTCCAGGAAGGGATCCTGGAAGTGATCCCCGACTGGAATGTTGAGGCGGAACCCCTGGCAGAAACAGGTAGCAGTCTGTCGAGCGGCTTATCCGATTCCTCACTCGTCGAACCGTCCGTCCCTGAGCCGGAAACGTTTCCCACCGAAATTTCGCAGCCGGATGCTGTGACCGATTTTCAATTGGCCGACCGCGCCGAACGCTGGAGACGCCTGGACGCGGACGTCGAAACGTCCGCCGAGGAAACGGCCGCGAGTTCGGCACCCACTACCGCCGGGAACCAGGAGGTTCCCGTCACACCGCCCCAGGAAGATCCTGTCGGGGCGACCCATGAATCGCCTGCCATTTCGGCGGCCACTCGAACCAAGCAGTCCGAATCGCGCTCGCCTGCCATCCTTCTATTTCAGATGTTGATGTTGCCGTTTGGCGCCGTGGCGGGTATTTCGGTCGCTATCTTGGTTCTCTGGGTCGGCTTCCAATTCGATCCGTTCGGCCTGTTCGACCGCCCTGAAAAACCGGTCGCTCAGCCAGTCAGCCAACGACCATCTGAAACAAAACCGAAGCAACCGAGCGTGGACGCCGAACGACCTGACACAGATCCACCCCAACTGGAAACAGAAACAGCACCCGAGGCAGCCACTGAGCCAATGCCCGAAAATCGGGCGACTCACAACCCGGTTTATGTCGGTCATTACCAGATTACCCATCAGGATAACCCCCAGTTTACTTGTCGCATTGAAATCAAGCCGGACGGAACCTTCACCAGTACGGAAAAACCAGGCCACCTGGAAACGGGCCAATGGCAGGATACGGAAACCGGGTTTCGCGCGGTCATCCAGCGGGGCCAATACCAACTGGTCAACGATTTTCACAAGGAAGGTGACCAGTTTCGCTGGGAACATGTCGCTCGGCACGCCGAGACGGGTAGTCCGATCAACCAATCTTCCGGCCTGGCCAGGGCTATCGCCCAGACTACGGGGGAGAGCCCCATGGCGGATCGCTTGTCGCTCCCCCCCAACAGCCCTTGGCGATTGTTGTTCAATCACCTGGATCAGACGGGACAAACGTGTGCGGAGTTTGACTGGTGGCCGACCAATCAGGACGAGGCGGATCAACTCCAGAAATTTGTGGACAACCTGGTAGCGATTGAGCGGGGAATCGCCAGAAAGCCAGAGGATGATCCCGATGTAAGCTTCCTGGCCCGGCAACGGGACCGATGGGCCACTGAGTTTTTCCGCGGTTTTCGCCCACCCGATGGCCGTTTGGCAGATACCGAATCGGATCTCAATCGGCGTTACGAAACAACACTCAAAACGGGAACAGGCAATTTCCTCGCTTTTGGAATGTTGCATCTCAATCCGGACGCCGACCCGGCTTCCGGCCACCTCACGTTCAAGATCAGCGGTACCGAGATACAGTTCCAAACGACCCCCGCCGATGATTGGCCCGCCATCGACCCGGGGCTGCATTACGTGCTGATCGGTGAAATGACACCCGATTCGCTCGAGCCGCAGGACAACCCGGGGAACGACGAAGCCGAAGCAGGCGAACCAGGCCCCAACGATCCTCGCCGGGTGCGAATCGACTTTATCAGCCGTGTCGGTTCACCCTGGCCCGACCCGCAGGCGCGCGCGGAAACCACCCCCATGGTTCAACTCGACCAGGCCAAGATCGACGAAGCGCGATCCATTCTCGATACGGAATACGGTGCGCGACGGAAACAGCTCGAACGAGAACCCTGGGACTTCAAAGAGCCGGCCAACTTTCTGGCGAAGCAGAGTAAAATGGTAGAGCTGCACCGAGAAATCTATGCCTTTAAGGATGAAGAACAGGACCCCAACAATCAGTACGCTATCATAATTTACGCCTTGGAAGTGGCGATTGAAGCGGGGCATTGGGAAGAAGCCCTTGCCTACATCGCACGTCTCAAAGCGGATTTCCCGATCGATGATCTGCCGCTGCAGATCGACGCAGTCAAAACGTGGGACAAGCTGATCAAGAACCTGGTCGGCCAGCTCCGCGCCGAAAAACGGCAAGAATTGGAGAAGCTCGTCAACCAGTTTGCCAACCGGGCCTATGCCGATCACCGTTTTGACGAAGCAGCCGAGTTGTTCGAGTTGGCGGACAAGCTGATTCCTTCGCAGGACGCGCGAAAGAAGGCGGTGCACCGGATGAATCTGCACAGCCATGACCTGGCCAAAAAACACGCGTCGATGATGGCGATACGGGACCGTCTGAAAAATAACAACGACCCCGAACAACGACTGCAACTCGGCAAGTTCTGGTGTTTTGACGTCGGCGATTGGCCGCTTGGACTCCCCTACCTGGCAACCGGATCGGATCCGAAAATCAGCGCGGCCGCGCAACTCGACCTGGCCGGCGCTCAGACCCGGGAACAGCGACGGGCCATAGCCGACGCCTGGTACGAACTGGCCCAGGACCTGAAGGGCGCGGACGAACAGGGCACCGGCCAACGGGCGGTGACGCTGTACCGGGACCTGCTGCTCGAAGAAACCGGTTTGAAACTCAAAGAGACCGAGACACGAATCGAGCGGCTGATGGAGAAGGGTATTTCCGGACCCGTGGATACGGGCGTTGACGAATCGAACGAAGCGGAGCAAGCGGGCCCGGCCGACGATTGAGCCACCGTTAAACAACCCACGGGGCAGCGCATGGAAAGGGCCAGTCCCAACCGGGAATTAAAATCGGCAACTCTGGCACTCGGTCAAAGGGAACCAATCGGCAAGCCGCCTATCCGTTCCCGGCAACTCCTCACGCCATGTCGCAGGCACTAAACCCGATCGACAAAGATCCAGTACAGCGCCAGTCCCAAAATCAGTGCCAGTGGCCCTTTCCAAAGGATCGAGTCGCCGGCCAGCAGGGCCTCGTGGAACCAGGAAAGAAAAGCGAATACGATCCCGAAGGCCGAAATAAACATCCAAATTCGGCGGGCCATCTCTTGTTTGCTGTTTTCAGGTTGTTCTGTCATCGCAGTTTCAGCCGTCCACTAAGGTCAAGTTCAAGGGGGAGCGGCTAATATAAACGCCCCATTATCTGGACCACAATCCCCTGCACGTGCCATGCTGACGACCTTTCCTGGCCACCCCCCTAATCCCTGGTCGGATCGGCTGGGAGATTCTCGTGTCCCTGGGCCGTGGCGAACCCGGACGACGGCTGGAACAATCCGATTCGCCAGCGGACCAGCGCGCCTTTACTGTGCTAGCAAGCCGCCCGTTTTGGCCTCTTTCCATGAAGTTCCTTCGAACGTCAGGCGATAAATAGAAGTAGGTTCTGCCGTAACCGGCACAACCGCTATCACCCTCAAAGTTTACCAGCATGGGCAAACGACCGATTCTCCATGAAACACGATTACGCTCTTTCGATTCGATCACTCGCCCAGGCTACGGCTACGGCAAGGGGGGATCAAAAACCTTGGTACGGTTGGCAACCCCAACCACCCAATGAACCGACCATCGCCCATCGGTTCACCGCGATCTGCCAGCAGCACGCCGGCCGGCCCAGCATGCAGGACCGCCGAGGCGAGTTGTCTTACCAATGGCTTTATTGCCAGGCGAATCACCTGGCTCAACACCTGATCGACCACCCTGATTTTGAGACCGGGAGCCATGTGGGACTCTGCCTTCCCAATTCACCCGAGTACGTCGTGGCATTTTTTGCCGTCCAGCTGGCCGGCGGTGTCGCCGTCCCGATCCCACCCTACCAACAGGGAAAACGGCGACGGCAACAGATCGCCATGACGAATCTGAAGTTGATGATTGAAGATGAGCGGATTAGCGCAGATCAGAAAACAACACGGGATAATCGGTCCATCCGCCTGAACGCGACCACGGCTCCCCTGGAAAGCCAACCGGTACGACCGATGGGACACCTGGCGGCTTTGCTGTTCACCTCCGGTTCATCGGGCGATCCCAAGGCGGTCATGTTGAGCCACAGGAACATCCTGGCCAATACCCAGTCGATTTCCCAGGTGCTACCACTCGGTTCGACCGACCGCACGTTGGCCAATATGCCGTTCGCTCATGCGCTCGGCAACTCGGTCCTGCAAACCCACATTCTCAATGGGGCCACCCTGGTATTTTCCAGTGACCTGCTCTTCCCCACCGCCCTCCTCAATGCCTTGGAAACGCAAAACTGCACCAGCCTGATCGCTGTTCCGGAGGTTTTCGATTTTCTGTTGAGAGCGTTGGGAACCGATTGTCTGCAATCATCCTGCCTCCGTTACATGGCCGTTGCCGGGGGACGATTGGAACCGACCCGAGCGGCCCAATTGGCTGACCAGATAGCACCGGCTGAATTTTTCATCATGTACGGCCAAACGGAGGCGACTGCACGGCTTGCCTGTCTCCCCTCCAATCAGATTGAACGGCAGGCCGATACGATTGGTCATCCCATCCCCGGAGTCGAATTTTGTATTCGCGACCCCCAGGGGGTGCCAGTCCAGGATGGGGAGGTCGGTACGTTGCATGCCCGTGGCGACAATATCATGCTCGGCTACTGGGATGACCCGGAAACCAACCGCCTGATCCTGAATGATGGGTGGCTTAATACCGGAGACCGCGCCAGGAAAAACCCAAGTGGAAATTATAAGATTTGTGGCCGGGAAAACGGCCTCGTCAAAATTCAGGGTTACCGTTTTCATCCCAACGAGATCGACAACACGCTACAGGCTTTGATGCCAGACGCCGAGTTTGTCACGGTCCCCTACCGCGACCAGGGCCAAACGCGACTGGCCCTGTTCGTGCGACCATGCCAGGAGTCGTTGGACGTCAGTCAAATCCGCCAAGCCTGCTCCAGGGAACTCCCGCGCCACATGGTTCCGCAGCTTTACCAGGTTGTCAGCCAGTGGCCAGTCAACTCGGCCCACAAAATTGACCGACAGGAATTGGCTGTTCGGGCCAGTCAAGCCGGCTTGCAATCGAACTACAATCGCAGCGCTTGACATCACGCCATCGAAGGAGACCCACATGAATTCAAGAATCGATCAAGAATTACTCGGCTTTGTTCAATCGAATTCCGTGACGGCGACGACGGTCACGATTCAAACTGACCTGATCGAACAAGAGGTTCTCGATTCTCTGTTGCTAATGGAGTTGGTGCTGTTCGTGGAACAGCAATGGGGAGTCCAGTTGATCGGCAACGATTTTTCCCCCAGTCATTTTCGCACCGTGGAACAACTGACGCAATTGGTTGAAACCCGGCGGTTACAGCAGTCGGCCTAGTTGAGGAGCAATCGTTGAAGTGGCCGTTGGAATCGAGAGCTGCCAGCAGGATGGAGACACCTTTCTTCAACCTTCTGTACCTGCATGCGCCGGGGCGCGGCGGGCCGGACCCGACCATCGTCTGGGTCAGCGAACTGCCTTGGGAGCCGTTGCAGGATTTTCTGGGCCAGGCCAACCGATCTGCGCCGGTCATGCTGGGGACCACTCACCTGTTGGTCCAGGCAGTCGGACAAGCCCTCGCCATTCACCCGGAATTCAACCGCCGCGTCGTGGGCCGGAAAGTGCACGCGTTCAAGGGGACCAACGTTTGCCTGGCAACACGAATACCCGGAAATGACGAAGTCAACCTGGTTCTCATCAAGGACGCCGGGCAAAAACGTCTGCTGGAAATCGCGGAGACAATTTGGCACAACCAGCTAGCCTACCGCCGGGAAAAAGAACCGGTGATCCGGGACCGGGACCGTCTCCGTCGTCTACCCGCCTGGTTTTTCCGCTACACACTTCGGGCGTTTCACGCGATCGAACATTTCTGGCCGATGCCCATTTTTGGTCGTGTCGACCGTTTCCGAAGCTCGCCCGTTTTAGTGAACGACTTCTCTCAAAAACGTTTCCCCGCCATGCGTGCGTACAAACCGTCCCGCATGCCCGACGAGAGTAAATCAATGAGCGTAACCCTCGGTCCGCGGGAAGAGAAGGTGATTTGGCGGGACGGCCAACCCCAACCGGTCCAGGTCGCGCCGTTGTGCGTGCGGGCCGACCATCGGGTCTGCGATGGTTTTCAGCTTTCTCAATTTGTTTCCACTTTGATTGAGCTACTGTCAGCACCGGAAAAAATGAGAAAGGCACACGTGGTAAATCCACCTGCTATCGACGCGCCCCATGCAACGGCGAGAAAAACGGCTTGAGAGATTATCATGTACGATCGAACTGACAGAAACCGGCAAACCGAAAGGCAATCGGCATCAGGGTCAAGCAGACGGACGGTGCTGAAGGGGATCGGTTGGCTGGTCCTTTCCATGTTTGGATGGCTCGCCTTGATGGCCAGTTTACAAGAGGGCAATCAAAAGGCTGCGACCCCTTCCACGGATTCCCCTTCCACGGATTCCCCTTCCACGGATTCCCCCTCGACAGTCCATCCGCAACGTCCCGCAGCTTCTCTCCCCCTGTCAGCGCACCGGCAATCGGAACGGAAGCAATCGGAACGGAAGCAATCGCTAGTGCAAAACTATGCGCGCGAAAGGATAGCCTCGGCCGACAACATCCCGGGTGCCGTTCCCAAAGGACCGACCGAAGCGCTGCCGGCCGGCTACCTCGTCGCAGGAAAAAACCGACAAGCGCCGAAAGGTCGCATCCTGATCGTACGGGGAATTTTCACCGTCTTTTCCCTGGGAATGGACGGCCTGGGAAAGAAACTGAAGAAACTTGGGTACCAGGTCAAGGTCACCCCCTCGGCCAACTCCTACCATGATGCCGACATCCTCTGTGATCAGATTCTCCAGTCGAAAACCAAGTCTCCCTTGATCATCATTGGGCACAGTCTGGGTGGCGAACTGGCGCCGAAACTTGCCAGATCTTTTGCCGCCAGGAACGTGGACGTTGATATGTTGATCATGCTCGACTCCACCATGCCCTCGGCCCCCCCGCAAAACGTGAAGCGCTGCGTCAATCTTTACCAATCCAATGCATCCCCGTCATGGGCCCGCGTTTTCCGGGGCACCGATATCCAGGCCAAGTCGACCAAAACAGAAATGTTCAACGTCGACATCGGCAAACTTGCAGGCCAGGATCAGACGGCAGATATCAACCATTTCAACATTGATGCCAACCCCTGGATTCACGAATTGATTGTCGAAGCCGTGGATCTCAGTCACGAACCGCTACAACAGGCGACGAGGGCCACGATCTCCAGCCAACCGGAATAGCGAAACTCATTCGGCAAGCCTGACAAAACGATCAACACCAACCAATCAACGAGTCGCCCTAAACGACCGCAAACCTGGAGAAACAAAATGGACTGGAACCAACTTCCTCAATTTGTCGTTGCCAGCACGGTTACCCTTTATTGGACATGCGTTATCGGCATGATCATCCGCAGCTGGTCCAAGTACAAAGTCGCTTCCGGTTCCCTGCCGAAAACCCGGCTCGAAAAGAGAATGTGGCTACTCTGGGTGCCCACCATCCTGGCCTGGAATCTGTTGGCCTGGAATTCGAGCAACGTCGTCACCGAGTCGATCAGCTCACTCGGCATGCCCCTGATGACCGGGCTGTGGTACCTCGTCATCTACCTCGCCACCGTGGCCGCCTGCTTTGCCTTCCTGACCACAACCCGCTGTTGGCTGGGCATGGGCCGCAACTGGAGCATGGCCGTCACCCCGTCCAAAGATACCGAGCTGATCACCGAGGGCCTGTTTTCCAAGGTTCGGCACCCGATCTACGCACTTAGCCTGATGTTGATGATCAGCACGATGGTAGTCGTTGCTAACTGGATGATGCTGCTGGTGGGGATGATTCACTGTTCCATGCTTTTCCTCAAGGCGTGGAACGAGGAGCGATACCTGTGCCAGACGCACGGACGTCAATACGAAGAATACCAACAGAGGACCAATCGATTTATCCCGGTTCGCGCGTTGTGGACTGCCTGCCTGCCAGCCAGAACTCGTTAGGGATACCCGCGGTCAGCGACGGCTTAATCCCCATTGCCTGGCGAATTACCACCGGATTTACCAGATTTTTGGCGGGGGTTCCTGCGCTTGGGCATTTCCTTGCTGTAGGTCCCATCCAGGTCATACGGATCCTTCAGGCGCTGCATTTCCAGGGCCAACCGCTTCGCCATCGCCTGCCGCTTCAGTTGATATTCGGGATGGTAAGCCAGGTTCCTCTGTTCGCTGCCCAGGGGCTGACCCTGTCCTGCCTCCACGCGGGGTGAAAGCTCGGGGCTATTATGCTCGTCCAAAAATTCGTGTGGATTGTTGCTTAAATGAAACAACTGGGTTTCCCGCACCTCTTTCCCCAGCACGTTGTATTCGATCAGCTTCCAACCATCCGGCGTTTTGATGCTGCGCATTCCCGGTTTGGTCCCACCGCAGTAGACGCCGTACACACAGTCTCGTACGCGTTCCTCGTCACCTTCCAAAACCGGCCGGAAACTCTTGCCATCGACAACGTCCGGGATCTCGATTCCGGCCAGATCACACAGGGTGGGCAGGACATCGCTCAGGTAGATAAAACCGGAGGCCTTCGATCCCGGCTGGACGCCGGGGCCACGGACAATGAAAGGGACTTTCCAGGTATGCTCATACAGGTTCTGTTTGCCCATCAATCCGTGGCGACCGACGGCGATACCATGATCGGAAGTGAACAGGATGTACGTGTTTTCGAGTTCACCCATAGCTTCCAGTTTTTCCAGCACACGCCCGATCTGCCGATCGATATTTTCAATGCAGGCATATTCACGGGCCAACTCATTACGCACCGTCGCCTCGTCACGACGTTCCATTACACCGGGAACCTTCACCTCGTCGCGCAAGTTGGGATGGCCGTGGTGGAACGGGTGTTCCGGCAACCAGTTGATGGGCAAGGGTGGCGCTTTGGGATTCGGCTTGTCGAGGGGAGCATCCTCGTTGGTCGCACCATATTTTTCTGCCAACACCGGCAGGGCGCGACGCGGGTCATGGGGGTGGGACAGGCCGAAATAGATCAGAAACGGATCCTTATCCTGATCCGCCCGCCGCTGATCGAGGTAATCCAGGACCTGGTCACCATGCCAGGCACTCCCCTTGTCTTCGGTCCCTCCCCGCTTCGTCGCGTCCCGCACAACATCGAACAGGGCATTCGCCTCGGCATAGCTGTTACCGGTTTTGCAGGTTCGAAACGTATCGTAACCGGCCCGGTTAAACACGGCCGGCATCGACTGTTGAGCGGCCGTCTTCAGGAAGTTCGGTGGAGATTCGACTTCCGGTGCGCGGTTGCCGGGAATGTTCCAAACATGCCGACCCGTCATGATCATCGTCCGCGACGGACGACAGACCGCGCCCACCCAGGCACCCATGTGGTGCGCATCCTGAATCACCATTCCCTCGGCCGCCAGTCGATCGAGATGGGGTGTGTCACAAACCGTGTTGCCATAACAACGGAGTGTCTCCTGCGATTGGTCATCGGTCAGGATAAAGACAAAATTGGGCCTCGGGTCTTCGGCCAGGACCGAACCGCTGATCAAAAGAAACAGACAGGCGCTCGAAACAATGGACATTTTCATCGGCTTGATTCCCTTCTGGTGATTGGATCTGCAAGTCGGGGACACTCTATTTTTCTGGCGATTCACTCTCGGCTTGCGACGCCTTCAGGTAGGCCAGCATTTCCAGAATTTCATCCTTCGTGAACTGGTTGACCAGCGCCTTGGGCATGATCGACTTGGAGGTCTTGACCATCTCTTCAATCTCTTCCCGGGCCACAGTTGTCGGCTCTTCTGATTCCGGGTTGTCCAGCAACACGACTTGCTCGTCATCCTGTCGCTGAATAATACCGGTAATCGTCAAACCGTCGACGGTCAAAATCATATGGACCGAGTATTTCTCGTCGATTCGATTGGAGGGTTCCAGAATCTCCTGCAGGACGGCCGACGTGTCTCCCTGATACTTCGCGAACACGGCATCCAGTGCTGGCCCGACCTTCCCCCCCACATCGGCCAGTTGATGGCACTGGGCGCAGGTTGCCTCCTTGAAGATGCGTTGGCCGATCTTCATCGAACGACCTTCCAGACCACGTTCCAGATCTCCCTGAAAGTCTTCCATCTTCCAGTCCTGGACGAAGGATCGATTACTGCCGATCGGGTCCTTGGGCGGAACCGGACTCTGTTGCCAAGCCTCGAGATCTTCGACCACCACCATCACACCGTACATCCGCGACCAGTGCTGGGGGAACGTGCAGACAAACGGGTATTCACCCGGTTCGGTTGGCGCCGTGAAGGTCAGGACTTCCTTTTGAAAAGCCGGGATCAGGCCACTGGCAAACAGGACATTCTCGTTCTCGGGGACATACGGCTTCCCCTGGTATCCGTTATTGGGACCCGCCGCCAAGCCCGCCTCGGCCACCTCCTGCAACGTTCCCGGATTGACGACCAGCAGGTTGTGGGCCATCAGGTCATCATTTTCGAGCACGATCTGCACCGGCCGACCCGCCTGCACAGCAAACCAGGGCCGGTCATACCGCATCTCATCTTCAATCGTGGCAATCCGAACCAGCCGAACCGTCACCTGGTCCAGCCGTTCCCGGTATTGTCGAGCCTGTTCGACGGGGACCGCTACCATCAACTGATCCACCAACTGCATCGCATCGATAAACGCGTCCGACGTTCGATCCTTGGCGGGCGTCTGTTCGGCCATCGTGACCAGATCGGACACCAGGCTCCGCGAAGTCGTTTCATCCCGCTGGTCAACCGGCACCGACAGCAGCGTCCCGTAGGCGGCCGATTCCAAGCCAGCTTGATTCACCCGGCCAGCGACCCGCTGGAACGTATCGGCCTGGTCGATGTCGATCGCCTGCAGTGCCATGACCGCTGCTCTTTGGACCTCCATTTCCTTGGCGTCAAGACGACGAATCACGCTGGTGCGCAAACCGTTCCGGGTGGACTGCGAAGGAACCAGGGGAACGGAGGCCAGCCAATCGAGTTCCGCCTGTTGACTCGCGTCCGACGGACCGCCTTGTGCTTCGCCCGATTCGATCAAGGCGGCCTGGCTGGCCCTCCGCACGATGCCGTTTTGACTCGTCGTCGCCTGTTGTAGGGCCGCCCGGTTTTTCACCAGCAAATCAACCGGCTGTTTCAGCAGCAGCAGGACCAGGGTATTGGCGGTTGTCCGCTGGGGGAGGGTCTCCCCTTTCATCGATTCCAGGATCGTCACCAGTTCTTTCACCGGGTCCGATTGATTGATAGTTACCAGCGCGGCCAAGGCCTCACCGCGCTGTTGCAGCGGCATGCCCTCTCGCACCAGGATGGCCCGATAAACCGGCAGGTACTTTGGGTCGTCTGTCTTCCGCTCCACCTGCAACAGGCGTTCATTGGAAAGACGCTTGAGCTGATACTCGATGATCCGGGGGCTCCGCTCGAGGTAGATCTTGGGAGGCGCCAGTTCGTTCTTGTCTTGGCCCCACACCCCATTTCCACTCGAGAGAACGCCGGCCAGGCAAAACAAAACGAGGAAAGGAATTCGAGTCATCGTGTCACTGCATCTCCAACATCCGCATCGTTTCGTCCAGCGTGTACTGCAGGTAGTAGTCCATCTCGAAATCGAGCACACCCAGGGCCGTCTCCATCGCTTCGTCGCCTGACATGAAACTGAGCGCCCGGACGGATTCCAATCGAACCCGCGGGTGTTCATCGGCCACATGCTTCTTGAGAATCCCCAGCGGTTCATCGACCCGATCGATCCAGAACGACAGGACCCTAATGCCGGCTGCGCGGGCCCGGTGGTCCTTGGATGCCAACACCTTTTGCAGCAACGCCTCGTTCACCTGGTTATGGGTTTGACACAACCAGAGTGCTTCGAGTTGTTGATGCTCAAAGTTCTCATCATCCGGATCCAACCCGGCCAACCAGGTTTGCAACGCCGCCATCACCTGTTCGGTATCCCGTTCGGCCAATTCCCGCTTGGCGCGGTAACGGGTTCGATCTTCGTACGCTTTCAACAGGTCCAGCAATTCCGGGATGGGGGCCCCTTCAATCGTGGGTGGCGTCAACAGGGGGCGATCCTTGTAGGTCACCCGCCAGATCCGACCATGGCTGTGATCCCGGCTGGGATCCCGCAGGTTGTGCTGCAGGTGCCCGATCAAAGCGTTATGCCAATCGACGATGTAAAGCGAACCGTCCGGGGCAAACTCGATATCGACAGGCCGGAAATTGCCGTCATCACAGGAAACGATCGGCGGCATCTCGGTCCCCCAGAAGCCAGATTCCTGCTCTTCGATCTTATGGCTCAAGACACAGCGCTCCCCGATACAATTGGTCACCAGCCAGTTCCCCTGCACATCATCCGGGAAGTGGCGACTCGAAACGATTTCGCAACCCGCCAACGGACGGGTCCGTTTTTTATACAACGTCTTGAACTTGAAACCCTTGTCGCGTCCGACGAACTCCTGCACCCGCTTGTCGTGGCCGCCGCCGCCATGCTTGTAGGGGTGTTCGATCCGGCCGCTGATCGGTGCCGCCCAGAAAGAAAAACCGGGGGAGGCGTCCCCGATAAAATCCTGCCCCCAGCGATCAAAGATATGCCCCCACGGATTGGAGAAACTGAACGAGGAGTGCACTCCAAATTTCTCCGTTTTCGGCTCGTACTTCCAGACGCCCGCCTCGCGCAGGCGGGTCAAACCGTACGGACTCTCGACCTGGGAAAACTTGAAGGTCCCTTCCTGGAAATAGAGGACGCCACCCGGGCCCCATTGAAACGCCGCAATCCCGTGGTGGGAATCCGCCGAGTCGAAACCGATCAACTGCCGGACCATCTCGTCCGCCCGGTCATCTCCATCAGTATCCTTGGCAAACAGGATGTCCGGTTGCTGGGCGATATAGACCCCGTCGTTACCAATCTCAAAACCGGTCGGCTGGTGTAGACCATCGGCAAACACCTTGCAATCGTCTGCCACGCCATCCTGATCGGTATCTTCCAGGATCAGCAACTTGTCGTTCATCGGGGTTTTCGGTTTCCAGTGCGGGTACGATTCCATCGTGGCCACCCACAGTCGCCCCTGGTTGTCGAAATTGATCGCCACCGGGTTGGCCAGCTCAGGAAACTGCTCTTCGGAGGCCACCAGGTTGATTTCGTAACCGGGTGCCAATTTGAAAAGTTTCTTCTGATCTTCAGCAGTGAGGTAGTCCAGGGTTCCCAGTTTCCCTTTCCCCTTGTTCGGGTCATTGGCCGCACCGACGTTCGTCTGCGGGTTGATGAATGGCAACGTATTTGAATCGTCCACCTGTCCGGCAACGTCCTGCTTGGAGGCGAGCGCCCAGATCCGCGCATCGCGGTTGGCCACCATCTCATCGAGGATCGACCGCTCCCGCTCCATCACGTCCCGGTTATTGTAAGTCCCCGTGCCATCCTTACCCGCTTTGCCACGATCGCCGTAGATCGAAAAACCGTTGACCGATCGGTAGCGGTGCCACCAGTGAAAATTCTTGTCATTGATCTCTTCGTGCAGTGCGGCACGCTTGGCATGCCCATCCAGCTTTTGGCCAGCGCCGTTTCCAAATAGCGCCTGCATCAGGATCGGGGCAAATTTCTGATAACCGGCTCGGTTCAGGTGAACTCCATTGAGCGTAAGTGTCTCCTCGGATTCGTCAAACAGTTGCCGGGTCGGCTCAAACACGTCGGCAAATTGAACCCCCGTATTTTCAGCCACCTGGCGCATCGTGTCGGCGTACATTTTCAATCGCTTGTTCTCTTCTTTTCCGTCTGACCAGTTCGGGTTGCCGGTCTCCTCAAACGGGACCGGGGAGATCAACACGACCCGGCTAGGCTGGCCGTCTCCGTCGTAATCATCAGCCAACGTCGTCTTAACCAACTCGGTTAAATCGGTTTTAAATTTTTTCAGACCCGCCTTGCCGTCAAACGACTCGTTCAAACCAAAAAAGAACAGGACGACGGAGGCCTGGCTGTGTTTCAAATGCGATTCGGGATCACCAAAATTCTTGGAGCGAATACGCTCCAGCGGTTCATCGCCGGGGAAACAGAGGTTGCGCACCACCAGATTCAGCTGCGGGTACTCCGCGTGGAGCAGCGACTCCCAGTAATTGTGATGCTGCATCCGCTCGCCCAGCGCATTACCGACCAGGCAGATCCGGTCACCCTTTTCCAGGGAAAGTCCATCGGACCTGAATTCCTCTGGGGCACTGGCCAGGGAAACCGAACACAAACCGAACGACCAGATCAAACCGGTCATCAAAAAACGCGGGATAGTCATCGTGAAAAACCGTTTCATGGAAGATATTGAGTTTACGCCCATAGTATTCTGTCACAAATTTACGGGAAGGGTAAAAATTTCAAACCGCGCCACACCGTCTGGCTCAATTCCGGAACAGCTCCCGGAATTTTTTGATCGTCTGTTCGGCGGCTACCGCTGAACTCGGCAGTGGCAATGCCTCGGCAGAAACGTAGCCTTCAAAACCGATTTGGCGTATCGCTGCCGCGACGACATCAAAATCAGTGTGGCCCATTCCGGCCGCCCGGCGATTGGAGTCGACAAAGTGGATATGACCAATATGGGAACCGCCTTCGATGATGGCGGCGGCCATGTCCGTCTCCTCGATGTTCATATGGAACAGGTCAGCCAGAAGCTTGACGTTTTCCGTGGCCAGGGTCTGCAGGAACGCAACCGTCTCCTGTAGCGTATTCAACAGGTTACTTTCGTAACGATTCAGCGGCTCGTAAATCAGGACGCAATTTTGGGAGGCGGCATAGTCACCCAGCTGTTCCAGGCTCGCCTGCAGGTAGCCCAGGGCCGTTGACTTGTCCAGGTCACCCCCCCAACGACCCTGCATCGACCCGATGATCGCACTGCAATCGAACTCGGCCCCAAAATCGATCATCTCCCGGACAAAACCGGCCGCCTTTTCCCTTTGACCCGGGTCCGGGTCCGACAGGCTCAAACCATGTTTGACCATACCGGCACCGGTCCCGACCGCCGCCACGCTTAAACCGGATTCGTCCACCAGGCGGCGCAGCTCTTCCCGATCGACCGCATCCGGCCCGGGGGCAAAGATCTCCACCGCATCAAAACCGAGTGTGCGGGCCGTTTCAAATGCGGGCCCCAGACCTTCCCATAAAACAAAGGGGCCGCCCCGGGCTTCCTCCACCAGGCTCACGGTGATCGCCGAGCGAATCATGATGCTTCCTTTCAAAATTAACGGGTTGGGAACGATCCGGGTGATCCTCGTTTGCCGCAGATCATCCAGAATCTCATTGTGCCGTCACGTCGATGATCGCCTTGATCACGCCGGATTCAGGCCGGGTAAACTCTTCGAATTCACGCGTCACATCGCGGAACGTAGTCCGGTGGGTAATCCAAGGATCGGTATCGATCGTACCATCGGCGATCAGGCCGATGATCCGGGTGAAGTCGGCGGGCAGGGCGTTGCGTGATGCCTTGAGGGTCGCCTCCGGACGATGCATGACCGGGTGCGGAAAACTGACGGTTTGATCGGTGATTCCGACAAACACAAGTTGGCCAGTCGGGGCCAGGTACTGGATCGCCTGCGCCATCGATCGGTGATTTCCCGTCGCGTCGGTTACCACCGAGTAAAGGTCGCCCCCGGTGATCTCACGCATCTGGTCAATCTCCTGACCATCACCACGGGACAACACCGTGTTCTCAATCCCGTACGTTTGGCGACAAAAGTCGAGGCGTTCCGGGACCAGATCCATGACCGTTATGGTGGCGCCAGTCAAGCGGGTAAACTCAATCGTGGCCAGGCCAATCGGCCCCGCCCCAATGACCAGGACGTGGTGCCCTTCTCCCGGCTCTCCCCGATCCGTAGCGTGACAGCCGATCGCCAAGGTTTCGACCAGCGATAACTGTTCGTACGACAAGTCCTGCGAGGGATGAAGCTTGTCGGCGCGGACCAGGAACTCTTCCCGCAAACCACCATCGATCATCACGCCGATCACTTCCAATGAAGCGCAGCAATTCGGACTGCCATGCCGGCAGGCGAAACAGTCACCACAGTTCATGTACGGCTCAACGCTACACCGGTCGCCTGGCTGAACCTGTACCACATCCGGCCCAACGGCCAGCACTTCGACACCGAGTTCATGGCCGGGGATACGGGGATATTTGAAGAAGGGCATTTTCCCCAGGTAACCGCCGTAATCGGTTCCGCAAATTCCCATCCGATGGGTTTTTACCCGGGCCATCCCGGGACCGGGATCGCCTGGAGATTCGATCTCCAAGGTTTCGAACCGGCCAGGCTCTTTAAGACGGATCGCTTTCACAATAACTACTGTCCCTGTCAAGTTGGGAAGTCTGAACGATTAGAATCCACAATTTTAACGGAGCCGCCCGAAAAAACGACGGTAGTGACAACCGCATTTCCCATTTTTTATCTCCTGCGCACCACTTGGAAGCAGCTGATTGGAAAACCGCAGTAAACTGCCCGGACCATCCTTCCTGAACGGATCCACGCAAACCGCCTGGGGGCGACCGACGGGCGCCGAGGGGTACCGTGGAAAATAAAATCGCCAGCACTTCCATCCTCTACAAATCGTACGCTTCAGCTAGACTGGTAGTGAACCCAAACCACCACCCCTGCGGCGGATGACCGAAATCGTGCGACAGACTGTAACCCTCAACCTGAATGACAATGTAACGGTCGCGTTGGCTGAGTTGCCCGCAGGGACCGAAATCGATGGTGTGCAACTTGTCGAAACCATTCCAGCCGGCCATAAATACGCGCAGGTCGATATCGCGGCCGGCCAGGACGTGATCAAGTACGGACTGCCGATTGGTCACGCGGTGAAGGACATCCAGGCTGGCCAGCATGTGCACGTCCAGAACCTGGCGACTTCGCTCGTTCAAGGTGAATTCCCCGCCTGGCAATCCCCCACCGAGGTGGAAACGAAGGACGAGGCTGCGACTTTCCAGGGGTATGTTCGCCCTTCCGGCCAGGTCGCTATCCGTAACGAAATCTGGATCGTCAACACGGTCGCCTGTGTCAACCAGACCGCCAGTCGACTGGCCGAACGGGCCAATGCAACGCTGCTCGATTCGCTGGAAAACGTCGACGGTTTCTACGCCTTTCCGCATCCCTACGGTTGCTCGCAACTGGGGGACGACCTGTCCGCCACGCAACAGATCCTGGCCGGCTTGATCAATCACCCACACGCGGCCGCCGTCCTCATCCTCGGTTTGGGCTGTGAGAACAACCGAATGGAATCGCAACTGAAATCTGTTCAGTCCGACAAGCTGGATCACGTCGTTTTTTTCAACACCCAGCAGGTTGAAGATGAAATGGAAGAGGGGATGTCGGCTTTGCAAGACCTTGCCGAACGGGCCAATCGCCAGACGCGAACCAGGGTGGGAGCAGACCAGCTGGTGCTGGCGATGAAATGCGGCGGCAGCGATGGCCTGAGCGGGATTACGGCCAACCCGTTGCTGGGACGCCTGGCGGACCGGCACTGCCGCAGCGGCGGTACGGTTCTGTTGACCGAGGTCCCGGAAATGTTCGGCGCCGAAACCTTGCTGCTCTCCCGCTGCGCCACCGCGGAAATCCATCAGCAAACCGGACAAATGGTCAACGAATTCAAGGAATACTTTCGAGCGCACCAGCAACCGATCAGCGAGAACCCGTCGCCCGGCAACCGGGACGGGGGAATCACCACGCTGGAAGAGAAATCTCTCGGCTGTGTCCAGAAGGGCGGGGTCGAGGCACTCGTCCGACAGGTCGTACCGTATGGTGGCATGGCCCAGGCCGGCCTGGGTGGAATTTCCCTGGTCAATGGTCCGGGCAACGATGGTGTGTCGACGACCGCCCTGACCTGTGCCGGAGCCCACATCGTCCTGTTCACCACCGGCCGGGGAACCCCCTTGGGCGGCCCGGTACCGACTCTGAAAATATCGACGCAGTCGGACCTGCAACAACGCAAACCGGGCTGGATCGATTTCGATGCCGGTCGCTTGATCAGCCAAACGGTTGACATGGAAAAACTGACCGACGAATTGTACGACCTCGTCCTCCGCGTCAGTTCGGGGGAACAGGCAGCGCGCAACGAATTGAACGGTTACCGGGAAATCGCGATCTGGAAGACGGGGGTGACCCTTTGACCATCCTGCAATTCGGCACCGGCCGTTTCCTGCGAGGTTTTTTTGCACCGATCGTACCCGACGAGGGCTGCATCACGGTCGTGCAGTCGCGCCCGGACAGTGACGGCGCCGTACAGATCAATGCCCAGCCTGACGGTTACCACGTTTGGACACGGGGGATTCAATCGGGCCAGATTATCGATGATCACCAGACGGTCCGGTCAATCCGCCGGGCGCTCAACGCCAATACCGAATGGGAAAGGTTACGGGAACTCGCTCTCGACCCCCGGTTGGAACTGATCGTCTCCAACACGACCGCGGCCGGGTTGGAACGGGACGATCGGGACACGGGGACCGGATGCACCGAAGTGGCTCCCTGGTCCTTTCCGGCCAAAATTACCTGCCTGCTGTGGCATCGCTACCAAGCGCAACAACCGGGTGTCACACTGCTGCCGATGGAACTGGTCGAGCAGAACGGGACTCGGCTAAAATCCCTGGTCTTGCAACAGGCCGCCGCCTGGACTACCACCCATCAGCCCGCGTTCCTGGAATGGCTCACGTCCGAGAATCGCTGGCTCAACAACCTGGTCGATCGGATCGTGGTCAGCCCGTCCGAGCCGCCCCCCTGGTCGGGCGAAGACGCCCTGGCCGTCGTGGGCGAGCCGTTCCGCATGCTGGCCATCGAAGACGACAGGGGAAGCCGGCAGGTCCTTCCCGACGACCCGATGATCCTCTGGACCGATGACCTGGCACCCTATTTCCTCCGCAAGGTCCGGATCCTGAACGGCCTGCACACGGCCATGGTCGCCAAGTGCCTGCCCAGCGGACTGCAGACCGTTCGCGAATGTGTCGAAACCGAGTGGTCGCGCCGTTGGTTGGAAGAATTACTGCACGACGAGATCCTGCCTACCCTGGCCGACCAGGGCCAGGACGAAACCTCGTTTGCCGAACAGGTCATGGAACGTTTTGAAAATCCGTTTTTCGAACACCTATTGTCTGACATCGCCAACGGGCACGCGACGAAATTGCAAATCCGCCTGCAGCCAACCGCCGACGAGTTCCGCGCAGCGTTCCAAAGGGAACCGGCCAAATTGAACGAAGTCCTGCAGTCCTCAACCAGCGAGTAAATGGAACCGATGTCCCAACCGATTGAAACCTTGTTGTCCGCATTGCGTTTGGTGCCGGTTGTCCGTCTCGAGGAATTGCCATCCGCCAGCGGGCTGGCCGACGCATTAATGGCCGGGGGACTGCCCCTGGCTGAAATCACTCTGCGGACACCGGTCGCCCTGTCGGCCATCGAACAACTGGCGAACCGAGAGGATATCCTGGTCGGGGCAGGGACCGTTTTGAACCGCACTCAGGCGGCAGACTGCATCCAGGCCGGGGCCAGGTTCGTTGTGTCACCCGGTCTCGACCCCGAATTGGTCAGCTATTGTCAAAGCCGGGACATCCCCGTCTTCCCAGGTGTCAGTTCGGCCAGTGAAATTCAGGCCGCCTACAATCTGGGACTGCGGCAGGTCAAATTTTTCCCCGCCGAAGCAGCCGGGGGAACGGCCAGCCTGAAAGCCCTGGCGGCGCCGTTTCACCAAATGCAGTTCATCCCAACCGGTGGGATCAGCGCTACCAATCTACTTGACTACCTCGATTTGGATTGTACTTTGGCCGTTGGCGGCAGCTGGATGGTCAAACCGGCGCTTTATGAATCGGGAAATTTTTCGCAGGTCACCGAATTGACCCGCGCCGCGGTCCAAATGGCAAAGAGACAAGATGATTGAGATCAAACCGGCAGAAAGCTGCCAATTCGATATACTCTCGCTCGGCGAAGTGATGTTGCGCCTCGACCCGGGGCAGGGCAGGGTTCGCACGGCCCGGCAATTTACCGCCTGGGAAGGGGGAGGTGAGTACAACGTGGCGCGCGGCCTGAGCCGTTGTTTCGGACTGCGTGCCGCACTCGTCACGGCCCTGGTCGACAACGAAGTCGGTCGTCTGCTGGAGAACCTGATTCTGGCCGGTGGTGTGGACATGGGGCACGTCCAGTGGTTTCCCTGTGATGGAGTCGGCCGTCGCGCCCGTAACGGTCTGAATTTCACCGAACGCGGTTTTGGGGTTCGCCCCGCCCTCGGCACTTCCGACCGGGCGCACAGCGCTGCCTCTCAGATCAAACCCGGGGAGATCGACTGGGATCACCTGTTCGGTCAGCAGGGCGTCCGCTGGTTCCATACAGGCGGGATTTATGCAGCCCTCTCCGAGACGAGTCCCGAGGTGATCCGCGAAGCGTTGCTGGCCGCCCGCCAGCATGGCACGGTCACCTCCTACGATCTAAATTATCGCGATTCCCTCTGGCGAGAATTCGGCGGGCAGGAAAACTGCCAAACTGTCAATCATGAACTCGCACCGCTGGTCGATGTGATGATTGGTAACGAAGAAGATTTCACCGCCTGCCTCGGCCTGGCCGTCGAGGGAGTCGACTCTGAGATGAGCGAGTTACCGCTGGCCGGGTTTCAGAACATGATCGGCCAAGCGACGGAAAAGTATCCGAACCTGAAGACCGTGGCCACGACGCTGCGAACGGTCAAGACCGCCAACATCAATGACTGGTGTGCCGTCTGTTGGCAGGCGGGTCAATTGTACGAGTCGATCCGTCGACCCGATCTGGAAATTTTGGACCGGGTCGGTGGTGGAGACAGTTTTGCCTCCGGTTTGATCTACGGTTTCCTGTCCGGGCTGGGGCCCCAGCAGTCGGTCGATTACGGCGCCGCCCACGGCGCGCTGGCGATGACGACACCGGGTGATACATCGATGGCCAGCCGCGCCGAGGTCGAGGCCCTGATGGCCGGTAAATCGGCCCGCGTCAGGCGATGACCCGCTCGACTTAGCTCCCACCCAATTTCGGAAGATAGGATCACAGGATGGAAACCAGGAAACTTGGCAATACGGACCTGGAATTGACCGTGCTCGGTTTTGGAGCCTCTTCCATGGGGGCAGAATTCCGGCAAGTCGACCTGAACGAGGCACTGCAGAGTGTCAGGACGGCCCTCGATCGGGGGATGAACCTGGTCGATACATCACCGTATTACGGCCGGGGTCAATCGGAAGTCCTCCTCGGTTATGCCCTGGCGGACATCCCCCGCGATTCGTATTACCTCTGCTCCAAACTGGGACGGTACGCGCCAGCTCATTTCGATTTCTCGGCCCGACGTGTCGTGGAAAGCGTCGATATCAGCCTGGAACGACTCCGGACCGACCACCTCGATATTGTGCTCTGCCACGACCCGGAGTTTGTCGAGCTGGACCAGTTGGTGGAAGAGACGATCCCCGCCCTCCGACAAGTCCAACAACAGGGAAAGGTTCGCTACATCGGCGTGTCCGGGTACCCGATGAAGATGTTCCGTGAGATCCTGGGTCAGGTGGACGTCGACCTGATCCTTTCCTACAACCATTACACCCTACAGAACACCATGTTGGCCGACGAGGTCGATTGGCTGCAGGCCAAGGGGGTCGGCATCATGAATGCCGCGCCGTTTAGTGCACGGCTGCTGACCAATGCCCCTCTGCCCGTCTGGCACAAGGCGACACCGGAAGTCCGCGAGGTCTGCCAGGCCGCAGCCGACGCTTGTACGAAGGCCGGTAGCGACTTGGCCAAACTCGCCTTGCAATTTTCGATCCGAAATCCGGCCTTTGCCACCTGTATCACTGGTTCAGCGAATCCCGACCGAGTCGGCCAATGGTGTGACTGGATCGAAGAGCCAATCGACGAGACGCTGTTGCAGGAAGTCCTGCAGATTCTGCAACCGATTCACAACTGGTTTTATATTGAAGGCTTGCCTCATAACAATGACGCGCCGACAATAAGTTAGCCCCTCCTGCCATGGCAGGTCCGACGACGAAGCCCCTTCCCTCCCGCGTGTTAAAGGTACTCCGATGAGAAATTTGGTAGCGGTCTGGTTTCTATTGATTTCGATCGTGAGTTTCGATCGGGGATCCGATGTCGTCCTGGCCCAGCAGACCGCACCACCCAACGTGGTGATCGTCATTACGGACGACCAAGGGTACGGCGACCTCTCTTGCCTGGGCAACCCGGTCCTCAAGACGCCCCATTTGGACGATTTGCACCGGCAGAGTTTCCGCTTGACGAATTACCACGTCTCACCAACCTGCTCTCCAACCCGCGCCGCCCTGCAGACCGGCCACTGGACGAATCGAACGGGGGTCTGGCACACGATCATGGGCCGTTCGATGTTGCGGGAGAATGAAATCACGATCGGCCAGATGTTCCACGACGCCGGATATGCCACGGGCATGTTCGGAAAATGGCACCTGGGAGACAACTACCCGTTCCGACCGGAAGATCGGGGCTACACCGAAGTGTTGCGGCATGGCGGGGGCGGCGTCGGCCAGACGCCGGACTACTGGGACAACGCCTATTTCGACGGCAGCTATTGGCACAATGGAGAGCCCGTGCCGGTCCAAGGTTTTTGCACCGACGTCTTTTTCGATTATGCCCAGCAATTTATCAAGGACCAACACCAGGCGGGCAAGCCTTTCCTGGCCTACATTTCAACGAACGCCCCGCACGGACCGATGCACAGCCCGGAAAAATACAGCGAGCCCTACTCGGACCAACCCAAGAACGTCGCTAATTTCCTGGGTATGATCGCCAACATTGATGACAACGTTGGCCAACTGCGAGCCTTCCTGCAAGAACAGGGTTTGGCCGAAAACACGATCTTCATCTTCACCACGGATAATGGCACATCCAGCGGAGCTAAAATTTTCAATGCGGGGATGCGAGGCCAGAAGGGGAGCGAGTATGACGGTGGGCATCGCGTTCCGTTTTTTGTCCATTGGCCTCAAGGGAACCTGACCGGTGGGCGGGACGTCCACCCCATCACGGCGCACGTTGACATCCTGCCGACGCTGCTCGATTTGTGCCATGTCCAACCGCATCCCGACGTGCGGTTTGATGGGGCGAGTCTGGCGCCCTTGTTGCGCAAGGAGAAAGAAGTGGAATGGCCAAAGCGAATCCTGGTCACCGATTCGCAGCGGGTCAAGGATCCGATCAAGTGGCGAAAATCGGCCGTCATGACCGATCGTTGGCGCCTGGTCAATGGCAAGCAACTGTTCGACATGCAAAACGACCCGGGCCAGAAACAGGACGTCGCGGCCCAGCATCCCCAGGTGGTCAAGCGGTTGACGGATTTTTATGACAACTGGTGGGATGAACTGGAACCGACCTTCAGCCAGTCGACGCAGATTTACCTAGGCCACCCCGCCGAAAATCCTGCCCGTTTGACGTCCCACGATTGGATCACCACCGGGACCACCCCCTGGAACCAGGCGCACGTTCGCCGCGCCTTGAACGGCCCGGCCAATACCGGATTCTGGAACGTGAACGTCGACAAGGCGGGCCGCTACTCTTTCGAGCTGCGTCGTTGGCCCCGTGAAGTCGATCGAGCGATCGACGCGCCGCTGCCCGCTGGAGCCGCGGTCCCGGGTGCCAAGGCCTTCCGGGAAACACCAGGTAAATCGATCCAAGCGGTCAAGGCCCGGGTCCAGATCGGCCAACTGACCCGGGAAGTCGATGTTCCGGCGGGGGCCAAACAGGTGACGCTGGAAATGGATTTGCCCGCCGGTCCTCAGCAATTGAGTGCGACGTTCCTCGACGCGGCGGGTGAAGAATACGGCGCCTATTTTGTCTACGTCGAGCGGCAACCGTAGTGCCGGTCGGTTCAACCCAACTGCCGCATCTCCCACACCGTCACCAGCACTGCGGCTACTAACAGGACGGCGCCTGCCAGGCGAGTCAACATGATCGAGGTGGGTGTATTCTTTTCCGCGCCCCCGAACCAGCCGGCCAGCAACCAGGCCAGCAAGACACCCCACAACCCGCGGAGACTATAGACCACGTTGATGCGTGCGGCGTCGCCATACGAGGAGATGGCGTAAACCAGAAACATCGCCTGAATCGCGACCAACAGTGATCCAAAACATAAACTCTTCCAAGCCAATCGGTTCTGCAACAATTTCCGCGGCCGGTCCACCCAGGGAAGAAGCCCGAGTGACAACAGCCCGACCATCCAGTAGGAAACGGGCACGATTCGTCCCGTGCCCCAAAGGGGTGACCATGTCTGCACGCTGATGTCAAACAGCGCAAAACAGCTCGCACCGCTCAAAGCCAACACGACGGTCAGAAAAACCCGTCGGTAATCGGCCGAAGGAACCACAAAATTGATCAACAGAACACCCACTGTGGCCAGAATGGCGGACAGCCAGGTCGACAGTGAGGGCGCCTCGATACCGAGCATCGCCAGGAAAACAGAGACGATGATCACCTTGCTACTGGCCACCGGTGTGGCGACCGAAACATCCCCCAGGCTAACGGCCGCCAGGATGCCGCACTGGCCACCGATATAGAAAATCGCAATCACCAACGGTTGCCAAAAATAATGCCAGTCCGGCACGTTGCCGTCAAAGTACCAAAACCCGGAGAACGTCAATGCCCCCATCAGGTTGGCCAGGACCACGGCCGAGAAAATCGAGGTACCGGAATGGGAAGCGCGGTGGAGAAACAGGGCGGCAAAGGCAAACAGGACGCTGGCGACAAGCGGATAAAACAGGTAAATAGCGGGTTCCTATTCAAGTTCGAACCGGACCAGGAGGTTTCGTGACGGCCGTCCAGTTGTAACAAGGTTCGATGATAAACCAAGGGGAGCGTGCCAGTCGGACACCGCCCTGCAGCGGTCCCGGCTCTCCCCAGCCATGACTAGCCAGCAGCCGACTGCAATAATTCGATCCAGGGACCGACATACGCACCGTTATCATGGTACGTACGACCACTGACCAGGTTGTCATCGATGACGCATGCCTGATCGACGTAGATGCCGCCCCGCACTTCCAGGTCAAACCGGCATTTTTCCACGGTCGCCATCCGCCGTCCGTTGACACAATCGGCGTAGGCCGGGATTTCGACGCCATGACAGACACTGGCAATCGGTTTCTGCTGCTCGAAAAAATGCCGGGTCAAGCGGACCAGATCCTCGTCGTAGCGAATGTACTCCGGTGCCCGACCGCCCGAAAAGAAAATGCCGACGTATTCGGCCGGCTCCACAACGGAAAAGGCCAGGTCGGCCTGGATCTTATAACCTTGCCACTCTTTGGTAATCGTCCAGCCCTCGGCGACTTCGTGCATCACCATCTGGTACGTTCGCTGTTCCGGCCCGACGACCACGGGCTGAAAACCAGCCTCTTGCAAGCGGTAGAACGGGTACATCGTATCGAGTGTCTCTGAGGCATCGCCCACCACAATCAGCACTTTCCCCCTGCGCTCGCTCATTTTTTCTTCTCCATCGAAGTTGACGTTTTCACCTTTTTCAATTGGGTCATTTCGGGCCGCTGTTTGTAGAACTCATCCAGTGGATAACAGCCCGACACCAGGCCATTGCGCGGCGCCGTGGTACAATCACTGAACGTACGGCAGACCTTCCGTCGCTGCCAGGGTCCACCCGCCAACACATCAGCCGGCAGCTCCGGGTAGGAGAGCACCATGCGCCCCAGGCCAATCGAGTCGGCCCAGCCCTGGCGAACCACCGCCTGCCCCACGTGGGGTAACCACTCTTGCAGGTAGGAGTAACCGGAACCGACCACGATCAAGCGGGGACACCGCCTTTTCAATTCCGCGGTCGCTCCAATCAGTCGGGCCACACCAACCAATGGATCTTCCGGGGGCAGGTACCCATCCGAAGGCGGATAGGATGCCGGGCGTTGAATATGCGGTACGTAATAAGGACTGCCGGCCGTCGTGCAGAGCAATTCGATCCCCAGTGTTTCCAGCAACTCCAAAAATTTCAGCGGCTCTTCCAGGTCGACACCGACCCCGGTTCCATCCCCGCCAAAGGCCCAATCATATCGCCCTTCGATCAAGGACGGATTGCCGATGCCATCCTCACCAGGTTGGAACGGCGCAAAATCAAAAACACTCAGACGGACTCCCAGTTGCAGGCGCTGGCAGCGACTCCGCAACCCCTGGACAACCTCTCTGAGGAAACGGGTGCGGTTTTCAAAACTTCCGCCGTAAGGGCCGGGGCGATCGTAGGCTGACAACAACTCATGCCCAAAATACCCATGGCAATGTTTGATATCGACAAAGTCAAAGCCGGCCTTTTCTGCCTGACAAGCCGCCTCGATGAAGTCGTCAATCAAAGCCCTGATTTCATCATCGGCCAGGATGGCCGAACCGCTTTCTACCCCGAAGCGAGAATCAAGGACTGGATGACGGTAGAGCGTCTTCGCTTCCAGCCGATCTTGGCGGGAAGGTCTGGCAAATCGACCTGAATGCGTCAGTTGCAGACCGACGAACAGGTCGTCAGTCTCTGTAAAACATTCCCGATGTTCCGCGATCAATTCCTGGCGCAGCGCCTCCAGCAGGGCAAGATTGTTTTGATTGATGACCAGTTGATGTGGGTTGGCCCGCCCCGCCAGATTGACCGCAACCGCTTCCCCGCCCCAAATCAGCTTGGCACCGCTCCGGCCGAAATTCTTCCAGCGCCGTCGAGTCAGCTCCGTCGGTCGCCCTTCCGACGTCCCGTCCCAGCCCTCCATGGGCAGGATGCAGAACCGGTTGCCGATCGATCTGCCCTGGATCTCCAACGGCCGGCCCAATACCGTCTCATCACCGACCTGAATCGACGCGTCCAACGGCAACTCGATACCGAGTTCCTGCAAAACGTGGCGAAACTGATCCACCGTCTTCAGACGGGCTAGTTTCCTGATTTCCACCTTAACCCTTCATCTCAAGCCCGAGCCGTTCACCAATTTCCGCCAACACCGCCACATCACTTTCCGGTCGACCAGGACTATCCGGGTGGGTCGCATCACACGGAAGCCAACCTCGCAATTTGAGAAACATCGCCGCCGAATGTTTGTAGGCCGAGGTGGGCTGGCGAAAGGCGAAAAATCCGAGGTACTGCAAGGTGTCGTTCAGCTCGTAGAATTCGGGGTCGCCCTCCAGCCACATCCGGTCTCGTCGGGCGAACAGATCGGGCGCAAACGTGCTCAATCCAAGCAGATAGTCACTCCCGTACATCACCATGTCGATCGCCAGGTCGTTTCCGGTCAACACCTGGAAAGCGGGGCGATGTTCATTCCTCATCACCAGGCGATCCCACTCACACTGCCGATTCAAGGAGGAATGCTTGGCGCCCACACACTGAGGAATTTGCAGCAATTCACGGTAAACATCCGTGGAATAGATCCGTCCGAAAGGAGCGAACATCGAACCGAGCTCAAACGCCAGGTATTGATCAGTATGACGGGCCAGGGCCTGATAATTCTTTACCACCTGTTCGTCCGACTGGTGCGAGAGCCCATACGACTGGAACAGGATCGGCAATCCACCGACGGATTGAATCTGTTCCATCCCGGCCGCGTAAGCTCCCTCGTTCAGCGCATCACCCGGATGATCTGCCAGGAAAACACCAGCCACAAAAGGGGAGCCCGCCAATTCCGCAGACGTCCGCTCCAGCACTTCACGCCTCGTTCGTTCATCGATCAGCGCGGAAAAACCGGTGTCCATGTTCACAGCCGGGGTCAAACCCGCTTCGACCGTCCGTTTCAGGTGCCGATGAAAGGACTCCCAGTCAACTTGACCGTCCACGGTGAAGGGGAGCAAAATGGCAGACATCCCTCTGATCTCGCGCCGCGGCTGCCATAGGACCCGCGGATCGAATCCGGGGCTCTCCGTGTTTGAATTCGCTTCCATATTCCGCGTGGTGATCAAGGAGTGACGACACCTTTACTGGCTCCAAGTTTATCCGCAATGAACCGGGCGTAAAGTGAGTCTCCGGTTTTCAGCGAAATCGACCGATTGGCCACATTCCATCCAGGAATCCGCCCGGCAACACCCATTTCTTCGGCGTGGGGGCCAAGTACGGTTTTTAATCTTTTTCCTCAAAAGAAACATTAGACATGCCCGCTCGGCTGTAATAAAATTTTTCGCATCAACCTGATCGAAAAGTGACAAAACATTGCCGCCTTGTTGGGAAACAGCGTCACTCGAACCGATCGCACATGGAAAGATGCTGGGAGACACTTGATGGGACTATCCAACTGGTTCAAGAATGTCGTTCCGAACAAAAAGACAGCGCCTCTTGACCACTACAAATCAGGAATCCACAAGGCGGAAAAGAAGGATCACCAAGGTGCCATCGAAGCTTACTCGCGGGCCATCGAGCACCCCGCCACCGATGATTCCCTGAAATCGATGGCCCTCTACAACCGGGCACTGGTCCTTCACGTAGAAGATCAGAACGACGAAGCCGTCGCCGACCTGCAAAAAGTGATCAAAATGCACGGCGCCCACACCAAGGTGAAAACGGCCGCCAAGAGCAAGTTGAACCGAATCAACAAACGGACTGGCCAAAAATAGCCCGCCGCTCGCATTCGGTAATCCCTCTACGGTTGGGGGAAACCTATTATGAACAGATCTTCATTTGTATGATTTGCAACGATCTCAACGGTATTCTTTGCCGGAGCCGACATTTTTCCTGCTTTCGGCCCTTCCCAATCGATCCACGCTGATCATAATCTCTCCCTGAGACGAAAACAGTTTTGCCAACTCACATTGGCAATGACCTATTCTCAACAGGAAGGAGAAGCTCTGGCCATCAGGATGGGGGCCAGAAGAATGAATCAACTCTTGTCTTTAGCGAAAGGAGCTGCCTATGACTGGAGTGAGTGGAGCTTGGCGGATCGAATCCGTTCAAGTCGACGCCGAAACGGTAGAGGACGAAGGTTTTGACCAGTTACTGGTCTCAGCCGACCAGATTTCTATCGAACCGGCAGGGATCGAGTTTTCCGTCAACCAATCAACTTGGCGGAGTGCGGTCCTGGAATCTCGGTCGGAAGTCTATTTTGCCGAGTTTTCAAAGCGTGATAACGAACTGACGTTCGAATTGTCCCGCCCCGCGTTCAACGAGAAGATTCGTTTGTACGCTACATTGGCCTGATTTGCAGTCGGTATTATTATTTTTTCCTAACTGATCTTGATCACGCCAAATCCCAGGCAGCCGGTTCAACCGGCTGCCTTTTTTCGTTTCCCAACCGTTTCCCAACCGTTTACCAACCGCCCCAATTGTCTCCCAAACGCTTTCCATCGGGCAGCCGACAGGGGGATTGGGTGGCCTTCTATCTGCCATGTATAATTGGCATTGTAGCGTTGGGACAGAACAAACGCCGGCGTTACCTGGATGCTGCACGGTCAACCACGTATAAGTCGTGTTTCCTCGTTCGGCAACATTTGAGATTTTTTCACACCAGACGAAAATCGATGCCATGAAAAAACGGTGCCCCTTCTGTGGCGTGATGATCGATGCGGCCGCCATCGAGTGCGAACATTGCGGCAAGGTCTTGCGACGAAATGAAGCGGATGCGGCACCGCGGGCCGTCGGTTTGCAAAAATGGGAGAAAGGCGTTCCGAGTTGGATGATCTATGGCGCCGTTCTGTTTGGCGTCCTGTTCGTCGTATTGATGTACTACCAGGCCTCTCAGCGAATTTCCGAAAAGAACAAAGAACCGGCCGATCGGCCGACACAACAGCAACCGGTAGAACCGGGGACCGAATAAACTTTCAAAGAGCAACCGCAAAACCGACAGGAACGGGTGATCGTCATGCGACAACGGGTGAGCTTTTTACTTTTCGGTCTGGCTGGCATCTTCCTGAACGCGGAAACCCTACCAGCTTACCCGAACGACCATCGAGCACCGAATGTCGTTCTGATCATGGCCGATGATCTCGGCTGGAAAGATCTGAATTGCTACGGCAATGCGTCCGTGGACACACCGGCGCTCAATCGACTGGCCGGCCAGG
>JAKVBG010000180.1 GCA_022447605.1 Mariniblastus sp.
ACCTGTGCGGTCAAAGCGTGTTAATGGCACGTCGTCTGGTCGAGGCAGGAGTCCCCATCGTGACGGTGATGTGTGCGTTTGACAACCTCAGCGACCCCCGTGCCGAGCATTGGGATACGCACTCCAATAATTTCCACCGGCTCAAGCACACCATGTTGCCGCTCTTCGATCGCGTTTTTCCGGCGCTCTTGGATGATTTGGAATCGCGTGGCCAGCTCGACGAGACACTGGTAGTGGTGATTGGGGACTTCGGGCGCACACCCAAGATCAATGGGGAAGTCGGCAGAGACCACCATCCCTACTGTTACTCGGTTGTTTTTGCCGGTGGTGGAATTCGCGGGGGTCAGGTGTACGGAGCTTCTGATGCGATCGGCGCTTACCCGGCGCGGTTGCCGTGTGCGCCGCACGATCTACATGCCACCGTGTTTCACGCCCTGGGCATTCCGCTGCTGTCAGAACTTCAGGACCAGTTGGACCGGCCTCGGTACCTCTGCGACGCGGGGCAGCCCCTGCCCTTGTTTTAGTCGACCGACTCTGCCAGCGTTGTGGTACTTGATAGGGCTGAAATAGATAGCGATCGATTCGGTTTGAATGGATCGTCGATGAGTGTGGCGGGTAACTCGATACCGCGTTGCACAACCCTGGTCTTCCGTAGTACCGATTGAATTGCTTGCTCGAGCGATTTAATGATCCGTTTTGGGTTTTCATGGTTGTAGCGGGCCTGGCGGTCAGACCAGGTGACTTTTTGATCTCGGCTGATGACGTACAGCAGAGGGACCATCACTCCCGCGTTGGGAGCTCCCAGTGACTCGATCATTGCATCGGATGCACCGTAGCCGCTGGTCCAGCCGATATCGTATTGGTCGATTAACTCCTGGACTTTTTCCCGCGGGTCGTTGCTCAAGCTCAGAAATGTCACGCCGCGCGTTTTGTACTTGCGGTGTAGCCGCACCAGACCTGGCGCGCTCAACTTGACGCGAGGTCACCAGTCGCCCCATAAATCGACTACGACGACCTGTCCCCGAAGACTTTCCCAATTCGTATGTGATCCATTCAGCCAGCCCGCGGCTTCCAAGGGTGGCAGTACGTCACCGGGATTGAGTTGATGTTCCACCCGCGGCCTGGTGGGGAGCGATGCGAAGGGAGAGATTTCCGAAATGCGGTATCCCAGCGAGTGCATGATCCCCACACCGAGTGCCAGGCCCAGCAAGAACCCGATGAGGCCGGTCGCCGCCCAGATCGGCACGGAAGTTCCTTTGGGTGCAACCATGCGAATGGACAATCCGATTACCAGCAGACAAAGCCCAACTCCGGCGACCATCAGGTAGGGAGCAAAGTTCATACAGGTCAACTCACAGTCGTCGAGGCGTCGAGTTCGTCATCGTTCTGGTTCAGCTTAGTTCAAATGCCAGAACCAGGAGAGTCTTGATCATATTGAAGTGTTGAGTATTGGTCGACTGTTTACGGCTTGTTTCTCAGAAGTGTTCCTGTCCGTTCTGCCGTGGGCCAGGTCGCAGCGTGAGACGATCGAGACCGGTATCGCGAAGGCAGGCACAGTGTTATTCGCAGCGGTATTTTCATTCATAGGGTGAGAAACAGGGAGGATTTGCGACACCCATCGTTGGCACTTGGGATGCCTGAAAACATGTTTTCGAGGAGTTACCTCTGATCGATGCTAGTTTTTGGGAATGAGTTGTTGCGCCATCAGCCAGCGCAACGAACCTGTCTGCCAGGCGTCCCACATCGGACCACGATACCCGTTGAGTCCATGGCCACCGCTCGGTAACTCCAGATACTCTGAGGCGACCCCGCAAGCCTGCAGTGCGGTGTGGAATTTGCGACTGTTTTCCGGGACGACTACGGTGTCGTCTCGGGCGTGGGCCAGAAATGCTGGCGGTGTCTGTTTTGTCACACGCCGCTCGTTGGAAAAGAGTTCGATCATTTCGGCCGCCGGTTGGATGCCGAGTAAGTTGCGGCGGGATCCGCTGTGGGTCTG
>JAKVBG010000181.1 GCA_022447605.1 Mariniblastus sp.
GCCGAGGGAGCGATATCAAAGTTGGTAGAGAAAATCCCCGGGACACCTTCGCGGCCAAGTAGACGATTGATCAGCCAGTCGCGGTCGATGACAACCGTTTCAGGATCCCCGGAATCCTCCAGCAGGATTTGCGCAAGTTGACTGTCACGGTGCGTGGTCTCCAGTTTGTCAGCCACCTTGTCCAATACGGCGTTCAACACTGCCTGGTTGTCGTTGTTGGCCCCGTTGATCAACGAATGGAAAAACGCCTGCATGGCGAAGACGGAGCCTTCGACCAGTCCGTCCGTGCCCAGGTGCGCGCCGAAGGTGGCGTTGGCGGGCAGCAGCAGCGACAGCAGGCTGTTTTCCTGGCCCGGCATGGCGAAGGCAATGTCCAGCCCCGGACTGATTGGGTCCGAATAGTCGAATGCCAGTCCCACGCCGGCCAGCGACTGACCGAAGACTTCCAGGTCAGCGGTACCGTAAAGCTGAAAACCGGCCGGGATCTCGATGGCCGGTGGATCCTGAGGGCTGGGATCGTCCTCTTCGTCCTGGTCACATGCTTCGGGGTGACTGACACTGTCGCCTGACAGGTCGTATCCCACATTGGCGCCCAGGGTCACCCTGCCGCCGATCAAATTGCCTACGTTGGTGTTGGTCAGGACTCCGGACATGAAGACCTGGAAGCCCTTGCCCCAGCCGAAATCATCCGTTCGCTGGGCGGCATCTGCCATCGCGGCCCGAATCTCCTCCAGGCCCAGGCTCAGCGGGATGTCGAACCGAGCGTCGACAACGATGTCAGTCGGACTACAGATTTGCGGGAGCGGCTCATCGCCAAACAGCAATGCCCCCTCGAGTCCGGTGATGATGAACCCGGTATTTGAGCCGATACTCGCACCGGCCGCCGCACCCACGCCAAAGAACCAGACGCCGACGATGCTGCCCACAATGGCGCCGATGGGAACCGGGAAGCCGGCCATCAGTCGGCCCATGACGGGGCCGTGTTCGCTGATAATTAACTCCACGCCGATGCCCACACCGTCGTAGGCAAAGGTCCCGCCCACCTTGGCAAAAAAGGCCTTGTCGTCTCGCGTGCCATCACCATTCGTATCAATTTCCAGCAAACCAAACCCTACGCTGCCGGCAATCGTGATCACGCCCAGATCAAAAGGCTCAATCCCGAATTCCAGGGCGTCCAGGTTGGTGATCGGGAAGGTTTGGAGATTCAGGTCCCCGCCTTCCAGAAAATATCTTAACTTCTCGATATCGACTTCGATGTTTTCCACCTTAGCCGTGATCGGCCAGTTTCCGTCCGATCCCTCCAGTCCGCCGGAGAAAATGAGGGAGACATTGTTCAGATTCTCGAGCGAAATCTCCGGTAGTTTTTCCTCTTCTTCCAGGACTTCATGAAAACGCAAGCCCACCTTGGTCACATCGATCGGCAACCAGTCGGGCAAGCCGAACTTGAAGCCCTCGGGAATCGTGATGGCGGCGAAAAAATTCGGTAGCTGGTAGAACTTCAACTTCAATTCGACGGAATCAAACCCAACCCCAAAATTGCCGACTTCGCCTCCCAGACCGTCCAGCGATGAGTCGATGAATGTCAGCTGTAACGATCCGTCCACGGTGTCGAGGCTGTTTGGATCCTGAGCGTCGTACGCATCGTCCTCCTGCGGTTGCGTTTCGGCAAAGGTCAGGAACGGCTGATCTTCTCCTGCCATGAAATTCATCTCGGCGTTGGTTGCCGTCATCTCGACCAAGTCCGGGATCGTGACCGTTACGTTCTCCACGCTCGCCGCTTCCAGAGAGAACACGGAATTCGTCACCAACAGATGCTCATCGACGGTTAGCAGCAGGCCGAAATTGATTTGGGCATTTGTAAACGTCAGGGGACTCGGGTCAGCGGCATCTTCTTCGTTCTCAAAACTGACCGAAAAACTGGCGTCCAGATCCAGTGTGGTGTTGGTGTTGCTGTCGTCTGTATCCAGGCTGCCAGCAACTACGAGGCCCGATGTC
>JAKVBG010000182.1 GCA_022447605.1 Mariniblastus sp.
CAACCGATGTTGTTTTCGTCGCTGGAGTTCGCGGACGGTACCGCGGTCCTGGAGCGAGCCGCGAAGACGGCCGTCTCGGTCGATGTGACACCCCTGGCAAAAACCAACTACGACCTCAACTCGGATGAGAAGCCGATTGTCTTTGCCAACAATTATATTGCACGAGGGTCCTACACGACGTTGCCGGCCCCGGATGAAAATCTCCGGACAATCAAGCTGTCTGCCTCACTCGGTGAATTTGAGCCGGCGACATTTTCCGTTCGGGCCACGGGACGGAAACTCCACAATGTTCGTGCCAGGGTCGTTGGTGATCTCAGAAATGAACGTGGCGATGTGATTCCGGCCAGCGAAATTGAGATCCGGATCGTCGAGTTGTGGAAGCGGCAGATCAACTCGAGACAGCACATGTACATGGAGCGGTTTCTCGAGAAGCAGGCGGCGTTGGACATTCCTCGTCACACGACCCGCCGGTTCTGGCTGACCGTTCATGTTCCTGGCCAAGCCGGAGATGGGGTTTACCGGGGTGGCATTGGGATCACGGCCGACGGTGTGACAATCAGCAACCTGGACATCCAGTTGCAGGTCCTGCCGTTTCACCTGCAACGGGCCGAGGGCATGGGTTACTTCATGTATCTGCCGACCTGGGGCATTCCACCTCGTCTCCGAACCGAGGCGTACCTGAAGAGGATCTTCCTGGACATGCGGCGGCACGGAATGACGACCGCCACGCTGTACCCCTATGGATTGCCGTTCGAAAACGTGATGGATGTCCTGCGGGACAGCCAACTCATGACGGCGGGGGTTCCGGCGATCTGGCTGGGGGCGGATGCCGTTGGGCCGGAGAAATGGAAAACGGTACTCGACCAGGCCAGGCAAAAAAAATGGCCCGAGTTGGCACTGTATCTTCAGGATGAGCCGGGCAACCAGGAGCGAATCGACAACGCCAAGCGGCTGTTCGCCAAGCTCGACCAGTTTCGGAAACAGCATCCCGAACATCGCAAGGTGAGGTCAACGACTGCGATCGGGTCGACCGGTATCAAGGCACTGGGGTCGCAATACGACATCTGGATTGCCGGAGCCGGGTTTGACGAGGAACTGGTGAAGAAATCGAAGAAAATGGACAAGCTGCTGTGGTCCTATGACTGCAACCTGGCGCCTGTCGACGCGGAAAGTAGTCGATTTTACTTTGGCATGTGGTGTTGGAAGACCGGGATCAAGGGAAGTGCATTGTGGGCCTACGCCGATCCAGGCAACACGAGCCCCACCGCCTGGGATGCGGTTCTCAAGGATGTCACCAACACCGAACTCCATTACTCATTCGTTCGCCCAACACCCGGGGACCTGGTCCCGACGATCGGATGGGAAGCGGTGCGCGAAGGAGTTGACGACCACCGCTACTTGACCACCCTGTCAAACCTGGTTGCGCGGGCCGCGGAGAAGGGACTGGCCCGGGATGCGGAGCGTGCTCGGAAAGTCTTGCGGGAACTGACCGAGAAGATCGACATCAATGGACACCGGTCACGAAATCAGCGGGGCGAGGCCACCGGTCGACGGCTGGGTGGACACTATGACCGGACGACGAAACAGGGAGCGAGAGCACTGGGTGATTACCGCCAATTCCGATTCCGGATCGCCGGCGAGATTGTCCGATTGCAACAGTCGCTGGCGGATTGAACATTCCCGGCTGACTGGCCCCGCTGACTGGCCCGGCTGGATGTGTCAAACGGTGCGATGTGCCTGACGTGGTGAACTGGCCGAAGACACCCGGCGACAAAGGCGGAGTGTGACCACCATTCACCTGCGACTCGAACCGCGGCCGCCGCTGGACTAGACTGGGCCTATTGGAATTTTTGTTCTCATGATCAGGCGCACGATGTCGGTGACCACGCTGGATTCTCTCGACCGAGGCCAGAAGGGGCGGATTCTCGGGATCACCGGAGACGATGCGATTTCGGTTCGATTGATGGAGATGGGGCTGACGGTGGGTGAAG
>JAKVBG010000183.1 GCA_022447605.1 Mariniblastus sp.
GTACTGTCGGCGACCAGGATCAGGAGAGGGAAAGGGAAGATGAAACGCTATACACAGTCAGTTTTGCTGCTGATCGGTTTTCTGACAGCGCCTGTCCAGGCCGCGGAGCCGATCGACTTTAACCGCGATATCCGGCCGATTCTTGCCAACACGTGCTTTGCCTGTCACGGACCGGACGTCGGTGAACGCCAGGCCGGACTGCGGCTGGACACACCACAGGGAGCCACCACGGCAGCCGATTCGGGACAAGTTGCAGTCGTACCCGGCAATGTCGCAGCCAGTCAGCTGCTCGTACGCATCAGCAGCGCTGATGCCAGCCAGCGGATGCCACCCTCGGAGTCCGGCAAGACCCTGTCACCGCAGGAAATCCAGCTCGTTACGGATTGGATCGCACAGGGCGCGAAGTTCGCGACACACTGGTCTTACACGCCACCCGTTCGCCATGCGCCACCCAAGCCAACCCGGCATACCGATTGGGTCCGAAATGAAACAGACCATTTCATTCTTCGCCGTCTGTTGCAAGAAGGCCTCAGTCCCTCACCGGCCGCCGACCGCACTGCACTCATCCGACGTGTGTCGCTGGACCTGACTGGCTTGCCTCCCAGCCTGGAAGAAGTAGACGCCTTCGTCAACGACAACGAGCCAGCCGCCTATGAACGTCTGGTCGACCGCCTTCTGGAGAAGGAATCCTACGGAGAACACTGGGCCAGAATGTGGCTCGATCTGGCCCGCTATGCCGACTCGGCGGGCTACGCCGACGATCCACCACGTACCATCTGGGGATTTCGCGACTACGTCATACGCGCACTCAACACGAATAAGCCATTTGACCAGTTTACGGTCGAACAACTGGCGGGCGACCTGTTACCCAATCCGACACAAGAACAGCTCATCGCCACGGCATTCCACCGCAACACACTTACAAATAACGAAGGGGGCACGAACGACGAGGAGTTCCGCAACGTGGCCATCGTCGATCGCGTGAATACCACGATGTCCGTATGGATGGGTACCACCATGCGGTGTGCCCAATGCCACAATCACAAATACGACCCGATCACACAGCAGGAGTACTTTCGCTTCTTCGCCTTCTTCAACAACAGCCAGGATGCCGACCGTCGCGATGAAAGCCCCCTGGTCGAGGTCTGGAATCCAGCACAGGAAAAGCAAAAGGCCGCCTGGCGGACAACCATCGCGGAATTAAAAGCCCGGTTGACCGCAGACACACCCGAATTGCGTGACGCCCAGGTTCTCTGGGAAAAGAAAGTCGTGGCCGCTGATGCGCAAGCCGTCTCTGGCCGATTTGTACGCGTCGAGATTGTCGACCGCGCAGAATTCCTGTCGCTGGCGGAAGTCCAGGTTTTCCACGGGCAGGAGAATATCGCACCCAAAGGTAAGGCCACCCAGTCCAGCGTCGATTACAACGGCCCGGCAAAACTGGCCATCGATGGCAACACGGACGGTGACTACAACCAGGCCAAATCGACAACCCACACCAAAAAAGACCAGAACCCGTGGTGGCAAGTCGAACTCGCAAAACCGACCGCGATCCAGAAGATCGTCATCTGGAATCGCACCGACGGCAGCGT
>JAKVBG010000184.1 GCA_022447605.1 Mariniblastus sp.
TTGGGCGCTCACAGGACCAGCGACACGCCGCACGCAACCCCAATACCCCACAACCCTCCCCCCCTTTACCCACTCAACCAAACTGGCTTTTCCGATCTGTGAACCAAAGTTCGCCACGAGCCCGCCAGTGCTCCTGCATCGCTAGCCTGTGTCTCCGTCCTGCAGCACCCCAATCTTATACCGCGTTGTAATTTGGCACACTCCGCTACACCTCTCGCCTGCATCAAATATGGAACAACACTGCACGTGCGATGACTGGTTGGCAAAGAAGCCGCCCAGGCTCGCCATTCTGTACATCGCAAAGAAAACGGTGGACGGTCAAACCGACAGCGTAAACACTTGCCAGATTAACACCGTTGCGCAAAAGCTTGCCGCCAATCATGCCAAACCGCACGGGCCACCTCGTCCTTGAACGGCGCGACGGGGGGCAAACACCAAAGAAGGTTTCTGGGTGCATCTCCGCGATACCATTTAGCGGCACCACCAGGATGACGGCGATAAGGCTGACCTGTCTGAAACCGTGCCGGTGCCAAGACGTGAGCGCCAGTCGATTGAAAATGACCTGCATCTCGGTCATTCCTACCCTGTGCCCGGACCCTTGCTTTCGCTAACCCAACTTGCCCGCCGTTTCCTACAGCGGATACGCCTGTCAACCGACTACACCACCACGGTACCTGGCCAAACCAACAACAGGCTGTTATGCGAGGACTTCCTGGACGACATGCGCTTCAGCCGGCCCAGTCAGGCGCTGGTCCAGGCCCTGATAAAAATAGCTGAGCTCCTCGTGATCGAGGCCCATCAGATGGAGGATTGTGGCATGTAAATCCCGGACATGCACCGGCTGATCGACGGCAGCGAAACCTAACTCATCGGTGGCCCCGATCGCTTGCCCGCCTTTCACACCGCCACCCGCCAGCCACATCGTAAACCCATGCCAGTCATGGTCACGCCCCGGCTTGCCAACTCCTTCGCTGGTGGGTGTGCGGCCAAACTCACCGCCCCAGACAAACAACGTTTCGTCCCATAAGCCAAGATCTTTCATATCCTGCATCAATGCGGCCATGGGGCGATCCGTCTCTTCTGCATGCAATTTATGGTTGCTGATGCAGTCCGTGTGACCATCCCAGGTATCCTCGATATGGCCGCCCCCAGAATAGAGCTGAATATATCTGACTCCTCTTTCAAGTAGCCGTTTGGTGATCAGGCACTTGCGACCAAAATCTTCCGTACGTGGGTTATCCAAACCATAACGTTCGTGTGTCTTCTTACTTTCCCGTGACAAATCGACCACATTCCTGGCGGCAGCCTGCATCCGAAACGCAAGCTCGTACGATTCGATGCGGGCCTCCAGCTCGGACTCGTTCTGCCGCAACGCGAAATGTTCCTGATTCAAACTCTTGAGCAGATCAAGACTGCTCCGTTGTCCCTGCAGGCTGACGCCATCCGGGTTGCTGAGATTAAGCACGGGGGATTGACCTGAGCGAAAATGTGTACCCTGGTAGGCTGCCGGGAGATAACCACTACTCCAGTTCGATGCGCTGCCGATCGGTCCGCCGCGCGGGTCAATCATGACCACAAAACCTGGAAGTTGCTGATTCTCGGTACCCAATCCATAGTTCACCCAGGAACCGAGACTCGGACTACCGATACCAACCTTGCCCGTATTCATCTGGATACACCCGGAAGCGTGGGCTGCGGTATCGGTGTGCATCGACCGGATCACGCACAAGTCATCCGCATGACGCGCGAGGTGTGGATAGAGACTGCTGATTGGCAGTCCACTTTCACCATGCTGCTGGAAGGGAAACGGACTCTTCATCAAGTAGCCAATTGGACGCCCATTGGAACCAACCTCAATACCACCGTCGTATTTGGTATCGTGATGTTTCTCGAGCAGCGGTTTCGGGTCAAAGGTGTCTACCTGACTGGGACCGCCATTCATAAACAGAAAAACACACCGCGTGGCGCCGGGTTCAAAA
>JAKVBG010000185.1 GCA_022447605.1 Mariniblastus sp.
CCAGCGTACACTTGCCGGAAAACCATCGCCCTGGAAGAGGCGTTTCGCCAGGATCCACTCGTCCGCGACCTTGACGCGGGTTCTGTTCTGCCAGCCCCAGATATTGCCACGTCCATGAAACCGGTTGCAAATATCGGTGAAGATCGACGTGGGCTTGTTTGACAGGTTGGTGATCGCCAGTTCGATCTCCAGGCGATGACCCTTCACGGTGACTCTGGCTCGGTATTTGAGCCGCCCGTTCCGGTTGATCATCTTTTTCTGGCCAGCAAAAGCAACCGCGACGTCGGGGCCAATGGGATGACTTTCATTCTCGTATTGAATGACGTTGGGCTGTCCCGGTACCGGCTCCCAGCGGCGATCAGGATCGAAGCCGAAGATAAAACCGTCGGAGGTGCCAATGAGTTCCGGGATCTGGATGGCCCAGGTGCCCAGGCTGGAATCCCGATTGGCAAAATCGCCGCCGCGTTCACGGAAGTGGACTTCGATGTAGCGATAGGGACCGAGCGTGTTGATTTCTACGCTCAAACCTTGGGGCAGTGCCCGGCGAAAAAGAATTCGACGTTGCGGCTCAGGTTTGGACTGCACAGTATCTTCGGCGCCATCCCGATTATCTTTGGCGCCATTCCGATGGTTGGCACCATCCTCGGCGACCGACATCGAGGCGGATAAGGCCAGTAGCAATCCCAGGAGTTTCACCCCCCCGGACCGCTGCGGAAGTCCCTGCAGCATCAACTGGGTTCCTTTTTACTCTGTGGCTGTTGTCAGTCGCCCTGTCGGCGTCTCAAAATCCCGAGAGTCGCTCGTTTGAATCGCCACAGTGGTCCGGGACGCAAGCCCAGCTGGGGCATCATACCACACGCACGTGTGGCCGCGGACAGGTTGCTGTGTTCTCTGCAGACACGGCATGGTTCCGCAGAGTCTTGTTGCGCTGTGATCTGAAACGCCTTGAACTGAGGTCGGCGCCTGGTTTGTTGGATTGGGTGGAATCGTGTTGCGCCTGACAGGCATGGTCCAACGACTGATATCCCCACTCGACCCAAGTAAAATGCTTCCACCGTTTCGTTGCCTGCGGTGATTGCCTGGAAACGTTGTTCCACTCGAAGTACAGGAGGAGTCGTTACCAGGAGGGGGGGAGACGTCTTGAGTTGCGCGTGCTGTGACCAGCGCGAACAGGGTCCACTGGCGGAGGTGATTACCCAAGAGGCGTGTGCGAGTTGGCACTCCGGCCATCGCTTCCCAGCCCTGTTTATTTGTATTCTTGTTTGTCATTGGTTTGTTTGTCATTGGTTTGTTTGTCATTGGTTTGTTTGTCATTGGAATAAGGAGCGCGGAATGTCTTTGGCAGAACAGTTGAAACTGGAAGAAGAGACTTTTTCCTTTGAGCTGAAGATCACCTCGATCACGCAGAGCAAAGAGGGGACTCAGGTCAATGCAACCGGCACGGTCGGTCGCTACGGCAAGGTCTGGTTGACGTACGATTTCACAGCCAATCCGAAACAGGAGCATACGGGTTCCTTTGTCGGCATTGGTCGCGCGGTGACAGACGACGGTGTTGCCAATGAAGGGCAGCGCAGGGGTGTGTATGTCGGTGACGGCTTAACGGGTACCGTCTACTCGCTCGATGACGTTAGTGATGGCGCGCCGAATTTCTGTGTCGAGCATTGGGATCTGAAAGCGGAGACGATCCAACTGCAGTTTGCCAGAGTCGAGAGGTGATCTGCAGTCCTGGAATACGGTCCCCTGAGCAAAGATGTCCGGCTCGTGCGCTGAGACCGCGGTCCTGCAGCGTCTGTTACAGAAGTGCTATAGGCCGAGGGAACGATCAGGTTGTGTCGGACTGAACGCAGGCCCGTTGGTGTGATCCAGCGGGCCTGCGGGTATTCCAGTGGCCAGCGCAGTGCGGTCGTGGAGGCGATCGCTGGCCAGCGCAGTGCGGTCGTGGAGGCGATCGCTGGCCGGTGCATT
>JAKVBG010000186.1 GCA_022447605.1 Mariniblastus sp.
CAAAGGTGTACCCAGCGCCGGCCCCTCGATTACGTAGAAACTGGGAGCGCGGATTGAACGAATGGGCAAAATGGCCTGCGAATAGATCGAGTTCCCCATCGTTGTCGAAATCAGCCCAGACAGAGCCTGTACCGTGCCCCCAGGCGTTATGCCCGTTTCCTCCCTGCACACCACGCTCGGCGCCTTCCTCGCTGAAATTGCCGGCCCCGTCATTGACATACAACGAGTTGGGTTCCAATCGGTAATTCGAAACATAGGTATCGATGTCCCCGTCACGATCAAAATCGGCCGACGTAACGCCACGTCCTGGTCGTGGCCAACCGACTGAATAGAGTGTATTGGCTGGCTGGGTCCACGCATTCGTAAACCCTGTCCCCTGGTTGTTCCGCAACATCACGTCCGAGTGCCAGATGGTTGGTGGGCCCCAGGTTTCATGGCCACCCACGTAAAGATCCAAGTAACCGTCGTTATCATGATCGCTCCACGTGGCCCCACGGCTAACTGGTGCGATGCCTAATTCCGGGAGACTAACCGGTGTGAATCCAGTGCCTGCCTCATTGTGAAACAATTCGCCAGTGTCGTACGAGAAAAAATCAAGCCAATCGTCGTTGTCATAATCTCCCCAGATGCCGGAGGAGCCGTAGTTGCCCATGCGCGTAAAACTAGTCCCACCATTGTTGCGATGTAGAACTCCAACCACGCTGAGGTCGACGAAGCCATCGTTGTTGTAATCTCCCCAAGCCACCTGCCCGCCACCGATCGTGGGATCCATACCTGTCGCGTTGGTAAACACGGCACTGGCCGGATGGCAGAAACTTAGCCAGATCAAAAGTGGGGCCAGTTCAAAGCACGCCGCCGCGACCCAACGAAATGCGGCCCTGCCGGGCCGCACATCACCAAGCCGATCGGTTGCGGGCCAAAACCTCTTGCGACCAGAGCCCAGAATGCAAACACAGCGCCAAAACGGGTGCCGCCGGCCTGCGCAATCGGGCAGAAGGAAAGTCGCACGGTACCACACGTTCATCAGAGTTCCACACCTTCAAAAGGCTGGTTGCTTCGTCGATTGATGCTGCCGTTGGGCCCGCAGGTCTCCAAACGCCATTATAACACAGTCGTCCCAACGCTGTCCGCTGAAAGTCACGGGCAGCGGCAAAGTGGGCACCCAAGAAGCTGCCGGAAACGGAGGCTCAAATGCCGAAAGCCGGCCCATCGGCCCCAGACGAATGACACGAGGCGCCAAAACCAGGCTTTGTCCTGGCCAACCTCAGATACCCACGAGCCAACGGAAACCGCAACAAATCACCGCCGGCTGTAAATACGAACCATGCCAAAAAATCCAGCCAGCAAGACCAGGGCCAGGCTCGATGGCTCAGGCACTGCAGCGGCGCTGCCACTGCCACCTGAATTGGCGAACTGGGTCTTCCAATAAAGGTAATCCAGATTATTGATGGTCCCATCGGCAACGCCATCGGCACCCGTTCCAGGGTCCACGGTGTCGCCATTAGAGTCTTGCCACAAGGTGTAATCGGCAGCGTCAACAGACCCATTGCCGTTGTAGTCACCCGGGACACTGACACTGCCGCCAACCAACAACATCAAGTTATTGCCTACGACACTGACCCCCGCGAAAGAACCCGCGGCCGAGCCAGCCAGCGAGAGGCTTAGGCTGTTATCGACAATCCCATCGGTCGTGGTGAGAATGGCAACATCGCTCGAGGGAGTGTAACCACCCGGCAGGTTGACATCGACGGTGATGTCTCCATTTAGGGTCGTTGACCCGACGACGTCGAACTGATCGGACGTTTGGCCGGTGCTGTTATCCCGCACATCAATGGCAAGGGTGGCCCCGTCGAGGCTCAAGTTGGCACCAATCGTGGTATCACCTTCGGTCCCCAAGGTTCCCGAGCCGAAAACCGAACCGCCTTCGCCCGTATCGACCACGCTGTGA
>JAKVBG010000187.1 GCA_022447605.1 Mariniblastus sp.
ACCGATTGTGATTCGCCTGGAGGCAGCCGATGACCACTGGCGGATAGCGATCAGCAACGAGGGTCCGCCGCTGCCGAACGAACTGCGCGATCGGCTGTTCGAACCCATGGTGTCATTGCGCAAAGGCGACGCCGGTGAAGTGCATCTGGGCCTGGGCCTGCACGTGGTGAGACTGATTGCGGAATATCATGAAGGCCGCGTTTTTGCGGACAACGTGGCCGGCGGTGTACGGTTTACGCTCTCACTGCCCGGCGGTGGCGGCTAAGCCTGGTAAGCGACAATCGCTGACACTGGACCAAGAAAAGGGGCCTCAGAAGAGGCCCTTGATCAATTACCGTTGTCCGTCACTGCGGACCGCCGGGATCAGTCAGTTTGTCCATCACCTCATCAAGCGAGAAGCTCGCCGCTTTCTGGCGCGGCGGGTACTGCTTGAATGTCTCCAGGAACTGCCCTACGTAAGCCTGTGCGGGCACAAGTAAATAAGCGCGGTCCAGCAGCCAGTCGTAATAGGTATTGGAAGTGAGCGGCGCGCGTTCGTATGGATCGCGGCGCAGATTGAAGATCAGGGGCACACGCAGAGGCACGAAGGGGTCCATCCACACCCGGAAACCACCCTGGGTTTTCTGCTCCATAAATACCAGTTTCCAGTCGCGATAGCGCATAGCGGTCAGGTCACCGTCATCAGAGAAGTAAAAGATCTCGTTCCGCGGTGTCTCAGTCGCTTCACCGGTGAGGAATGGCAGGAAGTTGTAGCCATCCAAGTGCACCTTGTAGCGCCGACCAATCGCTCGGTGGCCTTTGAGCAATTTGTCTTTTACGTCTGCTTCACCGGCTACGGCCAGGAAAGTGGGCAGCCAGTCCATGTGGTGCATGATCTCATTGGACACGGAGCCAGCCTCAATCTTGCCAGGCCAGCGCACCATGGCCGGCACTCGCCAGCCGCCTTCCCAGTTGGTGTTTTTCTCACCGCGGAACGGCGTCGTGGCAGCGTCGGGCCAGGTGTTCATATGAGGCCCGTTGTCAGTGGAATAAAAGATAATGGTGTTTTCCGCGATATTCAGCTCTTCCAGTTTCTCCAGAAACAGGCCGATGTGGGCATCATGCTCCAACATGCCGCAGGTGTAAGGATCGCGACCACGACGTGGATACGTCTCCTGACACCACTTCAGCTTCTCATCAGAGACATGGGTGCGGAAATGCATGCGCGTGCCGCTCCACCAGACGAAAAACGGCTTGTCGACTTTGACGGCCTTCTCAATAAACTTGAGGGCTTCCGCCACAGTGTCGTCGTCGACAATTTCCATGCGCTTTTTGGTGAGTGCGCCGGTGTCTTCGATCTTGCCATCGGCGAAAGAGCGAATCACACCTCGCGGGCCAAACTGCTCGCGGAAGCTAGGGTCATCCGGATAGTCGTAGTTTTCGGGCTCTTCTTCTGCATTGAGGTGATACAGGTTGCCGTAGAACTCGTCGAAACCATGGTTGGTGGGCAGGTGTTCGTCTTTGTCCCCAAGGTGATTTTTGCCAAATTGCCCCGTCATATAACCGTGGTTTTTGAGCAGACCGGCAATGGTGGGATCTTCTTCCCGCATGCCCAGGTCTGCACCCGGCAATCCGACCTTACTCAGACCGGTGCGGAAAACCGACTGTCCCATGATGAAAGATGAGCGACCAGCGGTACAGCTCTGCTCACCGTAGTAGTCGGTAAAAATCATGCCTTCCTTGGCGATGCGGTCAATGTTGGGCGTAGTGTAGCCCATCATCCCCTTGGTATAGGCAGAGATATTGGACTGGCCAACATCATCACCCCATACGACGAGGATGTTGGGCTTGTCAGCCGCCTGGGCACCAAGCGCAATGCACGCGAAGGCTCCAGCCACTAACAACTTGGTGTATTTCAGCATTGATAACTCCTTGGAATGTCTTGCGGAAAGTTGCTTTCCTCTCTGAA
>JAKVBG010000188.1 GCA_022447605.1 Mariniblastus sp.
CGAACGAGCCGGTCCTGCCGATATCGCGACGGCTGATGTGCAGGGCTTTCGCAATCTCCTGACGCTGATCTCGCAGATTGACCAGCATGCGAACCGAGACTCCGGTCTGCCAGCGGACCTCGCGAGTTGCAGTGGCCAGCAGTTCGTTGGATCGCCCATACGCCGATCCTCTATACACATCATCATCATCATCATCATCACCGCCAAATTGGTAGAGAGCTCCTCGGATGTTCGCCCGGCTGTTTCGTGCGAGGGCTCTCGAGTTTTGAATAGCAGCGATTTGGGGATTGCCAGCCCCGCCAAATCTTTCGCGAGCGATCCTCCGTTTCCTGGCCTCTTCGTCCTCCACAACGACTTCGACGTCTTGACTGTCGTCTTCGTCATTCGCTTCCGCTTCGATTCGGAACGCGATCGGCACAGAAACAGGTGAGACCTCCGGGGAGGTTGGAGCCAGCACCACAACCGGGTTGTACTTTTCACGGACCGGGATCAGATTCGGGTTCCAGACCGACTGTGTCATGAATCGGTCAAAATCCAGTTTGTCCCGCTTTCCCAGTTCCGTTGCCAGATTTGCGATATCGACAGTCTGTACAAACTTTGCGCGTTCATTGTCGGGCCATACTGTCTTGCTGGCAATTTTCTTTCGGACCTTCTCGACTTCACTCATCAGTTGTTCGGGGCGCGTTTTCGCAGTTTCCCAAGTGGTGCCAGTCAGTCCCCACATGGCCAGTAATGCAATCAACACCCCCACAAGTTTTTCGCAGTGGTTGATGAAGAATGCCTTAATGTTGAACTTTGCCGCCATGGCAATCTCCTGAACCCGGTTGGTTGCCGGAGACCCTCCGGCTCTGTCCTAACTTCGATCAATGCTGACCAGAACCTGGCAGACCTTTATTGTCCGTCGACTGTCTCACTGCCCACGGCGGCAGCGGATTCCGTCGCCTCCACTGTTTCATCGGTTACTGCTTCTTCATCGGTTACTGCTTCCGTTGCTTCATCGTCTGTTACATCATCGTTAACGGCTGTTTTCGGTGGTGCTTCCTGGCTGTTGTTCTCTTCGGTGGAAGGGGTTCCACCTTTCAGACCGCCGGACTCCACTACCTCGGCCTTCTCGGTCTCTTCACCCATTTCGTTTTCTTCCTTCGTCCGATACAGCGTCAGCAGTCCTCCCACCCGCACGTCAGCCAGTTTGATATCACTTAGTGCAATCCGCTTCTGCTGTGCACCCCGAGCCGCAACACCAGGATCGAGGTCAACATTAATGAGTCCTCCGAGAAGCGGACCCTGCTCGCGCCGCGTTCCCAGCGTCCGGGCCCGGTTGCCAATCCCAGACCGGCGGCCGCGGCCACCAAGATCTATTCGCATTACGAGACCCTCACCTCCACCTCTGCGTCGGACATTCCCGCCGTCATCATCATCATCATCATCGCCACTGCTGGAAGCTCCGCGGTTCACGGCAAACCTTTGTGCCCCGACCTGACCGCCAGGAAACTGTACATTCACGCGGACAATCTCAACCGGAAAAGAGGAGTTGGCCAGTTCGGCAAGCAACGCGGGAATTGAGTCTTCGTGGACTCGAACCTCCAACTGAAAGGCTCGGGTGCGGTACTGGTTCTCGTCGTGTACATATCGATCCTGCATTTGAGCCTCAATCTCGGAGTCTCCACCGGAGGGCCTCTTCTTGGCCCCACCGCCGAAGCCGCCACCGCCGAAGCCGCCACCGCCGAAGCCGCCGGGGCCCCTGTCTCCTGAACGTGAATCTTCGTCATCATCGTCTGTGCCCTGATCTCCCTTCAGCGGGCCGTACTCTTCGCTCAGCATGTCATCTGCAAATGAAGACGCGAAAGACATTCCCGGGTGTCCACCGCCTCCACCTCCAGTGCTGTATTGCGCGTCGTCATCATCGGAGTTGCCACCACCAAATCCACCGCCGCCGAATCCAC
>JAKVBG010000189.1 GCA_022447605.1 Mariniblastus sp.
GGAAGCGTTTTTCGATCGGATCGGTGATGGGGCTGAGACGTTACCAATACCGGTTGATGCCATGTTGTCGCACCCTTGAGCGACTGCCGCTGGTGTGACTGTCAGAATGCGGCTACGTCGGTGCGATGTTGTAATCGTACAATCGGTAGGTGTTGGGACGCGGGACGTTCGCCCGTTCCAGTGTGCCGCGGGAGAGCCTGTTGCATTCCATGACCCAGGAGAACTCGACCTCTTGAATTCCCCAATCCTTGACGCGTTGCCAGACGGAGTTGGCCAGCACGAGCCCCAGACCCCAGCGTTGGAACTCGGGTAGCACATGCGCGGCAAGCATCCGGACACGTTTGAGTTTCCTGCGGCCATTCAGGATTTTCAAGAATCCGGTAGGGAACAGACGCCCGTCGATTTGTTTGATTCGCGGGTTATAGTCCAGCATTCCGAAAATCGTGCCCACTGTTTTGCCGTCGACCTCTGCCATGCTCGTCAATTCGGGAACGATCAGGCTTTTCATGCCATTGGCCATCTTTACGATTTCGTCATCGGTCAGTGGGGCAAATCCCCAGTGGTTGCCGTTGGCCTCGTTGTAGATGGACAGAAATAAACGGACTTCATCAACAAACCGACTGGTATCGATGGGGCGCAGCTTGATATTGAATCGGCGGGTTGATTCTTCGATCACAAACCACATTTTTTTATCGAGTGTCTCCACCATATCGACGTGGCCACGGAACGCGTACATGTCCCGGACTTTTTCAAAGCCCCACCCTTCAATCAAGTCCGCATAGTAGGGAGGGTTGTAGGTCATCATGAATGTGGGAGGCGCATCGAATCCTTTGACCAGGAGCCCCATTTCGTAATTGAAGGAGGGATTCATGGGGCCGCGGATGGCCCGCATGCCGCGGTCGGAGAGCCAGTCTCGGGCTACATCAAATAACGCTTGGGAGACTCCGGTGTCATTGATGGACTCAAAGAAGCCAAAGAACCCCCGTTGTTCCTCGTAGGTGCGATTGTGTACATGGTGTATTGTGGCCGCAATTCGGCCGCAGACCTGACCATCGCGGATGGCCAGAAATGTCTGCATTTCGGCTTCGGCATGGAACGGGTGTGGTTTTGCGACGAGCCGGCCCAGCGCCGTTTGATAGCCCAGCAGTTCCTGGTGATTTTGCAACAGCGGGGGGACCCAATTCGGGTCTTGCGCGTACAGTTTCCAGGGCAGTCCGACGAACTCTTTCTGCTGGGACCGCGTTTCGACAGGCTGAATCGTCACATTGGCCATCCGTTTAACTCCCTGTCAGCGGTGGTGAAACTGGCGGACCGCGTGGACCCGCAGCTTGACTTCCAGGAGGTTGCCTGGCCAATACACGACATGGCATGTCTTTGGTTGCCTCCTTTATAATCGGCCAGTTTGACACCGAACATGACCCGCGGTGAGGCTGCATATGACGACGCTGGTTACCGGAGCTACTGGCTTGCTGGGCAATAATATTGTCCGTCTGTTACTGGAACGGGGTGTGCCGGTCCGTGCGCTGGTCCGGGAAACGGCCGATCCACGGCCATTGGATGGTCTTGATGTCGATGCTGTCGAGGGCGATTTGCTGGACCCCGTTTCGTTGCAGCAGGCTTGCCAGGGAGTCTCTGAGGTCGTGCACGCTGCCGCATTTGTCGCGATTGGACGGACAGCTGCGGCGGCGGCGCAACGTATCAACGTGGACGGCACGAAGGCCTTAGCCGCAGCGGCACACGCAGTGGGTGCCAGGATGGTTTATGTGTCGAGTGTCGATGCACTGGCCCCAGCGACACCGCCAGGTCTGGCAGACGAGGAGACACTCGGCAGCACGCCGGATTGCCCT
>JAKVBG010000019.1 GCA_022447605.1 Mariniblastus sp.
AGGTGAGCCCAAGTTTGAATTATTCGACCTGCAAAATGATCCACATGAAATGAATGATGTCAGCGGACAGAATCCTGGCGTCGTCCAGGAGATGAAAACGGCTTACGACCGATGGTTCAAAGATGTCAGCCACACACGAAACAACAATTACGATATCCCGTTGATTCAAATCGGATCGAGCGAGGAACCGGTCACCCTGTTATCACGTCAGGACTGGCGCCGATCACCGAGCTACGGGGAACCGGGCCAGACCCGGCGGCAGTGGCTCTTGTCCAACCCTTCGGCGGGCAAGTACCAAGTCACCATGCACTTCCCTCAGGATCTCGATTTCCGGACCATCATCCTGCATTGCAACGAGCGAGAGTACAACAGCAGCCAGATGACCTACCGGCGTGGCCAACGCCATGCCATCTTCGACGGGATCAGCTTGCCCCAGGGTAAAATCAAGTTGTGGGTCAGTTCCCCCCAAAAGGAATCGGACAACCTCGCCTATCAGGTAGAAATCAAGGCGCAGTAGAAGTGGCTGTCCAACCGAAATTACCGCCGCCGGAAATCCTGCTCGAACAGGGAGCCTGTCTACTGATCAACAAGCCGGGCGGTCTTTTGACTCAGGGGCCACCCGGGATCGACTCGCTGGAAACCCGGGTGAAACAGTTTCTCAAAATCAGGGATGCCAAGCCAGGCAAGGTCTATGTCGGGGTGCCGCACCGTCTGGACCGACCCGTTTCCGGCGTGATGGTGATGGTCAAGAACGTGCGGGCCGCCCAGCGACTGTCTCGGCAATTCAGGGAACGGACTCTCTGTAAAACGTACTGGGCCGTGGTCGAGGGAGAGCTGCAACAGGAGCGGGGAACCTGGCAGGACTGGATGCGAAAATTGCCGGATCAGGCCCGCTCAGAAATCGTATCACCTGACCATCCGGATGCCCAAAAAGCGATTTTACATTTTCATGTCCTGGCCAAATGGGCGGGACGAACCTGGCTTAAGATCAATCTGGAGACGGGGCGGACCCATCAGATCCGTCTGCAAGCCAGCCATCACGGCCACCCGATCCTCGGTGACGAGATGTACGGCTCCAATCTTCCCTTTGGCCCCGCCACGTCAGATCTGCGAAAACGCTGGATTGCACTCCATTCACAAACCCTCGAATTTGAACACCCGATTTCAAAGGAAACGGTTTCGCAATCCGCGCCGTTACCCGCCTGTTGGGAGTCATTGGAGTTGCCCCCTATCCAGGAGACTTCCGTCTCACCCGATTCCTGATCCCACCCAGCAGGCCAAACCGTTTGTCCGTGGCACCGTCAACCTATCGCTCGTTATGGCTCCCGAATCCCTCAAACTATTATCGATCCAACCATTTGGCGGCGGAAGCCACCAGGCGTTTATGGATGGCTGGATCCAAAACTCGGCGCATCAGTGGCAGGACCTCCTGTTACCGCCACGTCATTGGAAATGGAGAATGAGACAGGCAGCGCTCTATTTCGCTGAGCAGGTAGACCGACAATGGGAGGCGGGAACCCGCTGGGATTCGATATTTACCACCGACATGTTGAACGTCGCGGAATTCAGGGGATTGCTTAAAACGGAGGCTCGGGAGGTACCGATCGGGATTTATTTTCACGAGAACCAGGTCGCCTACCCCAACCGGCATACCGACCCGAGGGACTTGCACTTTGCGTTTACCAACCTGACCAGTACCCTGGCAGCCGATTACGTCTGGTTCAACTCGCAATTCAATCGCGATTCGCTCGTCTCCGGCTTAAAGGAGGCGGCACGGCAATGGCCTGACTTTGTTCCCCTGCGTGAAATCGAGACGATCCCCACCAGGTCGCAGGTCGAAATTCCCGGGATCCAGCTCCCTCCGGCCAACCCCGGTTTGCCGAATGAATACTCTGGACCCGTCCACCTGGTTTGGGCCGCCCGCTGGGAACACGACAAGAACCCCGCCGACCTGTTGCAGCTACTCCGGCAATTGCAGCAGCGCCAAATCCCGTTCAGTGTCAGCATTATCGGGCAGAGTTTTCGTGAACAACCACCCGAGTTTGAACAGATCCAACAGGAGTTCCACAACCAGATTGTGCATTGGGGCTACCAGTCCAGCCGGACAGCCTACTGGAAAGTCCTGTCCGAGGCCGACCTCTTCCTCTCCACCGCCATCCATGAATTTTACGGCCTGGCCGTCATGGAGGGTTTGGCGTCCGGGTTGATCACCCTTCTACCCAACCGACTGGCCTACCCGGAAATCAGCCAACGTTTCCAGCGAACCCCGGCCCAAGTCGCGCTGTACGACACCCTCGAGCAATGTGTCAACCAGATCGCCGCACTGGTGGATCGCCTACCGGAAATCCGAGACGGACGAACGGTTCGCCGGGCGGTCCCGCAAGTTGTCGATACCACGTGGCCACGGCGCGGCGCGCAAATGGACTTGGCGCTGGCCCGGGCTGTCGAATCTGCCTGCCGGAACAAAAACTAGATCCGTTCCAGGTCGGAAACCGTTTTCTCGTTACTGAGATTGCCGGTATTCAAAGTACTGGCTGGTTCAAACAGGACCACATGACATTCCGCCTGGGCAACCGGCTTGTGCTCCACCCCGCGTGGTACGACAAACATGTCCCCGGCGTTCAGCTCGACAACCTGGTCCCGCAGGTGCATCTCCAGAGAACCGGACATGACCCAGAACAACTCATCTTCGTGCTCGTGAAAATGCCAATCAAATTCACCCAGTAACTTGGCCACTTTGACCTGCTGGCCATTTAATTCGGCAATGATCTTGGGAGACCAATGCTGGTCGACCATTTCCAGTTTCTGTTGGGCATTAACGACCTGTGTCTTCATTCAACCGTATCTCCCGAGGGGGACCAAAAAGGGATGCCACCAAGCAGCATGGCCCGGGCATTATAGCATGGGACGGGCGATCTAAAGGGAGTCGGGCAAACAAGGATTCTGCCCAACCCGCGTCGCACCCGGACCAGGGGATGGCAAGGTGAAACAGAATCGACCCCATTTTTTAGAGCTTGCTGACCCCGCAGAGAGCCATAACCGTCGTGAGACAGGGACCACCCGGCAAATCTCCTGCCGTCAGTCGGCGGATCGACATTGACGGAAGACCGAATCCCACGAAGAATAGAAGCCTCAAACGTTACTGACCTACCGAATCATTGAAGATGGCTGAACGACGTTATTTCTGTTTACGCGGATTCATGAAATCCGGCACGAACTGGCTGGGAAAATTGCTTAGCAGTCACCAGGATATTGGCTGTTACGGCGAATATCACTGGCAATCCATGGTCAAGCAGTTTGAACGGAATTTGGCCAATCTGCCGATTTATCAGGACCTGAACTACCGGGCCAAGATACGCACTGTTTTCGAGAGCATGATCAAGCAATGCCTGATCGAAATCGATTCAGAATCGGCTTTACTGGGCGAACGGACGCCCACTACGCTGGAGCCCTTCATCCTGGGCAACGTCCCCCAAATTTCAATCATCCGAGATGGTCGCGACGTGTTGGTAAGCCGAGCGTTCCACTTGCACAACGAACCGGACGTACACCGCCTCTTCACCCGTATCCCGGCAATGGCCAAGCAGAACCGCCGCTTCCTGAAAGATCGGTGGTATTTCAAGAAAAACCCGGACCAACTCCTGTCCCATGAGATCCTGGTCAAAGAATCCGTCGAGTGGTGGCGCGACCACCTGGAACAGGACCGGGAAACCTGCCGGCAACACCCGGAGGTTCCCGTCAAGTTTGTTCACTACGAGGCGCTCCACCAGGATACGGAAAAGTATCGTCGGGAACTGTTTGAATTTCTCGAGGTGAACCCGGATTTATGTGGACCGATCGAGGGGAATTTAACTCCAGGATTTTCCAAAGAAAACCCGCAGAAGTTCAATCGCAAAGGACAAGTCGGCGACTGGAAAAACTACTTTACCGACCATACCAAGGAGTGGTTCAAAGAGATTGGCGGCGACGAATTGATCCGCCAGGGTTACGAGGATTCGCTCGACTGGTAACCGTGCTCTTCCCAGTAGTGCACGAAATTGGTACCGGGAGAATACTGTCCATCTTCCCGGCGCACCATGACAGCCATCAATCGCTGCTCGCTGTCCACGGCCGCCACCAGATCGGCCGTCTCGTCGAGGTCAACCAGAGTGCCATGCCGCAGTTTCTGGATCGTCGAAGCCGCGACGACGGTACGGGGCATCCCCGGCAATGCCATCACGGGCGAGACCAGGTTCGCCTCGATCACCGCCCGCTCAAGTTCTTCGTAATCCAGTGATTGCGACAAGGAAAAATCACCAATCCGGGTACGGCTCAAAGCGGTCATCACCGCGGCAGACCCGACATGGCGTCCGAGGTCACGACCAAGTGAACGAACATAGGTGCCCCCGCTACAATGAACCGACAATTGAAAGTCGGGGTAATCAAAACACTGCAGCTCCAATTCATGGATCGTCACGTTCCGCTCCGACAGCTCCACCGTTTTTCCTTTGCGGGCCAGCCTGTAAGCCCGTTGTCCATTCACCTTGACGGCAGAAAAATCGGGGGGCCGCTGCCGGATCGCGCCCGTGAAATCCAACAGTGCCGCCTGCAACTGGTCACGCGATACGACGGGGGCGGACTCCAGGTAATTCAGTTCACCTTCCAGGTCATCGGTGCTGCTACTGCAACCGAGGCGGAAATCGGCCCGGTAGTGTTTGGAGTGATGGAGCAGGTATTTCGCCAAGCGGGTCGCTGGCCCGACAGCCAAAACGAGCACCCCTGAAGCCAGGGGATCCAAGGTACCGGTATGCCCGACTTTCACCCGGTTGAGAAGCTGCTGGACGCGATCGACCACCCGCCTGGATGTCTGGCCGACCGGTTTTGCTACATTCAGAAATCCAAACACAATCCAATCGACTCCAGTCGTACAGGCAAACCGACGCCAACTAACTGTTCTTCAACTCGTTGATTTCAGATTTCAAATTCTCGATCTCGTTCTCCAGCGTGACCACTTCCGCTGGATCGTCCATCTGCTCTCTCGAACCTTTCAACTGGATTTGCGTCTTTTCCAGCCGCTTGCGCAGGATTTCCAGTTTTTTCTTCGCTTTCTTATCCATGCCACTCCCAATGTTCTTGTCAACGTCTTACCAATATAAGCAAAAAACCCCGATCGTTAAATGACCGGGGTAAACGTTTATCGAAACGGCGAACGTCAGGGCACAGATTTCAGCCAAACAGTTTAGTCGTCCGAGGAAACCCCGCTGGCCGCACTTCCACCCAGGGGAACCGTCATGACGGGAGGCTGAAGTCCGTTCAAGTACATTTCACTGATGACTTCGGCCCTCGACCCGTCCCCCTGCAAGGGTCCTCGGCCGATCAAGGCGATCTCGTTGACCTGCTCCAAACCGTACCACTCTTCCACTCGGTTTTTGAGGGTTGCCAAACGCTTGTTCGACAACTCCGCCGGACGCTCACGATCGAGGTAAAACGCCTTTTGACCGATCGGATAATTTTTCATGATGGCGGCTATTTTCATCCGTCCCGCCTGGTTCAATTCTGCCGTATCGTCGACAAAGTGTTGCCGGCTGAAAACACAGGCAGACTTCCAGCCCGTTTCGAGCATCGGGTCCCACATCTGGAAATACAACTGCCGATCGGCACAGGCAAAAGGTTTGGGCCAGGCCCGGTTTCGGCTGGAAACCACGCGGTTGATCTCTTTCAAATGGGCAACGTGGCCGGAGATTTCCTGGAAACAACCAACACCGACAGCGTGCCGGGAAACATTGGTGGTCGGGCCCATGACTTGGCAACCCTGGTACTCATCGAGGCAGCTGTGACATTGTTGGGCCGCCGCAGGGTGGTTGGCGAGCAAAACGGAAACAACGATTACGGCATACCCGATCCGTGTTGGCCTAATGGTCATGACTGACTCCGAAGAATTACCCGAATTCCAGCCAAGGATGATCATCCCTCGGCTGGCACAACGATTGATGGGCGAACTGGTAAAGAACGCGGAGGGGCAGACTTTCCCCTACACTCAATATCGGTACAAGCGTTGTCAGTCGATCTGGGCAAATGGCAAGTTCCCCGAACAAAACCACCGGCCAGGGACTACTTTTGTAAAGCCGGCAGCATTTCGTTGACCATCGTGATTGCGGCAGGTCCAACGAGTACGACGAATATTCCGGGAAAGATGAATATAACGAGTGGGAAGATTAGTTTAACCGCCGTTTTAGCCGCCTTTTCCTCGGCTATTTGACGTCGTCGGACTCGCATCGCATCGCTCTGGGTCCGCAACGCGGTACCAATTGACGTGCCAAACTTGTCGACCTGAATCATGATGGATGATAGCGTTTTCAGGTCATCCACACCGTTTCGATCCCCCAGCTCTCTTAAAACCTGCTCGCGCTGCTTACCCATCTGTAAATGCTGGTTACAAATATTGAACTCGGATGCAATCACCGGGTGCGCGGAAAATAACTCGACGGCGACCTTCCTCATCGCCTGGTCGAGCCCCAGACCTGCCTCCACACATACCACCATCAGGTCCAAAGCATCGGGCAAACCGAGAAAAACCTTCTGTTTTCTCGACTTGGCAATCAGGCTGAGAACCAGTTCCGGCAGGAACAGAAAAACACCGGTAAAAATCAAGGTGTAAGTCAGTGAGCTGATGTTCATTCCATTGAGCAACAAGGCACCGCCGCCAGCAAGGACGAAACCGATGATCGCCATGACCATCTTCAGCGTATTGAACATGAGAGGTGCCTGCTCACCGCGAAAGCCAGCCTCATCCAGTTTTTGTTTCTGTTTACCGACTTCATTTGGCTTGGTTGGCTTGAGAACATCGCCCAGCGCCGGGCTGGCCTTGGCCAACAACCGCGTGATCCCGTCCGTGGTTCGATTCACGTCTTTACCGTCATCCCCCGTCTTACCATCGCCCGCACGTTGTTTGATCAACATCAAGCGCTCTTCCGATTTGGAAGTCCGGTTGAACAGGGTTTCGGAGATGGCCCAAGCGCCAACGGCAATCGCACCGAAAACGGCAAACGGCAAAATAGCGATGAAATCGATCTGGGAAAGCAATAAACTAATCACATTGACACCTAAATTTAAATCGATCCGCGTAAGCCCTTAAACCTTGATGGTAATGATCTTCTTGATGGCAACCGCGCCGAGCAACTGCATCACGATCCCGACCGCCAACATCTTTTGACCCAACGGCTCCTCGAACAACATCATCACGTAGCTGTAGTTGAGTTTGAGCATGACCAGGAAAAGCGCGGGGGGCAGGGCCAGTAAGACGATCCCGGACAACCGACCCTCACCCGTCAAAGCCTGAATCTGTCCCCAGATTTGCAGTCGCTCACGGATCAACTTGGCGATTTTGTCCAGGATCTCTGCCAGGTCGCCACCCGTTTGCCGCTGCAGCATCACCGACGTGGCAAAAAACTGCAGGTCCAGGTTGGGAATCCGCTCCGTCATCCCGTTGAGTGAATCTTCCAGGGCGACGCCGAGGTTCTGTTGCTCGTAACAGCGTTTAAACTCCGGACCGAGCGGTTCCTGCATTTGCTGCGCTACCAACTGGATTCCAGCGGGCAGGCTCTGCCCGGCACGTAGTGCCTGGGTCATCAGGTCGAGTGCTTCGGGCAACTGTTTACCGAAAATTTTCAAGCGTCGCCTGCGGACAAACCAGATATAACCCAGCGGCAGAAACGAACCGGTGGCAAAAGCCAGCAGGGCGGCCGATTTCATGGGGGACAACAGGAAAAAGACCATCCCCAGGACGAACCCCATACCGAGCGACATGCCAAAGAAGTTCGTAATACTTATTTTTAGTCCGGATTGTTCAATGAACGCCGAGAGGTTGAACAACCTGGAAAGAAACTGTTCCAAATGGCTGGGAGAATCATCGAGCGGTGATTTCAGGACGGAATCATTTGAGGTGACTTCCATCTGCTTGAGGCCGCGTCCGCGGTTGCTCGTCAGCGCGTCCAGTCGACTGTTGACGGCTTTGTCGTCGTTGGACAACAACATCGATGCACCGTAGACCATTCCGGCCGCGCCGATGACGACTGCCCCCAGTAGTACATAGATCAGCATGACATCAACTCACTCACCGATTGCATGAACTCCAACCCCCGGACGAGGACTAACCGCCCATCAAAACGCGTTCCTGAAAAATACTGGCCGGCAAGTTAATACCCGCGGCCTCCAGACGATCCATGCATTTGGGGCGAACGCCCGTACAGACGAACCTGCCCCGGGCGCCACCATCTTCATCCACGCCATCCTGGACAAAGCGGAAAATGTCCTGCATGACGATCGTCTCGTTTTCCATCCCGCATATTTCCGTCACGTGCGTCACTTTGCGGGCCCCTCCCTGCAACCGGTTCGCTTGAACGATCAGGTCGACGGCGCTGGCAATCTGGGTCCTCATCGCTTTGACAGGCAATTCGAACCCAGACATCATGATCAAGGTTTCCAGCCTGGAAATACAGTCACGGGGTGAATTCGCGTGGGTGGTGGTCAGCGAACCATCGTGTCCGGTATTCATCGCCTGCAGCATATCGAGCGCTTCGGGACCTCGACACTCACCGATGATGATCCGCTCGGGACGCATCCGCAGACAGTTCCGCACCAGATCGGTCGCCGTAACCTGCCCTTTCCCCTCAATATTGGGTGGCCTCGTTTCCAGGCGGACAATATGTTCCTGTTGCAATTGAAGTTCGGCGGCGTCCTCAATCGTGACAATTCTGTCCTTGTTGGAAATGAAGCTGGAAAGCGTGTTGAGCAGCGTGGTTTTCCCCGAGCCGGTCCCCCCGCTGATAATAATGTTCAGCCTGGCCTTCATGGCTCCCTCGAGCAGCATCACCATTTCGGGCGTGAAAGCCCCGTAATTCAGCAGGTCTTCCAATTTCAACGGGTTGGAACCGAACCGGCGAATCGACATCGCCGCCCCATCAAGAGCCAGCGGGGGAATGATCGCATTGACACGGGATCCGTCCTCCAGCCGGGCATCGACCATGGGGCATGTCTCGTCCACCCGGCGACCTACCTTCGATACAATCCGGTCGATGATCTGCAACAGGTGCTGGTTGTCACGGAACTCGACCGAAGCCCGTTCCATTTTCCCACCCCGTTCACAATAAACATTCTTGGGACCATTGATCAGGATGTCACTGATCGTCGGATCCTTGAGCAGCAACTCCAACGGGCCCAGGCCGAAGGTCTCATCCAGGACTTCTTCGATCAGGCGGTCGCGTTCCTGCCGATTCAGCAGGTTGTTTTCATCGTCACAGAGACGCTCCACCACGACGCGAATTTCCCGTCGCAGGACATCCCCCTCCAGTTCACCCACCCGCGTCAAATCGAGTTTGCCAATCAATTTTTGGTGAATCTGTTGTTTGAGCTGATCAAAACCACTGACGCGGGGATCGGAAGTCGAACTGGGAGCAGTAATCATCGTTATTCTTGAGTCCGGTAATCGCTGGATAAGAGGGGCTCTCCCGGTCGCTGAAGCGCGGAAAGAGCTGTGCCAAACGATAGCTTACAGCCGGACCCCGACCGGAAATTACCCGCAAGAAAACGGATTTTTGGTCACTAAAATTCCCGTAAACGTTACAACCCGCAGGGGAATAACCTGCACCGGCCGGCAACACCGGGCGAGCCGGAAACGGCCAAAGATCCCCGGCCTGGAAGTTTTTATCGGGCCAATAACGGGTCGCTCAAGTGGCGATGCAAGCGTGCCTGAGGACCATGGGTGTGAAGCCGAGTACCACGGGGGCCCGATTGGGGAACGGCATCCAGGTCAAGTATTGCTCCGCGTCGCATCTTGGCCCAATCGTACCGATAGCGCAGACAGAGCCGACTTCCCCAGCGGGGAAGGCCACCGTCATGCTACGAATCAGGAACGCTCCGTTCCTATCTCGGCTTGACTTCCGTATTGGGGCGATAAAACCCGATTGCCTCAAGCGAACGATACACTTCCTCGAGCGTTTTCTCTCCGAAATTGGAGATACTCAACAGTTCGACGCGGGTCGTGTTGAGCAGATCGCGAACGGTAAAGATACCGCGCTCTTCCAGGCAATTCGTGGTCCTGACAGTCAAACCGATTTCGGCGGTACTCAATTCGAGTTTTTCCTGCAGGTTCCTCTGCTCTTCTTCTGCGGCACTGAGCGGGATTCGCGTTTTGGCCATTTGGGGTCCCTCCCATGGGTCTGTGATGAATGTCGACGGCCAAGGACTCGACACCAACGAGTGATACTTGTGGGCCAGTCCTTGCCTCAGTATGCTCAAAATATACCATAGGTCCGGGAGATTACGATCAGCCTGACAGGCAAATTATCACGACGTTTTGCCCAATCGCCGAACGCCCGCTAGCACACAACGTTGGATTTTCTGGAACGCGATGCCTGCTGCCTCAGAAAAAGAGATCATTGAACCACTGAACGAAGCACAGCGCCAGGCGGTGATGCACCGGGAAGGTCCGCTGTTGATGCTGGCGGGACCCGGCAGTGGCAAGACGCGGGTCATCACCCATCGCATCGCCTACCTCGTTTCCCAGGGTGTCCCGGCCCGCTCCATCCTCGCGTTGACCTTTACCAATAAAGCAGCCGACGAGATGCGAAACCGGATCAGCGCCCTCGTGCCGGGCGCCCCGGCCTGGTCCGGCACGTTTCACCGATTCTGTTCCCGCCTATTGCGACAACGCGCCGAGATGGTTGGGCTGGGAGAGAATTTTTCGATTTACGACACGGCAGATTCCCGCAAGGTGGTGAAACAGGCGATTGAAAACGCGAAGGTCAATGCCCAGCATTACTCGGTGGATTCCCTCATCAACCAGATCAGCTTTTTGAAGGCCCGCGGCCTGACACCCGCTGAGTTCGATCCCCGGCCCGGTCATCCCCTGGACCAGATCATGGGGCGGGTTTACCCGGAATACCAGGAACAGTTACGCCGGGCCAACGCCGTCGATTTTGACGACCTGCTCCTGCATACGATCGATCTTCTCCGGCACAACCCGGAATTGCGGCGAGGCTTGGATGGCCAGTACCAGTACGTGATGGTCGACGAGTACCAGGACACCAACCATGCCCAGTACCAGTTGGTCCGGTTGCTGAACCACGACACGCGCAACCTGAGCGTCACGGGGGATCCCGACCAGTCGATTTACGGTTGGCGGGGAGCCGATCTGAACAACATCCTGGAGTTCGAGCGGGATTATCCGAATGCCGTCGTGGTCCGCCTGGAACAGAACTACCGGAGCACCGGCGCGATTCTGTCGGTGGCCGATCAGTTGATCGCCAATAATCTGCGCCGCAAACAGAAACGGCTGTTGACTGAAAAAGAGATGGGGGAAGCAGTCCGGCTGGTCACCTACCCGTCACCCCGGGAAGAGTCGGCTGACATTGCCGAGCAGATCGATCTGGCGATTCGACAGGGCGGGCGGGCGCCGAGTGACTTTGCCATTTTCTACCGCGCCAACTGGTTATCCCGCTCCCTGGAACATGCGCTCGGTCGGATGTCGATTCCGTACCAGATTGTCAACGGCCACGAGTTCTACCAGCGGCGCGAGATCAAGGATGTGCTGGCGTACCTGCACCTGATCAACAATCCACGTGACAACGTCGCCTTTGAGCGAATTGTCAATGTTCCTTCACGCAAGATCGGCAAGGTGACGCTGGGCAGGATCCGGGAATTCGCCGAAGCGGAAAAGATCTGCCTGCTCGACGCGGCCCGCAAATGCGGATTGATCGAAACGATCTCCAAAGGCGCCGCCACGAAAGTCGCCAAGTTCGTCGCCCTGTTTGATGAACTGTCCGTGCTGGAAACGGAAGTGGTTGAGGCGATCATCCAGCAAGTGGTCACGCTGACCGGCTACCGGGATTGGCTGATCCAGGACGACAGTGACGAGGGGCACGAACGGGCCGGAAACATCGATGAATTGCTTGTGGCGGCCCAGGAATTCGACATGGAACACCCGGAGGATGGCGGCCTGGAGGCGTACCTGGAACAATCGGCATTGGTCAGTGACACGGACGCCTGGGAATCCGAGGCCAATTTTGTCACCTTGATGACGATTCATGCCGCCAAGGGCCTGGAATTTCCCTCCGTATTCATCGTCGGTTGCGAAGATGGCATCCTGCCCCACGAGCGGAGCCAGGAGAGCGACGACGAGATCGAAGAAGAACGCCGTCTGCTATTCGTGGGAATTACCCGCGCCCAGGAGATCTTGCAGTTGAGCCGCTCGGTTTCCCGTTTTAAACGGGGTGCCTTTTGGCCGGCGATCGCCAGCCGGTTCCTGCTTGAATTACCCCGCGGCGAAATGCAGGTGATCGAACCCGCCCACCTGGACCTCGCCCCCACCGACGACTTGGAACATGACCAGCAGGTTCCCTTCGACGTGGACCCCTGGTTGCATGAGGGGATTCAAATCGATGGTTCGCCTGAAGGGACAGCCGAATCGAGCGAGGGAAACGAGCCATCCGCTCCCTCGCCAACGACCGACGCTCCCGGGAAGAAGTCGGATCGGCCGACTTTCCCGCGACTGATGACCGGCACGGAACTGGCCGAGCAGGGGGCGGCCCGGGTCCACCCTTCAAAATTCCAGGTGGGCATGCGCGTCGAACATGAAGAATACGGTCAGGGGACGATCATTACCCTGTCCGGGGCCAATCTGAAGCGAACCGCGACCATCGAATTTGACGAACTCGGCAGCAAGCGTTTCCGCCTGGCCTTCTGTAACCTGCAGATCCTCGACCCCGCCTAGCCTACTTGGGCGAGACTACGGATTCGAGGGCGAAATCGACCTGAACGCTGATCTTGATTTCAATCGCGTCGGGAACCATCTGGCCATCGGTCTGGTCGGCTGCGCCTCGCTGCACTTCGTTGTAAGCAAAATTATTGGCTTGCGCCGGCCAAGAACTGCTCGATTCCGAAATCTGAATCGGCTCACCAATTCGCACCCCCAAAGCCTCCGCCATCGCAGCGGCCTTCTTTTGGGCGATCTTGACCGCGTTAATCCGCGTCTGATTGCGCAATTCGTAACGCCGGGAGGTATCGTAACGGAAGCTCCCCTCCACCGGTCCACCCACGATTTCAGTCAAGAAATCATCGAAACGATCGAGGTCCTTCTGTCGAATGGAAAATTGTCGCCGCACCCGAAAATTCTTGAACGTGGTCGTATTTCCATTGCGGTCACGATCGTACACCTTTTCAATCTGAACCCGACCCGAGGTCAACTGGTCCGGTGCAATTTCCAATTTATCCCGGATCGCCATGACCCTTGCCGCCGACTGATCGCTGGCCATCTTCGCTTTCGCCAAATCGGGGTTGTCATCGGTCGTGGTGATCGACCAGATAATTTCATCGGGTGTGACACAGGTAACCGCGGTACCTGTTACGGAAATTTTCCGCTGGTCCCCTACCTCCGCGGCCGCTTGAAACGGCATGCCCAGAACGATTATCCACAAACAACCAACCACAGAACATCGAATCATCGACAAACTCCACAACAACCAGGAAAGAAAACCGAACAAGAGCCGGACAATATAACGGTCGGTTGTCGCCGCTTCAACAAGCAGGGGATCAATCGGAGATGAGCGTAAGCGATTCAACAGAGCCGAATTCGGCTTACCAACCGATCAACAGGCCGCTGCCAGAACCTGGGGCTGAACGGCGTCGTACAGGAACATCAATCCCTCCCGGTAATCGCCGTCATTTTGATCGTACGCCAAACGCACGGTTTCCGTTTCCACACTTACGCCGCTCGCAGCGGAGAGACGCTGGACGATCTCTTGAAAATGATCCAAGGATGGCAACAAACGAGCCAGCACCGGGAGGCCGAGACAAGTCTGGTGCGCGGTGACCAACAAGGATTTCTTTTGGACCCGACAATGACCGACCAGGCCGAACCGCTGGACCAGCGACAAACGCTCCAAACCATCGACCACCCACAGCTCACCCTCGCCCTGACCGGCCAGACGGTTTACCATCTCGCCACGAAGTCCCCATTTCGCGGATCGTCGAATCACCAGGAAATGGATTTCCCGAAACTCCGCGCGGAGCGACTTCGTCATGGCCCAGGCGAGACTCGTCTTGCCACAACCGTGAGGCCCGACGATCTGGCCATACCCTCCTTTGCGCAGGAAATGGCTCGCCAAACTCCCGACTTCCAAACAACCGGGCGGTTCGACATATTGCTGGCCCGGCCAAATAAAGCGTGTGGCAAACGGGTTTTCTCGATCCGAAATCATCATCTAACCTGAGAGGTCACCGAGAATACTGTCGACGTTACCCAGTCGGAAAAACAGCTCTTCGGTCACCTCCGATTCGGCTTCCAGGAACAGTCGAACCCGCACCGCCCAGCGAACTCGGATCATCATCCCGTCATAGGAAAACGGGCTGCGCGGCAGGACCGTACTGAACTTGCGGGGAAGATTCCAATGGTTGACTTCGAAGGGACCCTTTTGCCGATCGAAGAAATGAACACCCATATCCTCTTCGCCCTTGCCCACGGTCATCCAGATGACAGACGCCTCGATCGCGTGGATTCGCTGCTCCCCCGGGTTGTCGATTACGTACTGACCAACCAGCACATCCCCTGGTCGATAAACCCGTTTCTCGTCAGTCAGGTTGATTTGGATCCTGGGACGACTCACACCTTTTCGTGGCTCCGCAGGCGACTTGTTGGTTCGGGACCAAGGTCGTGTGGCATGACGATCAGCTCGAAGCTGCGCCTCACCCTGGGAAAGCCTTTGGCCTGTCCGTATATCTCGATCTTCCATTGCACCCGGTTACTGTCAGAGTTAAAGGAATGCATGGCCCCTTCGGGAACCATCATGTCAAATTGGGTCTGGAAAGAACTGTTCGTATCGACGTTGATCCCACGACGACGAAACAGGCGTTGGGAATAGACCGCTTTCTTTTCGGTCCGGATATTCGTGCCCTGCTTGAATGTCGCTTCCTCGTAACAGACCAGCGTCACGTCCAACAATTGTATTCGCAAACGCCCGGATTGGGACAGCTGAATTTGGTACTCTTTTCCGGGGACAACGGGATAATCGGAGATTTCCAGCTCGGTCGGACCGATACTGGTCAATTTCAACAGCTGTCTCAGGAAATAACCGAATGACCAGACCGCTGCTATCAGAAAAGGGATCGCCAGGGCTCCCGAGGAATAATCACCTAATTGCAGGGAAACCTTGTTGTAGGTCACGATGACCAGCGCCGCCGCCAAGCCTACAAAAACAACGAACACGATCGCCGCACCGACCAGGCCCCATAAATTCCGCCGCGAGGCGTGCAACCGGTACCCGAGGACCAGGCCCTGGGTCGGCGCAATGGAATTTGTGGGGACCGTAGGCATCTGCTCCCTCAAGCCCCGCAAATCCTTGAGCAGGTCAAACTCGGTCGCCTGGCTGATCAAGGCCCCCCGCCTTTCCACAGAGGCACTCACTTTCCACATGGAAATCATCACCAGGTACGTTCCGATCCCGATCATGGCCATCGACAACAGAAGTTGTAGAATAAAAAAGGGAACGGTCATATAACCTGATTCGCCACCGGAAGAGACCGTGAACAGCGTTACGCTGGCTGCCAGCCAGACAACGCCAACCAGGATCAGCAGCGACGCCAACACGGCAATCGTGACGCCCGCCCACCAACCGCGTTTGCTGCGGCTGAGGGCTTTTTGACTACTCAGCAACCAGGATGACCAGGGACGCAAGGAACTTACCTCATGATCGAAAAGATATCGAACGCTTGCATCATACCCGTCCGGGGACTCGCAAGTCCACGCCGATCCGGGACATTCACCCCACGATTCCGTTTCCTCTTGCTGACAACCAGCTGCTTCCTGTCCGTTTCCGCGGCTGGAAACATGGCCGATGCGCGGGACTGGCCGCAAATCCTTGGCCCAACCCGAAACGGGATTGCCATAGACGAAAAACTTCTCAAATCCTTTCCGGCGGGTGGCCTGAACAAGGTTTGGACCCACCCGGTCGGCGAAGGCTACTCCGGTCCGGTTGTGGCGGGCGACCGCGTTATCATTTTTCACCGCCCCCAATCGGGCCAGGTCGTGGAGTGTCTCTCACTGGACGATGGGAAAGAACTTTGGAAAACCGACCTGCCGACCAAGTACCGGGGTGGGGGAATCGACCCGGACCGCGGACCGAAGGCCGTCCCTTTAATCCACGGCGACAAGGTCTATCTATTTGATACGGCCGGCGAACTTTACTGTCTCGACCTGGGTAATGGAAACCTCCGCTGGAACCGGAGTACGGCCACTGATTTCCGGGCGCCCTCGGGTTATTTCGGGTTCGGCAGTTCGCCAATCGTCATCGGTGACACCTTGATCGTCAACGTCGGTGGCAACGAGGCGGGCATCGTCGGTTTCGACCTGCAAACGGGCCAGACGCGTTGGGTCGCCACCGACCAGCGGGCCAGCTATTCCTCTCCGGTGGCCAGCACTTTCAACGGCCAACCTTGCGCATTGGTCGTGACACGCTTGAAGTTTTTCGGAATCGACCCAACCAACGGCAAGATCCTGTTCGAATACCCGTTCGGCGATCGCGGACCGACCGTCAACGGAGCGATGCCGGTGGTCGTGGATGATCATGTCTTCCTGACTTCCTCCTACGGAGTCGGCAGCCGCTGGCTCACGCCCACAGCGGGCGCCGTGCAAGAGGACTGGTCCGACCCGACCCGGTTTGAGAGCCAATACTCGACCCCGGTTCTGCGCGATGGGATGCTGTACGGCTCGTGTGGCCGAGAGGATCGGCAGAACGGGAGCTACCGCTGCGTCGAGGCTGCCACCGGCAAACTGGCTTGGGTCGAGGATGACGTCCCCGTCGGACACAGTATCCTGGTCGACGACAAGATCGTATTGATCGATCACAGCGGCAGATTGCACATTCTGCAGGCGACTCCCCGCGCCTTCACCCGTCTCTACCAGGCGGAACTTTTCGAAACTCCCGCGCGCGCCATTCCCGCGCTGGCGGGGGGGAAATTGTTGGTGCGAAGCAACGCGGTAGGCGGTGCAGGAGCTTTTCTGGGAAAACAGGGAGAACTCGCCTGCTTCGAAATTGGCGTTGAACCAACCGACCAATAAAGCGGATCCGTCGGTCGCCATCCCGCTGGGACTACATCCAGTCGATGTGCGGACGGGCACCTTCCACCAGGGGGATCTTGAGTTCCCCCTCCAAACCTTCCAGGCGCCCCTTCTCGCGAGCGGCGACAATTTCGGTCCGGTTCCGTTGCTTATGATTGCTGACGTCCTTGGTCACCTTCATCTCGGCAAAGCCGAGCCAGTTCAGGATCTCGACCAGGATCTCGGGACTGTTGGGGAACCAGGCGAGCCGGTGCACGCCCGACATCACCTTCTCTCGGCTCTCGTAGGCGAGCGTCAGGCCGAGCGGATTGCCCGCCTGGGTTGCCGTCGACGTACTGAGCAGCAGGATATCGCGGGTCAAATCGGCGGCCACTTTCAAACCGGTAATCGGGTCGGGCAGGTGGTAAAAAATACCACTGAAATAAGTGTAGTCAAACGGCTCTAATTCCAGTTTCGGCAGCTCGTAAAGGTCCATTTCACGGAACTCAATCCGGTCGGCAGGGAAACCTTCACGGTGTTGCTGTACGAAACGGGCCTGGTCCACCCAGTGCTTTCGCACATCGAAACCGAACGAGTAATCGGCCCCCAGTTCGCGCGCATAAAAACAGTAGGCACCGGCGTTGCAGGCACAATCCAGGAAACGCTTGCCGGCCAGCCCCTCGGGGTAGAGCACCTCGGCCCGCCGTTCAAACCGGATACGGGGAGAGATCAGGCTGACGTTGTCATTGTCGGCCGGAAGCAGTTTCCCATCAGGTGAAAACGCTTTGCCGCTGCTGACCTGATCGTTGATTTCAATATCCTGGTGCCAGGGCCGCATGGCGCGAACCTGTTCCACCAGTTGATCATTATCCATCCCAAAGGCTCCTGCTGAGTGACTTCAGCCGCGCGGCCTGACGATTCCGCCCGACTGCGGGTCCGCCCTGCATCAATTCCGACTGGCGGCTACCTGCTCCTTGGCTGCCTGACAGACCTGATCCGCCGTGATGCCAAAATGTTCGTACAGTTCCTCAAACGGTGCCGAGGCACCGAACCCGTTCATGCCGATAAACCGGCCGTGACGACCAAGGAAGCGGAGCCATCCCATTTCGATCCCCGCTTCGACTGCCACCCGGGCCGCCACACCGCTGGGCAGAACCGATTCGCGATACTCATTCGGCTGCGCCTCGAACAGCTCGAAACAGGGCAAGCTGACCACCCGGGCCGCAATCTGTTCCTCGGCCAGCAGGGCGGCCGCCTCGAGGCAGACCTCCACTTCGCTGCCGGTCCCCATCAGGATCACGTCCGGGTTGCCACTGGTATCCTGCAGGATGTAACCCCCGCAGCGAGCGCCGGCGGCATCCCCCATCTTTTCCCGGTCAAACGTCGGAACATTCTGTCGGGTCAGGAACATGGCCGTCGGTCGTTTGGCTTCCCCGATCGCGGCGGCGTAACACTGCGACACTTCATTCGCATCGGCCGGACGCATCACCAGCAGATTGGGGATTGCCCGGCAGGCCGCCAGGTGTTCGACCGGTTGGTGCGTCGGTCCATCTTCCCCCAACCCGATCGAATCGTGTGTCAAGATGTACAGGACCGGCTGGTGCATCAAACCGCTCAGTCGCATGGCAGGCCGCATGTAATCGGTAAACACGGCGAACGTCGCGCCGTAACTGCGGATCCCGCAAAGCGACATCCCGTTGCAGATCGAACCCATCGCATGTTCCCGAATGCCAAAGTGGAAATTTCGACCCGAAAACTGGTCGGCGCTGAAATGTCCGGCATCCGCATCTTCAATGACAGATTTGTTCGAACCGGCCAGGTCGGCCGATCCCCCGATCAGCCAGCCGATCGGTCCGGCCAGTGCATTGAGCACCTTGCCCGAGGAGACACGGGTCGCCATCCCCTTGGCATCGGCGGGGAACACGGGCAGTGCCGCTTCCCAGTCATCCGGCAGGCGTCGCTCAAAGATCGCCTGCAAATCACCCGCGGCCGCCGGTTGGGCCGAAGCAAAGTCGGTCCAGGCCGCTTCCCATTGCTGGTAAGCCTCCGCGCCGCGGCGACCCAGGTTTTCGGCAAACAGTTCCATCACTCCCGAGGGTACGTCAAATTTTTCTGCCGACCAGTCGTACGCCTGTTTGGCCAGTTCGATCTCCTCTTCACCCAGCGGGGCACCGTGAGCCGATGCCGTATCCTGTTTGTTCGGCGCGCCGTACCCAATGATGCTTTTCAGCACGATCAGGGTTGGCTGGCCCTCGGTCTGCTTGAACTGTTCCAAGGCGCTGTCGATCGCCGCCAGGTCATTGGCATCCTCGATCGTCACCACGTCCCAACCCATGCTTTCAAATTTACCCGCCACGTCCTCGCTAAAGGCCAAGTCCGTCCGGCCTTCGATCGTGATCTGGTTGTCGTCGTAGATCCAGCAGAGGTTGTCCAATTTGAGGTGGCCTGCCAACGAGGCTGCTTCCATGCCGACCCCCTCCATGATGTCGCCGTCGCTACAGAGGGCGTACACGGAGAAACCGCAACCGGCAAACTGGTAACGTTCACTCATCCACTTGCTGGAGATGGCCATGCCGACCGAGTTGGCGATCCCCTGCCCCAGCGGACCGGTCGTCGTTTCGATGCCGGCCGCCTCGCCATGTTCCGGGTGCCCGGCACACGGGCTGCCGAATTGACGAAAATTTTTGATATCCTCGATCGAGACGGCCGGTGTACCATCCGGGTTCTTGACGCCTGCCAGGTGCAACACCGAGTACAACAGCATCGAGGCGTGGCCGCAGGACAACACAAAGCGGTCGCGGCCCGGCCAGTCCGGGTGCTGCGGGTCATAGTTCAGGTGATCGTTCCATAAACTGTAGGCAACCGGTGCCAACGCCATCGGTGTTCCGGGGTGCCCGCTGTTCGCTTTCTGAACGGCATCCATGGAAAGGGTCCGAATCGTATTGATGGCCAAGTGTCGGGTATCAACTGCCGAAGTCGTCATAAGGAACCTTTCGGTGATGGATGTCGTCAAACAGGAAGAAACCACCGGAAGGCCCAGGCCAACCGAAAAAATAAAGAGTTTCCGTCCGGTAACCCTGCTGATTATCGACGGTTTAAGGGGCGGGTCAATTGGCCCTTCTGCGCAGGGGTGCCCCACGGCTCAAAACGGCTCCCGATCCGTTTTGACCGATTTACCAGGTCCGGCTATGATCTAGGCAGGTGACCATACCGTAATCGAGAAAAAACAGGCGGACAGGATGGACCGACGCAAATTCAACCAGGCAGCCCTCGGGCTGGGATGCGCCCCGCTGATCGGTGCCAGTCCGAGCCTGGCGATGGATCGAAAAGCCTCGAAAAACGAGAAAACCCCCGCTCAACTGGTGACGGGCCCGGCCCGCGCGGCGATCGAACGGGGCCTCAGTTTCCTGCACGGCCGTCAGGTCAAATCGGGCCGCAACCGGGGCGCCTTTGGCAACTCCGGTTTATCGGCCGGCGTGGCGACCTGCTCGCTCTCCGGGTTGGCCTTCATGTGTGGTGGCCATGCCCCCGGTTTTGGCAAGTACGGCAAGACGATCGACCAGTGCGTCGAATTCATCATGCGGAATGTCCGCGACACCGGTTACATCGCCCGGCTGGACAACACGGCCCACGAGAACATGTACGGCCACGGTTTCAGCATGCTTTTCCTCTCGCAGGCATATGGCATGACCCGCAAGGCAGAAATCGGCGAAAAACTCCGTATGGCGGTCGACCTGACCTGCCGCTGCCAAAACGACGTCGGTGGCTGGCGCTATCAACCGCGGAAGAGTGACGCCGACCTTTCGATCACCGTCTGCCAGATCATGGCCCTGCGCGGAGCGCGCGATGCCGGGATCGACGTGCCGGACGAAGTGCGCAAGAAGTGTATCGATTACGTAAAAAAGAGTCAGAACAAGAATGGCAGTTTCCGCTACACGTTGCGGGGTGGCCATACCACCTTTGCCATGACGGCGGCCGGTGTCACCTCGATGTACAGTGCCGGCATCTACGAAGGGGAACAGATTGAAACAGCGCTGAAATACCTGAAGAAATTCAAACCGTCCGGGCTGCAAAGCGGCGGTCACTATTTCTATTCCAACTACTACGCGGTCCAGGCGATGTGGCATGCGGGTGGCGAGTACTGGAACGAGTGGTACCCGGCGATCCGCGACCAGCTGGTCAAGACCCAGGCGAGTGACGGTTCCTGGGGTTCCAGCGAAGCGGGCCCCGAGTACGGCGCCGCGATGGCCTGCATCATCCTGCAGATGCCGCTGAATTACCTGCCGATCTTCTCGGCCTGATCAGCAACTTTTTGCCGCAACTTTTTGCCGCAACTTTTTCCCGTAATCCTTTCCCGTAATCCTTTCCCGTAATCCTTTCCCGTAATCGAGGTATGCAATCATGGTTGGACTGATTGGGGGCATCCTGCTCGCCGCGCTCACCATCTATTTCGTCATCAACAAGTTTGCTTCCCCCTGGTGGGTCGGCCTGCTGGCCTCGCTGGCCGTTTTCGCCGTATGTACGTTCACAGGGATCTTCGGCCTTCTCGCAGGTTCCTTGGTACTCGGGGCGCTGTTCAAAGCCGACTTTTAGTGGTTTCAGCGCTTGGTGCGATCGGCATCACGAAAGGTCGGATCCAAATTTCAGATCGACTCGGTAAGCTCTTTCACGTTATCCGTCTCATGACCGAATCGTTTTGACCGGGACGAAAATTTGCTGATTCGGCTCCGATTGTGTATAAATCTCGCAGGCAACACTTAACCACCGGGCTACCTCTTCCGCTCGTCTCACCCGGATCCGTATCGCGGCAATCTGTCGATTTTTTGAGAAAAGGGGAGAGTCATGTTGAAGTCATTTCTCACAGGCACGAGCTGTTTTGTTTTAGTCAGCCTCCTTTCGTCAGGCGTTTCGGGGACCGAGTGGGTTGACACCCCAACGGACCACCCGGATGAAACGAGTTACTGCCAAACCAAGGTCAAGTTTCACACGGATTACGTGAAGGCCTTTGAACTCGCCAAACGGACCGGCAAACCCCTCTTTGTTTTACAGCTATCGGGTGACCTGAAAAACGCGACGTTCACGTGAAATAACGCATTGAGTTTCAAGCAGTCTGCTTTGAACGATCCGGCCATTGCCGAATTTTTGAACGAGAACTACATCTGCACCTATAAACAGGTTTCCACTTTCCGGGTATTGGCACCGGGAAAACGAACCAACGCGGACACCCGGCAACTCGAACGCATTGAGGGGTGGGAACGGGAAAGCATTGAGAAGTTGGACCTAAACAGACAAAAAGAAGCGTCATCCTTCTTGAACCAAATCAAATTCAAACGCAACGGCGGAAATGTCGCCAGTTATTTCCTGGAACCCGGCGGCCATGTCCTACAGATCGTGCTGGGCCCCGTCCGTCCGAATGACCTGTTAACTTCAGCCGAGAGTGCTCTCGAGTTAAATCAAAAACTTGCTTCCGCAACTGACCATGAGATTCGCGACCAAATTGCGTCCAAACACCTGAAGACCAGCATACCCCCCGAATATGTCACGGCCTATTCGGATCTGAGGTCCAACGGCCGCCTGAGCAAAGCGAAAAACCTGGACACCGGTGTTACGAGGACAGACCAAGAATTTCGAAACGCTTTCTTAGCAAATTATCTTGCACTCCACATGTCTTACGGGAACGCTTACGGGCTGGACGACCGTTCGGTTTTTCCCGAGGTCATTCCACATGGTTTCACAACGGTTGGCCGATCCTGTGAGAACTTGGCGTTAACGGAATTCCCCTTGCCTGAGTTGCAGCAAATCGAAAAGCATGTCTTCCAAGTCTTGCTAGGCCAGCCGTATAACCCGGTGGGCGAGAAGTACCATGAAAAACTTGAAACCGTTAAGACCGCGTTTGCTCGAAAGCAAGGCGTCGTCGCTCTATTGACCGATCGCCAAACACAGAAGCATCCCACGGTTAAACCAAAGGAGTTTGTTCCTCTGAAAAAATCTGATTTGATGAAAATGGGTTCAATCCGAAACCAAAGCGAACGATTCTGTCTGATTGAAATGTCCATAAGCGAACTATTTGCCATCTTCAGTGATTTGGGGATCACTCCCGTTCAGGGTTCACTCGAAAACCGAAAAGTCGAATCCAATGGCTGGGGCGCGGTCTTATTTGATAGTTCGGGCCAAGTCAGAAAGGTGCTTCCCAGTGGCATTCGGCCACAACTGGTGAGTAACGCCATGAAGCGAATTACCGATTAGTCGTCCCGACTCCATGGGGCGTTCGGTAGACCCTCCATCCGCAAGCGACGCATGCGGATGGAGTTTTTTCACAGAACCAATCCAGGCTGGCTGTCTAACCCGTCATCACAAAACATGAAACCGGAGGCGATTCGCCGTTTTCTAGTGCCTGTGATAAGCTTCTGTTCCGGGCTGAACTGTCCACGCGGGCAGCTCCAAGATGACCTGGCCGAACATTCTCACAGGCATTTGTTAACGAGCGATAACTCACCAGACAATTTCCGTTCAGCAATATCCATGAAACATCTCGAACCGATCACAACGACCGATTGGCGGCAATCACGCCTGTGGGAGATCTATCTTCCCCTGGCGGCAGCGGCGGTTCCAGCCACCCTCTTTGCACTGCTGGGGCTCGTGACGAAAGACTTTGCCAAGCCCCAGGCAGAAATCCCGCTGGCGGTCGTCCTGCTGATGATCCTCCTGCAGGGAACAGGCGTTGCCGCCATGGCGATCGTCAGCCTGATTCGATTGAATGCGGGCTACCAACGAATCCCACGCGACCCCGATGGTCGTCCGGCCATCTGGCGAAAACTTGCCGTCCAGCTGTCTGTCGGCTGCCTGTTGGTGTTTGACGTGCTGACCAACTTGGCCGCCGCCTTGGCGGGGGCTTCCTTTCTTCTCCTGTTGGCCATCCCGGCCTTCCTGGCCTATCTCGTCATCAGCCGGCTGGCCCTCGGCGGTCGACCCGCCGAACACGACCTGACAAAAGGTGAACCGGCGCCGATTCGCTCTGCTCCGGTTCCTTTGTTACACTTCTGGTGCGGGCTGAACGGGTTGGCCCGGCGATCACAGAATTTATGCAGAAAGATGGAAAGCGATTCATGTGGAATCCAGTGACTCACCGCAGCCTGGCACTGTTGAGTGCTTTGCTGTGCGCCCTCCCGGGAAACCTCTTGGCCCAAGCGACGCCCAACCAGGCGACCAACCAGGCGACCAACCAGGCGACCATTCTGATCGCTACGGATGAACCGACAAAGACCTGCGACCCGATGATCTATGGTGGTTTCATCGAACATCTCGGCAAACAGATCTACGGGGGCTTCTTTGAACCAGGCTCACCCCTGGCCGACGAGCACGGATTTCGCCTCGATGTGATCGAGGCAGTCAAAGAACTGAAGGTGCCTGTGATTCGCTGGCCCGGGGGCTGCTTTGTAGACAGCTACCATTGGAAAAAAGGAGTCGGGCCAGACCGCCAGCCGTATGATGACGACCGCTGGGGTGTTCTCGAACCGAACACGTTCGGCACCCACGAATTCATCGAGCTCTGTCGCCGCGTCGGGGCGGAACCGTACATTTGCCAGAACAGCCTGGCCAGCATCGAGGAGATGGCCGACTGGGTCGCTTACTGTAACGCCACGACCGGTGAACTGGCCGAAATGCGCAAGCGGAACGGACATGCGGAACCGTTCGACGTCAAATTCTGGAGTGTCGGAAACGAAAAGGGTGGCAAAGGTTATATCGACAAAGTTCGCGACACGGCAGCCGCGATGAAAGAGGTCGACCCGAATATCTTGGTGACATGCTCGGGGTCCCACGGACCACGGGCCTATATCGACCCGTACCTGTTCCAGACGGCGGGGCCGTACCTGGACCTCCTCTCGGTACATGAATACTGGATACCGAATTTTCAGCAACACCAGACGCCCGACTACCTGGCCTGCCTGATGCTCTCGGAAAAGCCGGATGCCCACATCAGCGCCGTCGTCCAATCGATCGACAAGGCCAAGATGCGAGAGCGGATCAAGATCGCCTTTGATGAATGGAATCTGCGCTCCTGGCACCATCCCGGATTTTCAGGGCACCATCCGAGAAAGGTCGATTACCAGGATCCGGAAATCATCGCCTTGATCAAAGACCGAGATAAAAGCCTTGAGCCGTCTCTCTACACGATGGCCGACGCGCTGTTTTGCGCCTCGTTCTTTAACGCCTGCCTGCGTCACGCCGAGGATGTCACGATGGCCAACGTCGCCTGCCTGGTGAACCAGACCGGCCCCCTTTACGTCCATCCGGGGGGAATCGTCAAGCGGACCCATTTTCACACCATGGCGATGTACGCCAACCTGCTCCAGGCGAATGTGGCCAGGACCGAAGTCGATTCGGACCGTCTCACCCACGGCGAGTCATCAGTTGCCATGGTCGATGCGATCGCCACGGTAGATGAATCGGGAGAAAAATGGTCGGTCGCGATCATGAATCGTCACCCTTCCCAGGAAGTCACCTGCACGCTCAAAATGGGAGACTCGCCGGTCGACGGCACCTACCGGGCGACCGTTCTGACAGGTGACTCACCCGATGCCTATAATGATATCGAACACCCCAACCGGGTGGTGCCTCAGGAGATGATGCTGACCTTCAAGGATGGCAGAACCAGCCTGCCCCCCCATTCACTTGTCATCATTGATGGACGACTAAACCCATGAATCACAACGCCAAAGCCGAAAAATCCAAGGGTTACCGATCGCAAGAGCAGATGATCCTGCTCGGGTTCGTGCGTGGTTTTCTTATCTGGTTCGTCGTGTATCTATTCCTGCAAGAACCGGACGGTTTCTTTGCGGTCACCGCCGACCGCGTTTCATCAACCTGGCTGCAATTGATTTTCCTAAACGTTCCACTCCAACTGATCCTGGCGTTGATCGCCAGCTTCGGTTTGACCCAACGTGAATCGCCCGCCCGAACGCGTTTCGGATTAGCGGTCGCCATCCTCAATTCCGTGTTGATTATCGGCAATATTGGACTGTCGCTGATGACGGCTTGACCGTGCCGCGCAGCGAAATCCGCAGGCGCCTGCGACCGCGCCGCCGCCCTTAGGCAAATGTTGCGACCTACCGTATAATGGCCTTCCAGGCAGCCGACCACGCCTGCCTTAAAACTGAAATATGAAGCATCCAGCCTGAGTCTACCGGCATGCACCCCCGAGAACTGAAAACGGCTTTCGAACGTGGCGAGAACATTACCGATCTCCTGCGCCGCGAAAATGACTCGGGTCGTAACACCGAGGAGATCATCGAAACCGCGTACGATTTACAGACCGGATCCTATGTCGCGGCGCTGGACGACCCAACCTTTCACGAACAGAAGATCCACTACGCCGCGGCAATCGCCGAGGTATTAACCGGGCTGGTTCAAGATGGCGGCAGCGTCCTGGAACCGGGCGTGGGTGAAGGAACGACCTTGTCATTTGTCATGCGCGCCTGTGGCGATTCTTTTCAGGCGTATCATGGGTTTGACATTTCCTGGTCACGAGTCGCCCAATGCAAGGAGTGGCTTGCCTCTGAAAGTGAGAACGATGTATTCCTCTCCGTTGCCAGCCTCTTCCACGCACCGTACGCCGACAATTCGTTTGATATCGTGTACACCTCGCACACCATGGAACCCAACGGCGGTCGCGAAGTGCCCATTCTCAGGGAACTTCACCGCATCGCGGCCCGCTACCTCGTTCTCTTCGAGCCGGGGTATGAGCTGGCAACTCCGGCAGCGCAGGAACGGATGGAACGCCTGGGATACGTTCGGGACCTCCGCCAACACGCGATCTCACTCGGCATGAAGGTCGTTCGACACGAGTTGCTGGGCGTGACGGGGAATCCGTTGAATCCGACCGCCCTGACCGTGATCGAAAAATCATCTCAGGGGGGACCGGCCACGCCCCGTTTGACGTGCGCCCGACATGGCGATCCGCTGGTCGATCATGGGGACGCCCTGTATGCACCAGGCAGCCTGCGGGCCTACCCGAAGTTGCGGGGCATTCCCTGCCTGCGCCTGGAAGATGGGATCGTAGCCAGCCGGTTCGAAATGGAATCGGACGCTACCGCTTAGGCCAACGGCCTGACTTGGTGCTGAGGTAAATTCCTTGCAACGAATAAAAAAAAATGCGTTGCGCACGCACGGTTCCTGTTTAGTACCCTACGAAGCAGGTGCCAAGATGGCATTGCAATTTGTGAAATCATCGGCATCCTGTTTTGAATCCAGGTTTTCTCAGTCTCAGGAGAATATGATGTTTAAACTCTGTTTTGCCGCGGCGGCCGCGCTGGTCCTGTTTTCACCCACACTCCAAGCACAAGACCAAAAACCAAAAACGCGCGCTCTGTACGAACAATCACAACAGGGTGTCACGGTTCGTCTTGAGAAGATTGCCGTGCAGAGCACGCTTGTGAATCCGGCTGACGCACCTCAAAATCTTCGGCAACGCTCGGTAGCTTTCTTCTTGTCTTTTTCCAACTGTGGAAATAACTTCGGCCCATTCGAGATTACTTACGCCAATGATAACCGCCCCCATCGTTCTGAGTTGATCGGCATGTGGCCACCGCGTTGGGTACCTCATGTGAAAGGGACCGATGTCGATCCTCAAGCCATTGGGTATGAATTCAAACAATACATCACGGGCGATTTTGCCGTGGATGCTCTATTCCCACTCACAGTAACGGTCAACGCCGAAACAAAAACCGGAGAGAAAGTGAAATTCACTTTCAAGAATGTGCGGTTCTAGTTACTGTTGGACACCGTGGCGACCCGACTCAACCCGACACTAACCAGGGGTGCGACCGATGACCCCGATTCGAGATCGATTATGACAAGACTTTTTTTAGACAGACTGACCTTTCTGAGTTTGGCTCTCACCCTGCTGACAGGAAGTCTGAACGCCCAGCAACGGGCAACCGAAAACCGGAACGATCGATCCGCGGCAGGGCAGGAGCAGGTCATCGCCGAGACAACCACGTCCCACCTGCCGAAAAACGTGGCAGCGATATTGCAGACGATTCCCGACGACATGGTGATCGGCTTGGTCGTACTCGATGATCGGGGTAAAGTCATGTTTCACCACAACTCCCAACGGGAACTGCCGGCCGCCAGTTCGGTCAAATCGATCCTGCTACTGGAACTGTTTAACCGGTACGCCGAGGAATTGGACCAACAACCCCGCCAAGACATCGCCGCCATTGTACAAAACAGGAAGCACCCAGCCGTCGCGCATTTTAGTGAACGGAGCCAACAGGAAATTGCCGCTGAACTCTCGGTCGTTTCGATCAAGCAACTCGGTTCGATCCTGATCGACTCCAAGGATCCATCCGGAAAAACCTACTCAAATATCGTTTACAACGGGGCGGCCAACGTGGCGATCGCTCTGCTGGGCGGTCCCGCTGCTGCCACCGCGCAAATGCAGCAGCGCCACGACGCATTTCAAGGTGTCCATCTGAGGCGGTACATGTTGGCCCGGCGGAATGTAACGGGGGATAACACGGCTACCCCGTTCGCCCTGGCCACCCTGTTCCAGACCACCGTTGGTAAAACGCCCCCCGATGTGATGGGCAATACGGTTCAGGAGCTGACCGACATCCTGCATGTCACCGATTATCCCAATGGCGCCAAACTGTACGCCAAAGGGGGCACGCTCTATAGTGACCCGGTCACCCAGGTCCGATCGGGTCATTATTCCAACGGAACTAGGACGATGAATTACGCCATCATGGCCAGCCAGAAACTCCGTTCCAGGACGTCGGGCAAACAACAACATGAAATTCTCAAGCAACTGACGCTGGACCTCTACACCGGTTTGCAAAACCCCAAATAACGCGGCGCCGCCAGGACGAAGCAGGGAGATGAAAACGCCGACCTGAAGCGAGCCTGAAATCGACGCACCACGTCCCCATCCTCCCCGACCCGCATGGACTCGCCGGTTGTAGGCCGTGTTGTCCAGCTACAATTTTTCCGCTTCACCGCGTAAACTGCTAACAGGTTTTTCACGAATTTGAGCGGCGTCCGGATCGTCGCTGGCCACGTCAGATTTTTTTCGCGCGGAGTTCAAGGTGAGACTCATTTTAATTCTATCGATCACCTGTGCCCTATCTCAACAACCGGTGACAGCGCAGGAGGAAAACCCGTCTGCCCAATCCGTCATCGAACGATATGTCCAGGCCAAGGGTGGCCAGGAAACGCTGGCTAAAATCAAAAACTACACCATCAAAGGGGAAGTGATCTCGGAGGGAGAAGTTGTTGGCAAATTTGAGATTTTCCAAGCTCCGAATCTTCATCTTTCGATCAACAGGTTCCCGAACGGATCGAAACGAACGCATGGAACGGATGGAAAGATTGCCTGGCAAATTGACACCCAAGGCCAACCGAAGATTTTGACCGGCCAGGAAGCGCGGGATTACATGCGACACTATTCCACCTTGCACGAAGCATTGAATTGGAGAAAACAGTTCGAGACCATTGAATATGTCAAAGAAACGACCCTCGACAAGACACCCGTCCATCACCTGGCTTTTCACACCAGCGATGGACGTAAAATTGATCGATTCTTTGACGTGCAAACCGGTTTGTTCGTGCGTGAAGAACAGAAAACGTCAGACGAAAACGAGACCTTTATGGTCAGCGAAATCAAAGACTATGTGAAAGAGAAAAATGGCAGCATGGTATCACGTAAGCGGATCAATCACTTTGGTACTTTGGAACAGAATACATTGCTGGAAAAATACATGGTTGAATACAAAATACGTTCGATTGAGTCGAATACGATCAACGATTTAAAGATTTTTGCACTCCCTTTTTCGGTTGCCAAACTTCAACAATCAACCAAACCCGACAAAGAGAAATAACCATGGCGTGACCCCCGCAGCCAACCTTTGTCGTCCGTCGGTACCACGGGCGTCCACCGGGTGATCTGATTCGTTATCCTTATTCATCGCATAAAATGGCCACCACACTCCGCATTCTTATTTCGGTATTCAGCATCTTCCTGATCGGAAGTTACCTATGCAACAGCATCGGCTTGATTGGGGGTCGACCGATCAGGGGGATCACGCATACCCCACCCTTATTGCTCACTACGATCATCACGTTCGTCATTCTGGAAACCTTCCTGATCGGCTTCCTCATGTTTCAGCGCAGGGAATCCGCCGCAGGCCGGCCGCGACAATTCAGCATCGGCGCACTATTGATCGCTACCTGCGTCATCGCTATCCCCTTAGCCATGGCCCCTATCTATGAATCGGTCCTGGCCAGCATGCCCACCCATCCAAGCGGGAAGCGAGGACTCTCGAACTGGTTGTTTATCGGGATCATCTACTTTATGTTGCTCCCCATCACTTACCTCTGCTATAGCGGAAAACAGATCATTCAAATGATCATTCAAGAGAAGCGGTCCTCATCGACAGACTAATCATGGCACGAGCAGTCACCGATCAACCCACACGATTCGGCCACATCGCGATCCCCGCAGCATGGTCATTTTTTCATTGAGGAGGAGCAAGATGGCGATCAAAATCATTCACTGCCCTACCTGAAAAGCGTACGGACCGAAGGTAGCGAGTTACGCTGCCGCCATACGAGAAAGCCTGAAGCAGGAACCCCTCATCGAAACAGGTCGCCGGGGACAACTCGATTTCCTGGTCGACGATCGTGTCGTGCTCTCTCGCAAAGGAGGACTGTGGGCAATGCTGACCAAAAAACCGTGGCCCACAAACGACGATGTAGTGCAGGCCATTTTGACGGCTAAGGGGAAATCGGCGTAGAATAATGGCGTTCCCATCACGCGATCAACGATCGCGCGGTCCGCTTGCTGAAACGGACCGCCGAGTTTACCTAAGAAAATCGGAGACCCAGCTCATGAGACGACGAACCGCTCTCCTGTTGCTAATCCTTGCCTGGTTCGCTTCCCTCTGGCCTGCCTTGACGAACGCTGAAGATACGGTGAAACGGCCAAATATCATCCTCGTTTTCATCGACGACATGGGTTGGTCCGATTTTTCCTGTTTCGGCAATCCGGATGCCGATACACCCCACATCGATCGTCTGGCGGCCGAGGGGATCGCCTTCCAGCAGTTCTACGTCAACTCGCCCATCTGTTCTCCCTCGCGAGTAGCGATCTCGACCGGGACGTACCCGCAGCGTTGGAACATCACCTCTTACCTCGCTTTCCGGGATAAAAACGCCCAGCGAGGAATGGCCAACTGGCTCGACCCCCAGGCCCCGATGCTGGCGCGAGCCTTGCAGCAGAACGGCTACGCCACCGGTCACTTCGGCAAGTGGCATATGGGGGGACAGCGCGACGTCAATGACGCGCCGCCGATTACGGCTTACGGTTTCGACGAATCGTTGACCAACTTCGAGGGGATGGGGGCCAAACTACTCCCGCTGACGATCAACAAAGCAGGGAAAACCGGCAAAATTTGGGCCAATGCCACCAACCTGGGTCAGCCGGTCACCTGGATGCAACGGTCGGAGATCACGAACGGCTTCATCAACGCGGCGATCCCCTTCATGGAGCGGGCCCGAGACGCCGGCAAACCGTTTTACGTCAACCTCTGGCCCGACGACGTCCACAGCCCATTCTGGCCGTCGTACGAACGGATCAAGCAGACCAACAACAAACGCGAGCTCTACCTGGCCGTTCTCGAGGAGATGGATGCGCAGTTCGGTAAATTGTTTGACTTTATCCGGACCGACGACCAACTGCGGGACAACACATTGATCCTGGTCTGTTCCGACAACGGGCCCGAAAAAGGCGCGGGGCGCGCCGGACCGTTCAAAGGTTTCAAGACACACCTGTATGAAGGGGGGATTCGCTCCTCGCTGGTCGCCTGGGCACCGGGACTGTTGAAGTCGACGGCGCGCGGGACGGTCAACGAGACGTCGGTCTTTTCCGCCATCGACCTGGTCCCCTCGTTGTTGCAGCTGACCGGTCAGGTCCCGGCCAATGGTCCCCAGCGTGACGGTGAAGAACTGGCCGACACGTTGCTGGGCAAGGCGAAAACGTCCCGGCAGGCGCCCCTCTTTTTTAGCCGTCCCCCGGACCGGAAGAATTTTTACGGCTTCCAAAATTTGCCGGACCTGGCGATGCGCGAGGGAAAATGGAAACTGCTTTGTGATTACGACGGGGCCAGACCGGAACTTTATGACCTGGCCGCAGACCGGGCCGAGGCGAATAATTTGGCACCCGCTCACCCAAAAGTCACCCAACGAATGACCGAAAGCGTCCTGAACTGGTACCAGGCCATGCCGCCGATCAAACCGGTCGATTGACTGGCAGGCGGGCGCCAAAGACATGGCAAGGAAATGACATGGAAACATCTGTCCCATTACCGATGCGACAGGATGACCTTACCAACGGGCTGTACAGCCAATGATTATCCGGTCATTGCCAGTTTTGGCTTCTCATCGGGTGACCCGCTACAATGCTTCCTGCGAGCCGGTTACCCGGTCGATCGTAACGCACGTTATCGGGCTGCTATTTTTCCGGTTCCGTTTCGTGGTCCACACGTCGTCGACCGGTTTGGCGGGTCGGTTGAAATTTAGTTTGAGGAAACCGCATGAAGGAAACGGCTTACCTGCTGCAAGCCGCATTGATTAGTGCCTGGTGGCTGGGACTTGCCATCAGCTCAAATTTTTTTAATGCGTTTCAATTCGCCGGAATCCCGCCGGTGTCGTTCTGGGCGTTCTTCGCACCGGATATTCTGTTGATCGCCAGCTTGTCGGTCGTGCGAGCTTACCACCAGAACCGAGCCCTGGAACTTGTGATTCTGGGCGCCTTTGCGTACGCCACCCTTTACTGTTGCAATGCGACCATCCTCACCTTGAGTGGTTACCTGCCAACGGGTCTGATGGCGTTCGGATTGGGTTACAACGTCTTCCTCTGCTTCAATGAATCCCTGTTCCGCCGGTCCTGCGCCGGCATCGTGCGAAACGCGGTCAAGACGGTGATCCAGATAGTCTGCGTCTGGATATTGGCACTGGCGGTGGTTCCCTACATCCTCCTCGATGCTTTCAACGGCCTCATCGCACCCGCGCTGGACGCACAGACGGTGGCAGGAGGGCTCCTCTTCCTCGCTTTCAGCCTGCTCGGATTGACCAGTTCCTTCTTCCTGGTCCGCGATGGGGATGGCACTCCGCTCCCCTTGGATCAAACCAACGAGCTGGTCGTTTCGGGTCCGTATCAATATGTACGTAATCCCATGGCGATTGCCGGGATCGGACAGGGCATCGCCGTCGCCATTCTCTTTCAGTCGTTTCCGATCCTGGTCTATTCATTACTGGGAGCCTTTGCATGGCACCTGGTCGTACGCCCATTTGAGGAACAGGATATGCTCAAAAGATTTGGTGACTCCTATCAGGGGTACCGTCAGCGCGTGCCCTGCTGGTTCCCGAGATTCGGGAAAAACGCCGGGTAAACCTCCGCAAGATTGGACGGGTCAATCCGAATCCTATAGGATGCTTTTCAGGCGGCCAGGGCAGCGATGGGAAGGCATCCACGGACCGTTCGATGACCAATGTTTAGGGAGAGCATAGCTTGATTTACAGAATCAAAGAGAAGTTCTGGTCCTGGGGCAACGATTTCACCATCACCGACCAACTGGGGGCACCCCAATTCCTGATCGATGGCCAGGCTTTCTCTTGGGGCGACAAGTTGTCGTTCCAGGATATGCAGGGAAACGAATTGGCGTTCATCAGTCAGAAGTTGTTTTCGTTCCAGCCGCGTTACCAAATTCTGGTCAATGGGAACCTGTTCGCCGAAGTGGTCAAGGAATTCACCTGGTTCAAAAAGAAATTCACCCTCGATGTTCCCGGGCCGAACGATTACGAAATCGACGGCTCGTTCTGGGAACACGAATTCGAGTTCCGACGGTCCGGCCGGCGAGTCGCCTCGGTCAGCAAGAGCTACTGGGACTGGACTGACAGTTACGGGGTCGACATCATTGAAGACGAGGATGAAGTATCGATTCTTTGCGCCTGTATCGTGATTGACCAGGTATTGCACGACGACGACCGCCGCTAATCGGTCCTACTTGCCGGCGAACCGGGTTACCGAGAGACGCGACAGGACACTCAACGGCGCAACGCCCCCCCTTTTCTGGCCAACTGTTCCGCCAGGACCCGTTTTCCCTGAACCATCGTGTGCCAGCTCGCGTAACAGCAGGTGATGAACGGTAAACGAACCATCTCGACCGCCCTGTTCTGCCTCCTCTTGGCATGGCCCCAGGGACCGTTCTGCCTCTGTTGCAATCAGGCGTTTGGGTCGTCAGAAGCGGTCAGCACGGGAGCCATCGAGTCCGACGGGCGCCGTTGTTGCTCCCCCGGCTACCACGACAAAACCGGGATCGACCCGGTGCAGGCCGGTTGCCCGCAGTGTGATTGCTTCGATCCCGCCGCGAACCGGTTGTACACGGCAATGGGCGCCAGTCAGAACCTGGTAACGGCAGACCGTTTTTCGTACCGCTATGATCCCGCCTGGTCCGAAGGCCCGGGCCCCGCCCGCTGGGAATCTGTTCCCCACGTACCGGGACACCAACAGCGACAGGCAGCCTTGGCAGTCTGGTTGAAATAACTCTCCCCACCAATGTTGTTTATTGAATAACGTTTATTGAATAACGATTCGATGGGAGAATCATGATGTTAACCAAAATATTACTCGGTCTCGCCCTGTTGGCGGGACTCGCCATCACCCCGTTGGCCATGACGGGTTCGTTCCCCGCAGGGGCTGACCTATGTTCCTGCTGCGGCAACGGCTGCCTCTGCGAGGATTGCCATTGCCAGCAGGAGGATTGTCAATGCAAAACGGGTAGCGAATCGGCCTGCAGCGACGCCTGCTGCACGGACTGCTGCCATGAAGATGCTTGATTTGAATCAGGTTGGATCACCCGGGTTTCGACCTGGGTGATCCTTTTTTCCTGGTGCTCTCAGCATTCAGTATCTCTTCGCATCGGTTGTCCTCATCACTTTTCCTGCTTCGCTCTGCGGCTTACAATCATCAGCCCGTAGCGGAACGGACAGGTGGTCAGAAAACAACCCGTTAACCCGGTCCGAAACTCACGGTTACCTGCTTTGTCTGTTTTCTCCCACCTTCGATCCCCAGGGTCCCACGCGATGCCCACCACGCAAATCGAGGTCAACGACCGGATGCAGATCGGTTATCGCTATCTCCTGACCGAACCGGCGGGACGGAATTTCGATCCGGATTTTGAACCGGAACTGACACCCCGACAAATGCTCGAAATCGGTGTTTTCGGCGGCAAATATATGACCGATTGCCGGGATGAGTTTCCAGTCAGCTGGTTCCAACGGGCCAAACTCTGTCGTGAACGACACGATCCAGAGCTCAACTTCTTCGGTGTCAACGCCTCCCAGTCATTGTCGGAGTGGAACCGTAAAGGCTGGATCTGCGCCGACGATCCCCGCGGCTGGTTCCAGTGGTACTGTCGTTATTACCTGGGCCGACGCTCACCTGATGATCGCCGGCAGGTGAAACGGTGGCGGGCCATGCGGCGGCATATTGGACAGATCCGCAACAACTGCCGGCCGGGCGACCTCCAGTGCCGACGGAAACAGCGACAGGCGCTGCTGCACTGGGCCTATGACTCACGAGTGATGTAGTCGAAGTTGGCCTGGATCACCCGCTGATTCGCGGTAGGCCGAACCGGTGACATACCGCTGCCAGCTCACCGGCCCCCTTTCGCCGGAGAAGTCGGCTCCAATCCCAACACCTCGACCCCCTGTTCAAACACGATATCGGTCGGGATGCCGGCCCGTTCGACCCGCTGCAGGTCTTCCTTCAGAACCGGCCCGACAAAGCCCATCTCGTCCATGAACTTGCGGGCCCCTTCATAATCACCATCGCCCTGCAGCTTGAGAATTTTGTTGGTGAGTTCGGTGGCCGCTATTTTAAGTTCCGGGATGTTGATTCGGTATTGGCCGTTATCGAGCCGCGTAAAGGCGTTGCGTTCCTTGAAGAAATTGAACCTCAGCATGTTCGCCTTGCCGTGGGCGCTGCTGGCCCCGAAACGCACCGAACGAAACACACTCGCCATGAAGGTGACGTAGTAATCTTCCAGTTCTCCCTCGCTCAACTGACCACTGTTGAACAACTCGGTCACCATGTACAGGCCGAGGATATCGGCTTTCCCTTCCTCCAGCGCACCAGCCGCTTCCCGCAGGCTCTCCCGCACGCGCCCCTGGCCGTCGATCGTGTTCTTGATCCCCAGACCATGAGCCACCTCGTGGAACATCGTGTTGGAAAAAAATGCATTGAATGTGATATGTTTCCGCTGCTCAGGGACGATCAGGAAATTGGCAATCGGCACCAGGATCAGGTCGAACTTGGCCCGCATCGTGTTTTTCAGTTGCAGCCGTCGCGACCCTTTCTGAAGCTGCACTTCCTCGTCGTTGGGCAGGTTGATGGCGATCGTTTTGGACCCGGCATTGCAGTCCCCCGAGTAATAAATCACGTCGTACGCATTCAGGTCAGAATTGGTACCGGGCGATTCTTGTTTGTACGCTGCGGGAACCGGCAGACCTTTTTGCAGTTCCGGCAACATGGCCGCATACTTGCGCAACCGTTCGCTCCAGCTCAGGTCCTTGACCAATACATAAGCCTCACAGGCCGCCTTGTAGCCGTTCAACTGGTCCTCATAATTTTCGATCGGCCCGATCACGATGTCGAGCGCGTTATCTTTCATATCCATCCAGAGCATGTCACTTTCGCGGTACTCGTTCGACATCAGCGCGTCGGCGCGGGCCTCGAGATACGCTTTCAATCCGGGGTCTTCGGCCAACTTGGCCGCCTGCCGCAATTTCTGGGCGGCCAGCAGAAACTCGGTATAGAAAGCGCGGCTGTAAGGGATGGCGACCAGGCGGTCTTTTTCATCACGTCGGATCAAGGTGTAGAGCGATTTGAACGCCTCGGCATCATTCGGGTTCTGCTCGAGGTGCTGGTTGAATTCCTCGACCGTCAAATCGGCCGGGTACAAGTTGGCACCGGCTGGCTTGCTCTGAAAACCTTCGACAAAGGGCTTATTGCCATCCAGCCGGTTCCAGGGGCCGTAATTGATCTCGGCAAATTCCCGCAGTTCCGGGTCCGAGATACCCGCCAGTAAAGACTCCTGATCACCGTACGCCTGAACCCAGAAACAGCCGTCCATCGCCTCGGCTGCCTCGATCATCAGCACGATCATCTGCCGCTGCTTGTCGCTCAGATGGCTCAGGTCGGCCGTCAGCTTGAACGGTTCGTACTTCGTCAGTTTGGCCCGCTCCTGGGCCATCACGGGACTGAAAAAACTATACGACACGGCGAGGCTGAGCATGGCCACCCCCAGAAAACGACAAGACCGACGCATCGCACAACTCCCCTGCTGTTCTTAGTGACCTTTCATCCCCGACCGATCGAGGCCACTACCATTATCCCTTTTTCAATGCGAATTCAAAGTAGTGTAAACGATCGACTCCGGGACAAACTGGCCTGCTTTATGACGGGTCTCGCCGTTGAAACCGGATGGGATCGATCGCGTACAGTTCGGCCGGGTCCCCATCGTAACGAACCGATTCTTCATACTGCATGCCGACCTTTTCCAGGACACGGATCGAGGCCACGTTCTCCGGCATGACCAGGCCGATCACGCGTTTCAGTCCGATCACCTCAAAACCGTACTGCAGCGACGCCCGCGAGGCCTCGGTCGCCAGACCCTGGCCCCAGTACTCGGGCAGAAACCGGTAGCCGAGGTCGACCTCGCCCTGCCAGTCTTCCAGTACTTTCAAGCCGGTCATTCCCACAACCTCACCTGTGGCCCGTAGCACGGTCGCCCAACGGCCGAACCCGTGCCGCTCAAAATCGGGGTAGGCGGCGATCGCAGCCCGCGCCGTTTCGATCGAATCGCAGGCAGCTTCCCCCGTATAGCGATTCACCCGCGGGTCCGAATTCATCCGGTAGAAGGCAGCGGCATCGTCGACTTCAAAAGCGCGGAGGATCAGCCGCTCAGTTTCCGGGCCTTGGCGATGGTCGGTCAGTCGGTCGATGGTAAATTCCCCTGCTGGATTGCCGCCAGCCGTTTGGCTCCCGATGGGCGATGGACAACCGCGAACGGGACAGCCGAACGGCCCTCGAACGCGCCACTTGCCGTGTCCCGTTGTCTCAGGCCAGTTTGAACCAAACCAACCCGCGGTTCAAGCGGCTGCCACGTTTGTTGGGGGCGCATCGCGGGCGGCGGCGGCCATTTTCAAAGTTCAAACCGAAATGTCTGGCAAACGGTTCGCCACAGGCGCTGGCCGATCGATTGGGTCCCCGCGCGAATCCTGGCGTACCCGGTCGCCCCATCCAGTACCGACTCGCCCCGGTTCTCCAAGGGGACACTCAACAGGTAGCACGTGCTGGTGGGAACCTCACGACCGGTCGCATCACGTCGACCGGCCAACGGTCCGCCAAACCGGCTGGAGAGGGACCTGGGCAATTCTTCCATACGGGTCGGCGACAGGGTCGGGGTGTGTGAGGCAAAACTTTCGCCCGGCAACTGATTGACCCGCAGGAACACCGCCTGCTCCGCCCGCACGAACTCGATGTCGGCCTGGTCGATCGCCAGGATTGCCTCCATCCTGGACGGGTCGGGCACGATCCGGGCCACCAGGGTTTTCTGGTCCAGGTAGGCACCCACATTGTCCCGGTCCAGCGGTGACCCGGACCAGCGTTGCAGTTCCCGCGCATCAGGGGCTGCCGGTTCGCGTCGCGGAGGTTCCAGCAGGATGCCGGCAGCCTGGGCCCGTACCGTGAGACGTGGCAGGTCGACCTCGCGCTGTTTCAGGTCTTCGGCCGCAGCCGTCCACTCCGTCTGGGCCGCATCCAATTCATCCAGTAACGACGCATCCCGTTGCGACATGAATTTCATCGATTCATAAGCGACCTGTTTCACCCTGACCCGGCCCTGCAGTTGCTCGATCTGTTGTTCCAGTTCATCATCCTGCAGGCAGACCAGTGGGTCCCCAGGTGCGACATAATGATTTGGCTTGACTTCCACCGACTGCAATACCCCGGGAACGTCGACGAAAACGTTCGTCACGTCGCTCGGCTGGACGTAAAACGAACAGTGGACGTAGTGGGGTATCGGGATCAACAGCAGCGCACTGAGTGCGCACGCCGCCACGATCGTCGACAGCAAAGCACGGGTCGGTTTCACGGTATCCCATCTCCCTGGCACGGAAAAAAATTGATAAAGCTTCAAGAGTGGCGCGCCCAGCAGACTCCAGACTGCCAACAGGGCGATCAGCTGACCGATCACCTTGGCGCCATACGGTTCCAGCAATTCGTACAGGAACCAGAAAATCGCCAACAGGATCACCCAGCGATAGACCACGGCGGCGATACTGTAAGCGGCAAACAGCCATTGTTTCCTGGCCGGCAAAAACGGGTCTGCTCGCTGCGGGAGACCCAGGAAAATGTGGCCCAGCCAGCGTTGCAGGAGTGTCGACGATTTCTGCCGCAGGTTGGGTATCTCCAACAGGTCCGACAGGATGTAGTAGCCGTCGTACCGGAGCAGGGGATTGCCGTTGAACAACAGGGTACTGATTGACGAAACGACCATGACGTTAAGTGCCAATTGGTTGACCAGGCCGGGTTGGCTGAACCACCAGACCAGCGTCGCCAGGGCCGCCAGCACCAGTTCGACATACATCCCCGCCGCGGCGATCAAGGCCCGTGACCACTTGTTGGCAATCATCCAGGTATCGCTCACGTTGCAGTACAGACAGGGCATCAGCACCAGGAACATGACTCCCATTTCATGACACTGCCCCCCCACACGCTTGCAGGCAATCCCATGCCCCAATTCATGCAGGATCTTGGTCCCGATCACGACCAGTGCCAGCCAGATCCAGTTATCGCTGGCAAAAAACTGATGGAAACCGGGCAGTCGCTGCTCGAGTGTCTCCCATTGGCTGACCGCGATACCGATCGCCAGGAACCCCAGGAGCAGGAAGAACAGCGCAGCCGGCCAGGAAAAGAACCAGCCGGTGTAGCGGACCAACCAGCCAAGCAGGCGATCCGGGTCGAACCCCTTGCAACGGATCGCCAGCAGGTTGGTAAACGAACGGCTGAAGCGGCGCTGCCGTTGTTGCTGATGGCGGAGGTGCAACTCGCTCCCCTGGCCCGACTGTTCGCTGACCAACAGGCAACGGCGGTGCAACATCCCGACGAATTGCCACAACTCCCGCATCCGAATCTTCTGAGGGGCGAAGCGGTTATCGAACCGCTGCTGGATCTGTTCTGCGCTGGCCTGCCCGTCGAACATCTGCAACAGGCCATACTCCTCCGGTTCGAAACGGTAGAATTTCAGGCTCAATGGGTCCTTGACCAACCAGTAGTCACGACCCTGATAGGTTTGCTGCATGAATTCCAGGTCCGCTCGCAATTTCAAGCGGAGCGGTCGGCCCGCACCGTGGGGCTGTGGATGAGATGTCTCGTGATCGGTCATGACGTGTGACTTGTCGAAAACGGCGGCCGGCTTCGGCCCGTCAGGAGAAAGCAAATCCCGAATTGGCCGTAACGTTCCATCGAGGCGGGACGACTCTACCTGACCCGGGCGATCAGGATCAATGGCTGAATCCGGGATAACTGCTAGCGAAATGTCCCGTTTCGAGCTTGAGCCGCCCCATCGAACTCCATAGACTCCCCCGTCCGAGAAAAACTATGAGTTTCAAATGAATGATCTTCACAACCCTGATCTGTCTGTTGTTGTCCCGGTTTTCCAGGAAGTGGAAAACATCAAGCTACTGTACGACGAAATCAGGTCGGCGCTGGAACAGGCCGAACTCGATTTCGAAATCGTAATCGTCGATGACGGTTCGACGGATGGGACGATCGAAGAACTACACGACATCGCCACAGACCCACGCGTCAAACTCGTGCTGTTTCGACGGAACTACGGGCAGACCGCCGCCATGAATGCGGGGATCAACAACGCCTCGGGCCAGTACATCGTCACAATGGACGGGGACCTGCAAAACGATCCACGCGATATCCCGATGATGATCGAAAAACTGGAGGAAGGTTACGACCTGGTTCACGGTTGGCGCAAGAACCGGCAGGACAAGTTCATTTCCCGCAAACTTCCTTCCAAACTGGCCAACTGGCTGATCTCGCGCAGCACCGGTTTCCCGATCCATGACCTCGGTTGCACCCTCAAGGCGATGCGCCGAGAAATTGCCCAGGAACTCGAGCTGTACGGCGAGATGCACCGTTTCATCCCGATCCTGGCGGATCAACTGGGCGCCCGGGCGGTCGAAGTGGTTACCCATCACCGGGCCCGTCAATTCGGGGCTACCAAGTATGGAATTGGCCGGACGTTTCGCGTGATCCTCGACCTGATCACAGTACGTTACATGCAAAAGTATTTTTCCAGCCCAATGAAACTGTTCGGCATGATCGGCATCTGGATCGGAATGCTGGCCATCGGTTCCGTCCTGTTGACGACGATCATGAAAATCGGCTGGGGGACCGACATGACTGGCAACCCGATGTTGTTATTGGGGATCCTGTGCGCCGTACTGAGCGTCCAGTTTTTCAGCCTGGGCCTGATCGGCGAAGTGGCGGCCCGCATCTACTATTCCCAGCATGATCGCCAGAACTACCGCGTCCGCAAACGGGTCAATTTTGATCAGACATATCCCCGTTTGAAAATGTTCCCACGGGAAGCGGCCTGAACTCGACCGTTCAAGATCGGGAAACGAAACGGTCAAATCGAAATTTCCCCCGCATCCAGCGCGGCCAGGAATTCGACATTGCTCTCCAACAGGTTCTCCGTTTTCTGCAATTCCGGCCAGCTCATCCAGCGAGCCCAGGCAATCTCCTCCGGGTTGCAGGCAATCATCGGGGCGACGGGGCAGGTCACCTGCCACCAGAAGAGGTCGACACCCCACGGTGCCCGGCTTTGCCAGACCTGCCGCAGGGGTTCAATCTCCAGGTCGAGCTCTTCCTTCATCTCCCGCACCAACGCCTGCTGCAACGTTTCACCCGATTCCACCGATCCTCCCGGAAAACAGATTTTCCCCGGGGCCACGACCTGATCGGAACGTCTTATCACCAGCACCTGCCGGTCTTGTTGCAGCAGGGCAATCACCGCTTTCCGTTGCACCGCTTCACCGGAATGATGTGACATGCTGACCACCGTTACCCAAGGCTCTCTCGGCTGGCTTGACAGAAGGCGGGCGCAGATCAATCCACCTGGGTATCAACGCGCCTGGCACCGAAACGATTCTATTTTTAGGGTGCCGGGTCGGTCGGTTTTGCCCGGTACAATCCCGGTTCGTCAATGCCGTCACCATCCCAGTCACCGACCACAGGCTGATCACCCAATTCACCCATTTCATAATTCAGATCGGCCGCATCCATTTGACGGTTTCCGTTGACATCGATCCACCAGGTTCCCGCTCGGTAGACGGCAATTTCCTCGATCCCATCCCCGTTGAAATCACCCGTCAAAGGGTAATCACCCGGTTGACCAAAGCGAACCACAGCATCCTGCTGATCGAATTTTCCATCGCCATTGATATCGAGATGCCACAGGCCCCCGTTGAACTTACCGATCGATCGAATCCCGTTCCCGTTCCAGTCGCCGGCCACCGGTACATCATCCTCTGTCCCGATCCCGAAGACATGGTCGACCAGGTCCGCCCGCTGTTGACCGTAACTGGTCAATTTCATGATTCGGGCACCGTCGGCCGCCGCCACCTGGGCCGCAGGGATATTCTTCGGTGCGGTAAACGGTCGGTTGTCGGGGTTGGGCAGACCCGGTTCATGGCTGATCGCTGCGATATCGTTGGGCCACATCGGGCCATAGATCCCGATATCTTCCTTGCCATCGCCATCCCAGTCACCGACCACCGGACGGTCCTGAGAGCCACCCAACCGGGCCAACAGATCTTCGCTATCCCATTGGCCGTTCCGATTGATATCAATCATCCAATAACCTTCGTGGTACACGGCAATTTCGTCCACACCATCGCCATCGAAATCACCGACCACCGGGGTGCCACCGGCCGTACCAAAACGGGTGGCCTGGTCCGCCGCCAGCAGTTCACCCGCCTGCCCGGTCCGCGTGAACGACCAGTCCGCCGCCGACATCGTAAACCGGGACCAGTCCGTCTCCTTGATGGCGGCAACCTGCTGCCAAACCGTACTTGACTCGGCGGCCGCCTCGGCCACCGATCGCGGTTGCCCGGCATTCACTACGCTCAAATGCCAGGTGTAGGCCGGCTGTGCCAGGGAGACCTCAAATGTCGAACCATTGGTCCCGCCAATCGTGAAAGTCAAACCGGACTGGGAGCCAGCCAGGGTCGGGTAGCTGGTGATCCCGGGAATGGGGGTCTGCGGGCTGCCGGCAAGTGGCCGCGGCGTCGGATCTTCCCCCACAAAAACATTCCCTGGTTGATCCGGGTTCGGCAACAGGCGGAACTCGCCAAAATCATAGCCTTGCCCACGATCCCCGGAACGGAGCGCAATCTGGTCAAACCGGTCATCCAGGGCCACACCCGGCGAAGTGATCTCGCCCTGGCTGGAAACGACGTTCCCCAGGACTTCACCACCATCGATAAACCCGGCGGGCTGGATCTCACGCAACGAGTACTGCCCGGCGGCAAGCCCGGTAAACGAGTAATTCCCGGCCACGTCGGTCACCTGCTGGGCCACCTTGATCCCCTGTTCATTGAACAGTTCGACCAACGCCCCCTGGATTCCCGTTTCGCTCACATCGCGCAGCCCATCCCGGTTGGCATCGTACCAGACCGCGCCCGACAATTCGGCCGGCAACTGTTCACAGAAATTGTACATCGTCCCGACTTGCCCCGAAGCCAACCGAACCCCGCTGAATCGGTCGTTGCCGAGCAGAACACCCTGTGTCTCTCCATCGACCTGGCCGAGATGATCGTGCCCGTCGAGGTAGGCAGACGGCTGAACCTCGACCACACCGTACGTACCGGGTCTCAACTGATCGAATTCGTAATAACCGTCCGCATCGGTCAGGGTCGTCTGCACCAGCCGCTGGTTTCGCGTATACAACTCGACCGTTACGCCCTCTAAACCCTGGTGATCGTTGGAAGTCGGCTCGACACACAGACCGTCCGTGCCGACCAGGCTGACGTATCCACTGATCACCGCGGGACGGAGTTCACCAAAATCGTACTGGACTCCCTGCTGGGCCGCTTCCAGAACCACTTGCCGAAAACGGTCATTCACCGCCTCTCCCATTGCCTGGCCATCGACGGTCCCAGTACTGTCCTGTCCATCGATCCAGCCAGCCAGGGGATCAGGTCCGGACGGGTAGACATTGACTTCATTGATTTCATACACGCCCGGCGGGAGTTGATCGGCGGAAAAGAAGCCGTCGCCATCCGTTTGCACCAGGACCGACCCGAACGTGGAAAAAGGATCCTGGACCACGCCTTCGGCAGGCCCGGTCCGCACAACCCGAATGGAGACCTGGGCGATCCCCTCTTCCGTCGGTTCACGAAAACCGTTGTCGTTTCGATCATGCCAGACGTGTCCCGACAAGCTGGCCGGTCGGACCTCACAGAAATTGTAGTCGGTGGCCGCCGTGTTACCGACCGGGATCGAGATACCGGCAATGACATTGGCCTGCTGATTTCCATCCGGCAACAGAGTTCCCACCTGGGTGCCATCGACCTGACCGACCGCGGCACCGACGTCGAGGTAATCCTCCGGCTGAAGTTCGACCAGCCGATAGGTCCCCGGCGCAAGACCCAGGTCGTAGCCGAATTCGTAGTGACCCACTTCATCCGTCACGGTCACCGCTACCGTTTCATAACGGTCTTGCTCGGTCCATTGTTGCAATTCAATCAGCACCCCTTCGATCCCGATCTCATCGGACCCCTGCAGACAATCCAGGTCCGGGTCATGAAAGACATTGCCGGACAGACTGATGGGCAGTGCCTGCAGTTCGTAGGCGACAACGGCAGCCGCCGTCCGGTCGGCATGACCCGTCTGGTTATCGTAACTCAGGACGAGTTGGTTACCGGCCAGGCGGCTCGCCTCGTCGAGCAATGCGTCGTATTCATCGTAGAAATACCCACCGGCCTGTTGCTGCACCCAACCGTCCTGCAAAGGGTGTTCGATTGAAACCGACTGGTGGACAAAGCGATGTTGGGGGTCGGCAAATTCGGCGCCCAATTCCGTCCCTTCGAATTCGACCCCCGAGGCGATCTTGTCCGTCCGGAAACGTTCCACTTCATCGACGTCGGCCGAGAAGGCGAGGATGTCCCCCGCCTCGAAATTGCTGACCTGGACGGTCATCAACAGGCCGTCGGCCGAGACATCGACCGACACGACATCGCTGGCCAACAGGCCACGGCTTTGGTCGGCATGAAATTCAAACCCGGCGTATCCGCCAGCCCCTGGCTGTCCCGAGTGGACATCAAAAAAGACATCCCCGTCACTCAGGTCGCCACTGTCATCCTGATCACCGTTGATCGTGAACTGGGTCAGCTGCGTGGTGGCCAAACCTCCCTGGAACGTCACTTCAAAGTGGTCCGGCGTCGTATCCTGGCCCAGGTCTCCCTCGAAATAGGTCAAGCCGGCAATCACCGGGTCGGCCGAGAGGACGCGTCGCGGTTCGAGTTCTTCAAATTGGCAACTGCGGTAAATCCCGTGCGCACGGCGGTCCGACACTGGACCCTTCACGCCCATTACCCAGTCTTTTAATTCCTTGAAAAACCCCACGTCTCCCTCCCTGGTTCATTCTGGTTCTTCACGCCGCCCATTGGCCGGCAAACACGATGTTTACTTGATCTCGCCCCGACCGCCTGTCAAAGGATCCGGATGGGGCAACGAGGCAACGAAATCCTTCTTGATCTGCCAAACCCGAACTTGGGTATCGAAACTGCCCGATACGATTTTGCTCCGGTTGCTGTCCAGGCAGGAGACCGTACCGGTATGACCCTTGAGGAACCCGATATGTTGTCGGTCGTTCAACCGCCAAAGGTGAACCCGATTGTCAGTGCCGGCCGTCGCCAACAGGCCTCCGTCGAGTGAGGTGACATCATAAATTTTGGCAGCCTGACGCGGGAAGTTATGAGAGTTTTGTGGGTCCAAAGGATCGGTAATGGCAACCACCTGGTCATCGGCACAACTGATGATCTTTCCCCGGGGATCGAACATCAAGGATCGGATGCGCCGTCGATGGGGACGGTAGCTGGCAACCCGCTGGCCACTCTCAACTTCCCAGACCTGAATCGAACCGGTCCGCCCGCCGACTGCGACCCAACGACTGTCGGCGGAAAAACCGACGGCGTGATTATCGTTGGTGGGACAGGGGATCTCACGTTTCAGTGTTCGGGAAGGCAGATCATATAACTGCAAAACCGGGGCAAAACCAACAGCGGCCAACCGGCGGTTGTCGGCGGAAAAATCGATCCCGATAATTGCGTGTGGGTGCTTTCGAACCACCGGGGCCGCAGAAAAATCCTCGGTATCCCAGAAAATCAGGCGGCGGTCATTCCCGCCAGTGGCCAGGACGTTTCCGTTCGGGGAATATCCGGAACAACGAACCCAATCGGAATGTCGTTCCAGGTTCTGTACAAATTGTCCAGCCCGGAAATCGTAGATGCAGATGAAATGGTCATCGCCCACCACCGCCAATTGCTCACCTCCCGGCTGAAGGCTGACGTCGGTCACCACCGGGGCCCGCCCACCAGTCCGGTGCGACTCCATCGAAATCAGGTCACTGGTCCAGTTAAGCCGCTCGTACGGCCCGGTCGCCAGGTTTCCGGCCAGGCAGGGCAACGTGGCTGGCGCGGTCGCGCAAATGGCCAACGAACTCAAAAACTGCCTGCGCCTGATCATCGATGCCCTCCTGGCAATGATAACTGTAGAGAAAAAGAGTAGAGCGAAGTGGTCCGCGTCTCCGCGGCGCGATGCCTCATGAAGTATCGTCCAGGAACGGTCGTTTCCGCACTTTTTCCGGCTGGGCCGTCCTATCCTACGGGTCCCGCGGGGAGACGAAGAAGGAGGGTACGATCGTCCGCAGCTAGCAGGCCCGGAATCGAGAAAATCGCCGCTGCATCAGCTTCGTTCCAAGCGGATGAGGCAGGCCAGAGGTGAAAAGTTAACCCAACCTGCAGAAACAGCACAAGCCACCCGGTCTCCCGTTCGCCGTTCCTTTGAACCACGCCCAAAAAACTCTACTCTTTGTCGCCCTGTAATTTGGCCAACACGCTGAAGTCCTCCAGCGTCGAGGTGTCACCCGCCAACTCTTTGCCGGCCGCAATATCACGCAACAGCCGACGCATGATTTTCCCGCTCCGCGTCTTGGGTAACGCATCGGTAAAACGGATATCATCAGGCACGGCCAGTGCGCCAATTTCTTTTCGCACGTGCTGCTTCAATTCCTGACTCAATTCATCCGAAGGTTCCGCTCCCTTGATCGAAACAAATACGGCAATCGCCTGACCCTTCAGGTCATGCGGCCGACCGACTGCGGCAGCCTCGGCCACCGCGGGATGGGAAACCATCGCGCTTTCGACTTCGATCGTGCTCAGTCGATGACCCGAGACGTTGATCACGTCATCAATTCGCCCCATGATCCAGTAGTAACCATCCTGATCGACACGGGCATTATCCCCGGTCAAGTACTTGCCTGGCACCATCGACCAGTACTGTTCGAGGTACCGGTCATGGTCACCCCAAATTCCCCGCAACATGCCGGGCCACGGTTTGTCGATACACAACATGCCACCCTGTCCGGGTGAGACAGGATCGCCGGACTCGTCGAGTATCACGGGTACCACCCCGGGCAACGGTGTGGTGCAACTTCCCGGCTTGGTCGAGGTCACTCCGGGCAAGGGGCTCATCATGATTCCCCCGGTTTCCGTCTGCCACCAGGTATCAACAATCGGGCAATTCGAGCCGCCAATCTTCTCGTGGTACCACATCCAGGCTTCCGGGTTGATCCCTTCACCGACCGTCCCCAGCAGGCGCAGGCTGCTCAGGTCGTGCTTGTCCACATGTTCATCTCCCCACTTGATAAAAGCGCGGATTGCCGTGGGCGCCGTGTAGAGAATGGTCAACTGGTGGCGAGCCACCATCTCCCAAAACCGATCGGGCCCCGGGTGATTCGGCGCCCCTTCGTACATGAAGACCGTAGCGCCATTGGACATCGGACCGTAGACAATGTAGCTATGTCCCGTAATCCAGCCACAATCGGCTGTGCACCAGTAGAGATCATCCGGACGCCAGTCAAACACCCATCGGAATGTCATCTTGGCCCACAGGTTGTAACCGGCTGTCGTATGGCGAATGCCTTTCGGTTTCCCTGTCGAACCGCTGGTATACAGAATGAACAGGTCGGCTTCGCTGTCCAGCGGTTCCGCCGGGCATTCTTCGGCCGCCTCCGACATCAACTCATGCCACCAGAAATCACGGCCCGGCGTCATGGAGACTTCGTTTTCCACCCGACGCAGGACAACACATTTACCGACAGTGGGCGACTGCTCGAGCGCCTGGTCAACCGTCTCCTTGAGCGGCAGGACTTTACCACGCCGGTACAGGCCATCCGAGGTCAACTGCAGAACCGCCTTGGCATCGTTGTTCCGGTCGGCAATCGCCCCGGCCGAAAAGCCGGCGAAAATGACCGAATGGATCGCACCGATCCGGGCACAAGCCAACATGGCGATGACCAATTCGGGGACCATCGGCATGTAGATCGACACCACGTCTCCCTTGCCGACCCCCAGACTCTTCAGCACGTTGGCGAACTTGCAGACCTCGCGGTGCAATCCATGGTAGGTCAATGTGCGGGTATCGCCCGGTTCACCCTCCCAGATAATGGCCGTTCGGTCCCCGTGGCCCGCCTCGATATTGGCATCCAAGCAGTTGTAGGAGACGTTGGTTTTTCCCTGTAAAAACCAACTGAAATCGGAACCTTGCTGTTCAAGGACCTGGGAAAACGGTTCAAACCAGTGCAACTCCTCCCGCCCCATTTCACCCCAGAAACCCTCCGGGTCCTGCTTGGCCCGATCGTACAGGGCTTCGTACTCTTCCTTCGAACCGATCCGCGCCGCCTCCGAAAACTCGGGGCTGGGCGGGAACAGTCGTTCTTCCTGCATGACGTTGGAAATCTGGCCTGTTTCGGGTTGCGACATCTGGTTCTCCCTGTACATCATCCCTGAGGCATAATGGACTCACGGTGTGACTACCGTGACACGATTCTTTCACTGGCGTGCCACGATTTTAAAACTCGCGCGGCACGCTGTCAACGAAACCGCCCACGGGCTACTTGACCTTGACCGGCTCGACAAAATCACGGCTGAGCGATTCAATCTCATCGACCTCCATCCCGTCATCCTGTAACCAGACCCGGTACCTTAACTGCAGCGGACGGTTGTCATCCAGCGTGTACTCGAAATACGAACCAAAGCGGCCGTAGTCGCGTTCGCTGTAACGAGACTCTTTCGGATTGTCAGGGTGGTCGAGGTAACAACAGGTGTAATTGTTATCACCAATCGTAAAGTTCAAGGCATTCCAGGGCAGATTGACATGCTGCCGGTTGATCGACGTCTCATTCTTCTTGGCCGACCAGTTGCGGAATTTCCCTGGCTCCCCCCTTCCGTCCGGACGGATGTAGTAGGTCAAGTGCTTACTCTTATCCGGCACGGCCTGCGAAGCGCGGAACTGGAACCCGGCATGCTGTGGATCCCCATCCAACTTTACCGGGCCGGCATTCGATTCGAGAATCGAATCGAAATCGATCATGGTCGAACCGTTAATGCGATAAGCCGTCATCTCACGCAATTCGTGGGCAAACGGCTTGCCGTCCTGGCCATTCCAGGCGATCAGGACCAGCTGGCTGCCAAAAACGGGACCAGCCACCGTACGAAGTGTCTTCTGGTGGACCTGGCTCTCACCGTTCTTGCAATGCCAGACATCGGCTTTCTGCTGGTCCCCGTAACTGATCCGGTTGAAACCGTAGAACAGGCCACGGTGGTGAGGAAACAGGCCACCCGGCCCCTTGGTCACCAACTCCGATCCATCCGGGCTGTAAACGTGGTGGTAGACTTTGTACGTTTCACCACGGCGCTCGGGGCTCGAGTCATCAACCGGCTCGTACATATATTTCATCACCGGCTTACCCGCGTATTGCAATTCGGCCGCGCCGTAACGATCGTCGTGCCATTCGAATTTCCGATAAGGCGTGAGCCCTGCCGGCGTCGCTTTCAAATGCACGGCTGTATTCGCTTTCAACTCCGGCAGGATCAGGGTCACCATCCGGTCGCCCGGTTTCACTTCCTGGAAATTGATCGATGGCGGCGACAGCTGACCCAGGTACTTGTTGCCGGCCGGATCGGATAGGGTCACGACCTCCCCCTGAAAATCAGGCAGCGAGACGAGCTGACGAACCACGACGTTCTGGCGATCGCCCGGCGTCGGCCCGACCTTCAGCTCAAACAGCGGGTTTGTATCGGCAGTCACCGGTTGCGATTTCAGATCGCTGGCTACCTGTTCGGCCTGACGCAGCACCCGCATCACGTTCCCGCCCAGGATTTTGTGAATCTCCTCGCGGCTGTATCCCCGCTCGAGCAGTTCCTGCGTGATCTTCGGGTAGCAGGAGACGTCCTCGAGTCCCTTGGGCAGGCGGCCCACCCCGTCGTAATCAGAACCGATCCCAACATGATCGATGCCGGCGATCTGGACGATATGGTCAATATGGTCACAGATCAGGTCACAATCACCCCGTGCCTGGCGGTCCTTTTCCAGCTCTTCCCGCGGCACCACGAAACCGGAATAGAAGTTGACCATCACGACACCGCCATTTTTGGCAGTCAATTTCAACATATCATCCGGAACATTCCGGGGGTGATCACCAATCGCCTTGGCCGAGGAATGCGAGTAAATCACCGGCGCCCGGGAAATCTCCAGCGCATCCTGCATGCACTTGGGAGAGACATGCGACAGATCGACCAGCATTCCCAGACGGTTCATCTCCCGCACGACTTCTTTACCAAAAGGCGACAGCCCATTGTTTTTCGGCTCGTCGGTACACGAATCGGCCCAGGCCAGCGTCTTGCTGTGAGTCAACGTCATGTAACGCGCCCCCCGATCGTAAAGTTCGCGCAACACCTGGAGACTATTCTGGATGCTGTGCCCCCCTTCGACCCCGATCATCGAGGCGATCTTACCGTCGGCCACGATCCTCTCGATATCGTCGGCGGTCTCCGCCATTTCAAATTGATCCGGGTACCGCTGGCACATGTCGTGAACCAACTGGATCTGTTCCAGCGTCTGCAGCAGGGCGTTGCCGGTCAGGTCGGTCCCTGCCGGGACGTAAACGGACCAGAACTGCGCCTTCAAGCCACCGGCCCGCAGTCTCGGAATGTCGGTATGAAATTCGGTTGGCTGCGAAATGTCGACCTTGTCGAACGAGGAGCCCGCCTTGACACGCATTGTCCAGGGCAAGTCGTTATGCCCATCGAACAACATCCCCGATTGATGGATTTCCCGAGCTTCGGGCGAGATTTTCGCCGACGATGGATCGCCTGACTTCCCCTCCTGGGCTACCAGAGGGAAACATCCTCCGATTCCACACAGAGCGCCCACCAACAAAACTGAAATCCACTTAAGCATCTCGATCTCCCAGCTGAATTTGACGCCGCTCATCCTAGCATGCTGGTCGCGCTTTAGGGGGCGGCTCACCGCCTGTCGGGAGAATATTTTTCGAGCACCCAGGTCGCGCTACCTGGCAAACAACTGGCTCATGTCACGAAACGATTTGAATTCCAGTGCATTCCCTGCCGGATCGCAAAAAAACATGGTTGCCTGTTCACCGGTTTCACCCGCGAAGCGGATGTACGGCTCGATCACAAATTCGACGTTCTTTTCCTGCAACCGCCGAGCCAGATCATGCCATTGGTCCCACAGTAACACGACTCCAAAATGGGGAACGGGGACGTCGTGACCATCGACTGGATTGCGGTGAACCTTATCCGTCAATTCGGGTTCACGGTAGTGCGCCACAATCTGATGGCCAAACAGATCGAAATCGATCCAGGTATCGCTGCTACGACCTTCCGGGCATTGCAGCAATCCACCATAAAACTGGCGGGCCGCCTGCAGATCGTCAACGGGGAACGCCAGATGAAAGGGCGTGATCGTCGTCTTTGGTAATTCAGACTGCATCCGTTCCACCTCGTTTCGGTTTCCTGAGATTCCTGATCGACATGCCGACGACCTGGAACAGGGAATGCACGGCAACACTTAGCCGAACCTTCGAACGCCCCTGCGTCCGATCAACAAACACGATCGGGGATTCCGCCATCTGGAGCGGGACTGATTGTAACCGCCAGAGGATCTCTTCCAAATAGGCGTAACCGGTACTGTTGATCTCCGACAGGTCGACCTGTCTCAGTGCGCTCGAGCGGTAAACACGATAGCCACTGGTATTATCGTACGTTTTCAGTCGCAGGAACCAGCGGACGTACGTATTGACCGTTCGACTGGCCAGGTGTCGATACCAGGGCCAACCCTGGATCGCCCCCCCCTCCACATAACGGGAGCCAATCACCCCACCCCAGCGAGCATCGGGGTCATTTTCCAACATCGCCAGCATGGGTGACAACGCTGCCGGGTCGTGACTCAAATCGGCATCCATGGTGGCAATGAAATCAAACGACTGCCGCAAACCCCAACGGAAACCGGCCAGTGCGGCCGAACCAAGCCCCCGCTCGCCTACACGGTGAATGACCTCCAGGCGATCATCCCGTTTCTTGAAATCGTCACACCATTGGCCAGTCCCGTCCGGGGAATCATCGTCGATCACCAGGATTTTTGCCGCGGGAATGAGCTCGAATATGCGCGGGACGAGAATCGGCAGGTTCTCCCGCTCGTTCAAAGTCGCAATCACAACCAGAAACGTCTGGTCAGTCGGACGCCCCGGCTCTTTCGGTGGAATGGAAGTTTCGCTCATGGATGGTGGACATTGTAGAATGCCGCGAGATAATTGCAGGGGCTTTTCAATTCAATTCAGGCATCTTTTCTATCATGAACCACTCGAAAAAACCTGTCACCAAAAAGAACTGGCGCAAAATTATCATGCGAATCCTGGTCGTCATCCTCGTCCTTTACGTCCTGTTGATTGCCGTCATGCTGCTGTTTGAAAATCAGTTCGTGTACCCGGATCCCGGTATGCAAGGCGATTGGCAACCGACCGACATCGAGTTCGAAGAAGTCACCTTCCCGTCTGCCGACGGGACCTCAATCTGCGCCTGGTTCCTACCCGCACCGGGTTCGGCCGAGAACCCTGAAACCGTGCTGCTCTGTCATGGCAATGGTGAAAACGTGGCGATGTCGACCGCGCATATGGGGGATAAGCTCCGCCAATTGCTGGGTGCCAATGTCCTGGTCTTTGACTATCGGGGCTATGGCAAGAGTGGCGGCTCTTCACATGAAGCGGGCATTTTGCAAGATGTGGAAGCGGCCATGAAATGGCTGAACAAGAAAACCGAAACCACGCCAGATCAGGTCGTCGTCGCCGGCCATAGCATCGGCGGTGGACCGGCCTGTCACGTCGCTGCCAAGCTGGGAGCCAAGGCGCTGGTCCTGCAACGGACTTTCTCCTCCTTGACCGATGCAGCGCGGGCCAATTTCTGGTTCATCCCGGTCGACCTGTTGATGAAAAATCGCTACCCGTCGGCCGAGAAGATCAAGCAATGCGATCTGCCATTGTTTCAAAGCCACGGCGATCGGGATTACCTGGTACCGATCTCCTCCGGTCGAAAACTCTTCGAGAACTCACCGACCCGCAACAAACAGTTTTACCTGAATCGCGGCGGAGGCCACTGGGACCGTCTGCCCGATGAGTACTGGTCGCAGCTGAAAAAGTTCATCGAATCGATTGACGACGAACCCCAGGTAGAACCGGGTACCGAAGGGGAACCACTCGACAACGGCGAATTGGCCAACACCCTCGAAGAACAGTTCAAGGACCGGACTCCAGGTCACTCGCCTCGGGACGAGACCGAGGACAATGCAAAGCAGTAGCGTTCAGCGGCCGTCCGTTTTTTTCTTTTCCGCCATTTTTTCCGCCATAAACAGCGACCAACCCAACCAGGTCGCGATCAGGCCCGGAACCAGCCAGATCGCCATGAACAACATGGAAACGGAGACCGGATGAGGAGTGCTGCCGGTCGCGCCGTCGGACCAGGCATGACGCCAAGCATTGAAAACACCGATCGAGAGATAGCTTCCCAACCAGACCCACAGACCGAGCACCATCCCGATCATCACCATCCAGACGACCCAGTACTCGGTCCGTCGGCCAACTACATAACCGGCCACACCGCCCGACCAGACGAGCGCGGCTCCCTTGTAATCCAGCGAATAGAAGAGCGCCGCCACGGCCAGCAGAGCCGTCAAGAAAAACAGGTCGAGCAACGAAAACTTGAACAAATGATAACCTTGTCTGGTTAATCACCCGGATCCGAGCGATTTCGTTTTTCCAGTTCAACCCGGGAATCCCGGATCAGCTCCTCCGCCCTTTGCCACAACCCCGTGTCCCCGTCCTGCAGGACCTCCAGCAACTGTTCTTTTTCGCCCAGGTACGTTTGGGCAAAGGTCGGATCAAAACGAACGATGTCTGTCAGGTTGTCGACCACATCGGCCAACTTGACCGTTTTGGCGCGCACATCGGCCCGCGCCGTATGTTCCCTGTCGATCGCCATGCGTGCGGCGCGGTTCCCATCCGAGCGGCGCGACACGTCCGTCAGGTCGTCCACCAAGGCGGCCACCTCATCACCAAATTCCTGTCGAACCTGCTCCAGCTCGACCGGCGTATCTTCCACAACGTCATGCAGCCAGGCGGCGGCAATCACCTCGGGTCCGGCGCCGGTAGCGGCCACCAGATCCGCCACCGCCTCGGGATGCACGATGTAAGGCAGCCCGGTGTATTTACGGCGCTGGTCGATACTGGCGTGGGCTTGGCTGGCAAAGGCTCGGGCCCGTTGAATCAGATCCTCGCTCAACTGAATCCCTCTTGTCCTGAACGTTTTTCTTACTTCAATGCTCTTGAATCTTCTCACTGGGGGGAGTGAACCTCACCCCGCCGATTGAATTCGGACCAGGTTGATCCCCTCCTGGGCATCGTAACTCAGCAAGAGTGAGCCGGGGCGGCCACAGTCCTGAATGATGTTCTGGTACAGATCGTGTTCTTCCGGCCAGGGATACGCGTAGATCAGATCAAAATCCCGCAACTCCATGTCGAGTTCGGCGTAACCGGACCCAGAGTCCATCACGGTCCGACTGATTTCATGCCCCCTGGCCGGGTTCCATTCAAAGTCCTCCGGCATGAAATTGCCTGCCGCAAATTTGGCATCGGCCTGATAAGCCCGGGACAACAGCCTGGCGTACTCGACCAGTTCCGCCTCGGCCTCAATCCCGTACGCCTCGAATCCCATGCGGCTGGCCATGATCGAAACGACACCTAATCCCGAACCCCATTCCAGGAACGTCCGGGCATGTCCCTGCAACAGGACCAGCGACTCGTAGACGGCGCGATAATCGGCACTGACATAACCTCGAAACGAGGGTTCTTCCGTATTCGCATCCCAAATCTCGGCCGCCTCGTCCCACAGCGGCTGAAACTCCGACAACAGATCGTCCTGACCATTCCCATCACCAGACGGAACAGCATCATGACCGCCACCTATGTTCATATTTGGATTCCGTGTTAGGTCGGCGAGGAGCCTGGCGCGAGACAGACGGTTCCCATCGCTACTTACCTGTTGGCTTGCCCGTCCAATCGAACGACTGTTTTCGAATACGGGGAACAACTGGGTTGTAGTCGGGATGAGCAATCGCCTTGACGTCGAGCTCGGCCGGCGTCGAACCGACCCATTCCGATTCGCTCCCGGCAATCCGCACCTGCTTGGCGGCCGGGTCGATCGTGATCGTCGCGTACAAAGGGTCCCGGTACGGACAGGTGTACGCGATGTATGGGTGTTTCTCGTGAATCGCTTCCGGGTAACTTGAGTGGATGTGGTTCCCGCCGACCCAATGATAAGAAGCCGAGTTGACATGCCAATAGAGAACATCCTGAACCTTGGTCAGGTAATCCATATGCGTGTGCCCGTTCATGGCAAACAGGATCTTGTCAGCATGCCGTCCCAATAGATCTTGCATTTCCTGGGCGTTATCGACCGCGCTCGGTCCGGCCAGCGGCTGATGGGAAATCACAATCACCGGCTGAGTGGCACCGGTCAGTTGTGCCTCAAGCCACTCCACCTGTTCGGGACCGACGAACCGCGCGTAACCGCCTTGGTGGGTTGGCGAATCCTTGTCATTGCCATCGAGCACCAAGAGCGTCAACCCCTTCACCTGGTGCGCCGCATAGAACCCGGGCATCCCCCACACGTCGACGCACTGCTGACGGGTGTGACCATCATCCATATCGTGATTCCCCAGGACATGGATCGTCGGGTGACCCGCCTCGTTGAACGTTTTCACCAGAGGCTGGTTTTTCGCATTGGGATAAGCGAAGTCACCGAGCTGCAAAATGGCGTCCGGCTTTTCCTCTTGCATGGCCTCCAAAAAGATATCCATTCGCCGTGGCGCATCATGCATCACGTCCTGATGGAGATCGGCGATCACTCCGAACCGGATCGCGGGTTCACGGGGAGAAAGCAGATCGAATACGGATTGGGAAAGGGGCAGCACCAGCGACGTGGCTGCCGACGCCCGGACAAATTCTCGCCGGTTCCACTTGATTGACATGCTCTCTCCGTTCGTTACGAGGGAAGACCTGAGCCTTTCACGGCAGCGTCCCGCTCTGGGACGCCTTACCCTGATTGTTTCCACTTCCCCCTCACGTTGCAACACCGCAGACCCGCCTATGGCCCGCCGACTGGAAAACGCGTGTGAAATTTACATTTTTTGCCTCGTTCGTTATAATAAACCATGTTCCATGCCCCGGATTTCCGCTGATGAAAACCGCCACATTCCTGACACTCTGCCTCATCATCCTGGCCAGCAGTTGCCTACCTGCTGCCGGGCAGACGGACCTGAATTCAGATCGGCAGGACGAGCTGTTCACCCTGCAGGTCCTGCCACTGCTGAAATCAAAATGCTTCGGCTGCCATGGCAATGACCCCGACAATCTCAAAGGGGAATACGATCTTCGCACGCGATCATCCGCGCTCGAGGGCGGCGAATCAGGAGGCCCCGCCATTGTGCCGGGTGAACCCGACCAGAGTCCCCTGCTGGAAGCGATACGCTGGGACGGGCTGGAAATGCCTCCCAAGGAGAACGACCGTCTGGACGAACAGCAGATCGCGTTGATCGAACGCTGGATCGAATCGGGCGCAAGCTGGCCAGCCGAATCGACCCAGGCAGAGATCCGGAAAAAACAATGGTCCTCGCCCGATCCAACGGACGGGATTCGCGTAAAAAATTCAGGTGGACTTGCCGACGAATGGACGTACCGCACCTACCCTCCCGAAGATATTTGGGCGTTTCAACCGTATGAAACAACGCAACTTCCCGCTGGCCATCAACACCCGATTGATGCGTTTCTCCAGACGAAGCTGGAAACCGCCAAAATCGAGATGGCACCGCGAGCCGATGCGGCGACCCTGATTCGAAGAGCGACCTACGACCTGACTGGTTTACCTCCCACTCCGGAAGAGGTGGCACAATTTGAGAGAGCATCCCGAAAGAACCAGACCAAGGCGTGGAATGATCTGATCACTCGCCTCCTAGCCAAACCGCAGTACGGGGAACGCTGGGGACAACACTGGTTGGACGTGGTCCGTTATGCCGACACAGCTGGGATGTCCAATGATTACGAACGTTCCAATGCCTGGCGTTACCGCGATTATGTCGTCCGTTCTTTCAATCAAAACAAGCCTTACAATCATTTTATCATCGAGCAACTGGCAGCCGACGACCTGGTCCGGGAACAGGAGAAATCCGAGGACGGGAAAAATTTCAATGGCTACACGATCGCTCCTGCCGAGGCCCAGGTCGCCACCGGTTTCCTGCGGATGGGTCCCTGGGAGCACACGGCCATGTCACCGGAACGGGTCAGTCGACAGAACTACCTGGACGACACGGTCAATTCGATTGGCCAGGCTTTCCTATCGGTCCCCCTGCGCTGCTGCAAATGTCACGACCACAAGTTTGACCCGATCCCGACGCGCGACTACTACCGGTTCTATGCGGCGCTGGCAACCACCCAGCCAGCCGAAATGAAAGCCAAGTTCCTGGCGTCGGAAAACCGGGATGCCTTCGAGGAAGAGCGAACCCATGTCCAGGCGCTGCTCGAATACGCCACGACGGAACAGAACAAGCTATATGCCAAGCGCGAAGCGGCAGCTAAAAAATGGTATGAAGAGCGAGGGATCCCCGACCAGTACAAGCCGTTCAATGAGCGGCGCATTCAGGGACAGCAGAAGTTCTTTGCCAACGGTGAAGAGGCTCAAATCCCACCCCGGTTTATAGGTCTGACCAGTGAGGAACAGGGTGTACTCAAAGTCCGCGAAGGGGAAACCAGAATCTGGACCCGGCGGCTGGAGCGATTTGAACCGCTGGCCCAATCCGTTTACTACGGGGGAGACACCCTGCTCAACTCCCGTAAACTGCGACCGCCCAACACGAAAAACCGCAAATTGATGGAGCAGCACAAGACCCTGCCCCTATCCCACATTTACGAAGGTGGCAGTGTCGAATCGTTGGGGGACCCCGTCAGCCCGGGCGTTCTGAGTTCCCTGCAGGTTGCCACGTACAGCGGAAACGAACAGGAGCCGTATTCCCTGCCTCAGGCAATGGACCGTCGCCGAGTCGCCTTGGCGCGGTGGATCGCCCACCCAGAGAACCCGCTGACCAAGCGTTCGATTGTCAATCGCATCTGGCAATACCACTTCGGGAAAGCCCTGGCCGGCAATCCCAACAACCTGGGAGCCACCGGCAAGAAACCAACTCATCCCGATTTACTCAACTGGTTAGCCGACGATTTTGTGAACAACGGTTGGCGAATCAAGCGCTTGCACCGTTTGATCATGACCTCGGCAGCTTACCAAGCTTCCACCCGGCACCCGAATGCAAAGCAATTGGAAACCAGCGACCCGGAGGGCACGTTGTGGGCCGTCTTCCAGCCCCGCCGCCTGTCGGCCGAGGAAATACGTGACACTTTGCTTGCGGCTACCGGGGAACTGAACCTGGCTGTGGGCGGTTTGCCTGCCCGACCGGAAATCAACCTGGAGGTCGCGTTGGCGCCGCGGATGGTCCAGTTCAGCCTGGCACCGGCCTACCAACCGAGCCGAACACCCGAAATGCGGAACCGCCGTTCGATTTACGCCTACCGAGTCTGCGGACTGCCCAATCCGATGATGGAAGTTTTCAACCAACCCAAACCGGAGGAGTCTTGTGAACTGCGAGATTCAGCCAGTGTTTCACCCCAGGTCTTCACGCTGATGAATAGTGACAGCGTGACCAAGCGCTCGATTGCCATGGCCCGCCGCCTGACAGCGGATGCCGATTCGATCGAGGAACGTGTGCGCCGCGGTTTTACCCTGCTGGGACTTCAGTCCCCTTCACCGGCGACCGTGCAATTGCTGGTCGACCACTTTGAGGAGATGAAAAAGTACCACACCGAAAACCAGCCCGAGCCCCGCGAATACCCGGTTCGACTGGCCCGTTCGGTGGTGGAAGAATTTACCGGGGAAGCTTGCCATTACATCGAGCGTCTCGATATTTACGAGAATTATGTTCCCGACTTGCACCCCTCGGATGTCCCGCCCGAAACCCGTGCCTTGGCCGACATCTGCCTGTTACTTTTCAACTCGAACGAATTCATCTTCGTCTATTAACCGAGAGCAAACGCATGAACCCGTTCCAACTTAATCGACGCAATTTCCTGTATGGACTCGGCTCGTCTCTCGGTTCTGTGGCGTTCTCCAAATTGCTGGCCGATCAAACGGATATTCGCAATAAGCCTGAAAAAACACCGCGGGCCAAGGCCTGCATCATGCTGTTCATGGAGGGCGGACCCAGTCATATCGATACGTTCGACCCGAAACCGAAGCTGGACGAGCTGCATTTGAAACAATTCAAGATCGAGAGTCCACGGTTTTCCGGCATGTCCCGGGGCAATCGGTTTTACGTGAAAAGCCCCTACCGGTTCAAACGGACAGGCGAGAATGGAATCCCGATGTGCGAGCATTTCCAGCACCTGTCTGACCCGGAGGTCGCCGACGAGCTGTGTGTCTTCCGGGGATGCCAGGTCGACTCGGTCAACCATCCGACCGCTCTCTACCAGATGAACACAGGCAACCGCCTGGGAGGCGACCCGGCAATCGGTTCCTGGGTCACCTACGGGCTGGGAAGCGAAAACCAAAATCTTCCCGGGTACGTCGTGATGACCGAACTGGCCGCTCCTCAGGGTGGCAGCGGCAACTGGTCAAACGGTTTTTTACCGGCCAACTTTCAAGGAACCTTGCTCCGCTCCAAGGGGTCTCCGATCCTCGACCTGAATCCACCAAGCTGGAAATCACGACAACACCAGCGGGCCAACCTCGATGTATTGAACCAGCTAAATCGGCAGTCGCTGAAAAACCATCCCCAACACGATGATTTGCTGGCCCGCATGGACAACTACGAATTGGCCTTCCGCATGCAAATGGAGGTCCCCGGAGTCGTCAATATCGAAGAGGAACCGGAAGCGATCCGCTCACTCTACGGCCTGGACCGACCGGAAACATCGGCTTTCGCCCGGCAGTGCCTGATGGCCCGTAAAATGGTCGAGAAGGGCGTTCGTTTTGTGCAGATTTTTTCCGGTGGTTGGGACTCACACGATTTCATTGAACGAGCGCATAAGAAACGAATCCAGTCGATTGATCAACCAATCGCGGCCTTGATCAAAGACCTCAAAGCGCGGGGCATGCTGGATGACACGTTGATCGTATGGACCGGTGAATTTGGTCGGACGGCCGATAATACGGTACGCGGCGGGGAAACAGCGATCGGACGGGATCATAACAACAAGGCAATGAACATGTTTTTTGCCGGAGGCGGAACCCGGCCGGGCATCGTCGGGGCCACCGACGAAATCGGGCAAACGGCCGTCGAAAACGTGCACCCTGTGCGCGATGTCCACGTAACGCTGCTGCATCTGCTGGGCCTGGACGACAATAAATTGACCTATTTCCACGGGGGGCGGTTCAAACAGCTCTCCCAATTCGGTGGCAATCTGATTGACGGGATCATTGCCTGATTGGCTGGTCTGGGTTGCCGACTTTCGGCGCGCGATGAAACCGGGCCAACGAGGTCGCCCCGCCATTGCATGACCGGCGGCGTTTTGTCACCATGGAACCTCACCACCTGCGGCGCATCCCTTTTCATCGGCAGACCGATCGAAGCGGCGCAGGGATTGATTGGACACGTTTTTTGAGACCAGTAAGCCATGCACAAAATTGTCCCTACCCTCATGCTGTCCATCCTGATCTGCTCTCTCGGTGTCCCCGCCCTGACAGCGCAAACGGCAACAGGCAGACCATCGAAACCGAAACAGGATTCCCCTCCGAAAACGGCAGGCCCACCCAAAAAGAACAGCCAACCGAAATACGCCGATCAAACCCACGTCTACAAGCAAGTCGAGGGTCAGGACCTGTCCCTGCATGTCACCCAACCGGCGGGCTGGAAGCCGACTGATCGAAGACCGGCCGTCGTCTTCTTTCACGGCGGTGGATGGGTTGGTGGGAAACCGGGGCAATTCGACGAACACTGCAAACACCTGGCCGAATTGGGACTGGTCACGGTCCAGGTGCAATACCGTCTGTTGAAACGGACGCCGAAGCAGGACGATCCGAGTACTTCCGTCGACAAAACGCCAACCCGCTGCATCCAGGACGCACGATCCGCCATGCGTTGGGTCCGCCAGCGCGCCGGGAAGCTCGGTATCGACCCGAACAGGATTGCCTCCGGCGGCGGGTCAGCCGGGGGACACCTGGCCGCCTACCTGGGTACAAGCGATGGAATCGATGATCCCCAGGATGACCTTGCGGTCTCCGCACGCGCCAATGCGATGCTGCTTTTCAACCCTGTTTATGACAACGGCCCAGAGGGATGGGGAACAGCCCGTGTGGGAAACCGCTACCCCGAATTCTCACCGGCCCACAATATCACCAAGGATGACGCGCCGGCGATCGTTTTCTTGGGTACCGAAGACAAATTGATCCCGGTCGAAACGGCAAAACGATTCCAGGACAAGATGCGTCAACTGGGGATTACCAGCGAATTGCATCTTTACGAGGGGGCGGGTCACGGGTTCTTCAATTATGGTCGTGACGACGGGAAGTGGTTTGGCCTGAACATGACCGCCCTGGATAACTTCCTTGCCAAGCTGGGCTGGATTCCTGCCGAACAGTGAGCTCGGCAAAACGGCGCGTCACGGCCCTCACGGCGTTCACGGATCGATCCCATGCGGCCGGGAACATTTACCCCAGCCATGCTAGTGAACCACGCAGCTGAGCCTCTCGGTTCCCATTGCCCGCATGCGGGAGACGGCCGAACGGGCGATCGCCTGGCTTGATCGTTCCCTGTCCACGGACAAGTAGGCTGCATCACAGTATTCGCTCCACAACGGGAGCGATACTCCATGGGCATCCCCCGCATTGACGCAGACATGGAGATATTGGCGGTTCAGCTTTTCGAGCCAGAGACCCGTGTTGAGCGAAGCCGTTTCCAAGGGGCCGAAAGAACAGTCACCGGTCGGCACAAAGATCACATGATCCCGATCAGTCCGGTACAGCCACTGACTCGAGCGGGCTGACTGGAACAGATAATTCGAAATACCGGGATCGAGTTCAAGGCCGTAAACACGTGTCAGCCGCCGATTTTCGAAGTCCGAGTCAACGAGGATGACTGGCTTTTCGAGGCGACAAGCCAACGCTACCGCCACCGAGCTGGCCAAGCTGTCGCTGTTGGAGTGGCGATCGGTGGACGCGAAAACCGAGACGCTGGCTTCCCCGTCCTGGGAACCGTTGATGATCTGATTCACGATCGGTTCAATGTCTTCAAAGGAGCGACAGAGATCGGTTACGCATCCTTCGACGGGATGGCGATGGCCATCCGGTGTTTCCCGTTCCGTTGCCCAATGATCCGGAGACTCGTCCAAATCGGCCACGGGAAAATCGATTCCCCGTGAGCCATGCTCCGTTTGACTTGCAGGCAGGGCCGCCTGACTGGCCAACGCACCGCCCGGAATCGACGGGTGGGCTGCGGGCTTGCTCTGCTGGCCGCGGGGCCCATCCTGTTGATTCATGTCCGGTATGGAAACTATTGCGACATCCCCGTCACCATCGGGGTCGACCGGTTCCGCGAAAGTGCTGGAATGCAACAGATCATGGATGCTCTGAAATTTTCGCTTGCGGTACGAAGCAGGTTGTATTTCTTTATCCATCTTGCACCCTTGAACCTCTCACAAACTGGTAGACTCTGCCGCCATCAGGCATCTCGAAGTTGTTCAAACAACTTGTGGTAGTCCATGCGGAGCGCATTGCCAGTCGAGGGCTGCTCGTGAACATGGGGCACTTCGGCATCGGCTTCCGCGGCCCTGGCATTCAATTGCTCGGACCGGCTGATCACCAGCATGTCCCGATCATCCACCCTGGAATGACCGATCAATTCTTCTTCAACCGGCGTTTGCGTATCGGACCACTCTTCGTTTACGACCGGGTTTGAGAGCGCCTCGGCCGGGTTCGTTTCACCCAACCCGTCCGCCTGATCTGCGTCGGTAAAACGGCGAATCTGTTCCAGCAATCTTTCTGCCTCACTCAAGGCATCTGTATCCGCATCCACCATTTCCGGCGTTTCCGGATCAACGGGATGGCCAGTCTCGCCGGAAAAATTGAAACCCTTCGGCTCAGCTCCTGGCAGGTCTTCATATTCAAGACCCGGGTCGACGCAACCCGGCTGGTTTCGCTCCAGCCGTTCCACGGCCGAGGCAACCGAGTCCAGTTCATTCAACTCATGGTCGGTCAGGCGAAGGTCATCAACGCCCGGCGCTGTGCCATCCAAACGGGACATTTCATCTCGTCCGGGCACGCCGGCCTCCGCCCACGAGTCAACCTGCGATTCCTGAAACAGGTGCAACGGCTGATCCTGTGCCGGATCGATCCAAATTGGGCTTTCATATTTCAACGGGTTGCGAGTCGGTCCTTCATCATCCGAAGGATCGGCATGGTTCTCTGGCTGTTCTTCAGCCTGGACCGTTTCCACGCCGGTCCCGTAGACCGATTCCAGCAACTGCATATGATCCTGGTTGACTTCCAGGGACTTGATGTTCTGTTCCGCGACGTTCAGCGCAAAAGGATCATCTGCCATTTGCCCCCCGCAATCAACCAAACTGTCGGCACCAAAAGATTCTGCCCAACCCGTCGATTGAACCGAAATATCCTGTTCGTCCGTTTGGCAAATCATGCCCTCAACTTGGCAATTCTCCACAGGGGGTTCCGCCAGTTCATACTGGCCCATCGAATCGACTACCTCGTGACAGCCGGCTTCCGGTTGCACGGCTTCCGGTTGCACGGCTTCTGGTTGCACGGCTTCCGGCTCTGGCTCGAACGACGATGTCATCGGCGCGTCGTCCAACTCCCCGAATTCGATGACGGCGCCTGAGTCGGTCGTTTCCATGTCCGGCGAAACGGCCGACGGGTCACTGGAGTCCGGAACGTTGGCATGACTGGAACCGGGCAGGGATGCCTCGGGGATGCATTGAATATCACCCCACGCCTCACGGATAATCCCTTGGTCGATCGTCGCCGATTGAGCCGAAGCCGCCAGCAACATCGCCTGGTCACAGAGTTGGTTGATGACACGTGGGCAACCGCCACTGGTCTCATGAATGCACTCCAGGCCACAAGGCGTGAAGAGGTTTTGCCCATCACCGCCGGCCCGTTCAATGTGAGCCCGGACATAGGCAAACGTCTCATCCCGAACCAGGTTGCCCAGGAAACATCGAGCCGCGATACGCTGGTTAAATGGTTCCAGTTTCGGATTGGTCAGGTTTTCTTCCAGCGACTGGCCTCCCGCCACGACCATGCGAATCCGCGGTTGATTCTCATGGACAATATTGGTGATCAAACGAAGTTCGTCCAGTAAATCAGGTGACAGGTGATGGGCCTCATCTACCAGTAAAAGCAGACCTCGGGAACATTCACCGCCAGGCTTGAGATAATCAATCAAGGCCAGCCGCAATTCGACTTCGGACCGTTCCCGGTAAGGTTGATTCAAATTGAACAAGATGCTTTGCAAAAGCTCACACCGTTTTTCAAACCGGGCACATCCCAAGTGAATGACGTGATATTGGTCGCGAAACAACTCGGCCAGCAGGTTGAGCAACAACGATTTCCCCGTTCCCAGATGGCCGACCACCACGGCTGGTCCAGAACCCATCTGCACCGATGTTTGACACTGCGTGAGCGCCTTTTGAATCGACTGAGCAGGATAGTAGTGTTTCACATAAGGCGTCGTGGTAAACGGCCGAATGTTCAAATTGAAGAATTGCTCGTACATGCGACTTCCTGTCGGTTTGTTGTTACGCAGGCAGGCCTGCTAGTTAGGGAATAACATCCACGTCAGTCTCGCCAAGCCGGTAAACGGGTTCTCGGCAAACGTCTCCGCGATGCCGGGGACCAGAAGACAGGTCGTGACCGTCAGTAAAATAAAGCTGCCCAGCGCTACCTCGGCGCAGGTGACAAAACGGTTGGAGATAGCAAACGGCGTTGACTGCCGATCAGGCCGAAAATCGCCAGCAACCACCTGGAACTCGGCGACCACCGGCAAGCCGAGCAGTTCACTGACATGCTGACAGGAGCGAAAACCCCTGTCCGTCAATTCGGGTTGATAGGTGCGGGAAACGACTACACCGGCCAACAGGGAAGCCAACCCGAACAAAATCAACAATTCGCGGCTCGGCATACCACCAACGGGCAAACGGGTGGTCCGAATATCCTGTTGAATCAACTTGCTTCCGGCGATGCCCCGCTTGGCCAGGGAGACCAAATGCTCGGCCGTTCCACGTTGAACCGCGAGATTGTCCTGGAGTGCGTTGCGTATCTTGCCAAGTTCCTGGTTCCATTGCCCTGGGTCAACCACTTCCAGGGACTCCATGATTTGAGCGTCGCCCTGGCCACCATGGCTGACCGTGGAGAACGGGCTCCGTTTCGCCTCGTTGCATCGCTCTGACAACACCTGCAACCGGGCCTGGAGAGTGGTCAACTGATCCGCCAGCAAATCCGGCCCTGAAACGGTTTCTGTCGGGAGGACCGGCCCAGGTCCGAATTTGGTTTCCATGACTCGTTGCAGCACCGACTGAAGTTCCGCCACGATTTCGGCCGGCGCTGTTTCCGCCAACCGGGCCGAGTGTCCTCGAGATTTCAACTGTCGGTACAAGGCTTGCAAATCATGATCTAAACCCTCCAGGCTGGTCTCCATCTGCAACCATTGTCCTTGGTACATCGATTCCTGGATGTCAAATCCCCGGTTCAACAAATTGGCCTGTTTGTCGATTTCTGAAACGTGATCGGTTGAACCGGAAACCTGAAACACTTGTTGGCTGATGTTGGTGGCAAGATGCCAAAGTAACCGCGATTCCTCCTCCGAGCCCTCCCCGGTCAGGGAAAGCGTAATCCGGTAGACCGGATTCGCTGGATCTTTCTCGACCTGGAAAAGAATTCCCCCTCGAATCGAATTCCGGTCGAGCAAGGAGAAATCGCCCGGATGAGGGAGCGTTTGCTGGGCCACAACTGCCATGGCCGACTTAATCGACGTATCATCCAGGTTGTCACGGACCATCTTTCGCAGCTGGTCGGTCAAGTCACCATCCTCGCTGGTCTGTAAGGTTAACTCGGTCGTAGTCGAGATACCTTTCGCACCGAAGGCGCAGATGACACAGCAGCTCAGGAACACGGCCAGGCCGGTGACCAACAAGGCTCGGAACCTGCGCCGACGGAAAACCTTCCGATAGCATCGGTTCGGAACCGAGTTGTGTCTTGATCCATTCATAACCATGTCGAAAGCGTTAGGCCGGTACCGGCGCATACCTCCATTGAGATGTGGTACTTCCTAATCAAGATCGACCCGGCAAATAGCCTGCTTGAGTCAAGTTCTGACGATTTTTCGGATTATCCGGATCGCCGGAAATCCCCCCAGCGTGAAACGCCGACGCGACATGCTGTCACGTAAAGATAGGCCGTTTTACTGGTTACCGAGTCCACTCGGTGTTTCCACCGATTCACTCGGGTTAGCCGATTCGTCCGCTTGGCTAAAATGGACTTTCTTCGACTTCGGCTTCGGCTCGATCGCCACAAGCGTCTCGAAGATACCTTGCTGAACGACCTGCGACCGCTGGTTCATCAAGCTTCGCAGCCACGTGACTTTGCCAGTCCGTCGCCCCGTTACGACCTTTGACTTGCAAACCGTTTCCACGTAGACCGTATCACCAAAGTAGATCGGTCGATGAAACTCCCAATCTCGGACCGCCACGAACGCCATCGTCTTGATGTTCGGAAAATAGCTACCCAGCCCCGCCACCCAGGACAAACCGAGCAGCCCGTGGGCTACCGGCTGTCGGTAGTGACTCTTGCTGGCGAAATCAAAATCGACATGCAACGGGTTCATATCGCCGGTCATATTAGCAAACCCGATAACATCAGATTCAGTGACCGTGCGCCGAGGACTCACCCATTGTTGGCCAACCTCAAAGTCATCAAAATATAATGGAGATTCCATTGAGGTTTTGCCAAATGATGGTAAGCCACGGAAAGTGGAAAGTCGGGGTGAAAGGATTTGAACCTTCGACCCCCTGCTCCCAAAGCAGGTGCGCTAGCCAGACTGCGCTACACCCCGGATCGTCTTTGTGAATTGAAACCTGGCGCTAACAACGCACAGCAGTTCGAAAAGCAGGCAAATCGCTACTCACTCGGGTAGGCCATGCTACCGAAACCCCGTTTTTTCTGCAATTGGGGCAAACCGCAAAGCGTGAGCTTTTCCGTCAGGCCCACGGCCGTTCCCATCAAGCGTGGCGAGCCGGTCCTTAAGCGGCACGTTTTTGCTGGTCCGCCCCGCCCGTCAGCAGGTTGTTGAGCCTCTCAAACTCTCCGTTATTAGCAAAATGAATAACAAACGACCCTTTATCCCGTTTTCCGACCTTAATCTGCACCTTGGTTCCCAGGGCCAGCTTCAGCGCCTGCTCCAATGCCTCGACTTGGTGGCTGCGTGGCCGTCTTGCCCGGCCGATACTCAGCCCGGAAGCGTCTTCCTCCTCGATCCGCTCTGCCACGATTCGCTCCGTTTCACGCACACTCAAGCGTTCGCTTTGAATCCGTTCGCAAAACTGGATCTGCTGATCTTCTTCGCCCAGCGGTAACAAGGCCCGGGCATGACCCGCCGACAATTTCGACTCGCTCAAGGCCTGTTGGACCTCACGGGGAAGTTCCAGCAGGCGGATCAGGTTGGCCAACGTCGAACGGTCGATTTTCAGCCGGCCCGCCAGTTCCTCTTGGGTACAGGCGTGTTCATCGATATACCTTCGAAAGGAAAGCGCCTTTTCAATCGGGTTGAGGTCTTTCCGCTGCAGGTTTTCCACGATCGCCAATTCCGAAACCAACCGGTCATTGGCGACCCGGATCCGGGCGGGGATCGTCTTCCAACCTGCCTGGATCGAGGCCCGTAGTCGCCGTTCCCCCGAAATAAGTTGATAACGATTGTTGACGATTCTCACCAGGATCGGCTGCAGGATGTCATGTTCCTTCAGACTTTCGGCGAGTGAGGCAATTTCCGGTTCACTGAATTCACGCCTCGGTTGAAACGGGTTGTCCTCGATTTCGTACACGCTGAGATGGACAATATCACTGGTTTTTTCCGTGTTTTCCACAGCGACATCGGGATCCGAATTCATCTCGGTCTGGATCGTCACCATCGGTTCGGGTGACGCGGCAACCGTGTTACCGGCGCTCAACAAGGCCTCCAAACCTCGCCCTAATCTCTTTTTCCTAGTCACGTTCCAGTACCTCCATGCACAATTCGATGTAAGCTCGACAGCCCCGTGATCTGGGTGAATACGCCATGATGCTTTGACCATGACTGGGGGCTTCGCTGATATTTACGTCCCTGGGGATCACCGTATCAAATACGATTTCCCCGAAAAACTCGCGGACCTGCTGATCCACTTCCGTCGTCAATTCCAGGCCGGCGTCATACATGGTCAGCAGGATACCACCAAATTCGAGGCGATGATTCCGCTTGTGGATGACGTCCCGGATTACCTCAATCATCTGGCTGAGGCCTTCCATCGCGTAATATTCACACTGAATCGGCATCAATACCTCATCCGCACAGGCCAGCGCGGTTTGCGTCAACGGCCCCAGGGAAGGCGGACAATCGGCGACGACAAAATCGTAATGGGCGGCTCCCGACTCGAGTTGGCTGATGACCTGGCCACAGGCGGAACCCACATCCCGTGCTAGCAGGTCAGCATCCCGGAAGGAGCGGCTTCCCGGCAGCATTTCCAACTGATTCACCGCCGTATCGACCACATTGCTCCGAATAGGGACCGTTTCCAGCAGGGGATGTTCCCGGACCGGTTGGCAGCCAATTCCACTGGTCGCGTTACACTGGGGGTCCAGATCGACCAACAGAACCTGGTTGCCCGACATCGCCAGGCCACTGGCCAAATTGATGGCGGTTGTCGTTTTACCTACGCCACCCTTCTGATTCGCAACACAAAGCATGCGGGGCATTTTGGTCCAAAATCCGAATCGAACTCCGCGAGTACCGCCAAGCCAGGCTGGCCTGACAGGGCCGAGAGACGGCCTACCAGGTATTTCCTTACCAGTTCTGGCGTGCCCCTCAAATGCCAAAAGCAGCCCGTGCTGCCAGGCAGTTGGCAGCCCGCCCCCGGGCCAGCAGCTCGCCTCCCGTGGGCGCCCCGGGAAATTTCCCTTGAAAATCGGGACCAAATCGGCGGTTTCAACCCAACCAACCTACTGACAGCACCATTTTCACTTTCGTACCTGACGGATATTTTTTTTCCTCACGGTCCTCAATTCAGCCGGCAACCGGGTCACCAGCTGGGGAGAATATCCCAGTCTCGTGCCGGCCAGCTCAGAGCGGGCGGAAACACGACGGCCGACCACCCCGCCGAGTGTTCAGAAACGGAAGAACCATGGTTCATCCGGTATTCCCCAGGACGTTCCCGGAGGTCCGGCGGCACGCCTCCCGGCTTCGGCGGCATAGCCGAATTCAGGCCCACTTCCAGCCGGTTCCTGTGGCTCGCCAGATGACCTTTTTGATGTTCCACGTGAAACGGCTCAAGCGTTCGATCAAGCGGTCGATCAAGCGGCAATCGAACCGGTGAATTGAGATGAAAAACGGATCGTTTGAAACGGACTTCCATCCGATAAAAAACGGGCTGTTTGTTTCACGTGAAACCGATCCGCAGGGAGCCGTTTCTCGCGCAGCGAAGACACGACTCCAACCGTTTCCCTTCCGCCCATTCAAGACGGATCAGCCAATCGGGTTAATCACCAAACCGCTCAACAGTTTCGGATAGAAATAGGTGCTCTTGGCCGGCATCCGTTCGCCCGCCTCGGAGATCGCCTTGACATGGGCCAGGCTGGCGGGCATCACCAGGCAGCACAATTCGAACGGGGCACCGGAGCCTTCCTGGCCGGTGGCATCCCGGCCTGCCGCATCGCCACGCTCGATATTTTCGACCACTTCGTCCACCGAATGGACATACAGCGGGCTGGGGAGATCAGGCTTATCCAGCAACTTGGCCATCACCAGGTTATGCAGAATCGCCACCCCCAGAGACCGCCATTCGGCCGACTGCTCGGGGGCCAATTCATTCATCAATTGCACCCCCTGCTCATTCAACCGGGCCATCACCCAGGTATCGTCGGCATGACAGTAGAAGGCCATCGTCGATTGACGATCTTCCAGCTCTATTTCCTGCCATACCGCACCGGTCAGACCTGCCCCCTGTCCCACCACGGAACAATCAAAACCGATCGACAACCGCTGCATCAGGTCGGCCGATTCGATGGCGGGCAGTCCGCGGAAAAGACGGTGCGTAGGCAGCACGATCATACCCGGATCAAACATGCTGACATTCATCATCAGGACGTAATTTGCCGGGTCATCCGGCTCCAACTCACCCGCCTCGGCTTTCGCCTTCTGGATATTACAGGCCGTTTCGTAACGGTGATGGCCATCGGCAATGTAGACCGGCTTATCCCCCATCACCTGGGCTGCCTGAGCGATGGCGGCCGGGTCGGTTACCAGCCAGACTTTGTGCTCGACACCGAGGTGGTCGCGGGCCTGTAACGGTGTGGCATCGTCAATGGCAGCCTCCAGGATTTCCTGCGCTTCATTCGTCTTGTCCGGATAGATACCGAAGATCGGGCTGAGGTTTGCCTGGCAGGCAGTCATCAGGCGAAAACGGTCTTCCTTCGCCTTGGAATGGGTCTCTTCGTGCGGATAGATATGCCCCTCACCAAACGGCTCCAGCAGAATCCGGGACATGAATCCACGACGTGTGATCTCTTCGCCTTCGTTCATAAACGTCTGATGGTAGACGTAGATAGCCGACGGGTAATCCTCTTTCAGGATCCCATCCCGTCGCCACTGTCTCATCTCTTTGGCTGCGGCCGTGTAGACCGTCTCTTCCCCGGAAAGCTGATCACCCCGGTTCAGGATCAGCCGGATAACATTATGCGGGTGTAACTCGTAGAGTTGATCCTGGAATGCCTTGTTGATCACGTCGTACGGGGGAGCGACCACTTCACTCAAGGCCCCGATCTTGCCCAGGTCGTAACGTAAACCGGGCAGTGCCTGAATATTTGCCATCTTGCAGAACCTGTTATTTCGGTGTCCTACCGTGAATAAGTACTTCGCAGCCACTATCCCGCACGAGGGGACCAGTGTCAAAGGGAGGCAGCTAGCAATTTTCCTGCCACCTCCATTTTCCCCTTTCCCATGGTGGAGAGCTGGCAAAGACGTGAAACAAGCGCGGTTCTTCGGGGACGAAAAAAAAACCGCACCCCCTCGGATGCGGTTTCTTTCGAATTCGTTCAAGCCGATCTAGTATCGATAATGTTCCGGCTTGTAGGGACCTTCCACCGGTACCCCGATGTACTCGGCCTGCTCCGGCGTGAGTTGGGTCAACTTCACACCGAGCTGGTCCAAGTGCAACCGGGCGACTTCCTCGTCCAGTTTCTTGGGCAGACAGTGGACACCCACCTCGTATTTTTCGGTCTCCGTCCAGAGGGCGATTTGGGCCAACGTCTGGTTGGTAAACGAATTGGACATCACGAACGACGGGTGCCCGGTTGCGCAACCGAGGTTGACCAGTCGCCCCTCGGCCAGCAGCAACAGCGACTTGCCGTCGGTGAACGTATAACGATCGACCTGCGGCTTGATCTCTTCCTTGGAAACTCGTCCCTCGGCCACTTCGTTCTCCAGCCAGGCAACATCGATCTCGTTTTGGAAATGACCAATATTGCAGACGATCGCATCGTGACGCATCTGTGGCATATGTTCGCCGGTGATGACATCCTTGTTGCCAGTGGTCGTCACGAAGATATTACCGAGCGAAGCCGCTTCTTCCATGGTCGTGACTTCGAAACCTTCCATGGCGGCCTGCAGGGCATTGATCGGGTCGATCTCGGTCACAATGACCCGACCCCCGTACCTCTGCATCGAATGGGCGCAACCCTTTCCCACGTCTCCATATCCTGCGACGACAACGACCTTGCCCGCAATCATGACGTCGGTTGCCCGCTTGATCCCATCGGCCAGGGACTCGCGACAACCATACAGGTTATCGAACTTACTCTTGGTGACAGAGTCATTGACATTGATCGCCGGCATCTTGAGATCGCCCCGTTCGAACATCTGATAGAGGCGGTGAACACCGGTCGTCGTCTCTTCCGACAGGCCTTTGATATTGGCCAACAACTCGGGGAATCTGTCATGAACCATGGCGGTCAAGTCCCCACCATCATCCAGGATCAGGTTCAGCGGTTCTCCATCCGGGAACACAAGCGTCTGCTCGATGCACCAGTCAAATTCCTCTTCCGACATGCCCTTCCAGGCGTAGACCGGGATACCGGCGGCAGCCATCGCGGCAGCGGCGTGATCCTGGGTAGAAAAGACATTGCAACTGGACCAGGTAACTTCGGCACCCAGTTCGACCAGTGTCTCCATCAGGACCGCCGTCTGGATCGTCATATGCAGGCAACCGGCAATCCGGGCTCCTGCGAGTGGTTTCGATTCACCATATTTTTTGCGAAGTGCCATCAGACCAGGCATTTCGTTTTCCGCCAGGACGATTTCACGACGTCCAAAATCGGCAAGGGAAATATCTGCGACCTTATAAGGTAAACGCTCAGTTTCTACGTTGGCCACTTTGGATCTCCTTACAGAATGGGTGGCAAGCGATAATCATTCGGGTAACTCGGTTTGGTTAACTGTCATTCATTCCCGTTTTCAACACGAATTCGACAGCCAATCAATGATAAGCCGTACAATCAAAAAAGATCAATGTCTGGCGAACCGATTTGCCATAAATTCAGCCGGGAAAAACGGTGCCCAGGGAAGGATTCGAACCGGGCGGGTCACGTGAAACGTCCCGCTGGGCCAGAGTTCAAGTCAATCGATCGAACGCCCGCCGTGCGTTAAGAATGAATTCCCGCATCAAATCGGTCTCTTTTCGCCCGGTCTCCCCTTCCACCCCACTGGCTACGTCGACGGTGTCAGGGGTCACCTCGGCAATCGCCCGCGCGACGTTGGTCGGGGTCAGCCCCCCCGCCAAGATGAGGGGGACCTGGCAGGTGAGGCGGCTCGCCTTTTCCCAGTCAATCGTCTTGCCAGTCCCGCCGTAGTCATGCCCCGCATCGGCATCCAGCAGGACCCCGGCCACCCCATGGTCGGCCCACTGACGGATCTCCCGTTCGGTCGATTCCGGGTCACCGACACGAATCGCTCGAATCACGGGCCGCCCAACGGAATCGACCATGTCAACCGTCTCGTCCCCGTGAAATTGAACCGCGTCGAGCCCCACCTGGGCCACTGTTTCCACCACTTCGGCAACCGGCATATTGACAAAAACACCGATGAACAACACGCTGCCTGGGTCGATATTTCCCGTGATTTCGGCAGCCTGCTCCCGGGTGACCGATCTTCGACTGGGCGCGTAAAAATTGAGACCAATCGCATCGACCCCCGATTCGATCGCTGACCGGGCATCGGCCAGGGCGTTCACACCGCAAATTTTTGTCTTGAAATGCATCGATCGACAACGGGGACGAATGTGATAATCCACCGGTCCCTAAGGAACCGACCTGGCCG
>JAKVBG010000190.1 GCA_022447605.1 Mariniblastus sp.
AGGTCATCAACCCGCCGGGCAACCCGTGGAAACAGGTCACTGACTTCGCCACCACTCTCACCGTAACGGCGAAACTTCCACGGAGACCGCAGCAGATTGCCCGTTCCGTCAAACTTGATTTTGCGTTTGGGGAAGGGCAGGGGCTTGCCATGTTCACGATCGAGTCGGGGTTTGGGATCAAAGGTATCCAGATGCGAGGGCCCGCCCAGCATGAACAGAAAAATCACCCGCCGGGCACGGGGAGCTAACCGTGCGGCACGTGGTGCCAGCGAACCAGGCTGACCGGCGGTTCTGGCCTGCGCATGCTCGGACAACAGCGAGGCCAAGGCGAGCTGCCCGAACCCCAGAGCACTGGTTTGCAGTATCTCACGTCGCGATTTCACCATGGGATTCCCTGGTGCCACTTTAACTCTCCGTCACCGCAAGTAAATGAATTCATCCGCGGCGATGAGAATCTGGCACAACAGCTGCCAGGCCCCCAACCGCCCGGTTGGGGGCGCGTCAGCGGAGGCCGTCAGGTCGGTTTCCACCTGCGCGAGAAACACGCGAGCCCGTATCACTTCGCGATCGGTCGCCGGCCGGCCGTACACCTGCAGGTAAAGCTGTTGGATGCGATCCTCAAGTTCTGAAACACGTTCTGCCAACACGTTTTCCGCCATCTGCTCGGTCACTTCAAACACCAGGTCACTGTTCATTAGAAACAGCGCCTGCGGAGCAATCGTCGTGGTAGGGCGGTCCCCATTAATCATGCTGGCGTCCGCGTAATCGAACAGGCTGAAAACGTCGTAGAGGTTGTTACGGACCACGGGAAGATAGACGCTCCGCCGGGAGAAATCGTAGCGTGTGTTGTCTGGCTGGCTGTGGTGAAACACGTACTTGCGATTCTCGATTTGCAGCAAGCTGCCACCCATCGCCAAATCGATTTTTCCGCTTACAGAGAGTAGCGCATCGCGAATCACCTCTACCTCAAGCCGCCGGGCACTCCACCGCCAACGGAGCCGATTCTCCGGATCGATGCGGGCAGCCTGCGCATCGTAGCGACCGCTCATCTGGTAGGTCTGCGACGACACGATGCGTCGATGCAGGGCCTTGATTGACCAACCGTTTTCCATGAAACGGCAGGCCAGCCAGTCGAGCAGCGGCTGATTCTCCGGAACATCACCGAGGGTGCCAAAGTTGCTTGTCGTCCGCACGAGCCCCGCGCCAAAATGCCAGCGCCAGAGGCGATTGACCATCACGCGGGCGGTCAGTGGATGGTCCGCAGCGAACAGCCATCGCGCCAATCGCAGTCGTCCACTGCGATGTGGACCGAACGGTTGCTGCTGGTCGCCCGCCAGCACCCGAGGAAAACGCCGCGGGACGGTCACCCCCAGGTCGCGGTGGCTACCACCGCGATGCACCGGTACGTCGACCACCTCCCGCTCGGTGGCCCCCAGAGCCGTCAGGCTCTTGTCGGCAGAATCCTTACTCGGCAGCGGGTTCTCGTACCAACGGGCGAACTTGATGAAATGCTCCATCGTGCGGGTGCTCTTGAAGATCCCCGCCAGACCGTAATAGTCTTCGGTGGAAATCGGATCGAACTTGTGGTCGTGACAGCGCGCGCAGCCGAGCGTCAGTCCCATCAACACACGACCAAACGTGTCGATCTGTTCGTCGATGATGTCCATCTCCATCTTCCGCGGATCTTTCTCCGCCAGGAATTTTGGTCCCAGTGCCAGAAAACCCGTGGCAATCAGCCGCTCGTGGCGCATCGAATCATCTACAGCAGCAGGCAGTAGATCGCCAGCCAGCTGTTCGGTCACAAACTGATCGTATGTCTTGTCCGCGTTCCAGGAAGCGATCA
>JAKVBG010000191.1 GCA_022447605.1 Mariniblastus sp.
TTTTGCTGACAAAGCACCGGAACGCCTGGAAGCATTCGACGATTACAACGACCAGTTCGACGGCGAATTCTGATCACCTGGCTCACGCCAGAAGCCACCACTGGCCGCCCTCTTTAGCTGGCAACCCACGATTCACTCCGGCGTTTCGGGTTCCGGATCGGCGGGAACGACCTCGAGGCCGGGACGTTCCAAATGGTGCCCGGTTACCTGCTGGTAAGCCTGGGCGACTGCCAGCAGGTCGCTTTCACCATACATACTTCCGGTAAAGGTGATCGAATACGGCCGCCGCACATCATCGCGAACGGTAAACCCATCGGGCAGCACGGCCGTAGGGTGCCCTGTGAGATTCGTAATCACAAGGTCGTTTCCACCGACATAGAGATCCACTTGCTGAAAGAGCTTGTTCATTTCCACCATTAACATGGCCCGCAACCTGTTGGCCCGTAAATATTCTACCGCCGAAATATACCTGGCAGCACGCCAGATCTTTGGCCACTGATTGAGCCCTTCGGTAACCCCCTGACGCGTCAATTCATCAAAGACCGTGGCGGCTTCTGCATCCAGAATCAACGTCATTGCATTGGCAGGAAACCGCTGCGGCAACTCAATCGGCACCAGCTGCACGCCAAGTTCCTTCAATACAGCCAACTCATTACGTTCCTTGTCTGGCGTGCGGCTGGGAATGTACCCCACGCGCAACGTGCGAATATCACGCCCAGACGGCCATTGAAACGGACGATCTACAACGGTCCCGTCCAGGCCATCACGTCCGTGAATGGTGTCAAACACAAGTGCACAATCTTCGATCGACCGGCAAATTGGCCCAATCTTGTCCATACTCCAGGAAAGCGGCATACACCCGTATCGACTGACTCGACCAAAGGTTGGGCGCAAGCCGCTGGTACCACAACGTCTACAGGGAGACACGATACTACCCAGTGTTTCACTGCCCAACGTGAACCCGACCAGGCCGGCAGCGGTCGCGGCTGCCGACCCCGCTGACGAACCGCTCGACCCCTGCTTCACATCCCAGGGATTACGAGTCATACCACCGAACCACCGGTCGCCCATCGCCAAAGCGCCCAAAGAGAGCTTCGCAACCAGAACCGCTCCAGCTTCTTCCAATCGCCGGGCAACGGTTGCCGTGTTTTCTCGTTTTTGTTCTCGGAATGGAACCGCACCCCAAGTGGTAGGGTAACCTGGGTAGTCGATCAGGTCCTTGGCACCCCAGGGGATCCCGTGCAGCGGACCGCGGTAACGGCCAGCCCCGATCTCACGATCGGCCCGGCGTGCCTGGCGTAACGCCACCTCCTCGGTAAAATTGACTACGCAATGTAGCTGCTGGTCAAATTCGTGAAGACGTTCCAGGTATATCTTCGTCAATTCCGTTGACGAAATCTTACGAGTGCGAATCAACGCGGCCAATTCGGTCACCGGCAAGAATGCCAGATCCTGCTGGTTCTTCGGTAACTGTCCCGCTGCCGATTCCAGAGAGTGCGCCTGCCGCTGGATCACCGCCTCTTCACCGGGTGTCGGCGGATGAAAGGCAACCGCAGGAGCAACCTCATAGGGCACATCCACCGCGTGCATCGCTTGAATCCCAAGCAACTGTCGCTGGACTGCACTGGCAGTCTCCTCCCGATCCTCTTCCGATAAGGTAATTCCAGCAATCCATTCCGCCTGCTGGATCATCTCGGGAGAAATAGCCTGGGCAGACTCGACCTCTGCTGCCAAGGCCCTTTGAAACACGACAGAACCAATCCCCAATCCAGACAATTTCCGCAGGATTGTCCGACGGTCATAACTCGGTGCCTCCACATCAGACATGCGAAT
>JAKVBG010000192.1 GCA_022447605.1 Mariniblastus sp.
AGCTGGATATGCAATTCCCATAAATGCCGCCTTTGGGCGGATCATCGATACCCTCAAGGACGGTCGGGAAGTGGAATACGGACTGCTTGGTGTTGGCCTAGGAAGGCCGATTGAAACCAGCGCCGAGGCCGCTTTACCCGCTATCGGAGTTTCTATTGAAAGTGTGATGCCCGGAAGTCCAGCTGCGCTGGCAGGCTTGAAAATTGGTGACCAGATTACCCATATCGACGACCAGCCGATCAAAAACGCCCTCCAACTTCAGCTGTTAGTAGGCACCTTGCGACCTGCAACCGTAACCCAGGTTCGTTATCATCGAGGGGGCCAGATAGGCGAGGCCTCTATCGCGCTCGCCAAATATCCTCTCGAAGGTCACGCCATTGTCACCACGCAGGCCCCTGTCTGGCGCGGCATTCGTGTCGACTACTCCACGACCGGCCCGCTCGCGAAAAAGCATCCCGCCGCAATCGTATCAAAACCCGACCCGGCTGGCTGCGTGGTCATTCGAGAGGTTCTTTCCGACAGCCCGTCGTGGAAAGCAGGCCTGCGACCGGGAATGTACATCAGCCACGTTGACCACCAGCGAGTGAGCTCCCCCAACGCATTTCACCGTGCGGTCAACGCCGCCGATGGCCGGGCTCGGATTGAGCTCACCCAACCGCTCCCTGGCAAGACCCAACCGGAAGGCAACCCCAACCAACTGCAAGCGGCTCCCTCCACCCCTTCGGGATCGTCTGTTGAATTATAAATGACTCACAGCAATGTGGCTCAATAGGACCATTGCTTTCAGCCCGCAAATCGGTCCGCTCTCCTAAAACCTCAAATACAGCTAACGGACACGACCAACCACGGTGCTAAAAATGAAAAAAGTGGTAGAATGGGTGAAACGTTCGAACCCTCCCCATCTGTGAGGCCGCTGGATGAAACTGCACCTCGCGAAAACTGTTCTTCTGTTGCACTGTTGGATAGCTCACTCAGATTCGACGGCGACGGCCCAACCTTCAACGGGCCAGCAAGTGCGCGTCACTTGCTCGTTGCCAAACGATCCGCCGATCCTGGAACGGCCCGGCTTCCAGAACGTAGCAGACCAGTGTGGCTTGATCAGGCAGTGTAGATGGCGAAATAAGACCGACTGGTCTGCGGGCCACCGTTGGCTTACTGATTTTCGTCAGTTCTTCGGGCAACGGTGGTTACGCCCGCATGCCCTGCAACATTTGCAGTCAAAAGTCAAAGCCTCTATTCGAGCATGGGCCGTGACGCCACACGACGTTGCCTGCTATGGACTTTTGATGGATGGCGACTGCTTAACTGCCGCGCCTGACTTACCCGTGGTGATCCTGATTCATGGCTTCAACTCGACGCCAGAGGCCAGTACCGAACTCCGCGAAGCTGTCCAGCGAGCCGGGTATCCAACAGGAACCTTCGCTTATCCAAACGACTACACGTTGGCAGCGTCGGCGGGCCTGCTATCCTCGGATTTGAAAGAGTTTTCCAACCAGCATCCGAATCGCCGGGTGATTTTGTTGTGCCACTCAATGGGTGGCCTGGTGGCGCGTGGCTGTCTGGAGGAAGCGCAAAGCGATCCAGGGAATGTCGACCGGCTGATCATGATCTCACCGCCGAACCACGGTACAAATCTGGCCCTGTTCGCCATCGGCACCGACCTCTGGGAACATTGGGTCGATCGGGCCGATGGTTCAACCTGGGAACGATTGCACGATTCGGTTATCGATGGTTTGGGCGAAGCGGTTACTGAACTCTGTCCGGAATCGGAGTTTTTAAAGAGACTCAATTCACAGACCCGAAATCCACGCGTCGCCTACTCCATCTTGC
>JAKVBG010000193.1 GCA_022447605.1 Mariniblastus sp.
AACGTTGTGGCACTGAGGCGCGGCCGAGACCAGCAGGATTGGCTTTCCCGTTCTTTTCGCTTCCGCCAGTCCGCCTTGCCACGTCCCATGCCAGGCAATTTTTTCGGTTTTTTCAGGAGCTCCGGATTCCTGCGCTACCGTCGTTGCCGGTGGGGCGAGACATAATGCGAGGAAAATCAGCCATGGAAATTTCATGGTTTACGGCTCCATTCAGGGAGGAAAACGGGGGGACGGGTACAGCGTCTCTCCGTTAGGATAATTGTCCAGGGCCGGACGGCAACCGGTCGGAGGGAGGAACCCACGAATAAGCCCGATTTAAACGGAGAGAATGGGTCCGTCCGCAGCTGGCGAGGGTAGTCTCTTTGCTGGAAGTCAGGGACGATGCATCGATGGCCCGCTTCCCAATCCAAGAGCGATAGGATTTTGCTGGGTAACAGTCAATGACCCACGAGGTGAATAGAGTCATGATCAGCAAACAACAGAAAGAAATGATGTATGTCTCGGTCGAAACCGCCCTGGTTGGAATCGTCTGTTTCGTGATCGGCGAACGGTTGAGCCAATGGGTGCACGACGGCAAAGGCTACCTCGATGGCTTATGGTGCATGGTCAGCGCCCTGGTTGTGCTGCAGTCGTTTGTCGATGACACCCTCAAAGCGAGCAAGGATCGGGTCATCGGCACCCTGGTCGCTTCGGTCCTGTCAGTGCTGGTCTGTTTCCTGTTCGGGTATGGTTACCTGACGATTTTTCTGGCCATTGCCCTGTCGGCGTTTACCATGAACTGCCTGAAGATGAGCGATGGCGTGCGGATCGCTACAGCCACCGCGGCCGTGATTACCGCTTACGGTTTTATTAAGCCCCATGAATCGCCTCTGCTGAACGCCTCAATGCGCTCCCTGGATACACTGATTGGCGTCGGCGTTGCCTTGTCATTCGTGTATCTGAGTTTTAAACTGACGGTTCGCCAGGTCGCCATGCCAGATTGAGTGAATGCTCCGTCACCTAGAATCGTCAGCAAACGGACGGGGGCTTTTGGGCCCAACGGATCCTTCCGACAGAAAGGCGTCGATGAAACTTATTCCAAACCGCTGGTTACTGATGTTGTTGGCCATCACCCTTCCCGCGTGTGGGGCACCGAAAGGGGAGGGGCCGAAGGCTGCGGGGGACCGAGCTGGGAGCCGCTACACCAGCCCAGCGATCGGCTGGACGATCGAGATCCCGGATGGGTGGAGCATCATTCCCCGGGACGAACTCCGTGAGTTAAGCCCAAACGGCAGTGCGCCTCAGGCCGAACGGTTCGGCCAACCGGTCAGTTCGGCGGGTTGGAAGCCGTTAATCAATTTCCGAAGAAACGAGTCGAATTCATTCCTCTCGTCGTTGCAGGTTTGGGATGGCAAGCCGGAAGAAGAATGGGAATCGCGACTGGAAGCGTACCGACAGCAATTGCTGGCAACGTACCAGGCAACCGGCGTGCCGATGGAGGCGGTGGATACGGAGACGGTGATGATTGACGGGCTCGAATTCAAAATGTTCGAAATTCGATTGTTAGGGCCCGAAGAAACAGTGGTTTTGACACAGCAATTCTACAATCGCCTGATCAACGATTACAACGTTCGGATCATGTTGGATTACAATACGAAGGCCGATCGGGACGTGATGATCGGCGCTCTGCAGAATTCCAAATTTCGAAATTAGCCAATCTTCGGATCGACCTGGTGCGGCAGGGCAGCGTTCCTTCTACGTCTGGAAATATTGAGAGATGAAAAATCGCATCAGTCGCCGTAGCATGATCTCCAGTTCCCTGGCTGGTT
>JAKVBG010000194.1 GCA_022447605.1 Mariniblastus sp.
ACTGCGCTGGTCGATGCGGCGGATCCCACAGGTCAGACTGGTGGCGGCCTGGATCAACTCGGTGGTACAGCATTCGTGTTTGATGCGGTCGAAGGTGGAGGCGGTGACTTTTCTGCCATTTATGCAACGGCCGCCATTGAGAATGTGGCCGCGATTCTTCCCGGCTTTGACGCGGAGGTGGCTGGCGGAACAAGTGGACAGGTCTGGGATCTGAATTTCAGCGGCAGTTTTTCCGGCGAGGTTCAGCTCACCCTGCGCTACGATCCGGCCCTGATCGATGCGGCAGATCTGACCCTGGCACATGTGCATGACGGAACGACGCAAATTCTCACGGCCATGCCCGTCGGCAGTACCGGACCTGCCCTGGTAAACCAATATATTGTGGATGAATCGCTCGGACAGATTGACGTGACAGTCGATCAGTTTTCGGGGCTGGTGCTGTTTAATCAACAGCTTACCTCTGATCCGAGCACACTTGCCGGACGTGTTTTTCTCGACCAGAACGGGAATCAGCAACTCGATGTGGAAGCGGGTGAATTGGCGGTCGGTGGTGTCGAAATCCTGCTCAGCGGCCCGGAAGGTTTATTGCAAACCACGTACACGGCCGCTGACGGAACCTATCAGTTTGAGAATCTGGCGGAAGGTGATTACACCATCACGCAGGATCCGGACGGAACGTTGCAGGCCGTGTTTGCCGATGGGGCGGATGCAGTGGGAACTCAGGGCGGCAGTGCGAATGATGTATCTGATCAAATTGCCGTGCCTGCCCTGGGCGCTGGCGTCAACGGTCAGAACAATTTGCACACGGAAGGCAATCTGCAGGCAGGCTTTTTCAGTCGCCGTGATCTTTTAGCTAACACACCTCAAACTCGTTTTAATGTCGTTGTGGAACCCGGTGCGGAGCGGGCGATCGCCTACACGGTCGGTGCCGGATGGGAAGGCGTTGAGACAGCGGAGGTTCAACTCTCTACCGATGGCACTGCGTTGGAGGTTCTCGTTACCGAAGGGGGCGTTTCCGAAGCGGTGGTGCTCGACGCGACAGATCCGGACCAAGTGTGGTTCCGCGGTCGTCGGGATGATACTTATCTTTTGGGGATCGTTGGCAATCGCAGTGATTTGGCATTTGCAGAGACCGGCGGTTCCATATCAACACAGACGATCGGCGACTCGGTGGGCACGAGCAGTCTGCCTGTTCAAGATCCGGCAGATCCCCTCACGCCGCCAGGCAACAGTGAAAGCGAGACCGAATCGGTCGATGCACTGTTTGATGAGTTGGGTGGCGATACGGTTGCCGGCGACCCGCTGCTCTAAGGATCGCTGCGGCTGCGGCGGCTATAGTACTCTTTCGGTGAGTTTCACTCCCCCGAGCACCAGTCCCACAATGATCAGGATGACCGGGGCCACCGTATTGCCCGAGCGGTTGTCGCTACTGTCGAAGTGAAGAAAACCATAGATCAGTGCAACCAGTACGGGACAAATCAGAGCAAAAATGCCCCAGAGAATATCACCCGCCTGGAAGGCGAGGACCGCAATCCAGATGACGCCGATAACGGCCAGAATCGCACCGGCTCGTTCTAAATTTTCAAAGTTTTCCATATCCGCCTCGCACTTGGGGCACTTGGGGCACTTGGGGTTTGGCTATCGCGAACCACCGTAGCGTACCGCCAGGCCCTGACCGGCACCAGCGGGTCATAAAAAAACATTGCTGAAAACGATGCGGTTTTGCAGACGGCTGCATGATCGGTTACGCTGCGCACATCCTCTGGAGAAGGTCTTATGCGATGCCGTGCACAC
>JAKVBG010000195.1 GCA_022447605.1 Mariniblastus sp.
GATCATGCACGCTGCTTCTCCTCTTTCACGTTTCCAGAGAGAGCTGATCGCCACCGTGGTTTCGGCAGAGCTCGCCTGTCCTTACTGAACGCAGGCGCATGCTCATGACCTCCGTGCCGAGGTTAAAGACAGGGATCCGGTGGCGGCCGATGCGTTGGTCAACCAGGTCGTGGCCGACTGGAGAACGGCGGGGTTGGAAGAGCGGGATCAACGATTATGTGAATTTGCTGCCAAGTTGACGAAGGAGCAGTACAAGATGACATCCCAGGATCTGGAAACACTTCGATCCAGCGGCTTTTGTGACCGTTCGATCCACGATGCCGTGCAGGTCATCGGTTATTTTAATTACATCACCCGCATCGCCGATTCGCTGGGTGTCGAACCGGAAGAATCGATCCGGCATTGGGGCTGAGCCTTCCATCTCTGATCCCGGCTGGTCCGGCGCAGAAAAAAAGCCACTGCCTTGGCAGTGGCCTGTGGAATGTCCTGGGACGTCGTCCATTAATCGGTTGCCGGTTCTGAATCAGGTAAACCCGGGTTCAGCCCAACCGTGTTCATCAGCCAGAGAAGGGCGGGCGAGGCGACGAAAACGGAGCTGTAAGTACCCGCAATCACGCCAATCAACAGGGCAAACGCGAAACCGTGAATCGCATCGCCACCGAAACAATAGAGGATGAAAACTACCATGAACGTGGTCAGTGATGTGAGAATTGTTCGGCTCAGTGTTTGGCAAATACTGGTGTTAACGATGTCTGCCGTAATTTCCTGCCGTTTTCCACGGACTTCACGAATCCGGTCAAATACGACGATCGTATCGTTCAGCGAGTAACCGATGATCGTTAACAGCGCAGCCACCACCGGTAGGCTGATCTTGAAATTGTCGATCATGATAAAACCGAGGTATCCGGAAACGTAATGACTGACCGCGATGAAGCCCAGCACGATCAGAACATCGTGTAACAGGGCGACGACGGCGGCCAGGCCAAACGCCACATTCTGGAATCGAATCCAGACGTAGGCGATGATTCCCAGCAGGCTGGCAATGATGGCTGCCAAGGCCTGCAACTGGGTTTCCTGGGCAATTTGCCCACCCACGGCGCTGATGGTTGGGAAGTAAGGTTCCGTGTTGAATTCCGTCGACCAATTGTCGAACATCACGTCGATTTGTTTTTTGTTGTTTGACTTGAACGTAATGGTCCAATCTTTGGACATCACGTTGTTTTGATTCTCATCCGCGTTGCTATCGTTGGCCATCACGTTGATTTGATCTTCTGAAAGTTCAAATCCTTCGTCGATCGCTGCTTCGCTCAGCAAGGTCTTCAGCGCTTTGCCGGCGATCGCGTGCGCGAATTTCAACTCTGAAACCGTGGTGACGACCACCGGGCGGTTGTCTTCGGTAGACGCGTCGTCAGGTTCCTGGTTGGCGGGTGGGGCGGCGGTGCCCTGCCCTGCTGCCGTGGGGTCGGGAGGGGTGGTCGTCACGGGAGGTGCGGTCCCGGACTGCTGCTGGCCTTCCTGTTTCGTTTCTCCGGGGTCCTGCAGCAGGGCAACACTCGGGAGCGTTGCTGTGGCGAACCAATCGGGCAGAATGGGCCAACGGAAACTGAGATCAGGATCGGACTCCCGCTGAAGGGCACCACTTTGTGTTTTGGTTTCATCGGTTCCCGAGGATTCGGCATCCGCGTCTTTCACCGAAATGATGTCGACATGGTGCAATGAAAGTTCACCCTGAAAAACCCTCGCCAGGATGTCATCCAATTGTTCATAATCCG
>JAKVBG010000196.1 GCA_022447605.1 Mariniblastus sp.
AAGGCAAAGATCAAGTTTTGCCGGATGTTGCGCATGGCCAGGCGACTCAAATGGCGTGCTTTTACAATGGCCTGCAGATTGCCTTGCACCAGGGTTACTCCCGCACTTTCCAGGGCAACGTCGGTCCCGGTGCCCATCGCGATGCCGACATGCGCCTGGGCAAGGGCGGGCGCGTCGTTGGTGCCGTCTCCCGCCATGGCGACGATGTGCCCCTGGTCCTGTAACTTTTTTACAACCTGTGCTTTTTCGCCTGGGAGAACCCCGGCGATCACTTCATCAATTTGCAAGCCGCTGGCGACCGAATTTGCCGTCGCCCCGTTATCGCCAGTGAGCATCACAATATGGAGTCCCTCATCGTGCAATAACTCAATCGCCTCCGGCGTGCTTGGTTTCACGGCGTCGGCGACACCGACCAGCCCAGCCAGCCTGGTATCGACCGCGATGTACATGACCGTTTGCGACTGAACTCTCCAGGCATCCACCTCCGCCGCTGATGCTCGCCAGTCGACACCCAAGCTTTCCATCAGTGCCTGGTTTCCGATGGCAACCTGCCTTCCTTCAAGGTGCCCCGTAACCCCCTTGCCAGTCACGGCTTCGAACCCATCGATCTCGGTTGGCACAATCCTTCGTTTTTGAGCTCCTTCAACCACGGCCGAAGCGAGCGGATGCTCGCTTGCCAATTCGAGACTGGCCGCGACTCGGAGTATTTCCTCCTCGTCAAATCCTTCGGTGGCCAGCACCGACACCAACGTCGGCTTGCCCTCGGTCAACGTCCCTGTTTTGTCGACGATGAGCGTATCGACTTTTCCGAGCATCTCAATTGCCTCGGCATTTTTGAAGAGAATACCAAGCCGCGCTCCCTTACCGGTGGCCACCATGATGGACATGGGCGTTGCCAGCCCCAACGCACAGGGGCAGGCAATGATCAGCACAGCCACGGCGTTGATGAGTCCATAGGCCATCGCCGGGGCCGGCCCAACCCAGGACCACACGAGAAACGTCACTGCGGCAATCAGGATGACTGCCGGAACAAAAAACGCCGAAACAACGTCTGCCAATTTCTGGATAGGAGCTCGACTCCGCTGTGCCTCGGCCACCAGGGTCACAATTCTTGCAAGGAGCGTCTCGGTCCCGACTTTCTCAGCCCGCATCACCAAACTACCTGTCCCGTTGACCGTCGAACCAATCACTGAATCTCCCGGAGTTTTTTCTACCGGTAACGGCTCGCCCGTGACCATGGACTCCTCCATGGTGCTGGATCCCTCCAGCACAACTCCATCGACGGGCGCCTTTTCACCCGGCCTGACCCGCAACCGATCACCAGGCTGAACCTGTTCCAAGGGAACGTCTCGCTCGGAGCCATCTTCGGCTACGAGGCGGGCCATTTTGACCTGCATTCCCAGTAGTAGTGAAATTGCGTCATTCGTTTGCCGACGTGCCTTAAGTTCCAGCACCTGCCCCAACAAAATTAATACCACTATCGTTCCGGCAGCCTCAAAATAAACTCCTACCTGACCCGAATCTTGCCGGAAGGACGCCGGAAATATTCCTGGCCACACCGCAGCGACCAGGCTGTAGCTATAGGCGATCGCAACCGCCAGACCAATCAGCGTAAACATATTAAGGCTTCGGTGCCGCACCGACTGAATTGCGCGCGTGTAAAAAGGCCAGGCCGCCCACAAACAAATAGGGCTGGCCAAGAACAACTCAAGCAAAACCCGTCCGCGGACCGACACCATGACCGCGACAGG
>JAKVBG010000197.1 GCA_022447605.1 Mariniblastus sp.
GGGGAAGGCCAGACAACCACACGCGTCCTGATCTACCTGGAGGGACGCCAGGAAGGAGTCGACGTCCGCTCTGTCAAACAGGACAACAATGACGCTGCCGGACGCATCACTGGGACAAGTTGGATGGGGCGACTTGAATCAAAACACGGTATCCAGATCCAAGCTAATGCTGCAGCGCCAGGACAACACAAAACGGTCCGCTCGCCCGCCCCAATCTCTCCCGTACAGCCGGCTGCCTTCGAAGACTTCGACCCGAACACACCTCTCACTCCACAAGCCACTCACCGCAACGCACCGGTACAGCATGCTGGAGAAGTGCCGCTAGACAGTACCGAACATGCGATTCAACCTGCGCAGGCACTGTCAGTACCCGCCGCTCCAGAACCGTCCACTGCAGAAGATTTGCAGATTCGTATCAATCCCAGGAGTAGTGCGGGATTCAACGTCTCCACTGCAGGTGTCGCAGAGCGGGGCGATTCCATCGCCTACGTGACCGGTGGAATCCAGATGGTAATCGATGGCCTTGACGCGCAAACCACGGGAGTGCGCGACCCCAATCTCGCTCGCTTGGGTCGAGTCGTCATTGAAACCGACAATCTGGTGGCCTGGACTCCGCAAGCAGCCGCACTGTTTCAAGGCGGGGCGTCACAGCGGGCGCGGCAACTGCCCCTGGAGCTTTATCTGGAAGGCAACATTGTCTTCCGCCAGGGCGACCGTGTGATTTACGCAAAACGCATGTACTACGACGTAAGTCGCGAACACGGTGTCGTGCTGGAAGCGGAAATCCTCACCCCTGTCCCGCAATACGAAGGCCTGCTGCGACTCAAAGGGGAAGTTCTCCAGATGGTGGACCGCAATCACTTCCAGGCCTATGGAGCAGCGGTCACATCGAGTCGCATGGGTGTACCGAGTTACTGGCTGCAATCCGACGAGGTGACGTTCGAAGACATTCCCGAACCGATCGTCGAACCACTCAGCGGGCAACCAGAAACAGATCCTGTAACGGGTGAAACACGGGTGAACCATCAGCTACGAACCCGCAGCTTTAATAACTTTGTTTATCTGAATGGCATCCCTGTGCTGTATTGGCCAGTCCTTTCTACAGACCTGACAAAGCCGACTTTTTATATCAACAATCTACAGGTAACCAACGACAACGTATTCGGCACGCAAGTCCAGGCACAATTGGACCCCTATCAACTCCTGGGAATCTCCAATCCTCCAGAAGGGACCGAATGGAGCTGGAATGCTGCATATCTGAGCGAACGTGGGTTTGGCTTCGGCACCGAACTCTCCTATGAAAATGAAGACCTGTGGGGGATTCCGGGAACCTACCGCGGCGATCTGGACACCTGGGGGCTCAACGACAATGGGCTGGACAACTTGGGGGCAGACCGGCGCGCGGTGCAACCCGAGAGCGATTATCGGGGGCGTCTCGCCTGGCAACACCGTCAGCAGTTGCCCAACGATCTTCAATGGACAGCCGAAATCGGGTTGATCAGCGACCGAAATTTTCTGGAGCAGTATTTCGAACCGCAGTGGGACCAGGAAAAGGATCTCACAACAGGAATGGAGCTTAAACAGACCGTTGAAAACGGATCCTGGAGCCTTTCCGCCGACGTCCAGCTCAACGACTTCTTTACACAGACCGAGACGTTACCGCGAGGCGATCATTTTTCG
>JAKVBG010000198.1 GCA_022447605.1 Mariniblastus sp.
CAAGGGGGGTGCTAGCAGCCGGTTCCAGGGATATTCGGTTGCCAGTCGTTCTGTGGCTGCCATTGATCGTTTCGTGTGCCAGCCAGTGCGGTAGCAGTGACTACCTGTGGTTGTCGGCGGTCCAGTCAACAAAAGCCGCCGGTGCGGATCAGCCGATTACTACTTGGAGCTCCTGACTGGTAAAGTAGACAGCTGAGTCGGGGGGCGCCTTCAGAATCGTCGCTTGTTGGCTGCCTTGATGCGCTTCCACAACGACTGGCAAGCACCTCACGTAGCTATTTGCAAATGGTCCCAGGCTCATGTTGCGAAGTCCATTCCGAGGAACAAGCTGATGTACAAACCCTTGTCGCAGGTCCCAGTGTACGGTGTTTTTTGTGCGCTGTTCCTGTGGTCCTTTGTGCCGCAGACGCTCTTGGCCCAGGACGAGAATCCAGAGCAAAAAATACAGTGGTCCTTTCAAAAACCAGTGCGGCCCAGCGTACCCGACAGGGCGGGATTGCAGCAGGGAGATCGGGTGCAAAATCCCATCGATGCGTTCGTCTTGCGAAAGTTGCAAGTCCAGCAGCTTGCTCCGGCGCCGCTGGCCGACAAGCACACGTTGGTCCGCCGTGCCTACTTTGACCTGTTGGGCTTGCCGCCGACTCCCACCCAGGTCGAGCAGTTCGTCAACGACACGTCGGATGAGGCGTGGAAGCATTTGATTGATGTGCTGCTGAAATCCAAACAATACGGGGAACGCTGGGGCAGGCACTGGCTGGATGTGGCGCGCTATGCGGATTCGGCGGGCTTTGAAGGAGACGACTCGTATCCGAATGCGTGGCGGTACCGAGACTATGTCGTTAAGTCGTTCAACGATGACAAGCCGTACGACCGGTTTGTACAGGAGCAGATTGCCGGCGACGAGATTTGGCCGGACAACCTCGACTTGGATCCCAAACGCGTCTACCGCGTGGCACCGAACCAGGCGGTGCATTTTGAAGCCCGCGTGGGGACCGGTTTTTTTGGATTCCCACCGCGTGTATCCGAGTCAGCGCTGGATGCGCGGCGCCGACATTACGAAACCTTGATCGATTGGGTGGATACGGCCGGTTCGGCGTTTATGGGGCTCACGCTCGGTTGCGCTAGATGCCATGACCATAAATTCGATGCAGTTACCCAGGAAGATTACTTTGCCATGCAGGCGATCTTTACCAGCAGTATCGAAGTCGACGTTCCGATCATGACACCCATGGAAGTGCAAGGGTGGAGCTACATTTACCCACGCATCGTGGCCGTCCATGAAGCGAAAATCGCCTATCAGGTGTTTCAGCAACGGACGAGTGGTCGCCAGTTGACCGACCAGGAACGCGCGGAGGAGAAGCGGCTCCGCGATACCATCGTGCAGAAGGTGATGGAACTCCCCACGAAAAACATCTCGGTGCCCAACACGGTCTATGACCCACTGGTGCAAATTCCCAAAGTGACGGTGCTGGGGCACGAACGGCCTGAACTGATCAAACCGGTACACTTCCTGGACCGTGGTGAACTGTACCGCCAACGCCACCAGGTCGCCCCGGCGCTGCCTGCCGCTTTGGCGCAAACAACGGGTCGCAACAAAGCAGTTCCCGGTCCGTTTGGCAGTCGTAAGGAATT
>JAKVBG010000199.1 GCA_022447605.1 Mariniblastus sp.
TAATAGCCCGTGAGCAAGCGATCCGCAACGGCGAAACCTGGGAGCTCTATTGTTTCCCCGGTTCAAACCAGTATGCGATCCGTCCCGTGGCACTGATCCCGACAGAGGCCTTGTCTGCAGACACTTTGCCGGAAACGAAGGATCGGAGCCGCCAAGAAGTAGCTGCCGAGCAGCTCAGCCCCATGGCTGATCTGCCCAAGATCACGGCGACACAGCACCTCCCTGAGATGCTCGTGTTTCCACAAGAACTGCCCCCCTTCCCACAAACTCCGCAGAATCAACCGTTACCAGCACCGACCGCTTCGCAGTCCATTGAATTGCCAGGGTCCGACAAGAAGATTGACCAGACCAGTGAACCACGGATCCTTGCACGTTTCTTTCCCGATGGACGGGTCACCAACGCTTCGATCAAGATCGTCACCCCGGAGACTGGCGACTCAATCCACCTAATGTTACGTGGATTGACCGGCGGCATCACCATTGGACCACTCGTGAAGGCCATCGTGCCGGACGCAACAACCACCCAATCTTTTCCGTCACCTCGGTCTCTGGAGGAAAATGACTAGTGACGAACGTACACTCCAGGCGCCCTGCATTACGAACAAGACATCGAGGGTTCTCCCTTCTCGAAGTCATCATCGCCACCGGGATCATGGCCACTAGCAGCGCGTTACTACTAAACTTGCTGTCCACAGGCGAACGACACGCCAGCCGCGCGGAAACTCGCGGAATGGCGCAAATGCTTTGCCAGACTAAGCTCGATGAATTTTTGGCGAACCCACAAGAATTCATCGAAATCAACAACGAGCCCTTTCCAGGCTACGAAGATTGGGAATATTCCATCCGCTGGCAGGCGATGGAAATACCTGGACTTATTCAGCTACGGGTTTCCGTCCGACTTGCCCAACCATCAGCTCGGCTGATGGCACCGACAACTCCCAATCAGTCGTTTGAACTGATTCGTTGGGCGCGACTCCCTGAACAAGAAGAGAACATTTCACCCGATATTTTAAGCAGGCAGTGAGCCCCATCCCCAGGACAACCATGACTCCTTCACGCACCAATCAGCGCGCCGCATTCACGCTGTTGGAAATCATCATTGCAACCAGCCTGACAACAGCGATCCTGTTGATCTTGTGGTCATTATTTGGCACTTACGCCAAGCTAGAAGAACAGGGAAACCAGGCTACCACGGAAACTCAACTGGTGCGGGCGATCTACCGACAACTGCAATCCGACCTGAGCAGGCTCACATCAGCTCCTGCTCCCATGCCCAGCAGCATTTCCGCCCGCCCCCGACAGGATCTCAGCGAACCTGTCGCCCCGATGGAATCCCTGGACCGTCTGACGTTTCCTGCCGGAACCCAACTGGTCGGAAATCAATCTCGTCTCGAGTTAACCCTTGCCTCTCAGCCAAGCGACTATGCATTGCAGATCAGGCCCGTATCCGCGGTACTGCCAACCGTTTTCACAATCATCGCGTACGAGTGGACGGGGCAAGCAGAGATCACCGAGGCACCTCAACTTCGCAGACAGCCAGGCGACCGCCTCGGCGAAAAAACACCCCTTGTCGCGGAACCTTCAACCGGCCTGCGACGCACCCTCGCTCCATGGATCTTCGATCT
>JAKVBG010000002.1 GCA_022447605.1 Mariniblastus sp.
GCGCAAAAGGAAACGCAAACCTAAATAGCCAAAACGACTCGATGCCATGAGCGCCGTTCGGGTTCCGCCAGGTGCGCCACTGAAGAGCGGGGTGCTGTGTCAGGCGGGCGAGACTGTGTAGAATCTGCCGTTTGGAAAAGGGAGCCATTTATACGGTTCCAGCTTTGCAAGATTTCCCGGCAACCGAACCTGTACGCGGCGGTTTATGAACAAGCAGCACCCGGTGTATGCCACCCTGGCCGGCTTTTGTCTGATCGGTATCGGTCTATGCCTGTGTCGATATGCGTACACGCCGTTGATTCCGTCCATGGTCGATGGGCATTGGGTTACCAAGCCAGGCGCGGGGTACCTGGGTGGCTTCAATTGCATGGGTTACCTGATCGGCTGCTTGTCGGCTCTGTTCCTGCCCAGGTATCTCGGTATCCGTTTCCTGTTACGGACTTCGCTCGTTTTGGCCGTGTTGGGGCAGGCGATGTGCGCCTGGGACCTGGGATTTGCCTGGTTGGCGTTGGGTCGCTTCGTGACGGGGTTTGCCGGTGCGTCGATTGTGATCCACACGCCAACGCTCGTGTTGCAGCATGTGCCCGAGCGATGGGCGAAAATTGTCAGCGGTCTTATTTTTGCTGGAGCCGGATCCACCATCGTTTTTGTCTGTTTGATGTTGCCCACGTTTTTGAGGATTTCCATCCCTGCCGGCTGGTTGTTTGAAGCGGGGTTAACGCTGGTTGCCGGCGTGATCGCCTGGGCCATCATCGGTTCTGCACCCACCGCTCAGGACCAACGTAACTCGATGTTTCCCGACTTGAAACACGATGCCAAGGTCGCCTTGTTCCTACTGGGCGCCACTTACTTTTTGGCGTCGATCAGCATCACTCCTCATACTCTGTTCCTGACCAATTATCTCTACGAGCAATTTGGAGTCAGCATCGAGGTGAGTAGCCAGTTGTTCAGCTTGGTGGGTGTGGGGTCGCTGGTGGGTGCATTGACCAGCGGCCTGTTTGCCAAATTGTTCGGCACGCCGATGACTTTGTTGCTGAATTACCTGCTCGGATCAATCGCCGTACTGATGGTAGTGATCACAAGCAGCGTGAACGTCATCACGGTTTCGGCGTTTATGATCGGGTTTTTCCTGATGTGTTGTGTGCCGCTGACGTCGATTCGATGCGGTGAAATTTCCGGATCGGCCAGGCATCCGCGCGACTGGGGAGTGCTCACGCTGCTCTTTGGAGCGGGGTTGGCGGTTGGCAGTTATGGAATGTCGGGTCTGTTGTCACTCGGCCTGAGTTATTATCAGCTTTTCCTGGTAGCGCAAGTGACGATCGTGGCGGCGCTGTTGCTGGCCTTGGTGCTGTATTGGATACGCCGCAACGAGGGCCGCTCGACGGCCAGCCCTTCCGAGTGATGCGCCCCTGTTATCTTGATTGAGGTCGGGGCGAATTAATCGCTGATGCCATGGAAGTCGGTAATGACTTGCCAGGTCTCTGCCGGGGTTTCCGTGTACTGGAAGAGTTCCATATGCTCATCCCGAATCACACCTTCGTCGGCCAGGAATTGGAAGTTGATGATGTTCTCCCAGTAGTCCCGTGCATAGAGGATGATTGGGATTTCCTGCATCCGACCCGTTTGCCGCAACGTCAGCGCGGTGAACAATTCGTCCAGTGTGCCAAAGCCGCCCGGGAAACAGACGAGTGCCTTGGCCCGCAACAGGAAGTGCATTTTGCGGATGGCGAAATAGTTGAACTGGAAGCAGAAGCCGGGGGTGATGTACGGGTTGGGCGTCTGTTCAAACGGCAAAGTGATATTCAGGCCGATCGAGGGCGAGTCGGCTTCGTAGGCGCCCCGGTTGGCCGCTTCCATGATCCCGGGCCCACCCCCAGTTTTGATAATATATTCACCATCTCCGTATTTCTGGTTATGGGTCGAAACGAGCCTGGCGAACTCACGGCACTCTTCGTAGTAACGAGCTTTGGCCAATACCCGTTCGGCGCGGATCATCAACCGTTTCGATTGCGGGCTGTCCGGCTCCTTTTCCATGGCCGCTTTTGCCTCGGTCATCAGCCGCCTGCCTTCCTCCTCCGCGGCGACTTGGGTACCGCCGAAGACGACCACGGTCGACTGGATGCCTGCTTCGTCCAGCAGCATTTCCGGTTTGAGTAACTCGAGGTTCAGCCGGAGTGGCCGCAAATCATCACGGCGTATGTAATCCGGATCGAGGTAGGCTAAGCGATAGCTGGGGTCTTCCATGATATCCAGGAGTCGCTGTTCAAGATTTTTGTCGTTCAATCGAATGCCTCGGGTACGAGTGGGACGCTGGGTAACGGGTTCAGATGGTAACTTGGTGGATCGTTTGCCACCTGTCAATATCGTTCTTCCCGGCAACGGCTGCCGTCTGCTGCCGTCTGGCTGGTAACTGCCAGATAGAATATTCTATTTAGCTTCTGGAAAATGGCGAACGGACGATCGCGATCTTTTTTTACCACCAGGTAACCGAGGGCATTACCCGACAATGAATATGGAAACAACGACTCTGGCACCGCAGGACTTTGACGGCGAGGCGATCGTAGTGGGAATCTGGTCCGATGGCGCCCTCCCTCCGTCCACGGCCGCCATCGACGAGGCGAGTGGCGGGATGATTTCCCGGCTGATCGAGTTGCAGGAAATATCCACCTCGCGGTGGGATCTGACCCCGCTCTTGGCTCCGGTCGGCGTTCAAGCACCGCTGGTGCTGGTGGTCGGCCTCGGTTCGCCGGAGGACCCGCCCGCCGGTTTGGCCAAACGGGCTGCCGGGGCGGCGGCCAAACACCTGGCATCCAAAGCGCGGAAATCGGTCGGCTTCTATCTCGACCTGGAACCGGTTGCCGAGGCGGTGGCCGGCGCCCTGATCGGCTGCGTGGGGCAGGACCTGTTCCGCCATGAGCCGAAGTTGATCCCCTTCGAGTCGATCTCCTGGCATGGGGCGGATGAGGCCGCGATCCAGGAGGGCAAAGCCCTGGGCGAAAGTATCAACCTGGCCCGTCGCCTGGTGAACCTGCCGGCCGGTGACATTTACCCCGAGTCGTTTGCTGACGAATGTGTCCGTTTGGGCAACGAATACGGTTTCCAGGTCGAGGTGTGGGACGAGACGCGCCTGGCCGAGGAGAAGTGTGGCGCTCACCTGGCTGTGGGACAAGGTTCCAGTCGGCCACCGCGAACGGTGATCATGCGGCACCTGAAAGGGGACGCGGGGGCTGCGCCCCTGGGGCTGGTCGGTAAAGGTGTGACGTTCGATTCGGGTGGGTTGTCACTCAAACCGAGTGAATCGATGCTCGATATGAAATGCGATATGTCGGGTGCGGCTGCGGTCGTTGGCGCGATGACGGCCATCAGCCGAATGGACCTGCCGGTCAATGTGATCGGCCTGGTCGGGCTGGCCGAGAACATGGTCAGCGGCGACAGCTACAAGCTGGGCGATGTGCTGACGGCTCGCAACGGCAAGACGATCGAAGTCCACAATACCGATGCCGAGGGGCGACTGGTGCTGGCCGATACCCTGGACGTGGCTGTCGGTTGCGGGGTCGACCGGATTGTGGACCTGGCGACCTTGACCGGCGCCTGCATGATCGCCCTGGGACAGGGAGTGGCCGGTCTGATGTCCAATGACACGGCCTTCTGTGACGAGGTCCAGCAGGCGGCCGATCGTGTCGGTGAACCGTCCTGGCCATTGCCGATGTTTGCCGAGTACGAGGAACATATCAAGAGCCAGGTCGCCGACATCAAGAATGTGGGGGATGGTCGCTGGGGTGGGGCGATCACGGCGGCCAAGCTTCTGGAAGAGTTTGTCGCCGGGACGCCGTGGGTCCATATCGATATTGCCGGACCCAGTTTTCTGGCCAAGCCGAAGCCGTGGATCGATGCGGGCGGAAGTGGCTGTTTTGTGCAGACACTGGTCGAACTGGTCCGTCCCCGCTGAGTCCCACCCCAACCGCTATCGGTTGTCGCCGACCGGTTCCGGGCTGACCCGGAAGAACGCTTTGAGGCTGCCGGCGTTGTCGGCCAGCGATCGCCAACTCTCTTCACAACGGAGAAACAGCTGCCCTGTGGCGGGTGCCGTGAATGTCTGTTCGGTCCCGAGGCGGAACGGTTTGGATAATTGGTAATCGTCAAAGATGACGCCCACCAACTGCCCGTTCCCATCGGGGGTGCCGTCGGCGTCGACCTCTTTTCCGTCCGTCTCAATCTGCCACGTCCCCTGGCAGATCACGTCGTACGATTGGCCGGCCGTCAATTGTAAAGGAGTCGCCTGCCAACCGCGCGCTGCCTGGATCGTCGTCTTGACCGTCTTGGCCGGTTTCGGTTCCTGGGCGCGGGTGTTCCAGTCCCAGGCACACAGGTCGACCCGATAACCGTTATCAAAGTTCTGGACGAACTGATCGTATTCAAACGAGATCTGTGGGGCGACGTTGCCAAAGGCGAGTTCGAAAGAGTCTTCTTTGCCGGCCATGATGTTCATACCCAGCTGTTTAAACCGCCGCTGGTAATTCGGGTTGCTGGAGAGGAGATGGCAGAGGGCCCACCGCCAGGCGTAAGCTTTCCACGAATCTCCCGTGATCTGCCCAGCCTGAACAATCTCGCCCAGCCGCTTCGGCTGGGCTGCGTGGGTCAGGTAGTCAATCACGACCGGGTCGACCTGCACGGCCAGGTTGCCTGGTCGCCAGTATTGTCCCATCTCGGCCATCCCTTCGGCATACCAGACCGGCCCTGTTTTGCCGAATGTCTGGGCGCAGTAGGCGTGGACCGATTCGTGTTGCACCACCCCGTGCTTGTCACAGGCGAACACGACCGAGCGGGTTTGGCGACTGTTGGAAACCGAGGCGGTCACCCCGGCTCCCTCTTCGATTTTGAGCACGCCGACCCCCGGCAACTGGCTCAGCCAGTACTTCCGGTTGACGATCCGGTTCGGCATCTGACCACGCCCCCGCGACGGGTTCGGCTCGATGCGAATCACGTAACATTCGATCGACTGGCGGGGCCGGCGACCGTAGTACTTGGCAATCAGCGCGTACATCGTTTCCAACTTGGTCAGCAGGACCTGGGCGCTCCGCTGGGAGATGTCGGTGTAGAGCGTGAAATGGTCGGAAGTCTCTTGCCGCGGTTGGCCCGGCTCGTCCGACAGGTGGCTGAACTTCTGGTACAGTTCATCCGAATAGGATCGGGTTACCTTCTCTCGCTTCCCGGTCAGCCGGATCTCGATCTGACGGATGATCCGCTCGCCGTTGCTCATCAGCACACCTTGCAGCGAGTCGACCGTATCGCCGGGACCGACCTGGTTCAGATCATCGGCCCGCAGGTCGAAAGTCGCCGTGGGGGAGAGCTCAACCTCGACCCGTTCCCGGCGGGCCAGTTTCGATTTGGGGACGGCCACCATCAGTTTGGTTGGTCGTACCGAGATCACCCGGCCGACGATGTCGCAGTCGACGAAATCGGCCTCCTCGGGAGTCGCTGCGGGCGTCAGTTGTAACGGGTTCTGTTCGCTTGGCACGAGTGTGAGACGTTCAATCGGCCGGCCACTCTTGCCAAAGCGGTTGAGCGAGGCCGTGAAGCGGACCCGCATCCCCCGCTGGAGCATCTCGGCCGGCAACGTCCCCTGTACCGCGATGTTCGCTTTCAGGTTGCGGAAGATGAAGCGGCCCCCATCCAGCGAGAGCGCCTCTTCATCCTTGTCCTGGATCTTGAACGTCTGCACCTGGCCATCGGCCAGGCGGATCACCAGCTCGCCCGGGTGGATCGCTTGCACGATCCCCTGGCCGGAGATCGGCTGTTGGATCGTGGGGCGCTGTCGGCCTTGCGCCGAGGCGGTCTGTGGCAGTAGCAGACTGAGGCCGAGCCACAACAGCCAGTAGTGGGAGCGCAACGCGTTGTTCATAGGCTTGGCAGGTTGACCGGACTGGGGGCAGGTGGATGAATCTGGGATCGACCGTTTTTCAACTCTACGCCGTTCGAATTGAAAATTCAAACGGCCGACCGGTTTCCCCGGTTTTTTAGCGTTGGGCAATTCGAAACGGATAGACGTCCCCAGTAAAATACCTAAATTAGTGGAGACGATTTGACCACGGGGATGTGGCGGAATTGGCAGACGCGCTAGATTTAGGATCTAGTGTCCCTAGGACGTGCAGGTTCGATTCCTGTCATCCCCACTTAGGCTTTTACCGTGTGAAATCCATTCATGCGGTAAAAGCCTTTTTTTATGGCAGAACAAAAACAGGATATAAACAGGATCGGTGGCAAAAAGTCCTGGTTTTCTTTGAGACATAGGACTTGAGCAAACCGCTGATCGTTTTCCCTGTAAAATGACGTCGAATGCAAGGCTTAACCGATCGTTGAAAAGGGCTTGCCCCATTAATCGCCTTAAAGTTTTATGGAAAATCCGCATGGCACTTTATCCTTTTGGAGCACTCGCCGCCGGGCTCATCATCGCCTCGATCGGGGCCGCCGACGATGCCGATTGGCCTCGCCATGAGATCTTTACCGGTTCTCATGTCAACTCTGCCACGGCCGCCGATTATGACCACGACGGTGATCAGGAGATTATCTTCTCGGCCGCCGGAAAGGTGCTCATGTACCTGGGTCCGGATTACCAGACGTCCCGGTTATTGGCGATCGTCGAGCCGGAATTCCCCAGGCAGAAACCTCGCTGTATTCACAGCGTCCTGCACGACGTTGACGGTGATGGCGATCTCGACTTTGTCGGCTCTTACGTCCGCGGTCTGTTTTGGCTCGAGTGCCCCGATCAAGATGCCACGACGTCGCGCTGGCAGGTCCATTCCATCACCGACGAAATTCATGGCGTCCATTGTATCCGCTCTTTCGATATTGACCGCGATGGCAAACGGGACCTGGTTGCGAACGACTTCACCGTCGACAAGGGGCCCTGGTCGGGATCCATTTGCTGGCTCAAGCCGACTCTTTCCGATACGGCACCGATCAACTGGTCCATCATCCCCATCGCCCAAGGGACCGCCCCGGGGGGCAGCCATTACTTCGATTTTGGGGACATCAACGGCGATGGGCGACCCGATTTCACACTCGGTGCCAAAGGAAAACCGTTTGCCAATGGCAATTACTTCGCCGTCTTTTACGCGCCCGAGGATCCTGCTCAACCTTGGCGTCGAGAATGGCTGCCTGCTGCCGGCCAGCAGATCGGCGCCACGCACGCGGCCCCGGCCGATGTCAACGGCGACGGCAAGACCGACATTCTCGCCACTCGCGGACACGGGACCGGCGTCATCTGGTTCGAAGCCCCCGATTGGACGGAACACGTCATTGACGACGAAATCATATACCCCCACGCGACGGATTTTGGTGACGTTGATGGGGATGGTGATATCGATCTCACCACGGTCGGCTTTGGTTCAAAACTGGCCGCCTGGTATGAAAACGATGGCGCCGGTACCTTTACCCGCCACGTTCTCAGTCGCAACCAGATGGCCTACGACACCATGATTACCGATCTCGACGGCGACGGTGACCAGGATATCCTCGTGGCGGGCCAAAGGAGCGAAAACGTCGTCTGGTTTGAGAACCCCAGCTATCGCCGGGAAGACCAAAAGAGCCATGAAACAAGATCAAGGCGTAACGAGGATCTTGCCGGTGAGGGTTTGAGTGATCGCAGGTAAAATACCCTAACCTGAGTCGCTGTCATTCATTTCCGATGGATTAAGTTGAACGGTTAACTCCCGGTATCAGGTTCGGACCGCGGGATCGTTGTTGCCGTTGTCTTGGCGCCACTTAACGATCGGCTTTCCATCAGAGTGCTTGTCTAAAAAGTCTGTCTAAAAAGTCAGCCATATCTCAAACAAGCTCCACATCAGAAAAGCCATTATCATGGCCAATCCATAACCCAGCATGAACCAATTAAGAAACTTCTGTAAATCTTCCACAATCAAGCCCTCCCTTTTTCTACCAGCCATTCGTTTTGCCAGGGTCTGTCTTGGTGACGATTTGGCCAGAGACGGTTGTTTTTTGTCGCCCAACGGCGGTTCCCGAGAAACTTCCCGCGGCACTTGCGCGCAACGCTCCAGAGAAACACTCAGGAGAAAGACAGAGCGACTGCTCCGGATCAAAACCATTTCAAGAAGAACCACAGAATGATCACGCCCAGCAGCATCAAGCCCAGAAACTCGACCCAGGGACGAATGACCCAGGTCTTGATCCATGCGATGAGGCGATCGGCAGGTTTCATCAGTAGCCCTTGGTGGTTTCGGATTATCAGTTCATCGGCACGGCATACAGCAGAATACGTCCACATTTTGGACAAAGCCGACCGTAAAGGTTCCCCTCGGGATGTATGCCAGTGATCCCGCCGAAACCGGATTTGGCATCTTCGGCTGAGTACTTTTGATCGACGCGAAGACTCCCCTCGTCCAACCATCTTTCCGTCGCATCGGTCAGCTTGATCGCCTGTAAAGCGGCGCCGCAGTCAGGGCATTCGGTGTGTCCCATCGCTCGTCCTTATCATGGTTATGGCCAGGGAACTGATTGGGTCGTGATCGATATTTTATCGATTTACGGCACGGCATAATATGCCATTGAAAGGATGAGCAATCCGATAAATAGCACGATGAAAAAAACCGGCAGCATGTTTTTTCTTATTAGATTCTGTTGATAAGTGGTCGAGCCACAGCGCTGGCATTTTCTCGCCGTGGTGGACATGTCAGCCAAGCAGTCGGGGCATTGAATTAAGGGCATGAGCTTGATCTCCTTGGGCCGGATCAATAATTCGCCTGATCAATAAGTATTCGCTTTGGGGCGGGAGATGTTGCCTGAAAAAAGGGGTAAATCAACCGTTTTTTGACGTTGGTATTTGGGAATGCTGATCTACTCATCGTGAGAAAATCGATTCTGCCGCCAGCCACTTTGGAATTTGCTCTTCTAAGAACGATCTACAGACCGATCCACTGGCGCGCCTGGTCACGGCAGGGGAACAGGGCGAATTCCCAATCGGAGCCCATCTGCTGGGCCGTCGCGATATATTCCTGGCAGAATTGCCGGGCGGCCGGTTGTTCGACCAGGATGGCGACCTTGACGTGGCTGACCGTCTTGGAGGCAGCCCAGTCGGTCGCGCCGGGCTGCTTGGCCGTACTCGTCAAAATCTCCGTGAAATCGGCGTCCAGCAGGTCGACGATCTGGTAACGATGAGCATCAAATGCGGGATGACCGTGGATCAGGCCATTCACTTCGTTGATTTCATCGATGCTGACAGTACCTGTGTGAACCAGCAGGAAGCCGTCAGCTTCGTGCTTCAATTGGTAAGCCATCTTGGTGATCACTCAATCGATTGGCCGATCGTTCTCTGGCGTGCTCAGAGGTTTGATTTTGTACGCTAGATTGCACTCGTAGATTTTCAGATACCTGCCAGGGGGCGTCAAGCATCTGCTCAGGCGTTTCGGCGGGTTCCTGTCCGATGGCCAGCGCCCGGTCCGGTTGCATTCGGTCCTTGCATGGTTTCCGCAGGCGCACCAAGTGACGACCGGGAGGGTGCCCGGCGGCAGAAAATTTTCCCACCGGAACGTCGGCAGGGGCAGGCGATCCGAACCGATCGGTGGGGCGCAGAAAAAAAACCAAAGATCCTCGATCACTACGCGAATAAAGTTGCAGCGGAGGCAAGTCTGACGCCGGTTCCCGTCGTGGCAGTCTGGCCGGTCGGGAAGTCGTATTTCAAAGTTCAAGCTGGCGAAAAGGGGATGAGATGAAAAGATGCTTATTGCTGATAGGCCTGGCCTTGTTGATCGGTGGCGGCATGTATGGCTGGTGGTGGGTCCAGCCGATCCGGCAGATGGCGACGCTCAGCCAGGCGGATCACGGTCCTGCCTGGGCGTCCGAGGAGATGTACCAGAAGTATCCTGAGCTCGCCTATGTCCAGGAACATTTTGCCGAAGAAATAATTGGTCAATCGGGCGGCACGGTCCATCCAAGCCAGGTGGTGAACGAGGTCTACGAGAAATCGTTTTTGCGGGTGTTCTACGGGGCCAGCCTGATGCTGACGGGGCTGCTGGCCGTGCTTTGCAGTTGGCGCCTGGTGTTTGTACAGCGGCGCGCCTCGAGAGAAGTGGGACAGGGCAAGAAAGAACCATTGGCTCCCAATCAGCCGTCGGCTGCCCAGCCCGGCTAAACGAAGCGAATCTCTAGGAGTACATGATGAAATCAATCCGTCTTTGTTGGTGGCCCCTCGCCTTTCTCCTGATGGCAGGATCTTTGTTCGCCACGGCCCAGGAGAAAACGGAGCAAGAGAAAACGGAGCAAGAGAAAACGGCCCAGGAGAAAACGGCCCAGGAGGAAACGGCCCAAGAGAACCAAGCGGGTGTCCCCCAGGGGCGGGTTGTGACCGAGGAGCAGATTGTGCAGAAAGACTGTCTGCTCTATTGGGTGGATACGGGCACCCCGTTCACAGGAAAGATCGTCACCAAGAATTTTCCGGAGACGAGTCTTTTCGACCGCAGGGTCGTGACTTATCGGGAGGGAAAGCGTGACGGACCGTGGACTTTGTGGGGAAAGCGGGGAGAGAAAATGGGTGAAGGAACTTTCGACAACGACAAAATAGTCGGGTCGGTCGCTAGTTGGTACAGCAATGGCCAACTCAAGGCGGAAGGGATGTTTCAGGATGGCAAGCCGGAGGGGAGCTGGACGTTTTGGCATGCCAATGGCAAACGTCAGCAAACGGGTCGCTACGTGGACGGAAAAGCGGAAGGTCTGTGGGTGTCCTGGGACGAGACGGGTCGGAAGACGTCCGAAATGACGTATCAGAATGACGAACTGTTGGAAGAGAAAAAAATCGACGAACCACCCGTTATCGACTGACGAAATCCCCGTTCTTCCCAGTTTTTTTTGCTTTCCCGGGAACGCATTGCGGTGGCGGGCGTCGTATGGCCAGTGACCTGATGTCCTGTCCTGCTGCGCCAACAGAAGGAGCTCGCCATGCCCGCCGGCCATCGACCGATACGCCCCGCTCTATTTTACCTGCTGCTTTTCTCGTTGGGCATCGGCTTGTTGGCCCAAGGGATGATGACTGCCAATGTCGATATGCTCGCCCTGATCGACTATTTCCAATGGGAAACGGCACCGTCGGTGAATGCATGCCCGGTGGGTCCGTAGAATTGGTGTTCTGTTAGGCCGCCAAAACACTTAAAACCACCCTGCTGGCTGGGAACCGATCCGGTTCCCGCTTCGGTCACATGATGAAGGAGTGGATGCCCCACAGAACCAATCGCCCGTTTTGGGCGTCACTGGGGAGCGATCCAATTTTTTCGCCGCAGGGAGCAACAGGCATGAAGACGTCAAGGAAAGTCGTGGGGATTGTCACGATCTCGGTGGTGGGCCTGGTCCTCCTCGTCTGGACATCCCGGGGCAGTCATTACGCGGCAGACGTCACCCACCACCATCATTTCAAGATTGACATGCCGTTTGACAAGCTGCGGAAGATCATGGTCCGCTCTTCAGCCTGCCGTGAAATCATGAACGCGGGCCAACATAACGAACTGATTTCCCAGAAATGGAATAACAAGAATTTTCATTTAGGTAAGCTCAGCTTTTCCAATCCTGATTGGCGCGTTGATGCGTCGGGAGATCTGAAAGTCAGGTTTACCGATCCGTATATCGGTACGGCCATTGCCCAGTTCACCCAAACCGTGGCGATTGTGCCAGAGAACATCAACTCCCTGGTCAAGCTGAATCAACCGGTGGAACAACTGTTGATTTACGATGTGACCACCGAAATGGTTTCCAAGGGGAAGGAATCGGAAGTGCGGCAGACTTTGCAACTGAAAATCGACACACCCGCACCCTGGTATGCTCGCTGGTATGCCCGGCGTCGAGTGCGGGCCAGCACTCGACGGATCTTGCGAGCGATGGAAGAGCATATTGTGACGGCCGTCAAGAAGCACAAGGGCGAGTACTAGGGGGGCGGGTTCGCCCCGCATGTTGGAGTCGGCTGCGCCATTGCCAGACAAAAAACGCCGCGGTGGCCCGCGGCGTTTTTCCGTGTGATGATCTCTTGTCGGTGCTGTTTCCTTAAGTCCTCCGGCGACGTGCCACCAGGCCGAGCCCGGCCAGCATTGACCAGATCAGGGCGGTGGTCGGTTCGGGAACGGGACCGCTGCCAAAGCCCCCGATGCGTAACTGGAAGTATTGGCCGTTGGCCAGTGACCAGGTGTAGGTGCCGGTCTTGAGTCCCAGGCTGTTCAACGAAGAGTTGAAAAAAGTCATGGAGTTGCTCAACGTTGTGCCGGCATAACCGCGGGGCACCAGGATGAATGTCTTGGTTGATACAGCGGGATTGAAAGCGACTCCAAATGATTCTGAGTTGGTCCAGGTGTCGGGCGCGATGACCGAATTTCCGGTGCCGGGGCCAAAGTGGTTCGGCGCGGGTGCCGAGGTGACTTCGTAAAGGTCTGATGCCGTTCCGAAAGCGCACCAGGGTCGGCTGGCTTGGATGCCATGGTCGCCTGGTCCAAAACCCCAGCGTGACAGGCCTGACAAGTTGATGGAGCCCGATGCCGAGAACACCACATCGGTGCCCGATTCGGAAACGTTGCAGACGATCGAGGCCTCGGCTGTGAAACTGCCGAGGCAGAGCAGAGGGGTTACAGCAAGCAGGGCGATTTTTTTCATCGGTTTCAATCCTGGTGTTTTGAACAGTGGTCTTGGTTTGCTAAGCCAAACGCAAGTGTCGCTCATGATACTCCGCGAGATCGGCTTTGCAATGTTTTTCCGTGTTGGACTTTGTCTGATGAACGGGTTGATTCGCCCGGTCGGTGCGGCATCCTGACGGCCGTGGCAGTGTGGATACTCCCTTGAGAGAGGGAGTCGAGGGAAGCCACCTCGTTGGGAATTCACCGCCAGCTAAGTGTCGGGGGCCACTCGAAAGTGGTATAAGAGACCCGGTATCAAGTTCACTTAAACCCTTTGACAGGATGGAAATCAAACGCCATGAATTCTGCGAAGAAAATCAGGATGCAATGGAGTCTCGCGCTGCCCCTTTGCCTGCCCCTTTGCCTGACCCTTTGCCTGTCGGTTTCCCCGGCGTTGCTCGTCGGGTTTCAGGGGAATGCACCGAGCGGGTCGGCGGCCCAGGAGCCACTTCCGATCGGGACGCAACGCGAGCTATTTGTCGATCCCTACCTGATCGAATCCATGGACGGTGCCCGCCTGCAGTTGCATCACCCCCAAGCGGCCGAGCCGGCGATCCCGTTTGACAAGCCGTGGGAGGGCGCGTTTGCCGGTTACGCGACGGTTATCAAGGATGGCGATCTCTACCGGGCCTACTACCGGGGTTTGCCCAGAGCGGGGGCGGATGGGAGCGATGTCGAGGTCACCTGCTGTGCTGTAAGCGCCGATGGGATTCACTGGAAAAAACCGGATCTCGATCTCTATGACTGGAACGGGGTGAAACCGAACAACATCGTGCTGATGGGTGAGACACCCGCCTCCCACAACTTTGCACCCTTTTTGGATCGGAACCCGGCGGCGCCGGCCGACCAGCGGTACAAGGCGCTGGGCGGAACCGAAACGTCCGGCTTGATCGCCTATGTATCGGCCGACGGGTTCCGCTGGCGACGCCTGCAGGAAGAACCCGTTTTTCGCCAAGGCGTTTTCGATTCCCAGAACGTTCCGTTCTGGTCGGAGGCCGAGCAGCAATACGTCTGTTATTTTCGGACCTGGACCGGTGGGGGCTACCGCGGTTTTCGCACGGTCAGCCGAACGACCTCCCCCGACTTCATCCAGTGGAGTGACCCGCAGGTGATCGACTTTGGCGATGCGCCGCAGGAGCATCTCTATACCAACCAGATGACACCCTATTTTCGCGCTCCCCATATCTACCTCGGGCTGGCGGCCCGCTTCATGCCGGGCCGGCGCGTGATCACGTCTGGCGATGCCGAGCGGATTCAGGTGGTCAAGCGATATTCCAACGATTGCAGCGATACGGTACTGATCAGCTCGCGGGGTGGAAACCTGGTCGATCGTCAGTTCCTGGAGTCCTTTGTTCGCCCGGGACCGGGTGAAGAGAACTGGGTGTCACGGAGCAACTATGCGGCGCGGGGGATTGTCCCGACCGGCGAGCATGAAATGTCGCTCTATCTCTGTCGTAACTACGGTCAGCCGACCGCTTTCCTGCAGAGGTATCGCTTGCGGACCGATGGGTTGGTCTCGGTCCATGCGGGTTACACCGGGGGTGAAATGCGGACGCGGCTGATCGAATTTCCGAATGCGTCGGCCGCCGAACGGTCTGCCAAGCGGGACCTCTGGCGCCAAGAGATTCTGGCGGGGTACCCGTTTCCGCTGGCTGCCGCCGACCAGCCGATCCGGGGGACCGGTTCGATGCGGGTTGACCTGCCGGTGGCTGTCCCATTGCCGGGGACACGGGAACTGGGCGACGAATTCACACTGGCCGCCCAGGTTCGCGATGTGCCGGGAGGGCACCGACGATTGTTTTCGGCCTACAACGGCGGCTCGAGCGTGCCGGGTGAACTGATATTCGATTTTAATGCCGCCGGCCCGATTGAAGATGGGAACGCCTTGCGTTTTCTGTGGGATGATTTTGAGTTGTCGGTCAGTCACGCCGCACTGGGCGACTGGAGCGCCGAGTCCGGCGACCAAGGGCCCCACCACCTGGCGGTCACCTGGCAAAAAGGGTTGGCGAAGATCTATTTCGACGGTCGTCTTGTGGCTGAAAAACGGGAGGCCGACGCGCGACCTGTCCGTCTGGCGCTGGGGGATCTCCGGTTGGGTGAAGATTACCCCCCGACCCCCACCGACAATGAACCGTTTCGGGGAGTGATTGATGACGTGCTGGTATTGCCCAGGGCGCTGTCCGAACAGGACATTGCCCATATGGCGAGTGAAGGTCCGGCCAAACTGGTTGATCCGGAAACGGACCGTGGTGTCCTGCTCGATTTCGAACCGGGCGGGGTTGAGACGACGGCCGATCTGGGTCAGCGATTGGCGAATCGGATCGGTTCGGCCGTGACATTGCAACCGGGAATCGAAATGGCCGAACGCCACCTGTCGATCAACATGGCGACCAGCGCGGCCGGTTCGATCCGTGTCGAAATCCAGAAACCGGACGGGTCTCCCTACCCCGGGTTTTCTCTGGCCGATTCGGATGAGATGATTGGTGATCGAATCGAGCAGACGGTCAGCTGGTCCGGTCGTTCCGACCTGTCAGAGCTTGCCAACCAGCCAATCCGGCTGCGGTTTGTACTGCGGGATGCCGACCTGTATTCCCTTCAATTCAAGTAGCCCGCTGGGAACCCCTGGGGTGTGTCGAAAGGAACAAAAATGAGATCTTCTGCCTGGCTGATCTGTCTGATCTCCACCGCCTGGTTGCTGCCTATCCAGGCGGCTGAGGCGCAGGATCCGTTGCCCCTGGCAAAGCGGTTGGAGTCCGGTCGATCCGCGACTGAGTCGCCGGTGCAAACGGACAATCTGGAAAGGGAGCTGGTGCACGCCTGGCAGCAGTACTCGCGGGCGTTCGAGTATGCTGATTATCCCCAGATCGCAAAACATTTCACGTTGCCCGCAACGTTTGTGGATCCGTCCGGTCAGGCGGAGAACGCAACCGATCAGTCAGCCTTGATCGACTGGTTTCGCAACGTGCGGGAAAATGTCCAAGCGGGGTACAAGTACAGCTTGATCGATCACTTTCGTTTCCAACACCTGACTCCATCCATCTGCCAGCTGGATGTTACCTATGGGCGGTTCAACGCGTCTTACCAGCGGGTCCATACCGGCCGCGGTCTCTATTTTTTCCGCAAGACGACGAACGGATGGAGAATCTACGCGATCTTCGCCCTGCCGACCGAACCCTTGCAGGTCTCCAAGGGAGATCACCAGATTTCGGTGGAGACCGTTTATTACACGACCGGTCCCCAACAGGGGAGGGCACCTGACGGCAAGTTTCCTGCCGGCACGGTCGTGACGGTTTTGAAAGAGGCCGGGAGCTACCGGTTGGTCGAATCGGATTCGGGGATTGTCGGTTACGTCGAGAGCGGTTCGGTCGAGCGGATTGCCGATCAGTAGGCCGTCAGGTCCTTGTTCGGGCGCGCAAGCTGATATAAAAACGCGTTAGCATTAGAAAAACGCGTTAGCATTATAAAAACGCGTTAGCATTTTCAACTGAAAGTATTCAATGATTCGAGGTTGCCATGCCTGTTAGTCGTCGCCGTTTCATCCAGGGATCCACCGGACTGACCGCGATGGGTGCCTTCCATTTCTTGCCGAATCGCGAGGGCTTTGCGATGGAGCAAACGGGCCGTGCTACCCAAAGAGTCGTGGATGCACCGTTGTTCATTGCCACCTGGCCGTTCGGGAAAGCTTCCTGTGAACAGGCCGTGAAAGTTGTCCAGCGGGGTGGCTCGATGGTCGATGCGATCGAGCAGGGGATCTGGGTGACCGAAGCGGACGTCAGCAACGCATCGGTTGGCATTGGCGGGATACCCAATGCGGACGGTCAGGTCGAACTGGATGCCTGCATCATGACCGGTCCAGACCATAACGCGGGCAGCGTGGGTGGCCTGCAGGATGTATTGCACCCGATTTCCGTAGCCCGCCTGGTCATGGAAAAAACACCGCACGTGATGTTGGTGGGTGAGGGTGCAAAACAGTTTGCCATGGAGCAGGGTGTTTCACCGACCGACTTGCTGACCGCCGACCAGAAAAAACGCTGGGAAGCCTGGAAGAAGCAACAGGGAGCGGAGAAGCCAGAAATTGATGAGGATCATCACGATACGATCGCCATGCTTGGACTCGATGCGCAGGGTAATCTTTATGGCGGTTGCTCGACAAGTGGCTGGGGATACAAGATGCCTGGTCGAATCGGTGATTCACCCATCATTGGCAGTGGTCTGTACGTTGACAATCAGGTCGGAGCGGCTGGCGCCACCGGCCTGGGCGAGAATGTGATGCGGCACTGCGGTTCGTTCCTGGTAGTCGAGATGATGCGTCAGGGTGCGACACCGACCGAGGCGTGCGAACAGGCGGTTGGTCGGATTGCCGAACTCGATCCGAAGAACCTCGGCAACCTCGACATCAACTTCATTGCCCTCAACAAACAGGGCGTTTACGGAGCGGCTGGAACGAGTCAAGGTTTCAAGTACTCGATGGCCGATCCCCGCCAAAGCCAGGTTCTGGAGGCGAAGGCGCTCTCAGAAAAATCGATCGGTCCCGAGGGTGGGAATCGAAAATAGTCATCATTTCAGCGATCCCTCACCCTTCGTTCTGGAGCCGGATCACACTTTGATTTCGTAACCAGGACGTTGCTCGCGTTCGATGAACGAATTAGCCAGTTCGTCATTGCCAAACGTTTCCGTTTTCGTATTGAAAACGACTTTCCGATTGAGCCTCATGGCGACGTTGACCGCGTGACAGAGATTGAGCATGCGGTGATGCGATTCCATGTCGGAGGCAGGCTGCTTGCGCGTCTTCACGCAATCGAAGAAATTCTTCATATGGAAGCCGTCGCTTCCATACCCCTCAAGGCCGGTCGGATCATCGACGTACAGCTCGGCCAGCGCATCGGCCGGCAGTGGTTTCTGGGCCAGGTCTTCCACGGGCCGACCGACCAGTTTGCCACGGTTAACGAGGAATCGCCGTTTGTCCTTGCCGGTAAACATGACCCCGTTCTCGAAACCTTTGTCCGGTGCCGTATCGCGAATCCAGAAGACAGCCCCATCGTCAAACGTGCATTTGACTTTGAATCGCGTGGCACAATTGAAACGGTCGTCACTTTGGGGCATCCCCTGATCATCCAGCGCGACCGGGTGTTCGACTTCCATCGGTTCAATCACGATCTGGCCGACGTCCTGGCCATGCTTGTCGAGTGCCCAGAGGGCAATGTCGACATGGTGGGCACCCCAGTCGGTCAGTTTGCCTCCGGAGTATTCGTAGAACCAGCGGAAGTAGCGGTGGGTCCGGCTGAACGGGTGCCCCGCTCCCCAGCCGTTCACGTCGACCACTTCACCGGCAGAGCGGTACGGTTTTTCCGGGCATTGACCTTGCCATAGCTCCCAGTTCAAGTGCCGGGGAGCCTGGGCCAATGGTAGCGCGTCGCACTCGCGTGAACCACCGATACAGATTGTGGCTTCCTGCAGATCGCCAACCCGCTTGTCGCGAACCATGGCGGCGGCTGTTGCAAACCGCTTGTTGAACTCGGTGCGCTGTTGGGTGCCGACCTGTAAAACCCGCCCGGTCTTGGCCTGGGCTTCGAGAATCTGCTGTCCTTCGCGGATCGTCAAGGTGACCGGTTTTTCACAATAGACATCTTTGCCGGCCTGCATCGCCTCGATGGCGATCTTGGAGTGCCAGTGGTCAACCGTGGCAATCACGACGACATCGACGTCCTTGTTGTCGAGCAGGTGGCGATAGTCTTCATGGGCACCCATCATGATGGGTCGTTTTCTTTCGCGATGGACATTCATCGCAACCTGCAGTGCTCGACCCGCTTGCACGGAGTCCACATCACAAACCCCAATGCAAGGACCATGTTTCATGGCGTGTTTGCCCAGGTAGCTATGAAACCTGATGCCGGTGCCGACAAATCCGATGCCGGGCTCATCATTGGGAGAGCGTCGCTGTTGCGCCACAGCTCGGGGCAGTGCCCCGGGGCCACTCGTCGAGTAGGTCAGGTACCCGGCCATGCCGGTCAAGGAGGATGATTTGAGAAATTGGCGACGAGAGGTTTTCGTTTTCTTCATGTTCTTTCAGGTCAGTTGGGGGTGGTTAAGCAAGGTGTCCAGCGGACCAGACGTGCACGAAATTGGCAAAGGCGAATTATAGGTAGAAGCCGCTTGGGATTCGAGGTCCGAAATCAAACTGGCCAGGGAATCCCCGACCAGTCGCCCGTACTCGAACCCTTGGCCGGGCTGGGGTTTGACTGCGGCCGTGGCGGCCACCGATTAGAAATCTGTATATTTCGATACCCAGGGGAAGAGGGCTTCGATTTATCGGTAAAACTGGTTGTTTTTGAACAAAGAGATGCTGGACGACCGCAGATCGGTGGAAGAAACTGAAGGCCAGTACAAAACCAAGCCGTCCGTGCCCTGGCCTGAGCGGGCCTGAATCGCAGCTTGTTTGGCATCCCACCTTTTCCTGCAAGAGACACTCCACGATGAAACACTTTCGTGATCCGCGAGCGCTACTGTTTATCCTGATCCCGGTGATGTTGGCCTGGGCCCCCCATGATGGCGAGGGAGGACCGAAGGATGTCGGGAGTTCATCACCGGCCGGGATCGGGGGGGATGGACCCTGGAAAGCGAGTAATGTTCTTCTGTTGTCCCGTTTGGCGCTGGATGAAATCGGCAGCGGTGGCGCCTCCAATGTCCTGGGGAGTGATTGTTGGGGGTGGACCGATCCACTGGATGATCGTGAATATGCGATCTGCTGCCTGACCAATGGGACGTCGTTCATCGATATTACCGATCCGACCGCTCCCCAGTACCTCGGCAAGTTGCCGACCCATACCGGCAATGCTGCTTGGCGCGATGTCAAGGTCTATCAGAACCATTGCTTTGTCGTTTCCGATGGAAACGACAACCACGGGATGCAAGTGTTTGACTTGACCCAGTTGCGAACGGCGGATCGGGAAAACCCGACCACCTTTTCCAATACGAACTGGTACGACGAGGGAATCCAGAGCGCTCATAATATTGCGATCAATGAGCAGACCGGGTATGCCTATATCGTCGGTTGCAGTCAAGCCGATGGCGGTCTGCACGTGGTCGATGTCAGCAATCCCGGCAACCCGGTTTTCGCCGGCAATTTTGCCGGTGACGGCTACACCCATGATGTCCAGGTGGTTTCCTATTCCGGGCCGGACAGTGATTATGCAGGCCGGGAAATTGCGTTTGCCTGCAACGAGGACACGGTCACGATCGTCGACGTCACAGACAAGTCCCAGATGACGATGATCTCGCGGAATGCCTATGCGGATGACGAATACACGCACCAGGGCTGGTTATCCGAAGACCAACGTTATTTTTACATGGGTGATGAACTGGATGAAAGGAACCAGGGTGGTTTGACAAAAACCCATATCTTTGATTGCCAGGACCTGGATAACGTCACCTATGAGGGTTACATGCTGGGCAGCACCGGCGCGATTGATCACAACCTGTATGTCAAAGACAACTACGCCTACGAGGCGAATTATTCGGCCGGTTTGCGGGTGATTGACCTGGGCAACGATCCTTCGGAAATGACCGAAGTCGCTTTCTTTGATTCTTACAATACCGACACGGCACCCGACTTTGACGGAGTCTGGTCCTGTTACCCGTACTTCCCCAGCGGTTCGATCCTGATGAATGACCGTCAAAACGGGATGTTCATCGTCCGCGTGGCACCGATCAAGTTCCGTTACGGAAGTGATCCTCCCAGGTTCCTGCAAGCCTCCGGCGGTGTGGTCGAGATGACATTAATCGTGGAGGACTTCCTGGGGACGGCGGCGATGAACTCCGCCGTCCTGTACGTTGACCGGGGGGAAGGTTTCGAACCGTATCCTCTGGCTCTGACGGGGCCTAACCAATACGACGTCGTGTTCCCGGAAACGACTGCCGGGTCGCTGGTGCGGTATTACTTTAGTGCAGATGCGACTGACGGCACGACCGTCTGTTCGCCCATCTCGGCACCGACCGATGTGCACTCGGCCGTCAGCGTGGAGAGCGTCTCGGTCGCCTTTGCCGATGATTTTGAGACGGATCAGGGGTGGACCGTGGCGGGTGACGCAGCCGATGGGAGCTGGGAGAGAGGTGTCCCTGCCGGGAACGGTTTCCGGGGAGACCCGACATTGGATGCCGATGGATCGGGGAGCTGTTTCCTGACGGGCAATGCGAATGGGAATTCCGACGTGGACGATGGTGTGACGATCATCACGTCACCCGTGATGGATGCGACCGGGCTGTTTGCCACCGATGCGGTGATCAGTTATTGGCGGTGGTACACCAACGATGCGGGTGGAAACGCGGCCGCCGATATCTTTGAAGTGGAAATTACGAATGATGGTGGAGAAAACTGGGTCGCGGTCGAGACGGTTGGCCCGACTGGCAATGAGATCTCCGGTGGCTGGATCCGGCAGATGTTTCTTGTCAATGACCTGGTCGAGCGGACGGACCAGATGCAAGTTCGCTTTACCGCCTCGGACCTGAACAAGGGCTCGGTGGTGGAGGCCGGGGTGGACGGTGTCGAGATGCACCTGGTCAATGCACCGATCGATGTTCCACCGGATGCGGTGGATATCGTGTTTGGTGCTTTGATCGCAGGATCGGTAGACGATCTCGCCACCAGTAACAACCAGTATCTCAAGGTGAACGGGCGGGTCAAACAATCGCCCGGGATCGAATTTGAAGTGCAAGCCCAGTCTCCCACCAGCAACCCGGTCCGCTTGCAGATGACGATTGAGTCGTCGCAACTTTCCTTTCCGTCGCTGGTGACCGAGGTGGTTAGACTTTACGATTTTGACGCGGGTACTTTTGTCGAGATTGGCCGGCGAAATCAACAACCGGTCAGGGATCGCTCGTTCGTGTGCGAACCGGAGGGTGACCTGTCACGGTTTGTGGAGCCTGGAACCGGTCTGGTACGGGCCCGGCTGCAATACAACCGTTTCAACCTCAACCGGGGCTTTCAGCGGTTCAAGACCAAGGTCGACCTTATCTCCTGGGAATTTCTCGAATAGCGCGCCGGAGTGATCTCGGCAGCTTTTGGAAAAAAGGCAGCTTTTGGAAAAAAGGCAGCTTTTGGAAAAAAAACGCGACGGCCTTTTGTTGGGCCGTCGCGTTGTTATTGTTGGCGAGAGAGCGGGCGCCCTAGATAGCAGATAGAAAAGCTTTTGTTTCGGGGTTTGTATGCCCGCTCTTGATGGTGAAACAATAGCACTCGCCGTGCCAATCCAAGACAAATCTCGGCGCCTGCGAAAAAGGGGGCCATTTCCCTGCCGTTGCAGCGCGCCAGCCACCACATTGTCTCGATTTGAGAGGGGAATATCAAAACGGGACATCCGTGGTGCACCGGCAAGATTAGCCTGGAGACTGGTCTTGGGCCCCCTGGTCTTGGGCACCCCTTTTTTCGTTTGACGGTTTACCAATAAAGTGTTGCGAGCGAGAATCAGGTGACATTTATTCTGAAAAAAAATCTTCCGAATCTTTAGGCAGGCGATCAAACGCCCCTCCAACCGACATGTTACGACTGGAAAATCACGACCCTGTCGCTCGCCTGGTGATGAACCATGGCAAGGTGAATGTCATGGATATCGAGTTTTGCCGGGAATTGATCCAGCACCTGGAGGCGCTGGAAAGCGATTCCTGCCAAGCCTTGATCTTGTCGGGCAATGAGCGGGTCTTTTCGGCCGGCATCGATCTAAAGCGATGGTTGGCTGAAGATGAAGATTATATCGAACCGTTCCTGATGGAGCTGGAACGGGTCATGGAACGGATTTTTTTATTCCCCAAACCGGTGATCGCGGTGATTGAAGGCCATGCGGTGGCGGGCGGTTGCATGATGGCGGCCGCTTGCGATTTTCGATTGATCGCGCCGCAGGCCCGGATCGGCATTCCCGAACTTCGGGTCGGGGTTCCGTTGCCGATGATGGCGATCGAGATCATGCGTTTCGTGGCGAATACGAAAGATTTTCAGGACGTCGTCAACGCGGGTCGGATGTTCGAAGGTCGCGAAGCGGTCGCGGCCGGTTTGGCCAATGAAGTGGTGTCAAGCGAGAACCTGTTTGAGCGGGCCGGCCAGGTCGCCCGCGAATTGAGCGCGATTCCGGCAGCCGCCTTTCGGATGACCAAGCAGCAGTCCCGGGCTCCCGTGATGCGGCAGGTGATGCAGAACCGGGAAGCTTTTTTTGCCGAGTTCCTCGACATCTGGCGGTCGCCGGTGACCCGCGCTTCGATTCAGCAGTATGTGGATGAGCGGCTGGCGTAACTCGATAGGGAGCGGGCCGGAGCTGGCGAGGGAGAACGCGACATGGAATTTGAAGCCAGCTATATCTGCGACAGTTGTGGTGAAGAGATCGTGGTTCCCATCGACCCGACAGCCGGTTCCCACCAGCATTACGTGGAGGATTGCCCGGTCTGCTGTAACCCGAACGAACTGGTGGTCCAGATCGGGGATGACCAGGTCTATCTGGACAGCCGTGCGGAACAGGATCGATCGGGAGATTGATGGGGCCTTATGCGTCCTGGCTGGCCAACGCAACCTGGGTGTAATGTTCGGGCCGCAACAGGATCGAATAGAGAGGCCATTCCGCCCGGACTCGACCGAGTTGCAACAGCACGTAGACCGCCATGGCGATGTTGCCCAACAGCAGGATGGCAATCAGCCAAAGGATCCGGCCGGCCCAGCGTCGTTCCCGGTAGGCCACCCAGACATAAAACGTGATAAAACCGAAATAGGCATCGACCAGGGTCGCCCGGAACCAGGCATCGCTCATCAATTCGGAACCCGCTTTGAAAATATTCCGCTCCAGCGATGCGACGACCGTCACCCACAACATGCCGAGCAAAATCATCGAGAAAATTACCGTTAACAGAAGTCGCATTTGTATTCCTTCTTGGGGGGCTTCAACTAGAATGACCGGGTCAGATACAGCATCCGGGATTCGACCGCCGCGGCAAGCACGATGTCAAAAAAGTTATGTGACCTGAAGAAGCTTCGCAAGGAGTCTCCCGACAAATACGCGCAGCTGGTTTCCCACCCATCGCATCTCTGCAAAAAGTGTGGCCGGGTCGCCAACCGGAAGAAACTGGTTTGCAAGCCCAAGAAGATCAAGTTGTAGGGCTTTGCTACGGATTGACCATGGCCCGGCTGATTTCTACCAGAAGCTGCTGGGCTTCGCTGGGAAAGCCATCCGCTTCCCGGCTCCAGAAATTGATCGTTCCCCGTTTGCCCTCGAACTGGACAGGAACGTGAAAGCTGGAGCGGACCTCAGCGCCGAAGAACTGCATGTCGATCTTGGAACGGGAGTTGAGCTTCGTCACCTTGACCGGTTCGGTCTGATTGGCGAACTCGCCGAGTTGGCACTGGCGGGCAGGCCGGCTGAGACCTTCACCACGCAGGGCCCGCTCGAGAGACTCGACCTGGGTCACGCGCTCGACTCGCAATTGACCGTCGGTGATGGCAGTCCAGCAGACGCGGTCGAGTTGAGGTATTTCCTGTTTGAGTTGTCTGCCGAACCGGTTCATCCTGGCCGAGCTGGACAGGGCTTGTGTGGCCAGTTCAAGAAATTCCGGATCGAGTTTCTCTTCGCTTGTCTCGAGGGAACTGAGAAAGGATCGGGTGCGAGGATTGTCAGAACCGACATCCGATTTGGCCGCAGGGTAATAGCAGTCGAAATAGCCGATCATCATCTCTTCGAATGTCTGATCGCCCCAGCGAACGGATGATTCCGGGTCGGGGTTGGCGAAGTTGTTTTCGGAATTGTCATAGTGGGCAATGCATTCCAGGCGCGTTCCGCCCGGCACATGCAACGGCTGGGCAAAATCGTAGCCGTTTTGCCAGTTGAAGTCGTAACGGGGTACATCGAGCAAAGTCTCTTCCCGTCCGTCGGGCCAGTGAGCCACGTAACGAAACGATTTGCCCCTCAGGTGCATGTGAGGAAAGAGCGAGAGGATGACCAGGTCTTTATCCACCTGGATGCTGGCTCGGACTTCATGGTTTTCGACCTGGGGTGGGATTCGAAATCTTCGGTTGTGGATTTGCTGTGTCCCCACCACGTTCTCGACCGATTCTGGATCGGCGAAAACGAAGCCGACCTGGCTGATATCGGTGGTCGCGGTTCCATTGGGGGTGTAGTGCATCTGGAAGACCAGTTGGCTGCCGGCCGGGATCAACTTGGCGTGGCCTTCTGGCAGTTGTAGCGGAGGTGCCCCCGGGGCAGTGGCCGTCACCCACTTCGATTCGATCCCACTGTGCAGTGATTGGCGGCGGCCCCGGATCCCGACGATGATGTGGTGGACGACCGAGCGGTTTCCGGCCCGGCATTCGGCAGCTTGAATCCATTTATCTTCCTTGAACCCGGGATCCACGACAAAATACTTGTAGGGCATGACGCCGGTGGCCGGAATTTGAAAGGGTTGCTTGCTCATGGGGATAACGACATCCGGCTGGCCGATCTGCCAACCCTCGGTTTTTTCCAGAGCAGGGGGGAGCTGGGCGACGTCACCCAGGGGGGCCCCATCGTCGATCCATTGGTAAATCAATTGCTTGTCCGCGTCGGCCAACCGCGCATCGTTCTTGAATTCACCGTGTGCCGGGTTGGCGTGCCAGGGGGGCATTCGCTGCTGGCGAACAACTTCGCCAATCATCTCAGCCCATCCGGCGACTTCTTGATAGTCGGTCAGGCTGAAGGGGGCGATTTCACCGGGCCGGTGACACGGGACGCAATTTTTCTGCAGGATGCGACTGATCTGGTTGGCAAACGTCACTTTGCCACCGGCGGCCACCTTTTTGATGCGGCCAATGATACAACCCTCGACCTCGGTCGTGGGACTTTTGACCGGTTGGCCGGCCAGCAGGGCATCGATTCCGTCTACCAGGTCATGCCGCTTGGCCTGGGGGCGGGTTTGGCCATAACTGTGAAGGTCATTGATGCGCCCCCGGTAACACAATTTCCGATCGGCATCAAACAGGAACACCTCCGGCGTGCGGGTCGCGCCGAGCTGGTCGGCAAACTGGTTGCCGACGTCCTTGAGGACCGGGAATTCAATCCCGGTCGTGCGGACAAAATGGCCCATTTCGGTGATCGAATCGTGTCTGTTCGAATTGACGCCGATGATCTGCAGCTGGTGGGCGGGGTAATCCGTGGCAATTTTCTTCAGTTCGTTCGCATACAGTTTAACCAGGGGGCATTCGGTACCGAGAAAAACCAGAGCCAGTAGTTTTGACTCCTTGAATTCGGTCGATGGCCAGGTTCGGCCACGAAAATCCGGCAGTTCAAATGTCGGCAAACGTTCTCCCAGGGGCATCGGCTTGATCTCTTCGCCAAGCAGCGGCCCACTGGCCATCAGGAGTGTTAGAAAAGAAACCGTGAACTTCAGGCAATGCGTCTTCATCGGAAGTAACCCGGGTTGATGATCTGTAGGACGGGACGTGTCGAGACCGATTCGGGACCCACACGCCACCCTGTGGATGGGTAATCAAAGCAAAATCAATTTCGAATACCCGGAAAACGGTTTGGCGGCTGACTTATGAAACCGAGCCTATTGGATTTCTGTTGCGTCCGTTTGGGAAAATCCTACCCATTTTAGGCAAAATTGTCGATTTGGGCGAATGCCAATTTGTCGACGTTACGAACACCCCATCGGGGCTGCCTGGTGGGAACAGTGGTGGCTCGACCTGGTCAATTCTGTGCCGAGGTGAGCAAAAGAGGGGCGCGGCGGGACGCTAAAATGTTAAAATGTGCCAGACTGGACTGTTGCAACACACAGGGAGATTGAGGATTTTGATGAACCGTTTACTCTCATCATGGCCCATTCTATGGGGCGGAATCTGGCTGGTTTCGATCGGTGCGCCAACGACCGCTCAGGAGTCCGAATCTGCGCAGTTGCAGCCCGTCCCGGAGGATACCCTTCCCGACAAATTACCGATCGATACGATCCCGAAAGGCTTTTCCACTTCGCCCGTTGCGCCGCTGGACAACCCGACCACACCGGCCAAGGTCGCCCTGGGGCGCAGGTTGTTTTTTGACCGGATCCTGTCTCGCGACGGCACGGTGGCCTGCGCGACCTGCCATCGACCAGAGCAGGGATTTGCCAGTTCCGAACCGATTGCGGTCGGGATCGAGGGCCGCTTGGGAAAACGGAATGCACCGTCGATCCTCAACCGTGGTTATGGGAGTCACTTTCTGTGGGACGGCAGCGCAACGTCGCTGGAAGACCAGGCCTTGACCCCGATTGAAAATCCGGATGAGTTTGGAACCGATGTCGAGACCGTGCTCAAGGCGTTGCGCTCGGATGAGAGTTATCAGGTTGAATTTGCCGGAGCGTTTGGTGAATCCGATTCCATCGAAGAGGTGATTTCGGCGGATCGACTGGCCAAGGCGATTGCCAGTTTTGAGCGGACCTTGGTCTATGGCAACACGTTGGTGGACCGCTTTCGCGCTTCGGAATACGGTGCCCTCTCCCGCGAGGCCAGGCAGGGAATGTGGATCTTCGAGAGTGCAGGAGGCTGCTGGAAATGTCACGGAGGTGAAATATTTTCCGACGAGAAATTCCATAATACGGGCGTCGACTTTGACAATCCGAATCGTGACAGGGGTCGTTTTGAAGTGACCGGCCAGGAAGAGGACAAGTTCAAATTCAAGACGCCTTCGTTGCGGGGCATTGCCCTGACCGCACCCTACATGCACGACGGCGGTATGAAAACGCTCAAGGACGTGGTCGAGTTTTACAACAAGGGGGGTGCGCCGGACGATCCCAACCTTGACCAGGAAATGCAGCCGCTGAACCTGAGCGAAAAAGAGGTCGGCTTCCTTGTCGAGTTCCTCAAAGCCTTGTCACAACAACCGTAGGGGTTTTTGATCATCGGTTGGATAGCGGCCAGCGCGGCCCATGTCTTAAATTGCGTGATCGGGCGAATCTGTAATAATCGATCGGGGCGGGCAGGTCATGGCCTGTGCGCACGGGGTTCAGGGACGAACCGAAGTGTGTCAAACGGCGGTAATACGAGAGGGGAGCAGACAGTAACGATGGTGGATCCAAATGCATAAGAGTAGAGATCGAGAGCGGGTCGAGATTCAGGGTGTTTCACTGCAATTGGGACAAGCCCACTCCTCCAGTGACCAGTGGATCGGGCAGGACGAAATCCTGCGACAGGTTTTGGCCTGTTGGATCGTAGTGGACGAGGCCGACTTGGCCCTGACGCCACGGTTGGTGGGGCCACCCGGAATCGGCAAGACGGCGCTGGCCATGGCGGCGGCCGAATACCGTGAACAGGATCTCTATATCTACCAGTGTACCGCGGATACTCGGCCGGAAGACTTGCTGGTGACACCGGTCCTGTCGGAGAACGGTCGCATCGCCTACCACGCTTCGCCGCTGGTTTCGGCCATGATTAAGGGAGGGGTCTGTATCCTCGATGAGGGGAACCGGATGAACGAAAAGAGCTGGGCCTCGCTGGCACCTCTCTTGGACCACCGGCGATACGTCGAGTCGATCGTGGCCGGCATTACCATTGAGGCTCATCCGGACTTTCGCTGCGCCGTGACGATGAATCAGGACGAGTCAACGTTTGAAGTCCCCGATTATATTCTCAGCCGTTTGCAGCCAACATTGAACTTGCAGTTTCCCAACCGGGAGGACGAGCTGGCGATCCTGGAATATCACTTGCCGTTTTGCAGCCAGGAAATGCTGGCCATGACGGTAGAATTCCTGCAGCGTTCCCATGGATTGAACCTCGATTTTTCACCCCGTGACGGGATCAACCTGTTGCGGTATGCGACCAAACGGATTCAGCAGAACCCGGAACATCCGCTGGCGTTGGATGTGGCTTGGCAAGAAGCTTTGGAGCATTGTCTGGGGGAGGAAGCTCTCGATCTTGAGGGCCTGGCCGAGGCGCGGCACCGTACGCTCGGCGGTCAGACTTCACCGCTCGGATTCGGTGATTTTTTCTTTTCACCCGAGGACCCCCTACACCCCGATCTGGGCGACCCGGACGACGGGGAAGAAGACGAATGATCGACCCGCTGCTGGAGATCGGTCCCCGTGTCACCGCGCTGCCCATCGTGCACGGAAGGGGAGATTTTGCCTGGGAAGTACGGCGCGTCATGGCGTCCTATGATTTCGACTGCGTTGCTCTCCCCTTACCGGCGTCGTTTCAATCGACCGTCGAACGGGCCGTCCTCGATTTGCCCAGACCGAGCGTGGTGGTTCAAAAAGAGCTGCGAACCAATTTCGACTCTTATTTTTCTGAAGCATCAGGTGAAGCGGATGACATCGCGGGGCCCGAGGAATTGGAGCTGGGAGCGAGTTACGTCCCGGTCGATCCGTGCCAGGGAGTGATTGCCGCCATCCGGACGGCCATGGGGGAGCATATTCCCAGGCATTTTATCGACCTGGAGACGGCTCACTTCCTTCCCCATAGCCGTTTACTGCCGGATGCTTACGCGCTGAAGCAGGTCCCCCTGCAGAAATATGCGGCCGCCGTCCTTCCCTTTCTGGAACCCTCGCCCCATAAGGCGTGGAGGGATCGCGTCCATTTTATGGGTTGGCAGTTGCGGCAATTATCGGTGGACTACAAACGGATTCTGCTGGTATGCAGCATTCTGGATTGGCCCTGGATCCGCGCCGCCTACCTGGACCGTGAACTCCAATGCCCCGAGCATGACCCGGTCAACGAGGTGAAACAGTATCAGGTGGATCCGGATACGCTCTATTTTGCACTCGGTGAACTCCCTTTTATCACCGAGTTGTACGAGCGGGCACGAGCCGAGTTGTCGGACGATGCCCACCTCTCGATTGACGGAATCAAGGAGTTGCTGATCTCTGCGCGGCAAACATATCGGGAGGATTACGGGAACCGCGCCCGCAAGGTCACACCCCGGTTGCTGGCTGTGATTACCCGTTACATTCGCAACCTGACTTTAATGGATCACAGTTTTTCTCCTCAATTGGTCGATGTCGTGACGGCGGCCAAGCAAGTCATTGGTGACGGTTATGCCCTGCATGTCCTGGCCAAGGCGAAGACGTACCACTACGGTTCTGAAATGGGCTTGCCGGAAATCAGAATGGGTATCGACCAGGCTGCCTTTCCTGATGATTCCATCAGTCAAATGTCGAGCCGCTTGCCGGGGCCACCTGTTACCTGGAGCCAGATCGAACTCGTTCCGCGGCCAGACAGGAACCGCATCTCCCAGTGGAGGCAGAAATGGAACCCCTACCAGCAGTGCAGTTGGCCCCCGGAGGATGAGTTGATCGAAAATTTTCGTCGCGCTGTCTTTGACCGGGCGGCGGAGGTGATGGGTGCGGACCTGGCCAGAACGGAGAAATTCACCAGCAGTGTCAAAGACGGGATCGACATTCGCGATACGGTGAGGCACTGGTATGACAAAGATATCTATGTCAAGGTACTGCCGCCAAATCGGGGGCGTCTCGATTGCGCGGTGATGCTGTTCGATTCACCGGCAGACCCTCGGCGTTACCCGTGGCGTACGACCTGGTTTGCCGAACATGCCAACGAATCCACCTTGGCGTTTTTCGCCAGCAGTTACCTGGACGAACCGGTTGGTCCGGGGATCTGCCTGGCTCACTACGGTGGATCGCTATTTCTCTATCCGCCCGTGACGATCCCCGATATCTGGATCGACCCACGACTCGACTTCACCTCGACCTTGGAAGAGCGTCTCCTGGCAGCCGCCTGCCTGCACGCCCAGTCGCCGCACATTGCGCTGGTCAGTCCGTCCCCGCCTGGGCCTGCCTGGCGAGCGTTGGCCAGGGAATTCAAAAAGACCTGGGTCCACCTGCCCTTGTCGCGATTCAGTGATTCGACGGTACAGCAGCTCAGAATGGTCCACGTTCTGAACGGGAAACAGGTGCGCAGTTACGCGGCTGATTTCATCCGCCGGAGTTGAAGTAAGCGTGGTCGTTGACGGCTTATCGTTGCTTGCCAGATTCAGCGCCAGTATTTGCCAGCAGGTGCTTCCTGTGGCTGCTGCAGGAATTGCGAGCCTCGGCGGTTGAGCCGTTCAGCCCGCCGCTCGGTCCCCACAGCCAACCGATCGATTGCGTCCAGCTGACTGCGGATTTTGGCGGAGAATCCTGGCGTCGCTCGAGATTCCCTCGCCAACTGGGTGACATCGGCGACCGACTCCAACGATTCAAAGGAAACCCGATTGTCGATCAGGCCGATCTCATGCGCTCGTCTTGCCGAGAATCCGGGCAGCAGGCTGTCCCAGCCGATGGGAAGGGTGTCCGGTTGCACCGCGTTGAAATGTTCTGTCAGGTTTGTCTTGTTGCTGTTGAGCAGTGGATCGTAAAACTCCGGTTCACTCTGCAGAGCGTTGGCCCGTTGGAGGATGTCGAGAAACAGCGCCTGAGATTGTTGGGGGGTTGCCGTGGTTGGATAGATGCGAATCGACCAATCGGGCTGCATCGATTTGGCACCCACCAGGTCCGCTTCGTCGGCAATGACATAAATGATCTCGTACTTGCGACTGATGCTCAACATCGGAATGTACGGTTCGTTCTTTTCAGTGCGACCTTCGATCGATACGCTCAGGTAACTGCCATCGCGGCGCCCAAAGCTCAACATTGTATGGGCGACCGACGGGCTTGCGTTGGGAGAGGTGACGATGAAATCGACCGTTTCGATCGAGTCGACGGGGAAAGTCTGGTCGTAATGGCCGACCACATAATCATCGGCAGTCAGGTAATCGCAGCGGCGAATGTTGTACAGCGTGATCGTCTCACCGGAAACCTGACTGTGGGGAAGAACTTGTTGATCGGGACTCCAGTCCCGTTGATTGCTGGGGAGTATGCGGTCACCCAAACGGTTGACTTGCCACGCTTGGCATCCAGCCAGAAGCAATCCCCCAATCAACACTCCCAGAAGAGGGAGGCGTCCCTTCGTATTGCCGACTGTGAATTCCATCGATCCCAGGCACTTTGACATGAAAGACAGGTCAGCTTGTAGGGGAATTCCGTGGCCGAGTTCAATACCGAAGCGAGTGCTATCACCGGTTCCGCATGGTGGCGCGTTTCATGTTCTCAATTTTTGTCGAGTTGTCGGCAGGGCGATAGCGGATCTTCTCGGCAACCAGTCGGGCCGATTTCCCGCCGGTCTCAGAAACGGTCTGCAAGGTGGCATCGCTGCGCGAGGAACCTTCGAGATACAGGTAATCATTCCCCTGGTCGTAGCGGACCTCGTGGGCTGTGGCCGTGAATTGACTGCTGCTGATCCGGGCATTACCCCGCGCCCGCAGTTCGGATTGTTCCTGTCCCGTTGCCTGGGGTGTCCACTGGTTGATGGTCAGGGTGGCACAGTTCAGCCGAAAGGCATCGGCTGGCGGGTTGGGATCGTCAGGATTGAAGGACTGATCCATGGTAGAGACCGGGACGTAGAGGGCCCGGATGTTGCCGGTCATGTCCAGCGATTTCGATTCGGTATGGACTCGCAGGGCCTGGTCAAAATTGGTCTGGATAAACAGGTAGGGTGCGTTGGTTGTAGATTTCTTTTGAAAGGAGAGGGGCGATGCGCTGCCCGTGCCGTTGCTCCGATTGGGCCGGTGGATAGCCAGGGCGCCTGGACCTTCGGCCGTCATGCGGTTTTCCTTTACATGGATCCTCGCCGTGGGAGCAACCAGTTTCTGCTGTTCCGTGAGTTTTCCGCTGGCATCGCTGGTAAGGTTGGCAATCAATACGGGCCGGGGAGGGACGGGTTGCTCAAAGCCGGCCAGTTGAAATACGGGTTGGCCTTCCGGAAGTCGATCCACCAGTAACAAGGTCTTGATCTCCGGTTCCGGGAGAGGGATGGACGTTTCGCTCGCGTTGGCTGGTTCTGGCGTGCGAAGACTGACGGAGCGGTCGAGCTCAATGCTGAGGATGGCCGATTCCGTGGACGTTTGACGCCGGATGTTGTCCTTGCCGCTCGTGACCGAACGGGAGACGACGTTCCGTTCAAAATAGATTTGCGCTCCGTCAAAAATCATTCCGCCCTGCCAGGTGATGTTCAGCTTCTCCCTGTCAGCGTCGGTTGCCTGGGTTGGTTTCCGGTCCTTTGCCTTGTCCACCAGGTTCATTACCAGATTGCCTGGTCCGTTGATCCAGACCCGGTTGGCCTGCTGGTCGAGGAAGACATCCGGTCCGGACAGAGTCATGTCCCGGGTGGCTACGGTGGCGGCTGGGATGCCTGCCCCCTCAGAGATCTGGAGTCGGTAGTTGTCGTTTCCTTGGGGTTCGGCTTTCAGGCGGTGTCCGGTGAGCTCGACCTGGCGATTTGGTTGGCTACCTCCTGTTTCGGTTTCCAGTTGCCAGACTTTCACGTTACCTGTCATCTCCAGGTCTGTAATGTCCGTGTCTCCATCCTCGTTGCGCAACACCAGGTCGAGTTCCTGGCTTTGGAAGAACAGCCGGCCGGGTGGCGTGTGGTTGGGATAGGGAGTCCGTCGAACGACGAACCTGGGGTGGCTGCCCCGTTCAATCGGTCGACTTGCCCCGCTCGTCGACCGCGATGGAAGCGATTGGTATGTGGCTGGCCGAGGTGCTTTTGCGCCGGATTCAGGCAAGGCGACTGGATTGCCTGGCCAATGTGCCGTCAAACGCTCTGTGCTCCCTTGAATTTCCTTTGATCGGATTTGAACCTGACCGGTCGCCACCAGCCGCGCGGGTTGGTAGTTCCAGCCTGCCGGTTTGCCGGCCAGGGAGGTTTTTTGATTTTCCCACAGCGCGAAACGAATCGTTTCGGCGTCGATGGCCGTGCCAGGGTCGAGTTGGACGTAGGCATCACCATCGAGGGTGATGACTTTCTTCCGCGGATCCACCTGCCGAATCGTTAAATGATTTTTCCACCGCGCCTGCATGGCGTCGGTTACGGTTTCCCCCTGTCGAACCATCCACCCCGGTCCGAATGCATTGAGCTTGCCGAGAGAGTTGTCGGCGGGCATTTCATAATTGAAATGCTGGGAAACAAAATGGTTGGGCCCTTGTACAATTTCCACTTGCTCGGCAGTGCCCCTGGCTTCGACCTGGTTCTCTTCCAGGTTGTAACGCAGGTATTCACCCTGGACCCGAGAGCCCTTGCTGTTGGCGGTCAAGATGGCAGGTGAGCCGGCTGCGACGATTTCCCGTAGCTCGAATTGGGCATTCAACAATTCGCTTTCACGTGGAGCGACAGGGTCTTCGGAAAGATCGTTGAAATGAAGATCCAGTTTTTCACAGGCCAGGTTGTCGCCCTGGGGGTCCAGCTGTTTGACAAGGACGTTCTCTCGGAACGCCGCCTGATTCCGGTAAAAATCAAACTGAAAGGCACCGTCACAGGTGATTTCCAGAGGGGATTGGTCGGGTTGCAATGGGGTTGATCGATCCGCAGAAGCGTTTGCTTTCGGTTTCGGTTCCATTCGCAGGAAGTCGAGGTAGGCCAGCTGCAGGCGGCGAATCCCGTTGATGTTGGAAAACTCTGCCTTGAGGTTGCTGTTGATGGACTCGTGTGAGAGTTCAATGGACAGGTTGCGACCTCGGCCCTGATGGTTGCCAAATTGAAAGTCGACCGGGGACAGGGTGAAGATCTTTCGCCGTGTCACTTGTACATTGCTGGTCGTGATCCGAATCGTTTCCCCATGGCTTGAACCGGGCTGGAAAACTTCGACCTGGCCGATGAGCTGAGCCTGTTCCAGTTTGTTGGGTTCGTCGGTCGCCCCACTCCCCAGCTGGAGGCCATGACGGAATCGCAACTTCGCTTTCTTTTCGGTTCGCAGGATCAGTGGGGGTCCGGGCGACTCCCCCGGTTCAGCTTCGCGGGGCTTGAGGACCATCGTGAAAGGGTAGACGTCCCAGGTGCCATCCGTTTCATTACGGGAGTAATCCTGGAACAGGATTTTTCCTTCGGCCGTATCGAGTGACTTGCACGGTCGAAGTTCCCAACTTCCCTCGGGAAGATACTTTGCAAATTCCGATTTGTCGTCCACGGGTAAAGGAGGGCCAGCCGGAACCTGGTTGGCTTCCTGGACTTCATTCAGCTGGCCGTCAATCAGCGGGGTGATGATCACCAGGTAGCAGACATAGACGGCTGCCGTCGCCAGCAGTGCCGTCAAATACTGCTTGAACGGGTGGGGGCGAACCTCCAGCGGCTGAATGCTCATTGATTTCACGTCGGTCAAGTCGATATCCTTATCGATTCTGAAACAACCGCTACGAGTTCGAGTAATCCACCAGAACATCCGCCCATCGCTTCTGGCTTTCGAGCAGCGTTTCGATCAATTCCCGCACGGCGCCGCGCCCACCCGGGGACTGGGTGACCAGTCTGGCAGCGGCGCGAACTTCCGCAGAGCCATCGGATACCGAGGCGGGCAAGCCGACCACTTTCATCACTTCCAGGTCTGCCAGATCGTCCCCGATGTAGCAGACCTGTTCAGGTTCCAGGCCCAGGGATTCCATGATTTGCCGGGCCACCGCCAGTTTTTGGTCGACACCCTGGCGGAGGATTTCGACCCCCAGTTCACTCGCTCTCAATTTGACGATGTGGGATGTGCGGGCGGTCAGGATCCCGAAATGGTGGCCCGCCCGTTGCCATAGCTTGATTCCCAGGCCGTCCCGCACATGGAATGACTTCGTCTCAATTCCCTGGTTGTCGTAGGTGATGCGTCCATCGGTCATCACTCCGTCGACATCCGAGAGAATGAGTTCAATCTTCTGCATTCTTTGCTCGAGCTTCATCGATGCGTCTAACCCTTCCGTGTCGGCATATGTTGGTTCACCATGGCGAATCTTAATTGGCATTAGAAAGTCGGGCAATGTTGAGATTGCTAGCGGATTTCCGGTCCCCTTCAGCAGGATGGGCCAAAGCGATTCGGGTGACCCGGGAAAAAAGCGAAAACTCCTGCCTGCATCCCTGTCTGGCCAGGACAGCCCCGTTTTCTCTAACTTCCATATGCTCCGGCGAGGAGCTGCCACCCGGTCGTTACCGGACCGTCGGCTGCCGGTTTAACGCCGGTTGCTCTGTTTCCTGTCAATGCTCGGGTCAGGCGGTAGAATAGAGAAGGCCGGTTCGATCGACCGGGGCAGCCGGGTCGTACCGTGCAGCGTTTGGCCGTTTTTGACCAGCGTGGGGATTTGATTGAGAGCGTCGATGAAAACGTGGCTTCCTGTCGTTGTATTTGTTTTCTGCACACCCTTGTCTTTGCTGGGCGAGGGTGCTGATTGGATGTCCCGTATCCCGGACCGTGTGAGCCTGTCGTCTCTGAGTATTCCCGGGACCCACAATAGTGCTGCGCTCCGTGAGCCGCTACCTGCCACGGCCCGCTGCCAGTCTCTCAAGCTGGCCGAACAACTGGAAGCGGGTGTTCGTTTTTTTGATCTCCGCTGTTGCCACCAGGAAGACCAGTTCCTTTTGTACCATGGTCCCATTTCACAGGATCTCTCTTTCGATGAGGTCCTGGAAACGATGGGGTCGTTTCTGCAGAGACATCCCCGTGAGACATTGATCCTGAGCATCAAGCCGGAGCATCGCGGCCGGGGAAATCGCCGCCGCTTCGTCGAGACGCTAAACGCCTACCTGGATCAACCAGGGAGATCGTGGTACCGCGGTGAGGCCATCCCGACACTGGGTGAAGTGCGAGGAAAGATGGTCTTGCTCCGCCGTTTTGACGCACCCGGCCCTCTCGGAATTCCGGCGACCGACTGGGGGCATAACGGCAACCACGAGGGCGCCACGCTTTTTGTCCAGGATCGATTCAAGATTCCTGACGCCGAGACGAAATGGAAACTGGTGAAACGGGCATTGGACAAGACGCTGGCCCGATCTCCTGCCGATCGGCTGCACCTGCATTTCACCAGTGGTTACCGGAGCGGCGCGTTAGGCCTGCCCGACATCCGGGCGATCAGCGGCCCGGTCAACCAGCGTCTTCACGATTACCTGGAGCAAGCACCTCGCCGCTGCCACGGCTGCCTGGTGGTTGACTTCATCACGCCTCAACTTGCACGGTCTATTTACCAACTCAATTTCCCGGCCAAGTGAGCGAGGCGCCCCTTCCCAGGCGGGCAAACGGCTTTGCGCCAGGCGCGGCGGTTACCTTGTGCAGACAGATGGATGGGAAGCTGAAGAAAACTTGGGCGACTCAGGATATCGAAGTCAATTTCTCGAATCGTTCCTGCAGGGACTCGACTTGCATCTCGTCGACCCGCAATGCCTCCAGTGCCTGGACGGCAGCCTCGGCGGCCTGGATCGTCGTGATGCAGGGAACACCGTGCTGAACGGCGGCTGCCCGGATTCTGCCTTCATCGGTTCGCGCCCCTTTTCCACTCGGTGTGTTGAGGATCAGGTCGACCGCATCGTTTTTCATGTGATCGATCAGATTGGGGTGACCTTCGATAATCTTCTTGACCCGCTCGACGGGGATCTGATCCGCCTCGATATGCTTGGCGGTCCCCTCGGTGGCAATGATCTGGTAGCCCAGCTCGTGAAGTCGACGGGCAATGCGGGTGGCCCGGGATTTGTGTGCCGATGAGACACTGACAAACACCCGACCGGTTTGCGGCAGGACCACGCCGGCCGACAGCTGGCTCTTGGCAAAGGCGATGGAGAAGCAGGAGCTGACGCCCATCACTTCTCCGGTACTTCTCATCTCCGGGCCGAGCACAATATCCACACCGGCAAATTTGCGGAACGGGAAGACGCTCTCCTTGACCGACACTCGCGTGGGGACCGGGTCGCTGGTGATACCTTGTTCTGCCAGCGATAGCCCGGCCATCACCTTGGCGGCCACCTTGGCGACGGGGAGACCGGTTGACTTCGCCACGAAGGGGACCGTACGACTGGCCCGCGGGTTGACCTCCAGCACGTAGACATTATTCTGCTCGCCCTCGCGTTTGACGGCAAACTGGACATTCATCAATCCCACGACGTTGAGGTGTTTGGCCATTGCCAGCGTCGCCTGCTTGATCTCCTCAATCGTCTCCTCGGGGAGGGAATAGGGCGGAATGGCACAGGCAGAATCGCCCGAGTGGACGCCCGCTTCCTCGATATGTTCCATGACACCGGCCACGATGGCATCGGTACCATCGCAGATGCAGTCGACATCCACTTCGATTGCTTCCTCCAGGAAACGATCGATCAAAACGGGCTGGCCCTGGGCCACGAGGAACGCTTCGCGGACAAACCGCTCAAACTGCGCCTTGTCGTAACAGATCTCCATGGCCCGGCCACCGAGAACAAAACTGGGACGTACCAGTGTCGGAAACCCGACCACTTTGCACATCTCCCGTGCCTCGTCCATGTTTCGGGCGATTGCATTAGCCGGTTGCTTCAACCCGACGCGGCCGAGCAGTTGTTGGAACTTCTCTCGGTCTTCGGCTGCCTCGATCGTGTCGACGCTGGTTCCGATAATCGGTACGCCGGCCGTTTCCAGGGCCCGCGCCAGGTTCAGAGGCGTTTGACCGCCGAACTGGACGACGACCCCATCGGGCTGGACCTGGTCACAAATATTGAGCACATCTTCAACGGTCAGGGGTTCGAAAAACAGCAGGTCGCTGGTGTCGTAGTCGGTACTGACCGTCTCGGGATTGGAATTGACCATGATCGACTCAATACCCATTTCACGCAGGGCATAACTCGCATGGCAGCAGCAGTAATCAAATTCGATTCCCTGGCCGATTCGGTTGGGTCCTCCCCCCAGGATCATGATCCGCCTGGTTCCCTCTTGCTTGGGCGGTGTCTCGTTTTCGTCTTCGTAGGTTGAGTAGTAGTATGGGGTATAGGCTTCAAACTCTGCCGCACAGGTGTCAACCGATTTGAAGGTGGTCAGGATTCCCAGGTTCTTTCGCAGTTCACGAACGTCCTGTTCTCTCCAACCCCAGATGGCTGCCAATTGACGATCGGCAAAACCATACTGCTTTGCTTTGCGCATCATTTCTTGCGAAATCTGTTTCGGCTCTGCCAGGTCGCGAAGTGCTTCCTCCATCTGCACGATTCGGGAGAGGTGGTCGAGGAACCAGCAATCGATCAACGTCAATTCATGGACTTCCTGAACTGTCATCCCCGACTTGAAACCGTAGCGAATGAACCAGGGCCGCTCAGAGTTGGGAACGGATAGTTTTGCCCGAATGGTCTCTTGATCCGGTTGTTCTTCGGTTCCCCACAGGTCGTCGCTGCCACAGCCAAACCCGAAGCTGCCGACTTCCAACCCGCGCAGGGCTTTCTGGAACGATTCCTTGAATGTCCGGCCAATGGCCATCGTTTCACCGACACTCTTCATTTGGGTCATCAAGGTCGGATCAGCTTCCGGGAATTTTTCGAAGGTAAACCGTGGGATCTTGGTCACCACGTAATCGATGGTTGGTTCAAAGCAGGCCTGAGTTTTGCGGGTGATGTCGTTGGGCAACTCCCACAAGCGATAACCGACGGCCAACTTGGCCGCGATTTTGGCGATCGGGAACCCGGTTGCCTTGGAGGCCAGTGCGCTGGAACGACTGACGCGGGGGTTCATTTCGATCACGATCATGCGACCCGTTTTCGGGTCGGTGGCAAACTGGATGTTTGAACCTCCTGTTTCCACCCCGATTTCACGGATCACGGCGATGCTCGCATCGCGCATCCGCTGGTATTCTTTGTCGGACAAAGTCTGAGCAGGAGCGACCGTGATCGAGTCGCCCGTATGGACTCCCATCGGATCAAAATTTTCGATGCTGCAGATGATCACGACGTTGTCGTCGATATCGCGCATCACTTCCATTTCGTATTCTTTCCAGCCAATCACGGATTCTTCGATCAACACCTCGGTGATGGGCGATTGATCGAGTCCGCGTTGAACCAGGGTGTCGAACTCGGAGCGGTTGTAGGCGATCGCGCTGCCGCTGCCACCCATGGTGAAACTGGGCCGTACGACACACGGCATGCCGACTTCGTCGGCCGCCTGGCGCGCCTCTTCCAAGGTGTGAACGGTGAACCCTTTGCAGACCTCGAGATCGATGTTGGCCATTGCCTGTTGAAACAGGTCCCGTTGTTCCGCTTTGGCGATGACGTCGGATCGGGCACCGATCATCTCGACGCCATGTTTTTCGAGCACACCATGTTCGGCGAGGTCCATGGCCAGGTTCAGACCGGTCTGGCCCCCCAACGTCGGCAGCAGCGCATCCGGCTTTTCGCGGTCGATAATCTTTTCGACCATTTGCCAGGTCAGCGGCTCAATGTAGGTCCGTTCGGCGGTCCCCGGGTCGGTCATGATGGTCGCCGGGTTGGAATTGACCAACACGACTTCGAAGCCTTCTTCCCGCAGGGCTTTGCAGGCTTGCGTACCCGAATAGTCAAACTCGCAGGCCTGGCCAATGACAATCGGGCCGGAGCCTATCAACAGGATCTTCTGGATGTCGTCTCGTTTGGGCACAGCGTTTCACCGCCTAAGGGAATCATGGTACTAAAAACGAAAATAAAATTTCCCAAGCGTACCAATTCAGTCGCGCTGACTTCAAGGGGCCAGACTCATTTATCCTGACTTCGCTTGGCCGGCGAACCTGGCGGCGGGGGCCGTTTTGCTGGCTTGGTCGCCTGGTCCAGGTCGAAGGAATCCAGGAACCGGTTCGCTTCCAGCTCGTCAAATTCGGCCTGGGCACAGACTACATTCAGCTGGTAGAGCCGTTGTTTAACCAGCAAAACGCGTTGTTTGATTTTGATCAGGCTGCCGTTCTGGTTGACGATGATGGTGAAATCCCGGCCACGGTTGCCATCCTTGACGATCTCCTTGTGGGTGATCAAGTCACCCAGGTAGGGCCCCTTAGCCCCTTCGACGGCCCCATCCAGCACTGTTTTTTCATGCTTTTTGTCCCGGATTTTTTCGGACAGGTCATGGTAGGCGAAGACGAACGACTTTTTTTTGTCGGGGGTGGTCGCTAGGTACATCTGAATGTTCGACGGTTGGCCACGGACCGCTTCAAACGGCCGCTGACGGTGAACCGGTGCATACGGCATCCGGACGGCCGCACGGGCATCGTCCGGCTTGACGGTTAACCAGTTGTCTCCGGTCGCCTGATCATCTTGGAACGAGATCCAGGGGAGCAGGAATAAGCATAAATACATGAATTGCTCCTTGGGAATTCTGACGAATCGACAGCCGTGACGTGTTCCCGCCCGCAGCTCAACCTGGGCTGTGCTGGAGAGTGGCCCTTGCTGAATTTAACCAGTTTAGCGGAAATCGTTGGTGAAAGTTGCAAAATTCAGGGTCGGACCGCGCAGAATGGACAACCTTACGTTAGTATCGTTGCTGGATGGTCTCGCCGGTGACCGTCCCGCCGGAACCGGTGAATTTTCCTTAGGCAGGGGATTGAAAATTGACGGATAGCCCAAGTCGATCGGGAGCATTTGAGTCTGCGGTAGATAAGCGCGTTGAGCAGTTTACCGAGAGTATCAGTTTTGATGCGCGCCTCTTCCGCGAGGATATCGCGGGGTCGATTGCGCATGCCAACATGTTGGCCGACCAGCAGTTGGTCTCCCCGGCCGAGCGGGACCAGATCGTGCAGTGTTTGACCGAGATCGGGCAGGAGCTGGAAAACGGTCAATTTCCCCTGCGGATGGAGCTGGAAGATATTCATATGAATATTGAACAGGCCCTGATCGATCGGCTGGGTGATGTGGGCCGAAAACTTCACACGGGACGCAGCCGGAATGACCAGGTTTCGACCGACATGCGCTTGTGGATTCGAGACAGCATTGACCGGATGGACGAATTACTGGCTGGCTTGCAAACGTCCTTTGTCCGCCTGGCGCAGCAAGATGGCGACGTCGTCATTCCTGCCTACACCCATATGCAGCGGGCCCAGCCGATTCTGGCCGCGCATTATTTTCTGGCCTACTGCGAAAAACTGGAGCGGGACAGGCAGCGCCTGCAGGATTGCCGCCAACGGGTCAACCAGAGCAGCCTGGGGACGGCGGCCGTGGCCGGGACGAGCCTGGACATTGATCGTGACCAGACGGCTGGCCAGTTGGGATTCGATGGTTTGCTGCAAAACAGTCTCGATTCGAGCAGTGACCGGGACTACATGATCGAGTTCGTGTTCTGCCTGGCCCTGGTCTCGGTCCATTTGAGTTCGTGGGCCGAGGACTGGATCCTGTGGAGCACGACGGAATTCAACCTGATCGAGATTCCCCAGGAATTCTGTACTGGCTCTTCGATCATGCCGCAGAAGATCAACCCGGATGTCCTCGAGCTGACCCGTGGTAAGGCGGCCCGTGTGATTGGGGATTTGCAGACCTTGTTCGTCCTGGTCAAGGCTTTGCCAATGGCCTACAACCGCGATTTGCAGGAGGATAAGCCCGCCCTGTTTGATGCGTTCGACACGGTCGAGGCCTGCCTGACCCTGGCCATTCCCTTGGTCGAAGGGAGTCGTTTGAAGCGGGAGTCGATCCGCGCGGGTCTCGATCGCGGTTTCCTGGATGCGACGACTTTAATGGAATTCTTCATAAAACGCGGGATTCCTCAGCGAACGGCTCATCACGCGGTTGGGCAACTGGTCAGGCAGGCGATGCAGCAAAATTGTCGCCTGGCAGACCTTTCTTTGGAAGATTTTCAGGCTTTTGATCCATCTCTGGATCGGTCTATCTATGATGTATTGGGTATAGAGAACGCGATTTCGAAGTTTCGGAGTACGGGTTCGACTTGTCCCGAACAGGTCTCCCGGCAACTGGCCCGGTGGTGTGAGCGACTTGAGCTGAACTAACGCCATCGTACGGCATAACCGTTACTCCCGGTACAAATGGTTCAATCAGTTCAGGCCTGTTGGACATCACCTGCATTTGACGATCACACCCATGTCATGACCTACCGATTTTTCGCACTCAAATTCGTCGTTGCCCCGGGCCAGATTACGGTGCCCGCCATTGCCTCCATCAGGGGCTGGCTGGCCGTTATCGGCTGGGCGATCCTGTTGGGCGGGGTTACCGTTACCTCGACGGCCCAGGATGAGGACCCGTTTGCGCCGACCAAGCCTTCTACGGTTGATGCGCAGGCCGATGATCCTTTCAGTCAACCCAATCCCGCCACGCCCGCGGCGCAGGACGACAATCCTTTTGGTTCTGCCAAGCCGGGTGCGGCGTCCCCCAAGCTCAACGTCCTGCCGAAAATTGATCCCAACCTGGATCAGGCGACCCGCTTGATCATCGAGTCGGTCCGCAAATCGAACCCGGTGACTCCACTGCAGTTGGCCAAGGCGATTCAGACGATGCTGGATATCGAGCAGTTCGCTGATGCCAAGTATTACCTGGCTGTATTGATTGGGACCGGGGCTGATGACAAGACTATTTTTGAGATGCATGAGGTCCTGGGACCGAACTTGTTCCTGCAGATTTTTTACCAGGATGAGCTGCAGCCCGAAGGGCGGGAATTTGCCAAGCGAGTATTTACCACGGTTCGCAAAGAGGCCTTGGCGCCGGCCCGGTTGAATCGGCTGATCAAGAGCCTGAGCGATAGCAACATTGCCTACCGCAGTGACGCGTACCACAAACTGAGACGCCTTGGACCGCCGGCCATTGCCCGGATGATCGAGGTATTTGCCGACGAGAGCCGTCAACAGGAGTTTCCCTTCATCCGTGAGGCGCTCTCCCACATGGCCAGTGATGCCACTGGTCCACTGGTCGGGGCGGTTCGCAGTAACCAGCCAACCCTTCAGCTGGAGGCGGTTCGCGCTCTGGGTGGGATTGACTCGATTCTGGCTCGGGATGTCCTGTACCGACCCGTGCTGGCGGCAGATGTCGAACCGGCCCTGCGCGAAGCGGCTCGCCAGTCGGCGATCCAGAACCTGGGGGGGATACCTGACCAGGCCCAAGCCCAGGAGCACCTGCAACAGCAAGTCAGGACTTACCTGATGGGCGGTCCCCACTCCAACGGAGACCCGTTCCAAAAAGTGGCCGTCTGGCGCTGGGATCGGGACAAGAAAGAACTATTCCAGGTGAAACTCAGTTCGGCGACCGCCGCGCGGATTATCGCTTCGGACCTGGCCAAGGACCTGCTGCAAATCAATGGGGACCTGCCGGCCAATCGTGAAATGTTCCTGTTGACTCTGCTGGAATCATTGAAGCGGATTGCCGGTCCCGACCAGTCGATTGACACCAAGACATTCATGCAGTCGTTGCCCGGGATTTCGGTTGCCGAGGTGAACTCGGTCCTCTCACACGCGGTGGAAGCAGACCTGTTTCCGGCGGCCATCGCCGCCTGTGAAGTTCTGGCGGACCACGGCGACGCGAAACTGCTGGAATCAGCCGATGGCCAACCATCGGCCCTGGTTCGAGCCATCATGACAGGCCAGCGGCACCTTCAGTTTGCCGCCCTGCAAACCATTACCAAGATCGATCCTCAACAAGCTTACCAGGGTAGCAGTTACGTCACCTCGTTGGCCGTTTTCCTGGCGGCTTCCGATGGACGAGCGACCGGGTTGATTGGCCATCGTCGATTGGCTTCCGGAATGACCTTTGCCTCGATCATGGACCGCAGTGGAGTTTCCGGCATTCCCTTGACCAATAGTCGAGAGGTCTTTAACCGCGCCGTATCGGACCCCGATGTCGAGTTGATCCTGATCACCGACACCCTGAATAGTCCCTATTTCCATGAACTGGTTTTTCAATTGCGCAGCGACTGGCGAAGCAAGCAGATCCCGATCGGTGTCATGATCCGAGATTTGCCTCAGAAGATGCGAGTCGAGCGGATTTTCCACGGTGAAGAGCGGCTCGAGATCCTGGCTTTGACTGACGACGCGGCGGTGGTGACGCGGCAAGTCGACCGGTTGCGGGAGTTGCAGAAACCATGGCCCATGACCCTGTTCGAAAAAAACCAGCAATCGACCTTTGCCTTGAACTGGTTGAACAAGGTGGCTGCCGATCCGAATGTTTACGGTTTCTATGATCTGCTGTCCCGCGACGCCGAATTGGTTCCTATCCTGTTTGCGCATGGCTATTCACCCGTCGTGAGCCAGATCCTGTCCAGCCTGGGGACGCCGGCTGCGCAGCGGGCACTGGTCAATCTGGCCAGCGAGCAAGCGCTCCCGGTTGAGCAGCGAAAAGAGGCTTCCCAGGCGTTTGAAAAAGCGATTGCCCGCTCCGGGACCTTGTTGACCACGGCGGAAATCCAGCAGCAGTACGATCGCTATAACGCCAGTGAAAGTCAGCCGGTCGAATCCCAACAGATCCTGGGCCAGATTCTCGACGCGATCGAAGACCGTTACCGCGACAAGTAATCATTGACAGTTCTGCCTGTCGCACCCGCTCAGTCCAGCGAACAATGATGCGGTGATCTGCCTGGCCCGTACGTACATTCGACGGACTTTGCTCCCCACGATGCTACTCGTGACGCAAAGCTTCAATCGGATCCATCTGGGCGGCTCGCATCGCGGGATAGAGGCCAAAGATAACCCCTACGAAGACGGAAATCACAAAGGCGATCGGGATCGAGATCGGTACGATTTCGGGTGTCATGATCTTGGCGACTTCCGGCATATTGGCATACATGGCCGGCGCCCCTTCGCGAATCAACCACCGCGCCCCTTCAACGGTTATGGGGCAGAGCAGGCCGCCGAGGATACCGGTCAGGCCGCCGACCACCGACAGAGAGATGGTTTCGACCAGAAACTGACGGGTGATGTCACTCCGTTTCCCGCCCAGCGCCCGGCGGATGCCAATTTCACGGGTCCGCTCAGTGACGGTGGCCAGCATGATATTCATGATACCGATGCCACCCACAATCAATGAAATCGCAGCAATCAAACCCATGAACATCATGAACATCAAACGTGTGGCTTTAGCCTGTTCCAGTAGTTCATACGGGACCACGACAGCGATGTCCTGCCGATTGGCGTTGTCTTTCCGCAAGGTCGCTTCCACCAGTTCGGCCGTGCGAGGCACATCTTCGACGTTGTCAACACGGATGGTGCATTGTGAGAGTTCAAACTGTTTGACGGAAAACGCGCCGCCTGTTCGTTTGACTTCGGTGTCTCCGATACGCGATTTCATGGTTGAAATGGGAATGTAGACATCGAGAGAGAAATCCTGGGACGCCAGTGAACCACCAATGGCGGCCGTCGCGTTGCGATGCTTCAGGACTCCGACAATCTTGTAGAATTCCTTTTTCTCCGGCAGGTACATCAATTTGTTAAGCGGATCTTCCGACGGGAAGAGCTTGGACGCCAGGTTGGCGGCAATCACGCAAACCCCGCTTTTTGAAATGACTTCGCGGTCGGTGAGGAAGTGCCCTCGGTCAACCTTCAGTCGGGTCACCTCAGCGTATTCCGGTGTGCAACCCACCAGGCGGCCATCGATTGGCTTGGCGTTTGGGTTGCCGGTATAGGCAAACTTGGTCGGTAATTCGCGGATCGGTAAAACGGACTTGACGGTCGAAATCGTGGTCGACAGTAATTTGTGTTCGGCTCGTGTCACGCCAAAAGCTTGAATGACACGCATGTTGGCACCACTCTCATCGGGTGGCTTGATGCTGCGGACAATGATGTTTTCAGCGCCCAGGTCTTCGATCTGTTTCTGCGCTTCTTTGCTGATGCCCTCGCCGATGGCCAGCAACCAGATCACACTCGCCACACCGATGAAAATACCGAGCACGGTCAGGGCAGAACGCATCGGGTGCAGCAACAGGCTCTTGATTCCGAGTTGCCAGGTTCGCAAGATTAACATGGATGGCGATCGATTAAATGGAGTGGAACGAAATTGCTTGGATCAAACAGGTTGAGCACTGGTGTCGGCATCCATCGAAATCTTGGCAATGACATCGTCGGGAAACGTCTGCCGATCCTCGGTCTTCTGGTCGATCTGGATTTCACCGTCTTTCAGGCGAATCATCCGTTTGGCATGCTGGCTGACTTCATCTTCGTGGGTCACCATGATGATGGTACGACCCTGGTCGTTCAACATCTGGAACAGGGCCAGGATTTCCTCGGTGGTGACCGAGTCGAGGTTGCCGGTCGCTTCGTCGGCCAGGATAAAGTACGGATCGTTGACCAAGGAGCGGGCGATGGCGACACGTTGCTGTTGCCCCCCTGAGAGTTGGGTGGGACGGTGGTCCAGTCGGTCGCCCAGGCCTACCATGCCGGCCAGCTGTTTGCATCGCTTGCGTGACTTGTTGTTGAGTTGCCCCATGTAATACAAGGGGACTTCAATATTCTCGACAACCGTCAACTGGGGAATCAGATTGTACGATTGAAATACGAACCCGATGCGGGAGGCCCGGATCTGGGACAGCTCGTCATCGGTCATCGTGGCCACATCATCCGCCCCCAGCACAAAGGAACCGGAGGTCGGCCGGTCGAGACAGCCCAACAGGTTCAACAGAGTACTTTTGCCCGAACCGGAGGCGCCCATGATCGCCACATAATCGCCCTCCGGCACATCGAAGGAGACACCACGCAGTGCGCGGACCGTTTCGCTCTTCAGGACGTAATGTTTCTGAAGCTCCCGAACCCGCGCGGCCATCTTGGTCGAGCTGCCGTTGAGCGATTGCTGCGAATCGGTTTCAGGACCGGGGTGTGAATTCACTGACCACGACCCCCGCCGCCGGCTCCGCCACCTTGTTGAAAACGTTTCATCATTTCTGACATGGCCTTTTCCAGTTCGTCCCGCGAGACACTGCCATCACCGTTGGTGTCGGCATCGGACATCATATCTTTGGCCCGTCCATCGATGTTGGTCAGTTCGTCGGCGTCGATGGTGCCATCGCCGTTGGTGTCGTAACGCTCCATGGATCGATCGATCATGCTTGACATGTTGAACCCCCCGGAACCGGAGCCACCGCCTGCGTTACCACCGCCTGCGTTACCACCCGGTCGTCCACTGCCACCACCTGCGTTACCACCCGGTCGTCCACTGCCGCCGCCAGCGTTACCACCCGGTCGTCCAGCTCCGGGTCCGCCCGTGGATGCTTGACCACCCTCGGCCGGGTTGGCATTGGCCGAGCTCGCCTGAACCGCTTTGACCCGGTTCGCTTCTTCTGCGGAAAGCTCGATCTTGGTATCCAGCTTGAATTCGGGCAAATCCATTTTTTCCTTGTAGGCACCAGGGTTCATCACCAGTCGCTCTCCTGCGTCGAGCCCCCCCTTGATGACGACCAACTGGGAGTTGTCGCCATCAATTTCAACTTCGCGAGTTTCGTATTCATCCTCGCCTGTCTGTACCAGGCAGAAATGCTGGTCTTGAACGCCGTAGACCGTTTGGATCGGTGCTGTCAGTGCCTCCGGTTCGTATCGAACTTGAATGGTAACCGACGCATTCATGCCAGGCTTCAAGGCATCAGGGGGGTCAAGGATGCGAACCAACACACCATATTTTCTGACCGAACTGCTCATCCAGCCACCACTGGAATCTGCGTATTGACTCACCTTGGTGACGACCCCTTTAAGCGTCAGGTTGTTGAGTGCGTCCACTTTAATCGTGGCTGGCATGCCGGGCTCAACGCGGGTAATGCTCTGTTCATTAATCAGAGCTTTGACTTCCATTTTTTCCGGGTTGGGGAGCCGGACGAGTACCTGGCGTTCTCGCACAGTGGTTCCCTCTTCAAGAACCCAGTCATTCCCGCTGCGCGATGATTCTTTGGCATAAACTACCTGGCCCTGCACTCCTTCGGGCACACGAATGTCACATTTTTCAATCTGGTCTTCGATTTCCTGCAGTTGCCCCTGTTCGGTGGCCAGGACGGCTTTCTGGTTTCTCAGCTTGACATCAGCGGCCTTGATGTCGCTTTCCAGCTTGACGGTCTCTTTTCGCCGTGTGATGTTCTCCAGGACCTCTTTCTGCTTTTCTGACAGGGCCAGCAGGTTGGTCGCTTTTTGCAGCTTGAACTCTTCTGACCTGACCGCGTAACCCATCGATTCCAGCTGTTGCAGCGTGGCGTAACCTTTGCCTTGCAGTTTGCGACTATGTTCCAGGTTCGATTTGGCCAGCGTTAAATCCTGTTTAGCCGTTTCAATTTGGGATCTCGCATCGGCGATGTCATTTTCGATCTTCTTGAGGTTTTCGACATACGTCCCCTCGTTGTATTCCTTGAGCGATTCCTGGGCGGCAACCAGATCGGCTTCGGCCTGAATCACGGCCGTCTCGGCGGTGGCAACCGAGATCTTCTGGCCCTCGAGTTCCGTTTCAAATGCCGAGGCATCCAGTTCGACCAGGAAATCCCCTCCCTTGACCAGCGTCCCTTCGGGGACGACCGAGATGACGTTCAGGGAGCCGTTACGCGATCGCGCCTGACAGCGAATCTCTTCATTGTCGCTACTCTGAACTTCGCCTTGGTCCACGACCTGCGAGACGAATTCGCCCTTTTCCACCGTGGCAATGATCGGGTTGATCTTGATTTCCTGGGCGCCACCACTGAAGTAGTAATAGATACCCCCAGCAATCAGGACCGCGGCGACGATGCCAATCAGAATGAGAGGTGCGGCGGCACCTGTTCGATAGACCGATCGGTTGTTCATATCTTTCACCTTTTGCTACACGTTGGGAACGTGGGATTTGAGTTCTAGTCGACTGGGTCAGCGGTTAAAAAACGGTATACCTGGGAAGCTTTCGCCAAGGTCCCGTGATTTCCCCGAGACGCTATTCGCAGCCCGACGCCCTGCCGGATTCAATCGGGCCATTTTCGAAGCATGATTCCCTGTAATTAAACCTTGGTCGGACGGCCGGGTTTCGAATGGAACACGGGAAAACGTCGGATTGTCAAAAGACCGCATTCTATTTGATTCCCCGGGACATCCGAGCCCTTTTTTTCCTTGATCCAGAGCGATTTCTCTCCTGTTTTGCTTTCCATTCCGGCCTGCTTGATCCTGCGTCCGGACGGCCTCTGCTGGCGTCCTCGGCAGGTTGGTTCAGACCAGCTTAACGGGGTTCCTCATCCGGGCCGGATGCTCCGGATTCCCTCCCGGACGAATCGGATAATGTCTCCTGCACGGCCACCTGTTCGTTGGGTTGGACGGGATTCGGCTTGACCGATTCGACCCGCTGACCGGCCGTGAAAGTCTGCACGGCAAAGGTCTGGGCGCCCGACTTGGCCCGGTCGGACAGGGTGAAATCGAATCGCGCTGTGGGTGGCTCGGACGGATTGGCGATGGCGGTGAGCGTCATGGGTGCCGCAGCCGGTTGAATACGGAGTCCACCCACGTTCAGCGAGCCCGTCTGCTCGCCATTGGGTGTATCCGGAGTTTCGCCCGATGGCTGTTCCTCTGACGGCACGGTTTCCAATTTGCTGGTGGGTGGCTCCTGGCCGGGGGCCGGTTCGGTGATGGGCGGCTGTTCCTCGAACAGGCCGGGGGCGATGGTGGGTGGATCGCCCAGTTCACCCACCTGACAAAACGGGTCGTTTTCCAGATCGATTCCCATCATGGCGGCGGCGCGGAAGCCGATCTGGTTGTCGATCACTTCGGGATCGATCCAGTCGCAACCGGGACCGATCTGGAACGTGCCGAGGTCCAAGTCGAGACCGCGGCGGAGGACTTCGAACTGAACCCAGCCGTTGAGGAAGCTGACCTGAGCATTCTGCAGACCCGAGATCGCATTGGTCAGGTTCTGCTGCACAGTGGGACCGAGCTGTTGCTGACGTGGGTCGACCAAGTCGAAGCGGGCTTGTTCCAAGGCCTGGATGGCCGTCTTGATACTTTGACGGTTCAATTCGAACAGGATCTTGTTCAGATCGATCGTGCGGAGCGTGGCTCGCAGATTCCTTTTGATTTCGTCCTCGAACTTGTAAAAGTCGCGTTTCCGCTGCTGGTAGGCAATCAGCTGGTTGCGGTAGTCATTCCGTTCCTGCTGACGTACGATCGGCGTGTCAAAGGAAAACCCAGTTTTAACGCCCGATCCAGCAACACTGTAGTTCAGCTGATTGCCACCTGAATTCCCCAAGTCATAGTCCAGATGCCAATTGAGTTCGGATTCCAAACTGTTGGCGGTGACTTGAATTCCTCGCCACTCATCGACCAGGGCAGCCCGGGCGTTCATCCAGTCTCGGCGGAAACAGCGGGCGATCTTGATCGCATCCTCCGACGTCAGGTTGACCTCCGGCAGCCCGATCGAATTGGAACGGGCCTCGGCCTGCAACAGGGACATCTCCAGGGCGACGTCGTAGATGGCCGACAGCAGTGTGGAGGTCGCTTTAATGATCTGGTCGTCGACCAGGGTGTAAAGTTGTTCATCAGTCAGTCCCTGACGGGTTTCGGGGAAAGCATTGATGTTCTCGATCAGTTGCTGTAGCGCCGTTTCCGTTTCATCCGCATTGACCTGCAACTTGGCAAACACTTCCCGCAGCGTGTCGGGAGATTGGATCGATTCCGATTGCAACATGGCCGGGTCGACCCGCACATCAAATTCGCCGGCGAAAGCCCCCGTTTCGATCGCTTGTTTCAGGTTGTCTAGGTAGATAACCCGTTGTTCCCGGACGGCTGCCAGCTGGTCAAAATCGTTTTCCAGTTCCTGGCTGTCAAGCGTTCGCAAGGTCTCCAGCGTTTCCCGAGCTTGCTCGATAAACGGCAGCAAGGCCTGGATGTTCTGGTCCAGGTCGTCCGGCCAGGTGAAATCGGCGACCTGATCCTGCGTTTTGGGCAGGGTGTCGTCCAGCTGGTTGAGTCGTTCCCCGGCGAAGACCCGCAAGTCGTTGATACTGGTCTGCCGGCCGGTGATCCCATCACTGATGAACTTGAATCGGTCGAGGTAGTCATCCTTGATCACCAGGTTCACCGTGGGAGGCAGGCCAAGCAAGATCTTGTACGAGTCGACCTGGTTCTGGTAGGACGTCTTTCGCTCCAGCAATCGTCGCTGAGAGTTGTAGACCGTCGATTCGAAGTTGCTGACCTGAACACCCGAGATCCGGTCCCGCTTGAAGTATTCGCGGAACTGCTCCAGGACGTCCTCGAGTTGGCTCACATTGAATTCGTCGATGCGGATCTGCTGTTGCTGTTGCAGCAGGCCGAGGTAGCCGCCCACATTCGTGCTAAAACCCTGAGGTAGTACAATTCCCTGGCTGGCCAGGCTGTTGCCGGGTGAGCGGCCGGTCGTAATCCGCAGGTAAAATCCCCGGCGATACCGGTCAAACTGGCGCACATTGGCAAGCAGCGTTCGCTCTTCTTGGGTCAGGTTTTCCATGACATAATCGCGCCCGGCCTTGCGCAGCAAGGGTTGGGAAAATGTAAAATGGATCAACGAGGTGGCAGTGGTTAGATTGGAACCATTGAAATTCCAGACGATCCTGTTGGCTAGTTCCATTGCGTAACTCGCACCGGCGGTACCCAACTTGGTTAATTTCGTGCCACCGCGCGTACTCGTGCTTGTTCTTAATTCGGAAGTTTTTTTTCCCTTGACAACCCAGTCCAGCAGGGAACCGGCGAACATCTGGGCTTCGAAATTAAATCTCTGCAGGCTCACACGCAGTGCGCTACTGTAAAGGGATTCCCGGGCTTGCTGCAACTCGGTCGAGTTGATCAAAGCCAAGCGGTAAGCAGTGGACAGATCGAGGACGACCTCCCCGTCCGCATTGGCCGGCAGGTAAGATTGCCAGTCCGGGTTGACGACGTAGTTTGTATTCCCATTGGCCCCCCACAGCGGATAGCCGGGGTGGCCATCGACGCATTCCATCAGTTTGTGCGAGGTTGGATCGTCCGGTGGCATGGGGGGATGGTCTTGCGAAAACGGATCGAACATCCGGGATTCCGGGTTGATCAGGATCGTCCCGTCGGAGGTGCAACTCCAGCGTGGGTCATTCTGTTTTTCGCGGATCAGACGTTGGGCTTCGGCATCGGCCTGGCGGCGGTAGAAGCTGCGGTGGCAGCCGATCTGGCTGACGCTGCCGACCAGGATCAGCATGGCCAGGCCCAGCAGCGTAGCAAGGCAGGGGAATCGGGTCCCGGGACCAGGGTTCGTAGATGGTTTACCAGTCATCTTCTTCGCTGTCTCCACACAATCTTCCACGAGAATCCAAGCGAACTCGCAGTAGTGTCGGACCAAACCGCACTGGAATAATCGTTTTGCCAGGCCTGGCCTGCGCATAATTTATGCCGGTTACGGTGATCTTTCCTTTATTCATGGTCATCGGGCTAAACGAGTCGGCTTCTTGACGCGAATATCCGGCTGGAAGCGGTTAGTTAAAATTTGCGGTTGAAAATGAGCCGATTGTGGCGCGATGGCAATCTGGTGAAGCTTGACTGGCTATTTTGCCCATTTTATCATCCAAATTGGCCCTATTTAGGGTTTAACGAACGATCCGGCAGAGTCGGCCGATGTAGAATGTAGTGAGGGCTGTCTCTGGTAGCTGCCGCTCGACCATCATTTTCCAGCACCTGCACGCAATTTTCGTGTTCGAGGAATCATGTCATACGCCATCATAGGTATCGCTTTTCTACTGCTTGTCTTTTTTGCTGTCGTGGCGGCCAGGAATACATGGCACTGGGTGAACTCCGTCTTCCTGATATTGACGTTTATCGTCGGTGTGGGTGCCTTGGTCTCGATGTCGAAGGTCTACAAAGAACGGACAGCCGACATGAAAGCGGCTGAGCGAACCAAGGATCAGAAAGAGGCAAATCAGAGTGCTGCCCGTCTGGCCGTTTTTGGCCCGGATAACATCATTTACGGACCCGAGTCATTGCGGGGTCGAACCGAAGAATTGAACCTGGCCCTGGCAGGGCGAGGTCGCGTTTGGCAACATGGCCAGGTCGAGGCCAAGGGTAACAATCGCATTTTCAAGTTCCCGGCAGCGCGACCGGCCGATCAAGCGGTTGGGGCGATGCAGGATATTCTGTTGCATGCCTTCATGGATGGCCCGGTGACCTTGCCAGGTGGGGAAGTGGTCGACGCCCCGGTGCGCTATATCGGAACGGTTAGCGTGGCGAACGAGGCTCCCGCTTCGGTGGAACTCGAGCCCGTTTTCCTGGCCGACGAGACCGAATTCACCAAGCCCTCGGCGACCTGGACCTTGTTTGAAAAGATGCCGGCCGATCGGAATGATGCCTTTCATCGAGTCGAAGGCATGAATATCAAGGACGAAGCCTTTGATATTACTGATTACCGCAACCGCCTGATGACCAACTACATGCCTGCCGGACTGGTTGGCCTGGCAGCTGATAGCCCGGGATACGAAGAGCTGATCGACAGCTACGCCTTTGACGGCCTGTCGCGTGGGCAGTGGGAAAACTGGATTGAGGCCAACCGGGATAGCCGGATCAACCCACGGTTTGAACCGTCACCCGAAGAAGTTTTTGTCGAGTACAAGTTCAATAAGAAATCGAACTCTGCCTACCAGGTCGATGCCGACGGAAATCTGGAGACCGATGGCCTGTTCACCCCGCTGGGGCATGCGGTGCGCATTGACCTGCACGTCGGTGGACCCGGGACGATTACGTTCGAAAAAGATCAAACGGTCCTGGTGGACCAGTTGAATGCGGATGGCTACCAGCGGAGTGATGGAACGGTTGTCGAGCCGTTTGCCCAACGGGAGGATGTTACCCGCGGCAACGAGTTTTACGTTCGCCAGAAACGGGACTACCCCTACCTGCTGAGTGATCTGAAGCAGCAGACGGATCGATTCGATGAAGTCAGCAAGCAGATCAAGAACAACAACCAGATCAAGGCGGAGTTCAACAATGACACCGAGGCCCAGATCACCGAGCGGATGACGCTGATCGAAGGGCTGGAGAAGGACAAGGGGAACCTGCAAAACGACTTGAAGGTCATCATGGTGTCGCGCGAAAAAGTCGAAGGTGAATGGACGGCCCTGGAGCAGCGGATTGCCACGTTGAAAAAACAGGTGGCCGAGCAGCATGCCGAACTGCAAAAAGCGGGCAAAGTGACCAACACCAGCACTAAGAATTAACTGGCCGGGCAGTTGTCCGTCAGCTTTTTTAAACAATTTAAAACCGCCCCCGTCTGGGGAGCGGTTTTTTTATTGGAGTTTGGTGGCGACCGCTGTTGGGGCCCACTTGGGAGTAGATCGATCCCGGGTCTAATGAGTATGATACGACACCGGGCCGATGCCGCGGGGGTTTCTCGCAACATAGGGAAGCCCGACACGAACCTTATTGATTGACCTTTACCCGGCGCAGCGTCACACCATGGGCCTCGAAGACAGACAGTATTACCGCGACCAGAACGAGTGGGGTCGACAGTGGCAGCCGGGGGGCCAGTCGTCGGGAGCCTCGCCGGTTGGCCGTTCCATCGTGATCACGCTGATCGTGATCAATGTGGCCATCGCGATCCTGAATCTTTTCACGCCGACCTTGCCGGATGGCAGTCACTGGTTGAATCACTTAATGACGCTGAGTACGGAGGTGATTCAGAAACCGTGGTTGTTCTATACGTTTCTCACCTATGGATTCGCTCATGCCCCGCTCGATGGAGATGGGGGCCTGTTTCATATCGCGGGAAATATGTTGGTCCTGTTTTTCCTGGGGCGGTGGGTCGAATACCGGCTGGGATACTGGGAGTTTTTGCGGTTTTACCTGGTGGCCATTGTCCTGTCCGGCATCGCCTTTGTCCTGATGCGACTGCGTGGTGATCCGGCTTCCTGTCTCGGTGCTTCGGGCGGTGTATCGGCGGTCCTGATGCTGTTTGTCTTCATGTATCCCCGGCAGAAGGTTTTGCTCTTTTTTGTGCTTCCGATTCCGGCCTGGCTATTGGGTGCATTTGTCGTGGGCAGCGATATCTTGACTTCCTTGAAACCGGAGAGTGTGATTGCCTGGGAAGCTCACTTTGCCGGCCTGGCCTTTGGGGCGGCTTATGCTTATTTCGGTTGGAACCTGCGTTGGATGAGATGGGAGCGACTGGGCGGTCTGTTTCAATCCAAGCCGCGATTGAAAGTTCATGCCCCCGGGACGGATTCCCCGCTGCAGTCCCAGGCGGACCAGATCCTGAAAAAGATTGCCGACCAGGGGGAAGAGAGCCTGACCCCCAAGGAGCGTCGATTGCTGAACCGCTACAGCAAGCATATCCGAAAGCGGCGCGATTGACGCCATTCCGGGACTGTTTGCGGCAGGGGGGATGCCGGGGTGGTGGAATCTGCCTTGACGCCGGCGGCCAATCTGGCTAATTGAGCGGGTCGCCCCGAGGTCTTTCTGTACCGCCCATGCCACGAATCGAGTTCATATTGGTTGCCTGCCTGTTACTGGGCGGCTGCGCACCCTGGGATTCCGCCGGAATCTGGAAATCCGATGCCTGGCTGGACCAGCGCCCCGAGGGGGAGGAGGCGGAACGGATTCAATTGCCGGCCAACCGGATGGCCAAAGACTCGGTCACGTTGGAGATTGCCGTTGGTCAGTTGGATTTGGAACAGCAGGAGGACCTGGACCAGCTGTGGCAGGAAGTGGATCAACAGGCTTTGCCGATCGATGTCCGTCAGCGCTTGGATCAGAACGGCTTCATGGTCGGCCTGATCGCTTCCCAGCCTCCCGCCATCCTGGACCGTTTACTGCAGGAGAAAGCGGTCGATACTTCCGGCATGGAACCGTGGCAAATCGAATTTATCGAACGGGGCAATCAGACCACCGTGCCCCGATTGATTTTGCATCAGCGGGTACAGAATGGACTGGGCGAGAATCATTGTGTGCCCGTTTCCGATACGGCTCCCCAGGCGAGTTGGGTGCTGAAAGATGGACCGCGTCAAACGGCGTCCGCAGGAGAACAGGCCAGAGGCTACATCCGGTTGAGGACCTATCCGACGGGGGACAGTGGCTTGCGGTTGGTCGTGACACCGGAAATACGTTTTGGCCAACCGAAAGCGCGGTTCGGGGTCGCCGAGGGTTCTTTCACGTATTCGGCCCGGCAGTCGACTCAGATGCTGGAGGAACTGAAGTTTGAAACGCAGCTAAAACCGGGGCAGACATTGGTTTTGGGTGCAAATCGTCAATTAAGCGACTTGGGCGGGTTTTTATTTGGCCCTTCTGCCGGTGCCGGGTTTGGACAGCGACTGATCCTGGTCCGCCTGGTGCATTCCCAGCGTGACGATTTATTTGAATCTGGCGTCGATCATGTGTCGACAAATAGTCTCTGATGGTGAAAATCTAGTTAGTTGAATCCAATCGCTGTCGCCAAGTGGCGCGTGGCTATCCGAGCCGGGTTTCGGGCCTGGGAAAAACAGGTCGCCATGGTTTTCCGGTTTGGGTTCCAGCATTTCATCCAGTCCATTCAGAGCAGGGCAGCGCCCTTGCTCCTTGATTACAAACGGGAGTCGACTTCAATGCCCTTGGTACCCCTGCGTGTCATTCTAGATCATGCCGCCGAGAACGATTACGGTGTGGCGGCGTTTAACGTTAACAACATGGAACAGATCCAGGCGATCATGGAAGCGGCCGAGCAGACCGATTCCCCGGTCATCGTTCAGGCTTCCCGGGGTGCCCGCAAGTACTCACAGGATGCCTACCTGAGGCATTTGATGCTGGCGGCAGCTGAGCTGTACCCGCATATCCCGGTCGTGATGCACCAGGACCATGGCAACAGCGTGGAAACCTGCATGAGTGCGATCGATAACGGCTTTACTTCCGTCATGATGGATGGATCCTTGGAGGAAGATGGGAAGACGCCGGCCGATTATGATTACAACGTCAAGGTGACGGCCGAAGTGGTCGGTTTGGCCCATGCCAAAGGCGTTTCGGTCGAAGGTGAGCTCGGTTGCCTTGGTTCCCTGGAGTCCGGCATGGGTGAAGCCGAAGATGGCCACGGCGCCGAAGGTGTGTTGTCACGCGATCAGCTGTTGACCGACCCGGAAGAAGCAGAGCGTTTTGTTGCCGAAACCAATGTCGACGCGCTGGCCGTTGCGATTGGTACCAGTCATGGCGCCTATAAGTTCACTCGCCAGCCGGACGGCGAGGTCCTGGCGATGGACCGGATCGAGGAGATCCATCGCCGACTGCCTAACTGCCACCTGGTGATGCATGGCAGCAGTTCGGTTCCCCAGGAGTTGCAGGACATTATCAACGAGTTCGGTGGCAACATCCGGCAAACCTGGGGTGTCCCTGTTGCGGAGATCCAGCGCGGGATCCAGCATGGTGTGCGGAAGATCAATGTCGACACGGATAACCGACTGGCCATAACCGGCGCGATACGCCAGGTGTTTGCCGAGCATCCGGAGAAATTCGATCCCCGTGACTACTTGAAGCCGGCCCGCGAAGCGATGAAGCAGGTTTGTGTGGCCCGTATGGAAGCGTTTGGACAGGCTGGCTGGGCCGAGAAGTTGCGTGGCGCGATGACTGTTTAACCCGTTTCCTGCGGTGGTGCGATGGCAACCAAGTCGTCCAGATCGATGATGGATGTTGATGAGCGCGAGCGAAGGTTGCTCGCTCCCTACGCCATGTTCAGCGCCGATTCGGCGGGTCGGGTTTATCCCGAAGCGGATCACCCCTACCGGGGACCGTTCCAGCGGGACCGCGATCGAATTCTGCACAGTTCGGCTTACCGCCGCTTGAGCGGGAAGATGCAGGTGTTTACCGGTGAAATGGGGGACTACCACCGAACACGGCTGACGCATACCCAGGAGGTGGCTACCATTGCCCGGACCGTGGGCCGCGCCCTGATGTTGAACGAGGACCTGATTGAAGCGCTGGCGCTCATGCACGACCTGGGGCACCCCCCCTATGGTCACGCCGGTGAGGACGCGTTGAACGAGTGCCTTGCCGATGACGGCGGGTTTTCCCACAACCAGTTCGGGTTGACGATCGTCCAGGAGATCGAGGTTCGCTACAACGAGTACCCCGGTCTTAATTTGACACGTGAAGTCCTGGCAGGGCAGACCTCACGCGTGGACAAACAGGCCCGGGGGCGGCGACCGCTGCTCGAAGTCCAGCTGGTCGATGCGGCCGACAGTACCACCTATGATGCCCACGATACCGACGATGCGATCAAGCTTGGCCTGGTGACCCTGGACCAGATGTCCCACCTCGGTCTGATTCGTGACGGCTTGCAGTATGTCAAGAAGCGGTACGCGGGTTTGAGTGCCGAACTGTTACGAAAGGCGATTGTTCACCGGTTATTGAATCACCAGGTGACCAACTTGATCGATTATACAGCCCGCCAACTGAAGGAGCGTGCCTTTAAGGATACCGACGAGGTGGCCAACAGTGATTTCCTGATTGGGCCAGACCCCGAACTGGCGGAGCAAAAAAAAGAACTGGAAAGTTTTTTGTATGAAAATGTCTACCGCCATCCCCAGTTGATTGCGGTCCGGGAATCAGCGCAATTCCGTCTCAAGCAAATGTTTCGCGCTTATTGCGAAAACCCTGAATTAATGCCAAAAAAATACCATCCCCGCTGTGAAAAGGTTGGGGTCCGGCAAATGTCGGTCGAGTATATCGCAGGAATGACAGATCATTTTTGTGAAGAAACATATCACGCTTTGTTTCCCAAAGCGTGAGCCGCAGCGGCTCGGCAACTGTCCGGTTGACACTGCTCCATTCTGGAATCATGATCGACGAGTCGAATTCACTCAGTCCGAACCCCGGTTCTATCTCAAATCCGTTTTCGGGCACTTGTCGGGACCGTCCCAGTGATGATCTCGGTGTTTTTTATATTCCCAGAATATGTTTATTTCGTGTTGGCCTTCTTTATCATGGCCGACACACAGATTGGTTATTTTTAGGGTGATGATGTTATGGCACTTTGGGTGATGAGGGCGGGTTTTCTGCTGGTGGCCGTTGGTCTCGGTGTTTCCCTGGCTCAAAACAATGAAATTACCGGCAGCAACTACAGTGTTCCTGTTGTCGTTATTTTTACGATCGGTGCGATCGCGATGATCGCCTTGGACGTCCTGATTCGAAAGAAGCGAATCGACTTGATAACCAGTGTCTATTTTGGGTTGCTGATCGGGCTGTTCCTGACGTACATCATTAGCCTTGCCCTGACGCCCATTTTTCTCGATATCGATTCCCAGGGCTGGCCACTGGGGCAGGAGACGATCAAGAGCCTGATCATTGCCTTCGCCGGCATTGCGATTTGTTATCTGTGTATTAGCGTCCTGTGGCAAACCCGGGATGATTTCCGGTTCATCATCCCCTACGTTGAATTCACCAAGGATGTGAAGGGTGCCAAGCCTTATGTTCTCGATACGAGTGTCGTGATCGATGGCAGGATCGCCGACATCATCGAGACGGGGGTGATCGACAACCAGTTGATCATGCCCCGGTTTGTCCTGGCCGAGTTGCAGGGCATTGCCGATAGCGGTGACAAGATGCGTCGCTCGCGCGGTCGTCGCGGTCTGGATATACTGAATCGGCTGCGAGGCAACGGCAAGATCGACTTCAAGGTTTACGATCGGGAGTTGCCTGAGATGGAAGGCCAGCCGGTCGACATGAAACTGTTGTTGCTGGCGCGTCACCTGGATGGCAAGGTCGTTACGGGGGACTTCAATCTCAACAAGGTTGCCAAGCTGCACAATGTTCCGGTCATCAACCTGAACGAGGTGGCCAATTCACTCAAACCGGTTTTCCTGCCGGGTGAACGGGTGACGATTCGGATCGTCAAGCAGGGTGAAGGGCCAGGGCAGGGGGTCGGTTACCTGGACGATGGGACGATGATTGTCGTAGAAGATGGTCGGGATCATATTAACGAAACGGTTAACATTACCGTGACCAGTATGTTGCAAACGAGTGCTGGTAGAATGGTATTCGGCAAGTTTGACAACGTCAGTTAGTTCCCCCGTCGTCCTTTTTTGCACGCTCGCTCGCCAAGGTGCGGCTTCATCGGTTAGTTGAAAACCGGTTTTCGCATCATTTCCGGGGTGGAGACCAGGGCATTGGCTTGGCGGCCCAGCACGTCCTGGTCCACGCATGATCACCCAGCCAGCAAGGAAAAGGTAATGCAGCAGCGCAAGCTTGGCTACTGGGAATCGGTGTTATGTTTCATGCACGATCGATTGATGGCGACCGGTACGATCGTGACCATGTCACAGATTATGGGCCGGCTCGATCGGGAGCGATTGAAACAGTCGATTGCTTGGTTGATGCAACGCCACCCCTTGTTGCGGGCGGTATTGGTGGCCAAGGACGATGGCTGCTATTTTGAAATATCGACCGACGCACCGCCGGTTCCCATGACGGTGCTAACACGGCCGGACGAGACTCATTGGCAGCTGGTGGTGGAGCAGCAGCTCTTGGAGTCGTTTGAGGTCAACCAGACCTTGTGGCGGGTCCTGTTGTTGCAATCGGATGATCCAGCGGTGCAGCAAAATGAAGTGGTTTTCCTGATCCACCATGCGATTGCCGACGGTTTGTCGTGCGTGCACTTCAATTCGCAATGCCTGGACGTTTATCAACGGCTGGCGGCTGGTGAAGAGTTGCAGGTGGAGCCGCTTCCATTGCTTGGCTCGGTTGAGCGGATGTTGGATCGTAGCCAATTACCGAATCACCTGGAGACCAAGTCGGAGTCATGCAAGCCGACGCCATTTTTTTATCAGCGGGAAGCGCCACTGTCTGAACGTCGTACGAAGAATGTCTACCGGTGCCTGGAAGGCGCAGAATTGACAGGTTTTTTGTCAGCGTGTCGTGATCAACCTTATTCCGTGAATGCCGTGCTCAACGCCATCATGCTGTTGGCAGTTGCCGAATTGAAACGGGGTAAAGTCGATTTGAGCCTGCTGACACCGGTGAACTTGCGATCCTACTGTGAACCCAAGGTGAGCAGGGAACATGTTGGCTGCTATATTTCCTGCGTGTCTACCGAACATGCAGGCGTAGGCGCTGAAGATGACGTTTGGCAATTGGCGGCAGCGTACAGTGAGCAATTGATGGAGCAAATTGCGAATCTGGATCAGCTTCCGGCGGAACTGCCGAGCGAACAATTGGCCCGGCAGTCCCAGTTGCTCCATTTGGATGATGTGGAAACGCGCACAGAATACCCGGCGGGTTTTGTTGTGACCAATAAGGGGAAGGTCGATGTGCCCATCCAGTATGGTGACTTGGAATGGCAGCAGTACTTCACAACGTCTTCAAGACGTGCGGGCGATATTGTGGTGAACCTGTCGGTAACGACGATCCAGGACAAGATGTTCTTCTGTTTTTCGTATGCCGAACCACTGCTACCTGCCGATTGGGTCGAACGTTTGGTGGACCGGGTAATTTCGCGGTGTGTTTCCCTGGCCTAGGCATTCCACAGGTGCGGTGTGGAGCTAATTCGTTGCGCAGTCCCGGTCTCAGGCGGCATGCCAGGATCTTTCCCCAGCGAATTGTCTGGTTCCTCTACGGGCCTCGCTCCGGGCCGGCAGAGTCAATCTAACACCTGTTCTGACATTGACTTCCCTCATTCGGGACGGTCATGCCGGGTCGCCCAAAATTGTCCTCGGAGGAGCTGCTGATACAATAAGCGTGGTTACGGATAATGATTCATTCGAACGGAGGGCATCGCGGATGTTGGATCCCCCAAAGCTGTTTCGCTGAGAATTTTGGAAGACGAAATTCTCAAAGACTCGTTAACCCGCAAACATCCTTTTTGACGCCCTGCCACTGATCCAGCCGGCAGGGCGTTCACTTTTCGGGGCCGGTCGCTTCTGCCATGGCTGACCCCGAGATTCAATGACCAAGGTCCGCCGGTGGTTTTTCCTGCTTGTCCGTTTGCGATTTCCCGGCACCGCCTTGCCCGATCGGCTCATCGGCCTTCCTGATCAGCAGGTGCACGTCGGCCACCCGGCCCATCAACAGGTCCTTGGCCAGCGGGTTGATCTTGGCGGCTGCACGCATTTCGGCGAGCGATTTTTCCTGGTCTCCCACCATGTCATAGTACAGGCCGACATACAGATGGGCATAGTAAATCTGGAACGCCTTGGATCGACCAAGGGCAGGAGTTGATGTCGCGGCCTGAAAAACGTCTTCCACACTACCACTCCCACCAAAAAGTTGGTGAATCTGTTTCATGGGAACCCGGCTGTCCTGGGTAATCGGGATAAATTCTTCCCGGGCTTTCTCCAAGCCGACGATTTTCGAGTGGCAGAGCAGGTGCCAGACTGCGTTTTCCACATCCTGACGGTTGTAAGTCTGATGGGTTTCAAACTGTTCCTTCCCGTCCTGGAACCGGTCGGCGTAATAGAGTGCCAATCCACGTTGCCATAAGCGCGGTTCCAGTTGGGGATTCAGTTCAATCATTCGATCGAAACTCTCAATCGATTGATGGACGTCTCCCTTCATAAAACTGGCCTCGCCGATCAGCATCAGGGCATTCAACGAATCCGGTTTTTGCTTGAGGATTTTTTGGGCCTGTTCAATCGTTTCGGTGTAGTTGCCCTGTTCAAATTTGGAGACCGCCTGGCGTTCGGGTTCCTGTGGAGAGGTGGTTTCGACGGCCAAGACCGACGGCGCTTCCAAAGTTGGTTTGTCTGCTTCACAACCGGGAAGCAGACAGGAAACCAGCAGGAGTAGTTGAAATGCAGGATGCATGATAGGGTCCGATAAAAAAGAGATTTGATACCGTTGGTGCTATAGGTGGCTTTCGCTATAACGGGGAGATTGGATTCAAAAAACCTGTCTCCCGGATCGTTGCTCGTGTGGAGCGTGTCCTCCTTTTTACCCGGAACCTGGGACTATGAAAATTGCCTTGGTGCAGCAGCACGCTACGGAAGACAAGTCAGCCAACTTGCAGCGCGGGTTGGCCGCCGCCCAGGCGGCGATTGACGCGGGCGCCAAGCTGATCTGTTTTGCGGAACTGGCGTTTGAGCCGTTTTATCCCCAGCAGCCTGCCGGGCAGGGCTACCGTGAATTGGCCGAGCCGATTCCCGGTCCGACGACCGACCTGTTTTGTCAGTTGGCTGCTCGGCATCAGGTCGTGTTTGTGCTCAACCTGTTTGAGAGGGAGGGCCAGCAGACCTACGACAGTTCCCCGGTGATCGATGCGGATGGCACGCTGCTGGGCATAACGCGGATGACGCACATTACCGAGTACGAATGTTTTCACGAACAAGGTTATTACCTGCCGGGGGACCGGGGCGCCCCGGTTTACGATACCCGGTATGGCAAGGTGGGTGTGGCGATCTGTTACGATCGGCACTACCCCGAGTACATGCGGGCCCTGGCCGTTGCCGGGGCGGAACTGGTGGTCGTGCCGCAGGCGGGCGCCGTGGGGGAATGGCCCGACGGGTTGTACGAAGCCGAGATGAGGGTGGCCGCTTTCCAGAATGGCTATTTCACCGCCCTCTGTAATCGAGTTGGCCCGGAATCGAAATTGACCTTTGCCGGCGAGTCGTTTGTCTGTGATCCTTCCGGAACCGTGATTGCCAGGGCAGGGCAGGGGTCGGACGAGGTGCTCTACTGCGATATCGATACCGACCAGATTGCCGAGTCACCTGCTCGCAAACTGTTCCTGCGAGATCGTCGTCCCGAACTGTACAGCCAGTGGCATGAATAAGCGGTAGTCGCCGTGATCGGTTGATGTCTGTCGCGCAGTTGACGATTAACCTGGGTGCCAAGAGCTGTCTGAGCACGTCAAAACAGCATGTAGATCGTCGGGATAATGGCCGTATTGGTAACGACAATCATGCCTCCCAGGATCAGTAGAACCACGACCATGGGGACGAGCCACCAGCGCTTGTTATGGATCAGGAAATCGCCCAGTTCGCGCAGCAGACCTGGTTGAGAAGACTTGGCCATCGTACGGAACGAATCATCCGGTTCGGGATCGACAGGCGGGGTCATGTCAAAAACGATTACCTAAAATTGCCGAAAATAGTCATGTTTCGATCGGGCTGACCGGTGCGGCTTCCAGTAGGAGGAGTCCCCCCGCTCGAAACGGGTCTCGAGTCCCCGGTGGCCCAGCAGCCGCAGCAGCAGGGCGTAAGGGGTCAACACCAGGAAATAGACCAGCGCCAACAGGACGATTGTAAACCACATCGCGATGAAACGGAGTACCCGGTCAAGCCCGGTCGCCAGTGGCGCCAGTGCCCGGGGGCAGATCTTCCCGGTGCCCCATAGCAGCAAGCTCACCAGAAGAATGGTTAACGCCCCACTGAGACTCCCCCACAGGACATAGGCGGCCAGTCCACCTGCCGCGCCCGCCACCGGTAGCTTATACAGTTTCAAGGGTGACGACTCGCCCGGTGAGACTGGTTGCCGAGTCGTCAAGGGAGGTCGGGGCGCACCATTTTTCTCGGCCGATTTGACGAGTAGACAGTTTTCCAGCACGATTGCGTCGAGGGCCGTAGTGGCAAACAGATCCAGCGCGTCGGTCGGCGAGCAGGCGATCGGTTGTCCCCGTACATTGAGACTGGTGTTGAGCAGTACGGGACAGCCCGTTTTTTGTTCCATCGTCTCCAGTAGTTGGGCCAACGGCCCATTCTGCTGTGGGGTCACTGTTTGCAGCCGCGCTGATTGATTGACGTGGGTGATGGCTGGCAATGTCAGGGCCCCCGTTTCCCCTGGGCCCGCATCCGATCTGGATTCAACTGCTTTGACCTGTTCGGCCAGCAGCATGAAGGGTGACTGAAAACGGGCCGGGACCTCGAAGAACCGATCGGCAGCGTTTGCCAGCACCACCGGTGCAAAGGGACGAAACGACTCGCGGAACTTGATCTCCTGGTTGATCCGATCCTGCATGTGGGGGCAACGCGGGTCGGCGAGCATGCTCCGGTTGCCCAGGGCGCGGGGCCCAAATTCCATCCGTCCCTGGAACCAACCGATCACTTTTTTCTGGGCCAGCAGGTCGCTGACCTGGTCACACAGCGCCGCGCGGTCCTGGAAAATGGATGACTCGATGTGGGGCGCTTCAGCCAGGCCAGATTGTTCGATGGCCGCTGCGATCTGCTGCGGGCTGTAGTCGGGTCCAGTGAAAACCGTCTGCTGGGCCATCGGCTCACGGGGCTGGTCCCGCAACTGGTGCCAGGTGAACAGCGCGGCGCCGAGGGCACCACCCGCATCCCCGGCCGCCGGTTGGACCCAGATGTTTCGAAACGGACTGTGGCGGCGCAGCTCCCCATTGGCTACGCAATTCAGGCCCAGGCCTCCGGCGATGCAGAGATTCTCCAGGCCGGTCTGCCGGTGCAGGTGCCGGGCCATGCCGAGCAGGATCTCTTCCACCACGGCCTGGACCGAGGCGGCCAGGTCTTTCTCGCGCTGGGTGATCTCCGTTTCCGGGGTGCGAGGGGGCCCATCGAACAGCTGGTGAAACCGCCGGGAGGTCATCGTCAGGCCCCGCTGAAACTGGAAGTAATCCAGATCGAGGCGGAAGGATCCGTCCGGCCGAATGTCGATCAGCTTGTCACGGATCCGTTCGACGTACCGCGGCCTGCCATACGGTGCCAGTCCCATCAGCTTCGCTTCCCCGGAGTTGACCCGGAATCCACAGAACGTGGTGAAGGCCGAGTAGAGCAGCCCCAACGAGTGTGGGAACTCGAGTTGTTCCAGCAGTTCCACCCGGTTGCCGTCCCCCCGCCCCAATGTGGTCGTGGCCCATTCGCCCACCCCGTCGGCTGTCAGGATAGCGGCCCGCTGAAACGGCGAGGGAAAAAAAGCGCTGGCGGCGTGGGATTCGTGGTGTTCCGGGAAGATGATCCGGCCAGCAAACCGGCGGTCCAATTGCCGCTGGATTTCTCTCGACAGGTAGAGTTTCTGTTTCAGCCAGACCGGCATCGACCGGGCAAAGGAGGTCCACCCGGAGGGAGCAACGCTCAGGTAAGTTTCGAGTAACCGTTCAAATTTACGGAACGGTTTTTCATAAAACACGACATGATCGAGTTCATCGTATCCCAAGCCGGCCTGGGACATGCAATAATGGATGGCATGGTTGGGGAACCTGGCGTCATGTTTTTGGCGGGAAAACCGCTCTTCCTGGGCTGCGGCCACGAGCTGACCATCGACCAGCAGTGCCGCTGCCGAGTCGTGGTAATAGGCTGAAATTCCCAGTATGGCCGTCACACATTGCCTCCTGTTGGTTACCCGGGCCGGGAGCCTTTCATTGTAGGCGAACCGGCGCCATCGAGTAATGTCATGGAGAGGATTGGTGAAAATGAACCAGACCGGGAAGCGTCCTTACCGGTATGTCTTGATCCGCCTGCTGGCGATCTTCATTGGTCTCTCCCCGTTTCTGTTGTTGGAAGTTGGCCTGCATCTGTCCGGCTGGAACGAAACGGACGAAATTATCGACCCGTATGTCGGCTTCAGCTCCGTTCGCCCGCTGTTTGAACGGAGCGATGATTCCGAGGAATACCAGGTTTCGCCAACCCGTTATCCCTTGTTTCAGCCGGATCACTTTCCCGCCAGGAAGCCGGACAACGGTTTTCGTATCTTTTGCCTGGGAGGGTCGACGGTCCAGGGTCGGCCGTACTCGATCGAAACCTCCTTTTCCCGTTGGCTGGAAATCAACCTGCAGGTGGCCGATCCGACACGTGATTGGGACGTGGTCAATTGCGGGGGTGTCTCGTATGCCAGTTACCGACTGGTACCGATTCTGCAGGAAGTCCTCCAGTACGAGCCGGATCTGATCATCCTGTACACCGGTCACAACGAGTTCCTGGAAGACCGGACGTATGGTTCGATCAAGCAGGGACCGGCCCTGGTCAGGACGGCCCATGAGCGTCTTTCCGTTTTCAAGTCGTACCGCTTCCTCCGCAGCCTGTTTGTCGATCGCGATTCGAGCGCTAACCCGGCGCACCCTTCCAAGGCGACCTTGCCGGTTGATGTGGAGGCGGAACTCGATTTCCGGGGAGGACTCGATTTCTACCACCGCGACGACCCGTGGCGGGAGGATGTGATTTCCCATTTTGAGTTCAACCTGCAACAGATGGCCAAGCTGGCCCGCTCGGCCGATGTGCCACTGATCCTGGTCAACCCGGCCAGCAATCTGAGTGGCACGCCTCCCTTCAAGAGTGAGCATACGGCAAAAGTGCCGAGTGAGGTTTGCCGGCAGATTGAAGCGCTGGGCGAATCGGTGACGCCACAGTTTGCATCGGTGGAAGAGGAGATGACACGTTTGCAGGAATGGCTGACCCTCGACCCGGATTATGCCGCACTCCACTTTCGCCTGGGCCAGTGCCAGCTGGCACTGGATCGTCCCGAGGCGGCCCGTCAGTCACTGCTGCGGGCCAAGGAACTGGATGTCTGCCCGCTGCGTATCCTGGAGCCGATGCATGAGGTCATTCGGAAGACGGCCCGCACCTGGGACCTGCCCCTGGTCGATGTCAGGGCGATTTTTGAACAGGCTTCTCAACACGGTATCCCGGGAGATGCCATGTTGGTCGACCACGTCCACCCGACGATCGGCGCGCACCAGTTGATCGCCGAACACCTGGCCCAGCGGATGCAGTCACTCGGCTGGCTGGAGATCCACCGTCCCGATTGGCAGGAGCAACGGCGAGAGGAGTACGTGAGTCAGTTGGAATCGCTCGATTTCATGTACTTCCAACGCGGCAAAGATCGCCTGCGCGGTTTGCAACGTTGGGCGCGAGGGGAAGTCAAAGCGGAACGGCCCGAAAAGTAGCGTCTCCTGCCCCTTTTTCAAGTGGGAGGATGCGGAGCGGCATGGGCCTAAGGGTCGACCTCTACTTCTCACCGATGCAGAACAGGTGTTCCCGTCCGCGGATCAGCAGTTTGCCGTTGATCGGTATCGGGGAGGCGGCCAGCCGTTCGCCCATATCATTCTGCGCCAGCACCTCCATCCCGTCCGGCTTGACCTGGATCACGGAGACGACGCCATCCTCGCGGGCGCAGTACAGCAGGTTGCCAGCCAGGATCGGCGAGGCGTAATACTTGGCCCGGGCCCGCGGGATCGCATCGACCCAGATATCTTGCCCTGTCGCCGCCTCGATGCAGTTGATCTGACCGCGATCGGAGAGGACGAACACCTGGCCGTCTCGCCCGACCGGTGTGGGACAATCGGCACCCAGATCGTCCCGTTCCCAGAGCCGACCCGCCTCGGTGATATTGCCGCGACCCCCCATTTTTACTCCGGCGCAATACTTGGTTCGTCCAAATGGGACGACGGCAATCCCGTCGGTAATCCCGGGTGAGGCGATCACGCGCCACATCGGTTTGTCCTCCGGGTTGAATCCCTCGCAGGTCCAGACGATCTGGCCATCTTGCGGGTTGTGACCCGTCAGTCGATCGGCTCCCCAGATCACCAAGGTCTCCTGGCCGTCGATCTCCATCACCATGGGCGTCGTGTACGACTGACCCGATTCGGTCTGAACAGGGAACGTGCGGTCGACTTTCCAGGCGACGCTGCCATCTTCCGGCTTGAGCGCCACAACGTACGACTCACCCTCCTGCATCACGGCGATGACCAGGTTGCCCCCGGCCAGTACGGGGGAGGTCCCCAGGTCCCACCAGAGTGTGTCCTCGCCAAATTTTTCCTGCAGGTTGATCTGCCAGTTCAACTTGCCATCCAGTGTCAGGGACGCCACGGTCCCACTCTTGAAATAGACATACAGGTTGTTGCCGTCGGTGACCGGAGAGGAGTTCGAACCACTGCCGTTCTTATGTTTTCCCGGTCGCTCCGGGCCGAGCTGTTTCTGCCAAAGCCGTTCCCCATCCCAATTGTAAGCTTGCACGCTGTCCTGGTCCCCGTTTCCACCGGTCAGGAAAATCCGATCTTCCCAGACGACCGGGGTGCTACTGCCAGCTCCCGGCAGCTTCGTTTTCCAGAGCACGTTCTGGGAGCTGGAGAACTCGGTCGGGAAGTCACCCGGTGCGGCCACGCTGTTGCCGGTGGGGCCTCGCCACTCAGGCCAGTTATCAGCCTGGGCCAGTGGGTTCAACGTGAAAAACAGGATCGGGAGAACAAGGTATCGGTTCATGGCAATCGAGCGGTTGAAGGTTGGAGTGAGATTTCCGTTGCGGGGTACTCGGTTCAGTCAGTTCAGTCAGTACTCCGTTCAGTATAGCGTTTGCTTGATGCCTTATCAAAACGGGCGATTCCCAGTAGACCATTTACCAGGAAATCGACCGCCTCGATTTCAACGCAGGTTATCCTTCTGCTTGCGCCCCACCCGGGTGACCCGGACGGCCAGTCGGGTCAGGGCTGGCGCAGCCGGGTCGAGCGGCTGCCGAGGCGCGCGGCCGGTGCGAGCTCGAACCGGTCCAGATTCATCACTTTCGTCCAGGCTGCCACAAAATCGTCCACGAACTTCGGTTGGTTGCCATCGGTCGCGTAGACTTCGGCAATCGCCCGCAGTTGAGAGTTCGATCCGAAGATCAGGTCAACGGCCGTACCGGTCCACTTGACGTCACCTGTTTCGCGGCAGTGACCGACAAATCCGTCATCCGTCTTTCTCCAGACCGTGTCCAGGTCGAGCAGGTTGACAAAGAAATCGTTGGTCAAGGTGCCCGGTTTGTCGGTCAGGACCCCGTGCGGGGATTGATCCGTGTTGGCATTCAACGCCCGCATGCCGCCAAGTAGTACGGTCATCTCGGGGGCGGTCAGGTTGAGGAAATAGGCCCGCTCCACCAGTGCGTCTTCCGGCCGAACCGTTTGGGACGCAGCCCGGTAATTGCGGAAGGCGTCCGCCATCGGTTCGAGCACGGCAAACGAGTCCGCATCGGTCATCGCCGCGGTGGCGTCGGTCCGGCCGGGTGAAAAGGGGACTTCGATTTTATGTCCCGCCTGGCGGGCTGCCTGTTCAATCCCGACATTACCGCCCAGCACGATCAGGTCAGCCAGTGAGACGCGGGTGTTGCCCGTTTGCGACTGATTGAACTGCTGTTGTACCTTTTGCAGAGCGGCCAATACCTTGCTCAGTTGGGCCGGTTGGTTGACGGGCCACTCCTTCTGGGGTAGCAGGCGGATCCGCCCGCCGTTGGCGCCGCCCCGCTTGTCCGTCTGCCGATAACTGGCCGCCGAACCCCAGGCGGTCGCCACCAGTTCCGGGACGCTCAAACCGGTATCCGCGATCATCTTCTTCAGTTGACCGATCTGGCTCGCATTGATCATTGCGTAATCCGCCGTGGGGATCGGGTCTTGCCAGATTTGGGGTGGCGCAACGAGGGGTCCGAGACATCGCGAATAAGGACCCATATCCCGGTGGGTCAGTTTGTACCACGCCTTGGCGAAGGCGGCCGCAAACTGCTCCGGGTTTTCGTGGAATCGTTGGGAGATCTTCCCGTAGGCAGGATCCATCCGCAGGGCCAAATCGGTGGTGAACATCATCGGCGCGTGCGACTTCGTCTCGTCAAACGCATCGGGTACGTCCTGGCCAGCATCCGGGTCCTTCGGAATCCACTGCCAGCCGCCTGCCGGGCTCTTGGCCAACTCCCATTCGTATCCGAACAGGTTGTCAAAATAGCCGTTGGACCACTCGGTCGGGGTCGATGTCCAGGCACCTTCCAGACCGCTGGTAATCGTGTCCGGGCCCTTGCCGGTGCCGTAACGGTTTTTCCAGCCCAGGCCCTGTTCGGCCAAGGGGGCCGCTTCCGGCTCGGGACCGACGTACTCGGCCGGGTTGGCCACACCGTGTGCTTTACCAAACGTATGCCCGCCCGCGATCAGGGCGACCGTCTCTTCATCGTTCATTGCCATGCGGCCAAACGTATCGCGAATATCGCGGGCGGCGGCCAGTGGATCCGGTTTCCCATTGGGTCCCTGGGGATTGACGTAGATCAAACCCATCTGGACAGCGGCCAGCGGACTCTGCAATTCACGATCCCCACTGTAACGCTCGTCGGCCAACCATTCCTTTTCGGGTCCCCAATAAATATCGATCGGCGGCTGCCAGGCATCGACTCGGCCACCGGCAAAACCGAACGTCTTGAAGCCCATTGATTCCAGGGCGCAGTTCCCCGTGAACACGATCAGGTCGGCCCACGAGATGCGGGAACCGTATTTCTGTTTGATCGGCCAGAGCAGACGGATCGCCTTATCGAGATTCGTATTGTCGGGCCAGCTGTTGAGCGGGGCAAAGCGAATGGTCCCGGCGCCGGCGCCGCCGCGGCCATCGAGGGTCCGGTAAGTCCCCGCACTGTGCCAGGCCATGCGGATGAAAAACGGGCCGTAGTGACCGTAATCGGCGGGCCACCAATCCTGGGAGGTCGTCATGACCTGTTCAATATCTTTCTTCAGTTCCTCCAGGTCGAGCTGCTGGAATTGTTCGGCGTAATTAAAATTGGGGCCCAGCGGGTTGGCCAGGGGAGAGTTCTGATTGAGGACTTGCAGGTTCAGTTGGTTCGGCCACCATTCCCGATTGGACCAACCGGGTGTCAGGTCCGGTCCGGCTGGCGGGGTGCTGGTCAGTCCGGTGACCGGGCAGGTGGCCCCGGCGGGCAGGTTCGCATGCGGATGACTGGCGGTCGTTTTCTCCTCTTCGCTACCACGGGTCTCCTCAGCGTTTAAACTCGCAACGGTGGGGAGACTCAGGCATAAACTGGTCAGCAACACCAGGCAAAAACTGCGGAGCACTCCAGTCCGATCGGGACCGCGCCGCCCAACCGCCGGGCGAACGGGAACTTGAAAAACTGGCTGGGAAAGCGTGTAAGAAAATTGCATCTTGTTGCTCCTGAATACGTTCAACTCGAACCCGAGTATCGAACCCGAGTATCGAATCCATCGATCGATCATCATCCGGTTTCAACCGCGTCAAGGAAAAAGTATAAACCGGTTTTGATGGCAGACAATCACGGCGGTTTGCTGCCGGGGTCGAGATGCAAACGGTTGACTCCCTAATCAGGGGAGTTTGTCAATGAAATAAGAGACGTGGATCAACGGTATAAGTCGCTCTGCACCGGACGGTTGTCGGGTCAAGCATGTAGGGCGCGTTGCCGCCGCAGGTTAACAGTGGCCGATCGGGTTTGAAAAACGTTCGGCTGCCCGTTCGCCCGTAGTGTGGGTGGGCCATTTCAATGTTACGATCAGCGTCGTTGTCCCCTATCCACCTCGAGAACTGAAACTTGAAACCTGAATCCTGGCTCTGGTACTTGCTCGGTTTAATCAGCCCTCTGTTGGTCATTGCCTGCAACCTGGCCGGTGGTTACTGGGTGACGGCCGGGATCGTCTACATGCTCGGCATCGGACCGCTGCTCGACTTGATCTGCGGGCGCGATGATCGGCCGAAGCCTTCCCGGGAATCGGGGCGCCCGCTGGTGATTCTTCTGTATACTTACGCCGCATTGCAGTTGGCCTGTATCTTCTCGCTGCTCTACCGGGCCGCGATCGACGGCCCGGCCTTGACCACCTGGTTGGCCGCACTCAGTACGGGGCTCAGTTCCAGTACGGCGGGGATCATCGTCGCCCATGAACTCGGTCACACTCGCCCCGGTTCGCTCTCCTGGTGGCTGGGACGTTTGAACCTGCTGACCGTGTTGTATCTCCACTTTACGACCGAGCATAACTTCACCCACCACAAGCATGTGGCGACCGGCCATGACCCGGCCTCGGCCACACGGGGAGAATCGCTCTGGTGGTTCGTGGCGCGGACGGTGCCGGGGCAGTTCCTCGATGCGGCGGCCGTCCAGCGGCGCAAGGGCCGCCGTGGGCTGGGCAACCCGGTTTACCGGGGGCTGCTGCTGCAGGTCTTGCTGGTGCTGGCGATCTACCTGTTGCTGGGCCCCTGGGTGACTCTCGCTTTTCTGTTACAGTCGGCCTTTGCGATTTTTCTGCTCGAATATATCAACTACATCCGGCACTACGGTCTCCGGCGGCGGGCGGATGAGCGTTTGACCGAATTGCACTCCTGGCAGGCCGAGCAGCGCTGGTCCCGTTGGACCTTGCTGGAGTTGACCCGGCACCCGGCCCATCATCTCAAGGCGAGCGAGCCGTTCTGGAGACTGCAGCCGTACGACCAGGCGCCCAGCTTGCCGACCGGTTACTACGGCTGTTTCTGGATCGCGCTCATTCCACCTTTATGGAAGCGATTGGTGGACCCCCGCATCCCTGTCTCGCCCGACCATTCGTGATCCGCAGGTTGTTTGCGCCCGGGCCGAGGTCTGATATAAACGCGTTAACCGAATGGACGGCGTGCGGTTGAACCGCCATTCCCGTTACCATCGCCCCGTTACCATCGCCCTGTCAACACCGCCCTGTTGCCTCTGCCCTGATCCCGATGCCATCCCCGACTGACCGAGCGAACCCGAAAGTCCTGATCGTGGGTGGTGGCCTGGCCGGTTTGTGCTGTGCCCGCCAACTCAACGCGCAGGGGATCGACAGCCAGGTCTTGGAGTCGTCCGATCGTGCCGGGGGCCGGGTGCAAACCGACGAGCTGGACGGCTTTTTACTCGATCGTGGTTTCCAGGTGTTGCTGACCGCTTATCCCGAATGCCAACAGGTGTTGGACTATGAAGCGCTGCAGCTGTGCCGGTTTGAACCGGGGGCCCTGGTCCGTTACCGTGGCAAGTTTCACCGGCTCGCCGACCCGTGGCGGCAGCCCCGCTACCTGCTGACCACCACCTTCTCACCGCTGGCTACCCTGGCCGACAAGCTGCGGGTCGCCCGGCTGAAGCGACAGGTCTGTCAGGGTGACCTGTCCGGGCTTGCCCAACGTCCCGAGACGACGACGCTGGCCCGCTTACAGGCCTGCGGCTTTTCGGAGCAGTTCATGGAGACGTTCTTTCGGCCATTCCTGGGCGGTGTCTTCCTGGAACGGGACCTGCAGACGTCCAGTCGCAAATTCGACCTGTTGTTCCGTATGTTTGCCCAGGGAGATGCAGTGCTGCCGGCCCGTGGGATGGGGGCCCTGGTCGACCAGCTGGTCGACTCGCTGCCGGCGGGAACGGTTCGCACCGGGGCGCGGGTCGCCAAAGTGATGGAGGATCGGGTCCAGCTGACCTGTGGCGAAGTCTGTCACGCCTCGCGCGTGGTGATCGCCACCCCCCCCGGGGTGACTCGCCAGCTGGTTGGGCAAAGTGCGGTCGGAATGGATGCGGCCCACGGCGTGACATGTCTCTACTTTGCGGCTGAGCGGCCTCCGCTGAGCGAGCCGGTCCTGGTACTCAACGGCGAAGGGAAGGGACCGATCATCAACCTGTCGGTCCCCAGCCAGGTGGCCCCCGCTTATGCGCCGCCAGGAGAATCGCTCGTCTCGGTCTCTGTCCTGGGGACCGTGGAAGCGGAGCGGGAGGCGGGTTTGCAGCGACAGGTTGTCGAGCAATTGACCGAGTGGTTTGGCAGCCAGGTGAACGACTGGCGTCACCTGAAAACCTACCGGATTCCGTACGCATTGCCGAGTCAGGATCCGCCAGCGCTATCGCCGGTGGAAAAACCGATCCACCTGCCGGGCAACCTGTTTGCCTGCGGTGACTACCTCGACACGGGGTCGATCCAGGGGTCGATCCAGGGGGCGATGGTGTCAGGCCGTCGCGCTGGCCAGGCGGTGGCCACCTCCTTATGAGTGGATCCGAATCGGAAACGCTTACTCATCGTCTTGCCACGGTACGATATTGGTTGGATCGAATGAGAGCGGATTGGCGTTATAAGTGGGGAACTTGAGTTTGTCTCGTTTTTCCGGGGGCGCCAGCCAGCTGAGAATCAGGCAGAGGACGAGCATGAATCCGAAACAAGCGATCGACAAGATGAAGAACAGGCGTTTTCTTGGAGTCATCGGTTGGTAATTCATGGGGATCAACCTGCTGGGAACGGGCAGTGGAAACGGATGCGGCTTGTGCCAGATAACGAGGTAACGGATTTTTTCGGTTAACCGGGTGCCGAGGGGACGGTTGAAGCAACGAACCGTCATTGACGTTTCGAGGCAATGGCCGGTGGGGCGTGTGGCCCCACCGGTTTTCTTTTTACGCCCTCAGATTTCCCAGCCAGTCGGGTCCTCAGGTCCGGCCTACTTGGAAGGGGACATCCGGTATTCGAGGTCGAATCGACTGGAGGGGGCGTTCCTGAACTTGTCCAGCACAGGATTATAGGTGTAGATGCTGATTTTGTTTTCCCCGGGCTGGAACACCATGTAACGGAGCCATGATTCACCCCCGTTGTTCAGCTCCTGGTAGTCACACAGAATCTGGTGAACCTGGTTGCCGTGATCTCCGGCGTCGGTGCGAATGGCCTCTCCAGCGTGATGACCGCAGAGAACCATGAAGATATTCTTGTGCTTCTTGACGAACGTCTGCCAGATCTGCTCGCCAGTGTTGCCTTTCGCCTTCACCCCACCCCCGGTGTTTCTTGATTTTTTCGGGTTTATGTAGGCGTGTGTCAGGACAATGACACGGTGGTCAGGGTGCCTGGCGACCACCTGATTAGCCCAATCCAGCACTTCATCGCGCGGTTTGCATTCGAGTGAAACAATCAGGAAGTTCATCCCGGCTGCCTCGAAGTGGTACCAGGAATTGTCATGGCGATCCGGATCAAAAGTGCCGCCGAACTCGCGTCGTTTTGCGAACTTGTCGCGAGGAAAGTAGGTGTTGAAATGCGTGGTCCGGTTGACGCCGATATTGCCGCCATATTGATTGTCCGCTTTCTCAAAACCCATGTCGTGGTTTCCCAGGCAAATGCAGTAGGGCACTTTTCCGTCTAAGACAGACATCGCTTCTTTGGCGATGGCCCATTCCTCGGGGGCGTCGGCCTGCACGAGATCACCTTCGTGGACGAGAAACTTGATATTGAGTCGCTGCTGATTGTCGCGAACCCATTCGGTTTGCTTAAAGAAGTAACGCCGCAAGTCTCCGTTGCCCCACTTCGCCGATAACTTGAGCCGACAGTCGCAGTAATACTGGGTGTCCGGTAAAACCGCGATGGTGAACGACGCGTCGTCGGCCTCAGGTTCCTGGTCTGGCGTGGGCAGCAGCCCTCCCCAGACCGGCAGGGCCAGCAACAGCACAGCCACGACAGAATAAAAAGTCGGTTTCATGGATCTTCTACCAAACGGGCAAACCAAACGTGGGCAAACCAATTATGGGCAAACCAATCGTGCGTCAGCCAGTCGCTCTGGCCGATGAGTGCCAGGCGGGCTCAACGGTTGTTGGTTCCGCCCAGGTCATTCAACCGGGGGTCAATCTTCGCGACTGGTCACCTCGATCAGGTGATAACCGAACTGGGTTTTCACCGGGCCCAGGACCTGGTTGAGTTCCCCGGTAAAGACGACCTCGTCAAATTCGGGAACCATCTGACCGCGACCAAACGAACCGAGACTGCCGCCCTGGGCCCCGGAGGGACAGGCGGAAAATTCGGCCGCCACCTGGGCAAAATCCTGGCCCCCTTCAATTTGTGTTTTCAAATCCAAACAGACTTCTTCTGTTTCCACCAAGATGTGACGCGCCGATGCGGTTGCCATATCGGTCCTTTTTAAAATGGGTCAAATATAATGGGTCAAATTCAACAGGGCCCTCAACCGATCAGGCCACTGACCCACCTTTATATCAAAATCTTTTGCCGACCGGGGGCAGGGTCCGCTGGTTTGGCTTGACGATTTCGCCAGCTTTTCAAGACTTCCGACAAAGTCCCATCAGTAAAGCACCGACCGCAGAAAGCACCAATCCAAACTGGAACCCCATCAGCCGGCCAGTAGCCGAGTCGTCTTCTTCGTATACGAAAATAAACAGAAGCATGGTGATGATGCCGATCCCCAAACAGGAAGCACCCGCTTTGAATTCTGACAGATCCCATCGATCGAGCGACTCATCCTCTGTTTTGTTCTGCTCGACAGTTTTGGCGGATTCATTCATGATCAAGACTCCCGTGAAATGGTGTTAAACGAAAAGAATAGCTGTCACTGGTACGACTAATTATTCTTGCGAACTCGCTCTCTCAGGCAAGAAAAACCGAGTGACCATTTTCATCCGGCAGGGGTTCCACCTGTTCGCTGAATGACCATGGGCGGGACTGTTTACTGGGGCAAAAGGCAGACGAAGGAGCTTGACACCTCCTCGCAATGTTCGCTGCGCCGGCCGGCAACGGGTCCTGAGATCAAAATCTACCCACAGTTCAGAACCACGCGATCACGTGGTAGATGATAAACGTAATGGCCAGGAAGATGAAGGCAAACTGAACGATGGCGTTAAAGATCGTGTAGCGAGAGGGGTAAAACCCCATGAACTTAAGCTCGGCCTTAGCCTTTTCGTCGCTCGCATCGAGCTCTTGTTTAAACTGGTTGCCTCTCCGCTTCAAGATCGGGCCGACGCGCAGCCAGATAAGCGAGGTAATGGCCAATCCGATGACGATGGAGATAGTGAGCATCCTCACAAGATACAAGCTTGGAAAACGAAGCACAAGATAAAGATTCGGCCGAGGGCACCGCGCTACAAGCCGCTGGGGATTGAGAATCCCAGCGGCATGGCCTTGTCCGAGCCGCCCCAGGTGGGTGGGGATGAAGCGCAGGCTGGCCAGTGATCAAGGACCGCGACCAAGATTGACGTCTCGAAGATTTACGGCAAAAGAGCGCCGCGTTTGAGAAGAGACAGGGTGCCTAAGCCCTGTCGTTAATGTACGGTCAGGATTTGAGGACCATCCAACGGGCCGTTCGAAAATAGCCAGGCTGCGATTTTAGACACAGTCGTGACAGTGGCCTCGGAGCAGTATCTCCGTGACTTGTCCGAGACGGCTGCTTTCGGTCTTGCTCTTGTTGGACAGCTGAATCTCTTGCAGACAAGAGACCGTGCCGCAGTCAATGCATACGAAGTGGGGATGGGATTCGTGTTCTCGTTCGGTTTCTCCGATGATCTCAAATCGCCAAACATGATCCCCTAGCTCGGAGCGACGCAACAAGTTGGCGGTGACCATATCCGTCAGATTGCGGAAGACGGTTGATTTGTCAATTTCATGCTCCGCCAACTGATCGGATACTTCGGCGTGCGTTAGTGGGGCGGATGAATCTCGGAGTACCAATAACGTGGCGACACGTGCGCTCGTTGCTCTCAGTCCAGCCGCTTGAATCGATTGCCGGGCCCAGTTTTGGGCGGTTCGGTCTTGATTCATAGGAGGTCTCCTTTCTGCCGCTGCATGCCTGGCCTTCATCTTTCGCACCACGGTTACAAGCTATCAGATAACTTCCCAGATGCTTTGCGTTTGTTCAACAGTAAACCGGAGGGGTGCCATGACGAAACCGGAGGTTTCCGAGCCGATCCAGCCAGCCCCTTGATGCAATTCAATTGCAATAGTAATATAGTTGCATTGGGGCTTTCCGGAAGCGGTCTTTCTGGTTTCCGTCCGACGTTGATCCCGCTCGGCGCTCGTTGCACACGGTTCTGGAACACCAGACACCAGGCCCCGTTCAGTAACTTAATCGATGGAGTTGACCCTTGAACATAAGTGGATCGCCCGGCCAGACCCGTTTGCCGGTTACCGTGTTGAGTGGTTTTCTGGGCGCCGGAAAAACGACACTGCTGAATCATCTTCTCGCTAACCGCGAGAAGATGCGAGTTGCTGTGATCGTCAATGATATGAGTGAGGTCAACATCGATGCGGCCTTGGTACGTGATGGCGGAGCCGATCTTTCCCGAACGGACGAGCAGTTGGTCGAAATGACCAACGGTTGCATTTGCTGTACCTTGCGCGAAGATCTGCTGGTCGAGGTGTCACGGCTGGCTCGCGAAGGAAGGTTTGATTACCTGCTGATTGAATCGACGGGAATCAGTGAGCCTCTGCCCGTAGCCGAAACCTTTACGTTTGAGGATGAGGAGGGCTATAGCCTGTCCCGAGTGGCAGACCTGGATACGATGGTGACCGTCGTTGATGCCGGAAACTTCATGAAAGATTTTGGCTCGTGGGATGATCTGAACGATCGTCGAATGGGCTTGAATGAAGAAGATGATCGGAACATCGTCGATCTGTTGGTTGACCAGGTTGAATTCGCCAACGTCATCATCATCAACAAGACGGACTTGGTCACTGAGCAAGCATTGGATCAACTATCTCAAATCATTCGACGCCTGAATCCCGGGGCTGAGATCTTGTGTTCCACTGAAAGCCAGGTACCACTCTCCAAGATCCTCGGTACTGGAAGTTTTCAGCTCGCCGAGGCGGAAGCCATGCCTCAATGGCTGGCCCTGCCAAGAGGAGAAGAAGAAACCGAAACGGAAGAGTATGGAATTTCCAGCTTCGTTTATCGCCGAACTCGGCCTTTCCACCCGATGCGATTGAATGATGCGTTTGCCGGAGATCTCAATGAGGGGATGTTTTCTGGTGTATTGCGCAGCAAAGGTCTGATGTGGATTGCATCGAGAAATGACTGGGCGTACGACTGGTCGCAAGCCGGGTGTTCGATCCGCATGGATCCGGCCGGCTTCTGGTGGGCGGCAGCCCCTGAGGAAGAGTGGCCCGATGAGGAGGAGCAGCAGTCGGAGATTCGCTCCAAGTTCGAAGGGGAACATGGGGATCGCCACCAAGAGCTGGTCTTCATCGGACAAGGCTTGAAACAAGATCATCTGGAACGTTTGTTGGATCAGTGTCTTTTGACCGATCAAGAGTTTGCCGAAGGCCCTGGGGCCTGGGCAAAAATGGCTGACCCTTTTCCGCCCATTGAACTCCAAACCGAGGAAACAGCCTGATGGAGGCCACCACCGATGCGAAGATCTATGATGCCGTTGTGATTGGCGGGGGTGCCGCGGGCATCGGGGTTGCCATTGCCCTCCGGCATGCGGGAATTGAGAATTTTGTCGTGCTTGAGCGCTACACCGTAGGGGCCTCATTCGCTTTGTGGCCTGCCGAGACTCGATTCATCACACCCTCATTCCCAACGAATTCAATCGGGATGCTCGATTTGAACTCGATCGCGATCGGTGTTTCACCCGCATTCAGCCTGGGGGTCGAGCATCCGACAGGTGCCCAATTTGCCGCGCACCTCAAAGGGATTGCCAGTTTTTTTGAGATTCCCTTGCAGGAAAAGACGGTCGTATTGCGTGTGACCAAGGTCGGTGACGACTTTCGAATCGATGCGGCCGAAGAAACATTGCGAGCCAAGCATGTGATCTGGGCAGCCGGTGAGTTTCAATACCCGCAACGCACCGGTTTTGTGGGAAGTGAGCTTTGCACGCACACGGCGACGATCCCCAGCTATCAGGAACTCGAGGGAGATGAGTTCATCATTATCGGCGGTTACGAGAGTGGAGTCGATGCGGCTTACCACCTCGCCTGTCGCGATAAAAAGGTCCGGTTATTTGACAAGGCGTGTCCGTGGAACGGGGAAAGTTCGGATCCCAGTGTTGCGTTGTCCACCTACTCCCAGGAGCGGATCCGAGAAGGTTGTTTTGCAGAGCATGTGGAATTGTTTCCGGAAACATCGATTGCCTCAGTCGCTGTTGTGAATGACACGTATGAAGTTACCACCGAGCAAGGAGAAATTTTTCGTACGCCGGTGCCACCCCTTTTGGCCAGTGGTTTTACAGGAAGCCATCAATTGGTCACTGACTTGTTTGAAAAACGGGGGGATGGATTCCCGCTGTTGAGCGAACACGATGAATCGACGATCGTGCCCGGCTTGTTCCTGTGTGGACCGGCCGTTCGTCATGAAAATCATGTGTTCTGCTTTATCTACAAGTATCGCCAACGTTTCGCGGTGGTGGCCAAGGCGATCGCGACTTCGCTGGACCTGCCAGCCGAAGAATTGGAAAAGTATCGTCAGTGGGGTATGTACCTGGATGATCTCTCCTGTTGTGGTGAGGAGTGTTCTGCATGTTGACACCCAGCCAGGTCATGGCCGATGGACAAGAACAGGATTCTCGATTGGCAGCACTCGCCGATGAATCGCGGGAAGGCATCTCGATTGACGACTGTCAAAACCGATGGTGGCGAGTGTTTCGAGTGGAGTGGCTGGGTCAAACGGTTGCCAGCCTTTGCTGGATTGGCAGTGTGATGGCTTACGGAATCAGCTCCACGGGTGACTGGTTGCAGTTGTTGGCGGCTTCCTCCTGGTTGTTGGCCAACCTGGCAGCAGCCGTAACGATCAGGGCTGATTGAGATGCCGGTACCACCTCAATCGATGGATTGGCCAAGTACCGAAGGTGATCTCATTCAACACGCGGTGGAATTGTTGAGCCAGCAGGTGTGGTGCTGGGGACAGGATATTCTACGACCCGAAGGCAATTGGCTGATCGAGATCGGCTTTGACCGCACCGAGCCGCCTGACGATCGTGAAGAGTGTTCCAGTATTTATTCTCTTGAGTTGCCCGATGGAGGATGTGTGGTACTCCGTGGGTTTGGCGTGTTTTACGGAGATCCTCGTCGCGGCGTGGTCTTTCTGCCACGTTACGAGTTCCGGCCGCGCTACACGAAGCGCGCGGCGCTGCAGGCTCAACCCTGGACCGTTGCAGATTTACCGGAACTCACCCCGCCCACACCAGCCCAGCGCAGGGACTGCGGCTCCCTGACTTTGGATTTGATCGGTTGGATACGTCGATACGAAGTCAACATCATGGAGGTTTTGGGAACCGAGTACCGCCAATCGACCCTGGAACGCTGGGAGACTGACAAGCGACCCAGCATACGTGCCGAGGAGATGGCGGGTGCGTGGAGGCGGCTGGGGGTCGCGTTCACCGAGGATATCGACACGTTGTTCCCGCGATGCCCCACGCCCGGGAGCCATCCCCATGACTGAATCCGCAGCGGCCAAACGTCGCCGTCTGACCCCAGCGCGGACCGGCCAGGGATGGTATCTCCCACGGCCTGTCCGTCGATTTGGCGGAAGGCTGATGGAGCAGCAGGTCTGGTGTTGGGGCAGGGATGTGGAGTGCCAGGAAGGGAATCTGTTGATCGGTTTTGGTTTTGAACGCTATCGAGACCGCGAAACGGAGGATCGGTCCACCTGCTACCGGCTTGACCAGGACCAGCTGCATATCTGTTTGTGGGGCTTTGGCATGTTCTTTGGCCGTCGTGACCTGGGGGGGCTCTATCTCAACCGTTTCGACATCTGTCCGAAATGGGCCCCGGTCGAGTCACTTGCAATGGGGATTCACTGGCCTGACGAACTGCCTCCCTTCGCTCGCCCGCAAGGATTGCCGCAGTGGCAACGCGCCCGAGAACTCTGGACCTCACTCCTGCTTTGGATTGCAGGCTACGAGACCTGGGTGAGGGCTCAGGCGGGCCTCGCCTACCGCCGTGAATGCGTCGAGACCTGGCTGCGGCCATTCGTCCGGCCCGAAAAAACAGCGGCTGCCTGGCGATTTCTCAGCCGCCAGGCCTGGGAATCAAAAGACCAGCCGTTAAGGAAAATGCTCGAACAGTACACCATGCTAAAGAGGCCACGATGAAAAAACTTCCTGTAACCGTGCTGTCCGGTTTTCTGGGCGCCGGAAAAACAACTCTTCTCAATCATGTCCTGACCAATCGCGAGGGCCTGCGTGTTGCCGTGATCGTCAACGACATGAGCGAGGTAAACATTGACTCTCAACTGGTGACAGGAGGAGACGCTGCACTCAGCCGTACGGAGGAGAAGCTGGTAGAGATGACCAACGGTTGCATCTGCTGCACGCTGCGCGAGGACTTGCTGCTGGAGGTGGCGAACCTGGCCGGAGAAGGTCGCTTCGACTACCTGCTGATCGAATCAACCGGGATCTCGGAACCTGCGCCGGTTGCCGATACCTTCACGTTTGCCCTCGGTGATGGTGTCGCGCTTTCGGACATGGCTGAACTTGACACGATGGTAACCGTCGTTGATGCGGCCAACTTCCTCGAGGATCTGCAGATCGGTAAAGACCTGCACAGCGTGGGCCAGGCAGCCGACGAAGAGGATCCGCGAACGGTCGCCGACCTGCTGACGGAACAGGTGGAATTTGCCAACGTGATTCTTCTCAACAAGACAGACCTGGTGGATGACGAGACGCTGGGTGCGATCGAGGCGTTCATCGAGCAGCTCAATCCCCACGCACTGAAACTCCGATCTTCCTTTGGGAAGATCGAGCCATCACGAATCATGGGCACGGGGCGATTCGATTTTGAAATCGCCAAGCAGAGTAAAGGTTGGCAACTAACGCTGCGCGGTGACGGAGCGAGTGAAGTGGAAGAGTATGGTGTCAGCAGTTTTGTGTATCGCTCGCGCCGCCCGTTTCATCCCGCGCGGTTCTTTGATCGCTTAAGCCAGGATTGGCACGGCGTGTTGCGCAGCAAAGGGTTTTTCTGGCTGGCGAGTCGCCTGGATAAAATTGGCGTTTGGTCCCAGGCCGGTCGCGTGGCGCGTTTGGACTTTGGCGGATTTTGGTGGGCGGCCGTGCCGCCGTCTTGTTGGCCAGATGTCGATACGGTGCGGGCCGAGATCGAGCGGCGATGGGACGACCAGGTGGGTGATTGCCGCCAGGAATTGGTGTTTATCGGTATCGGTATGGACGAGCTGGCCATTTACGATTCGCTCCAGGAGTGTTTGCTGACGGACGAAGAGTTTGCCCAGGGGGTCGAGTCCTGGCAGCAGTTACAGGATCCATTTCCCCAATGGAACCTGACCCTTGAGGAAGCGCTGGCAAGCCAAAGTGAGCAAGAAGATCGAGCTGTAGAACGTTAGCGGCCGCTTTTTCCGCCTGCTGGTTCTCAAGAATCCGCGGGCGCAGACGGAGCCGGTGGGGCTTAAGAACCTGCCGGCCATTTTTATGGTTCTAGGTACCACCGCGAACCAATCTTTTTAAAGACCGCCTCGTCCAATTCTGAAACGTCGTATATTTTGTACGTGGCCGTTTTTCCGTCATTTGAGTAGACAGGGGTTTTCCTATCCATTTCCAACAGGGCAACTTTGATTACACGATTAACAAAAGGTTCAAGCTTGACTGCCAATTGCTCGAGGGAGCCAACCCGATCGACCTCTTTCTGTAGTGCTTCAGGCGGCATATAAGTCGTCAAGAAGGTTGTGATATCACCAGCGGAAATTAACTCCAAGGCGTGTTTCACTGCAGCTTCTGGTGTACTGGGTCGTTCACCCATCGTCTTTTCAACAGGGGGCTGTCCTGGACTGCTTTTTCTTTCAGCTTCACCATGATCGTGGTCACTATGTTCGGCTTTAGGTTTGGGAGCATGCGCCCGTTCTTTCGTTACTGCGTGAATCTCTTCAAGAGTGAACCAGCGATCATTAACCAATATGCATTTACGCATGACGAATTTATAAGTTTGGGCACCAGCAGAGAGGGTCACCGTGACAGATTTCGATCCAGAGAATTCTTTCTCTTTTATGATTTTGTATTCTGCACCGACGAACTGGGCTTGATTCCAGTCACAGCCATCTTTTGCCAGTTCATTTCTGACCTCGGCAAAACACTCCTTATTAATTTCTTGTTGCCGGTTGAAGTAAGTCTCGATTCGTTCGGTGAGTTCTTCCAGCCTATCGGCCGGGACCACCTTTTTTTGAAAATCCAGCAGTTCTTTCTTGGGGAGATAAGCAAACCTAGCAAATTCATTCGAATCGTTCGCGGCTAAGAGAGTCACGATTGATTGGGCGAATTCTTCAGGCGTTGAGGCCGTCAGTTCAGCCGTCTTAACACTCGACTTTTGTTCGGCTTTATCTTCCGAATCAGGTAGTCGTGTAAAAATGGCTTCGCTGGAAAAAACAATCTTGCCATCAAGCTCGACCTGCGATGAAAAAAGGCTTTTGGTCTTGCTGACCCTTTTGAATGTAGTGGTTTCCTTAGCGCCGTCGGGATAGGTTGACTCTGCCCGGTAGGTCTTGGTTGTTGGGTCGTAATGCTCTTGGGAAACAATCTCAGCAAGCCCTTCACCCTTCCTGCGCCATATGAAGACGCCCGCCTGAGGGTCGTATTGCTTGTCCCCGACAAAAGGGACCCTCTTCCCGTTGATCAATGGACTAAACGTGACCACGATAGATTTGTCTTTTACCTTCCAGCGAGTCTCCATCGTATCCTCAAAGGGTTCCACGTCGCCGCCCGCGGGCATCTTCTTTCCCGTGATTTTCCAACGTCCAATCTCACCCGCCAACAGGTCCGCAACTTCCTTTGCACTCAATTGATTGAGACTTTGTTCTTGAACAACCTTTTCGGCATGGGGCTGTCCTGAACCGCTCTTTTTTTCCGCTTCGCTATGACCATCGTCTTGGCCACTTTTTTCACTCGTTTTTTGGCCCGCCTCATCCCATTGGACGATCGATACCATTTCGTCATCGCGAGAGGTTATCTCCTTGGCCTTTTGACCGTTTGCATGCCACACGGTGTAAACAAGATGAAAGCAACCATCCTGAAGGGTGCCGTCTCTCGTGATTCTGCCCTTCTCATCCCAGGCGAGCGAGCGCTCTAATGTTCCAGCGTTGAAGATGTTTTCGCCCGACTTTTGACCGTCTTCGTACCAAATCGAAGATAAACCATGGGCTACGCCTTGGTCGTTGTAGATGGATTCAATCTGTTTTTGGCCGCTGGGATACCAAGAGGTCGACACGCCGTACTCGGTGCCGTTCCGCCAGTTGGATTGACTGGCTTGCTTTCCATCTTCATACCATTCCGACTGTAAACCATCGAGCGCCCCTTGCTCATCGTAATTTCCCTCCCGTTCTTTCTGTCCGTTTTCAAACCAATAACTTTGTCGACCCGTTTGACCGTTCTCGTTGTAATTTTCTTCCAGCGCCTTGTGGCCGTTTTCATGCCAGGTGATATAGGGTCCATGCCAATTTCCATCTTTAAAATTCATTTCTTCCATCGGCTGTCCGTTCTCGTAGTAATAAAACTGCTTGCCGGTGAAAGGCTGGTCTGTGTTCACGTCATAAGCGAGGCCGTCACGAACATAATATTTCTCCGCGGCCGTAGCTATGACGCTGTCGGAACTTTCAGCATGAACCTCGGAGCTTTGGTCATCGGGCGAATGGCTGGAACAACCAGCTATCCACACCAGCAAGATGAGGGTCAATATGTAACGAGTATTTCGATTCATCTCAGGTCTCCTTGATCAACAAAAGCGAGCCGAGGGCTTCGCCAGTTTTTCTTATTTCTGTTCCGCCTCTAATTCCATGGCTGTTTTGCCGCCGTGTTTTCGAAGCAGGCGAACGATTTCGCTGGTTATCGTTGCCCTGTCCAGCGGGGTTTCAGCGAGAAACTCAGAGGGTGTCTTGGCATTAACATTGGCCCCTTTTTTTATGAGGACCTCTGCAATTTCTAGATCGTCTAAATGAACTGCCAGATGCAAAGGGGTCTCTCCCGAATCGTACTTCTCATTTACATTTGCCCCTTTTTCGATTAACAGCTCGACCATTTCTTTGTGACTGTTAAAAACGGCCTGATTTAAAATCGTCTCTCCTCCCGCATTTTTAGCACCCACATCTGCGCCTTTGGCCAAAAGCTGTTCGACAACTTTGATGTCTCCTTTGGCGACCGCCTCGAGTAGCTGTTCGTTGACTTCTGGTTGTCCCGCCGATTGACCAACATCATCAGCAGGAGCTTTCGTTTGCCGCTTCGGCGGCTCTTCCTTCTCGCACCCCCCCAATGCTACCGCGACTAATAGGAAAAGAAGCGGAAACCAAGTTAGCTGGCGCATTGAACGTTCTCCTGTTGGGGCGGGGTGTTTTCACGATGGCCATCGATGCCTTAGAACCTTGCCGGCTTTTTATATGGGTCGTTCCTAGATCACAACGCCAGTCGATCGTTAAGCTTCGTCTTCAATGGCTTCGGCTACGCCATAAAGTTCATAAGAGTGACGAACAAGAAATGCTCCAACCATAAACCAAAATATCAGCGGCAGCCAACGATTTATACATTGCATTACGGGAGGAGGTTCCGGCTGTACCATAAAAGCCAATGCAACCAGAGCGGTTAGGAGAATAATGAATAAACCACCGATTTCAAAAATTCTTGACAATATCAGTTCGGTTTGGCCATCTCTCGACCTAAACATGGCTTTCTCCTAAGGGGGGCGGGGCAATTTCATGATGGCCACGAATTGCGTAGACCATTCCCCCGCTTTTGTATCAAAATCTTCAAGACGGCAGGGGGGTTCTATTTGCTTTTGCCTAATTTTTGCCTAATGGATTAGGCATTCCTTGTGCTCGACTGGACTTGCCTGTCCACGAGTGTCGATGTATTACTAGGAAAAAGGTCATTTCCTAGGAATCAGGAATCCCCGGCGGAAGTCTCTTCCATCTGCTGGATGTAACTCCTCAAGCGCTCGTTCTCATCCGACACGCCTTTGAGCTGCAGCATGTTCTCGACGCGCTTGAGCAGTTCGACCCGGTTGACCGGCTTGGAAAGAAAGTCGTTGGTCCCCGCCTCGACAGCCCGTTCAATATCGCCCAGTTCGTTCAGGGCGGTCACCATCAGGATCATGATCCCACTGGTGGCCGGGTCCGATTTCAATTGCTGACAGACCTCGAAGCCGCTCAACTTCGGCATCATCACATCCAACAGGATCAGGTCCGGTCGGAATTCCGGAACCATGTCGAGCGCTTGCTGGCCATCCTCGGCGATCGCCGTGTCACAGGCGATCCCGTCCAGGTACGCTTCGAGCAGCTCGCAGTTGGCCTGGTTGTCGTCGACAATCAGAACACGGTTTTTTTGGTTGTCAGAATCCATGATTCCTTCCGCGGGTTTCAGGTCGGACCCCATGATAGAAGTCGCCCCCATTATAGATTTTTCCGGCCGGCCCGTCGACTTGGGCAAGCCGGTCGGCAGGGGAAAACTACTCGAATTGTTCCACCGAGTTGAAATTCACCAGTAACCGCCGTCCCCGCCAGATATCGAGGGCCAAGTTCGAGTCGATCGGCGCCGCGCTGTTGCCCGGGCCGATCCAGTCGGAGTGGTCGTTACCGACGACGAGCGTGCCGGGATCGGCATCGTCCGCCTCCGCCCGATGAGCCCTGACGATCAATTGGTACTCTCCGAAAAATCCTGCCAGGGCGAGTGGCTCGCAGTCGCGGTACTGCTGGTTGTCGACCTGCTGTTCCAGCTGGGCCACCACCCCCGGCATCGCCTGGCGGGCGCGGTCAATCGGTACGGCAAACACTTCCTGGTGGGTGGTCTGCCAGCCGGCAAAGGCGGCGTACGTGTCGAGCCGGGAGAGGTGCGTCAGGTCGGCCGAGAAGGCGTGGGTCAGGGGCCCGCTGATGCCGAGATTGCGGTATGCCTGCTCGCCCGACCCGTAGCGGTACTCAAACAGGTAGCACTGCACGGGGTGTTCGTAGCTGGGCCAATTCAATTCCCGGTTGTCCAGCAGGTTCATTTCACTCGGCGCGATCCCCATCTGTTCCGGTTCCGCCAGCCAGGTGGCCAGGTGCGCCTCGGCCGTGGCGATGTCTCCCTGGTACTCGAGTGAAATTTGGGACTCCAGCCCGAGCTCGTCGGCGTAGGCCAGCACGCGGGTCCGAACGCTCGGATGCTCGGCCAGGTCGATCAGCGCCTGGCGGCCCCGCTCGTCCTCCAGCTTGGCCAGGGCGGCCGCGGCCTCGGTCTGCAGTCGACGGTGTTTCAAATCGAGTACCTGGTTCAGTTTGCCGATCGCCGTCTCGTGGCCCATCAGGGCCAGCGCGTCGCAGATCGGGATGATCAGGGCCACGGCATCGGAAACGGTCTGGCTGATTTGCAACGGTTCCCAGTTCTGCGGGATGTTTCCCTCTTCGATACGGGCCATCTGGCCGGCCAGCTCACCCAGCAGGACCGTCAACTGTGCGGCGCGGCTGGCGGCCGGGTGGGGCACCAACAGACCAGTCCGAAAGGCGAAGTTGGCCAAATCGAGCACGGCGGCCGCCACCGGCAGGTGGCTGAAGGCGTGGGCCAGCAACTGGTCGAACAGGGGTTGCGTCAACTCGGCGCGGTGCTCCATCAGCGGGGCAAAGGCGAGGATAATCCCGGAACGCTGCTGGGGGGGATCGTGGCAAACACGGTTTTCCCACAAGTCCAGGGCCGCCTGGTTGCCGATGGTCGCCAGCAAACCGAGCAGTTGGTTGCGGAGGTTGCTGTTGGCCGGGACCTGGTCGTACAGGTGGGCGATCTGCTGCAGTTGCCCGTCCGTCCAGCTGAGTGGGGTTTTGCTCTCGAGCTGGGTGATTCGGCCGACCAGCAGCCCGGCGACCTGGCAGGCAGCGTCCTGATCGGCCTCCGGCTGAGAGGTGCAAAATTCGTCCAGCGCCGCGAAAACATCCGATTGCTCGGTCGCTGAGAGGGCCTGCAGTTCGGTCACGAACTTGACCATCGCCCGCTGTTGCTCGGCAAAATCCTTCAGCTGCAGGATGTGGGACAAGGTCGGAATCATCGTTCGATCGCGAGTGGGATGGGGGACAGGAGGGCCGTGAACCGTGAGATTCGGCCCGTTCCTCGGTTTCAGGTTGAACTAGCGTTGACCGTTTTTGCCCGGGCGGCTAGCCTTAATGGGCTGAAAACGAGAAAAAATCATTCAATTTTGAGCCCTTCTTCTTTAACCCACACAAGCAGCTTAGTGACCAAGCGCGTAAATAAACGAAAGCAGGCCCTGTCGTTTGACAAGATGGGTCTCTCCGATGAAATGGTCGTCAGGCTACAGGAAGTCGGTTATGAAAAACCATCGCCCGTCCAGGCTGGGCTGATCCCCCTGGCGATGGAGGAGTATGACCTGATCGGGCAATCGCAGACTGGCACGGGCAAGACGGCCGCCTTCGGCATCCCGATTCTGGAGCAGCTCGAAATGAGTGGCCCCGTCCCGGTGGTGCAGGCCCTGATCCTCACTCCCACGCGCGAGTTGGCGGTGCAGGTCGAGCGGGAAATCAAGAAGCTGGCCCCCAATGATCAGGTCCGTTGCTGTTGCCTGTATGGTGGTCGGCCGATCAAGACCCAGATCAATCAACTGAAGCGGGGATGTCATATCGTGGTCGGCACGCCGGGACGCGTCCTGGACCACCTGCAACGGCGCACGCTGAACATCAAGAAGCTCTGGTTCATGGTGCTGGACGAAGCGGACCGGATGCTGGATATCGGGTTTCGCCCCGATATCGAAAAGATCATGCGTCAATGCCCGACGCCGCGGCAGACGATGCTGCTCAGCGCGACGTTGCCACCGCCGATTGTAATGCTGGCCAAGCGGTACATGCATCAGCCCAAGCTGCTGAATTTCTCTCCCAAGATTGCCGTCGAGACGATCGACCAGAAATACCTGACGGTCCCGTACGAGATGAAGTACGACATCCTGGTGGAGCTACTGGAGCGGGAACAACCGGGTCAGGCGATTATCTTTTGCCGCACCAAGTTGGGGACCGAGCGGCTGTACCGCAAGATGCTCAAGACGACCAATTTTGATTCGATCGGCACGATCCACGGGGATATGACCCAGTCCGCCCGGGACCGGATGATGACCGGGTTCCGCGAGCAGACGGTCCGTTTCCTGGTCGCCACCGATGTGGTCGGCCGGGGGATCGATGTGACCAACATTTCGCATATCATCAATTACGATGTGCCGGAATTGAGTGATGATTACGTCCACCGTGTCGGTCGAACCGGGCGGATGGGGAAAACGGGGATTGCCTATACCCTGGTCACCCCGGACCAGGGGGGCGAATTGACCCGGATCGAGCAGCGGATCAACAAGCAGCTGGAAGTCGATCAGTTGCAGGAGAAGATCAACGAGGCGCGGGGTAAGGAAATCGATGCACGGCCCTCGGCGCGAGCCTCCAAGAAACGTTATCGCCGGGCGCTTTGATTCACGGCTCGTGGCGCATGGTTGCGGTGGCGGGCACAGTATGAATCCGGTGGAGCATGAACCGGTTGGACCAGAAAATGTCTGACAGCCCGGACGAAGTCCGGCGCGTTCTCAGCCTGGTAGGCATCCAGAACCCGGACCGGGCCGAGGCGAACCTGCAGGCCATTCGGCAGAGTGGCATGCCGGAAGACCTGTTCGTGGCGTTGTGGCAACAGTTGCAGGAGCACCTGGCTGCCAGCAGTGACCCGGACATGGCGCTGAACAATCTGGAGCGGTTTGTATTGGCCGCCCGTAGCCCCCAGGCGATGGCGGCCCTGCTGGATCGTGATCGTACCGGTTTGCCGATCCTGCTGACGATCTTTTCCACCAGCCAGTATCTCAGTGACCAGCTGATCCGTGACACCGAGAGTTATGATTACCTGCGGATGACGGAGGGCCAGCTGCATGCGCGGCATATCCTGGTGGACGAACTGGGAGACGAGATGCGCAGTGCTCGCGACGAAGCGGGGGCGATGCAGATTCTCCGCCGTTTCAAACACCGTGAAACTTTGCGGATCGCCTTCGGTGATATCATTGTCCAGCACCGCATCGAGCAGGTGACCGAGCAGATCTCCTGGGTGGCCGAGGCGATCGCCGAAGCGGCGCTACAATACTGCGTTCGGGTCCTGGACCAGAAGTATGGACGGCCGCTGAACCAGTCGGGGGAACGCTGCGGCTACGTCATCCTGGCGATGGGAAAGCTGGGTGGCAGCGAATTGAATTACTCCAGTGACATCGACCTGGTGATGGTCTACGAAGAAGAGGGACAGACGGACAGGCAGAAAGAAAATGCCAGGTATTTTGAACGGTTGACCCGGGATTTCAATCGGCTGTTGACCGAGACGACCTCGTTGGGAGCCGCTTACCGGGTCGATCTTCGCTTGCGGCCGGAGGGGAGCAAGGGGCGGATTTGCAACCCGGTCTCGTTCATGTTGCGGTACTACGATCTACAGGGACGGACGTGGGAGCGGCAGGCGCTGATCAAGGCCCGGCCGGTGGCCGGCGATCGACAACTGGGCAACCGGCTGTTGGAACAACTGCAGCCCTGGATTTACCAGCGGGTTGTCAACCAGGTCGACATCGGCAGCATCAAAGCGTTGAAGCGACAGATCGAGCGCCGGGCCCAGGTGGCAGGTGAACAACGGACGAATATCAAGACGGGGCATGGCGGAATCCGGGATGTCGAGTTCGTGATCCAGTTCCTGCAACTGCTCAACGGTTGGGCTTCGACCGAGGTGAGGTCGCCCAATACGCTGGAAGCGATCCGGGAATTGCAGTCGGCCGAGATCCTGTCGCGGCAAGAGGCCCAGCTGCTGATCCAGAATTATGGCTGGTTGAGAAAGCTGGAACACCGTTTGCAGATCATGTACGACCTGCAGACCCACACGTTACCCGAGTCGAGTGAGGAGCTGGAGAAGATCGCTCGCCGCATGGGTTACCAGTTCTATTTTGGCCGGACCGCGCTGCAGCAATTTCGAGATGAACTGGTCGAAGTGACCCGGGTCAACCGGAAGATTCTCGACCATCTTCTGCACCAGGGGTTCGGTTTTTCGGAGGAGGGTGCCGAGGCCGATGTCGCACCGGTTGTCGACCTGGTGCTTGAGCCGAGCCCCAGCGATTCGATGATCGAGAGGACCTTAAGGCCGTTTGGCATCGAGCACCCGGACCAGGCGTACCGACTGCTGCAGACCTTGTCGGTAGAAAAAACGGTCTTCCTCTCGTCGCATCGTTGCCGGCATTTCCTGGCGTCGATCGTTGACCAATTGCTGGCTGAAATTGCCTTGACCCCGGACCCCGATGCCACCCTGCGCGAACTGAGTAGCGTGACCGACTCGATCGGGGCCAAGGCCGTGTTGTGGGAACTGTTCCGTTTTCAGCCGAATTCGATGCAGTTGTTTGTCCGGCTCTGTGCCTCGGGTGGATACCTCTCGGAGATTCTGCGACGGCGGCCGGGAATGATTGATGACCTCGTCGATTCCCTCTGGATGCAACAGTTGCCCTCGCTGGAGTGGCTGCAAAATAACCTGAAAAGTTTGTTGCGAGGGGCGGTCGACCCGGGTCCCATCATTCACAGCTTCAAGAAAGCGATGCACATCCGGGTCGGTGTCCGTGACATCCTGGGCCGCGACCCGGTTTTCCAGACGCACCGGGCGCTCTCCGATGTGGCCCAGGTCTGCCTCGAATCGATGACCGATGCCTCGCTCCGTCGGCTGGAGCAGAAATATTCCAACGGGGCTGCTGTCGAGGACACGGGTCGGAACGGGTCCTTCGTGATTCTCGGCCTGGGGAAAATTGGCGGCCGCGAACCGAATTACCATAGTGATATCGACGTCATCTTCCTGTTTGACAGCGATGCTGACGAACCGGGTCAGCGGACGACCAGCGACCAGCACTTCTACAGTGAAGTGGCGGCGGCCGTCACGCGGGCCGTGACGACGGCCGGTCCCGACGGCCGATTGTACGAGATGGACAGTCGCCTGCGGCCGACCGGCCAAAGTGGTTCGCTGGCCGTGTCGTTTGCCGAGTTTCAACGTTATTTTGCCACCGGCGCCGGCCATTTGTGGGAGCGCCAGGCGCTCTGCAAAGCGCGGCCCATCTACGGGCAATCCGACCAGCGGGATCGCGCCATGCAGCTGGTCCAGGAGGCGATCCGGGCCGAACCGTGGCGGCCTGAAAACGGATCGGAAATCCGCAAGATGCGTTACCGGATGCAGGAAGATTGTTCGGCGGGCAACTTGAAACGGGGAGTGGGTGGTACGGTCGACGTCGAATTCCTGATCCAGATGCTGCAGCTCAAACACGCCGATCAGTCGGAACTGTTGGTTCCCGGGACCCTGGATGCCATCCGGGCCCTCGAGATGCACGGTGTACTGGCTGCGGAAACGGCCGGGCAGTTGGCGGCCAACTACGAGACATTGCGAAGTGTCGAATCGCGTCTGCGGCTGATGAACACGACGGCCCGTCACGATCTGCCGGGCGACCCGGCAGGGCTGGCCCGGCTGGTTTTCCTGTTGCGGCTGGATAACGTCCAGGAACTGTTGGACCTGGTGGACGAGGCGCGCCGTGGCAACCGTGCGATCTTTGAATCGATCTTCGACCAGCAGGGGTGACACCAGCAGGGGTGACTATTCCGACGGGTAGAGCGAGGTGGAAAGATACCGTTCACCCAGGTCGGGCAGGATCACGACCACCATCTTCCCCTCGTTTTCCGGTCGCTTGGCGACTTCGATGGCGGCATAGGCCGCTGCCCCACAGCTGATCCCGCAGAACAGGCCTTCCTTGGTCGACAGGTCGCGCGTCATCTGGATGCAATCTTCATCCCGTACGTGGAACACCTCGTCGATCACGCCGGTATTGAGGACGTCCGGGATAAAACCGGCGCCGATCCCCTGGATCGTATGTTTGCCCGGTTGCAATTCGTCACCGTTGCGGTGCTGGGAAATCACCGGGCTGTTGAGTGGTTCCACGGCGATCGCTTGCAGGTCCGGCTTGTAACCCTTGAGGACCTCGCCGCAACCGGTGATCGTGCCGCCCGTCCCGACACCCGAGACGAAGATGTCGATTTCACCTGCCGTGTCGCGCCAGATCTCCTCGGCCGTCGTTTTCCGGTGGATCTCCGGGTTGGCCGGGTTCTTGAACTGTTGGGGCATGTAATGGTTCTCCTCGGACTCGGCAATCTCGGTTGCCCTGCGAACCGCCCCGGGCATCCCTTCGGCGGCCGGGGTGAGGATTACCTCCGCCCCCAGGGCTCTTAGCAAGCGACGTCGTTCGATCGACATACTTTCCGGCATGCAGACCCGCAACTTGTAGCCCCGCGCGGCGCAGACATAGGCCAGGGCGATCCCGGTGTTGCCGCTGGTCGGTTCAATCACCACTGTATCCTGGTTGATCTTTCCATCGCGCTCGGCCGCATCAATCATGGCTCGACCGATCCGGTCCTTGACGCTCCACAGCGGGTTCATGTTTTCCACTTTGGCAACGACCGTAGCGACACAGCCCTGTGAGACGTTTCTCAACTTGACGAGTGGGGTATTGCCAATGCACTGCGTGATTTCTTCATGAATGCGCGGCGACGTGGATGTCTTCATGTTCAATTCCTTTGAGTCAAAAGTGATAGCAGTTTTCTGCAGCCAGCTCGAGGTGACCCGCGGTGAGCCGATTGGCAGTATAGCAAAGCCGTTAATTAAAGGGAAACTTGCTGTCGCCTGGCGGGGAAGGGGACGATTTCCATCCGTTTCCAAAAAAACGGGCGCCCGTTGGACAGGCATCGAGTGAAACGGCCGATGATAAGATTGTCATGGAAACCACTTTACATCAACAACTGAAAGAAAAATTTCGCGAACCGGGCAGCGAGATCGAGGTCAAGGTAGGCCGTTACCGGATCGACGTGGTCAATGGGCAGCGCCTGGTCGAAATTCAGCGGAGCGGGCTGGCCGCCATTCGCGACAAGATCCAAATCCTGTTGAAGGATTTCGAAGTCGACGTTGTGAAACCGCTGATTGTTCGCAAACGGCTGATCAAGTTCGACAAGGAAGGCGGGAAGATCGTGGATCAGCGGTGGAGCCCGCGGCGCGGATCGATCCTCGACCTGTTTGACGAATTACTCTATTTTACGCGGGTCTTCCCACACCCCAACCTGAGGTTGATCGCGCCCCTGATCGAAATTGAAGAACACCGTTACCCGGGGCACGGCAAGCGACGTCGACGACGGAAAGGGGATTTCGAAGTGAAAGACCGGTTCCTGTCGAAGATGCACGGGGTGGAGACGTTTCAGACGGCGGCCGACCTGCACCGCCTGATGCCGGCCGATCTTCCGACGCCCTTTGATTCGGCCCACCTGGCGACCGGGTTGGGAATCGATCGCTGGATTGCCCAGCGGATTGCCTATGTCCTGAGGCACACCGGCAGCGCCAAGCTGGTGGGCAAGAAAGGGAATACGAATCTGTTCAAGCTGGTGAGGCAGGTTTCGGGCCGTCGGCGCAGCAAGAAGAAAACAGTTGCGGCTTCCAGAAAACGAGCCGCCGCGCGCAAAAACTCGGTGGCTTGAGAGCGCAGCAGGCCAGGGGAGAAGCATACCGCAGGCATGTAAGCCGTGTCGTTCCCAAGACGAGTGGTCGGACGTTACGGGTGCCTGTCGGCGACCGTTTTATTCGGTATGGAGCAAGAAGTAAGAAGACCCGCGTTTGTGCCAGCGCTACGCGTTGGAGTGGGCCTTGGATCTCGATTCACGCAGCCCGCGGCTGAGGATGTCCCGCAACAGTGGCGAGTAATCTTCGAACTTGGCCTCGTCGGGGGCACCCTTGGAATACTGGTAGATGGCATCCCGTGGCTTTTTGCCCAACGAAATCAGTGTCGCGCTCACCGTCCCGTAATCGTTGTCACGAATGACCATGCTCGGTCGGCCGGGCGCACTCGGGGCGCGTGCCAGGACCTTGCTGGCAACGGCCAGGAATTTGACGGGTGAATCGAGCGTCTGCAGTGTCAGCAAACGGCGAGCCATGTTGGCCCGCTCGTCACGGTGGTCATTCAGGTCACCATCGGAAATGATGCTCAAACCCCGGGGGAGTTCACTCACTTCGGTCTCTTCGCCCGAGTGGACGACCCAGGCACATTCCGGGTCTGCGATCACGTAATTGACCCCGTCATACTGCCCGCCATGCAGCTCTTCCAGACACATGTCGACGGCCAGACGGGCCGATCCGGTTTTCAGCATTTCCCGGCAGAGTACGCCACGGGAACGCGGGTTCATTGGGACGTTGTATTTCCTGCGTCGGACGACCCCGATGAACATTCCGTTCTGGTTTACCCCGAGGTAGGTTCCATTGGTATTCTGGTCAATACTGGCCAAAACACGGGGTTTTCCGGACTGAATCGAGGGGGTCGGGCACAGGCGATCAAGCGGCTCGTCCCGGTTATAAGCGACTAAGAGAGGGGCTTCGGGAACCAGGTGATATACAACTGCCAACAGGCTCATAGATATTTTCGCTTAATTTCGATGATCGTGGACTGAATTTATGACGTGTGTCCCAATCTAACGGATTCAGACCGACAGAACACCCCAAAAAGTGGGGTAATAATGTCGATTTGAGACATCCTCGACGCGGTCTCCCACCCCGCTCGACGGGGTGGGTGGGAACGCCCTTCAGCCGACCTGGAGAATCGAATCAGGCCATTTTTCTTTCAGTCTGAATGTCAAAATTCTGTCACGAAAGTGTCAAAAGCCCGTTAATTTGATCTCTATGCTCTTCTGATTTAGGATTTTGTCTTATGGACCTCGGGGGGTTCGCATAAGATCTGCGGAAAGAAGATTGGGTCAAAAGGTTGATTTGCTGATGTCAATCGCGACAGATAATAAAGAAAAATCAAAGGGATCACTCTGGAATCGTTCGCTGCCGGGAATCCGCATCGTTTCGACCGGAATGTTTGCTCCCGATAACGAGGTTCGCAATGAGGACCTGGCCGAACTCGGCTACGATTCCGACTGGATCATCCAGCGAACCGGCATCAAGTCCCGCCGTCACGTGGAAGCGGATCAGGCTACCAGTGACATGGCGACCAACGCTGCCCGGGCTTGCCTGGAAAATGCGGGTGTCTCGCCGGATGAAATCGACCTGATTATTGTGGCGACGATGACGCCGGACCACTATACGCCGTCGGCCGCCTGTTTGACACAGGCGAAACTGGGCTGTCGTACAGCGGCTGCTTTCGACCTCAACGCGGCCTGCTCCGGTTTTGTCTACGCCATGACGACGGCCGGGAACATTCTTTCGAACGGCAACTGTCAAAAGGCGCTGGTGATCGGTTCCGAGACGATGTCGATGGTGGTTGACCCACGGGACAAAAAGACCTATCCGCTGTTCGGAGACGCCGCTGGTGCGGTGCTACTGGAAGCGGATCCAAAGCCGGATGACGAGATGGCGCCCGGTTTCCTGACGTACCGTTTGGCCTCGGTGGGCGAGATGTCGGATTGCTTGCTCATTCCGGCAGGTGGCTCCCGCCAACCCCTTTCACAGGAGGCTTTGGACGAGCGGGGCCAGTACCTGCGGATGGACGGTCGCACCGTTTTCAAATGGGCCGTGCGGCTTGTCCCGGAAATCACCCGGGAGATGTTGGGGGCCGTCAACTTGACGTTGGATGATGTCGATTGGTTCATATATCACCAGGCCAACAAGCGGATTATCTATTCGGTAGCTGACGAACTGGGTGTCGACTTGGACAAGGTACTTATCAATCTCGAGAAGTATGGCAACACGTCGGCCGCCAGTATCCCGATCACGTTACACGAAGGACACTCCGCGGGTAGATTCAAACGAGGTGACCTGATTGCGATTGCCGGTTTTGGAGCCGGCTTGACGTGGGCCTCCGGTATCTTGCGCTGGTAAGGGGTCGTGGCCCCTTCCTTTTACCGAGTTGTTTTCGCCGCACCCCAGAGCCACCTTCGTCCAGAGTCACCTTAGTCGAGTGGGAACTCGTCATCGGTCGCGCTGTTGCCATAGAGCGGCAGGTATCGATAGTAAACTTCGAGCGTCATGCAGGACAGCGATGTGGCATAAAGTCGGCCACCGACGCGCGCGCCGTGGTCACCCTCTCCGAAAAACCAGCTTCCCTTGGCGTCTCCCTCAGTCGATTGGGACTTGACCAGGAAGTCGCGCATTTTTCCATTCCAACGTTTCCAGATGTCGCCGCCATAATGCTTCATCACCTGGGTGGCGTAATAGTTGTAGTACATGTTGAATCGAGGCGCGCTGTTGGCAAATTGTGGACCGAGATTGGCATAGCCCCGCTGGCCCACGTCCGGCTCCATTTTCGCCATCCACTCCACACCCTCGGTCAAGCCGGCATGGTCACGATCCCAGCCCATGTACATGCGGCAGAGCAGGCCAACAGAAGTTCGCGCCTTGTGGCCCGGTGTGCGGGATTGCGGCTTGTCGGTGTAGCCGTAAATGGCACCGCTGTCGATCGAGACCGCATCCAGGAATTTGTTCGTCAACTTGTACGTCCGTTTATTGATGTCGAGTCCGCTCATCTTGCCGCTCTTGAGCGCCATCACCTGCCAACCGACGGCCGACGTGTCACCTGCTTGTCTCGGTTGATAGCGCCAGCCACCGCCCACCACATCCTGGGCATCTTCGATAAACCAGATGGTGCCCTGGGCGTAAGGTGCCAGGCGGGCGTCCTTGGTCATGGCAAAGGCTTCATTGAATACGATGGCAACCAGCCCATGGGAGTACATCGTGCCGCCCGGTTCATGGTAGGAAAGTCCCCGCCCCCGGCGTTTTCCCCGGTCCATCAGGAATTCGAGGCCTTGCTTGACCTCTTTCTTGTATTTGCCATTAAGGTGAGTTTGGCCGTTGCCCAGGAACGGAAGCAGGGCCAGGGCGGTGGCACCAAAACGGGCTTCCGGTCTCATGCCGGGGTCGCCGTTTTCCGGTGACTTTCGGAATTTGCCTGGACCGATGGTGTGATCGAGGCTCCAGCCGCCATCGGGCAATTGGTGCTTGGCCAGCCACTCGAGCGCCATTTGGACGGCCTTCTCCGTGGCCGCATTCCCACCGTACTTGCGCAGCAACTGGTCTTTGCCGTTACCGCTGCGACTGCTGGTTTCATTGGAAAAATCGGACGACGTCAACTCCATCATTTCGTCGCCTTCAAAATTGGAGGTGTCATCGGCCAGGAAAGCGGACGTTTCAACCAGGGCTGTTGTGTCGATAGTCAACGGTTCCGCTTCCGTGATTTCCGTGTTCGCCTGTTCGGGGATTTCGCTTTCAAATGGGTCGGTCGTTTCAAAATCGGTCACTTCCAGGTTGACATCGAGGGTTTCCACCGAGGTGTCGGCCATCTCTCCCGCTTCGAAGCTGACGGTCTTTTTGATCGGTAACTCAATGACAAAAATCGCCAGGATCAAGATCAGGGCAACATGGCTCAGAAAACTGACCATCCAACTCGGCATGGCGTTAAAGAAGATGAACCGATGTCCGGTCGATTCGGTGGCGTCCTGCTCTTCTTCGTTCGACTCGTCTGGCTGGGGAGCAGGGCGTTGCTGGGCGGGTGGCTGTTGGGCGGGTGGCTGCTGGGCGGCAGGTTGATTGTCAGCAGGCTGGTTGTCAGCAGGTTGATTGTCAGCAGGCTGGTTGTCAGCAGGTGGGTTGCCGTTCTGGTTTTCCGCCGGGTTGTGGCTGGGATCGCTCATATCTTCACTCGACTCATTTCTGGTTTCCGGTCATTGCCCGGGTGCGACATTCCAGTGGCTGTACAGGAGCGGAAACGCCATTGGGACTTGCCGACTGTGGGGGTGTGGCAACGGCTCTTTTTAATATACTCCATTTGGCTACCGATTTTTTTGCCGGAGCTCATATTTCAGAGATCAATTTTGAAAGGAATCGTACAAATGTCGGTTTTTCGGTCCTGGCAGGCTGGAGTGATTCGGTGTTACGGCTTATTCCTTTGGAATTGCCGGATTTTGTGGTTTTGTCGATATACTGCTGGAAACGATAGTTGAGGCCAGGAATTTGGAAATGAGTGAACTGCGCGTCGTGTCTTCCTGCCGAGAACTGGTCTCGGTGATAGCCGATTATCGAAAACAGGGTCGCTCCATCGGTCTGGTGCCGACCATGGGTGCTTTGCATGCGGGTCATTTGAGCCTGGTGGAAAGATCGCTTGCCGCCACCGATCTGACGTTCGTTTCGATTTTTGTCAATCCAACGCAATTTGCCGCAGACGAGGATCTGGATCAATACCCGCGGCCTCTCGAGCAGGACCTGGAGAAATTGAGCCGGGCAGGGGCTGACTGCGTGTTTCTACCGGATGTGTCCGAGATGTACCCCGGGAATTGTACGACGTCGATCGAGCCGCCCCAGGTTTCGCGGCGGTGGGAGGGCGAATCCCGGCCTTCCCATTTCGGCGGGGTCTGTACGGTTGTCCTCAAGCTGTTGAACCTGATCCCGGCCGATGTGGCTTTTTTTGGTGAAAAGGATTTTCAGCAATTGGCCGTGATTCGGCAGATGGTCGAGGACCTGAACGTGGCCACCCGGATCGAGGGTTGTCCCATTGTCCGCGAGCCGGATGGCTTGGCGATGTCTTCCCGAAACGTCTATCTGAGTGAAACGGACCGGGAGATTGCCCTCTCGCTACACCGGACCCTGGCGAGCGTGGCGGAACAGGTGGCGCAGGGAGAAACGGACAGCCATCTGCTGATGGCCGAAATGAGACAGAAGCTGATCGATTCCGGTGTGTCGCGGGTTGATTATGCCGTGATTGCCGACCCAACGACGCTGGAAGTGGTTGAAGAAGTTGAGGGGACCGTGGTGGCGCTGCTGGCTTGCCAGGTCGGTCAGGTCCGCTTGATTGACAACTGTGTCATTGCACGTTGATAGACGTTACGATGACGTGAACCAATCAGGCAGTACGCTGTCCGGCGAGACCGGGCCGGCGCTGCTGGCGATCGATAAGAGTGTCCTGGAAAACTATGCAGCAAACGTTGTTCCACATCCCGCATGCCCTGTTTGATGGCTGGCTGTTGGCTATCTGGCTGGTCATTGGATTGGCCATGATGGGATACCAATGGTTGGTGGCCAAGCGACGTTCGGATGCCTTGGGCCTGCTGCCGATTATTGTGATCGTTGGCTTGGTCATTCACTTTGTCCTGCCCGGACTGGAAAACAGGGGGATCAACCCGGAGGACCCCCAGGGGGACCTGATCCCGCTTGGACTCGCGATCCGTGGCTACGGATTTTTTATGTTGCTGGCCATCGCCGCCGGGCTGGGGCTGGTTTACTGGCGCTGCCAACAGGTCGGCTTTGAATTCGACCGGATGATGTCGCTCTGTTTCTGGGTCATCGTGTTAGGCCTGGTCGGAGCGCGGCTGTTCTATGTGATCCAGAAATGGGATGAGTTTGCCGGTGCTGGCGACAGCAACCTGATTTTCAAGATGCTGGACATGACCAAGGGAGGGCTGGTCGTTTACGGTAGCCTGATCGGTGGGCTGCTGGGCGCCATGGGCTACATCATCCTGAAGAAGATGTCCTGGTCGGAAGTCGGGGATATCCTGGCACCCGCTCTGGTACTTGGCCTGGCGATTGGCCGGATCGGCTGTCTGATGAATGGCTGCTGTTACGGTGGTATCTGCCAGTCGCCCCACCCGGGAATCGCCTTTCCCGCCGGTTCGCCCCCCTACATGCAACAACTGGCTACCGGCCCATTACTCGGTGTTGAGGGAACCTGGAACCTCGATGGGTTGAGGGTGGAAACCGTGGAGCCGGCGTCGCTGGCCGAATCCCGGGGTATCCAGCCGGGTGATCAGTTGATGCTGTTATTGCCCAGCAGTATCGATTTGAAAGCGGTCAAGCAACAGGGGATCCAGATGCCGGCCGACCTCGTAATTGGCGGCCCCAGGATTGGTCAACTCAAACTTTCTGCCGCCGACCTGCCTGATTTTTCCTTGCCTGTCCACCCGACCCAGGTATACAGTTCCATCAATGCACTCCTGTTGTGCCTGGTCCTCTGGTTCTACTACCCGTTTCGGAAACACTCCGGAGAAGTCCTGGCCTGGATGCTGATCCTCTACCCGGTGGGGCGGTTTTTCCTGGAGGCGATCAGGACGGATGAATTGGGGCAATTCGGAACGACTTTGACGATATCCCAGTGGGTCAGCATCGGCACGATCCTGGTCGGTTTCGCTTTGTTGATCTATATCCGCTCGAAAACACCGACCCTACCTGATGGACAACCCGTATAAGGAAGCAACCCGACCTGCATGCAATCGGGACCTGATCCCGCTAGAATGAGGGACGACCCGTTCCTGCTGACTGCCCGAAACGACCGATTTTGGACAGGGATAGAGAATTTAGGGAGAATTTCACCCAGACCGGTACTGTTGGGAACTTAACGGCGACCCAGGTCGTCCATCCGTATGAACCAATTATCGTCCAATCAAGTCGATCAACAGCTGATCCAGGCGACGCTGGATGGCAACAGCGAGATGTTTGGCCAGTTGATCTGCAAGTACCAGAATCGGTTGTATAACGGTCTGGTGCAGATGTTGCGGAGTGAGTCGGATGCGGAAGACGTCGTTCAAGAAGCGTTCATCTTGGCCTACACCAAGCTGAGTTCGTTTCAAGGCAACAGCGCCTTTTTTACCTGGCTCTACCGAATTGGGTACAACGTTGCCATCACGAAGCTCAGGCGGCGGAAGCCAACGGTCTCTTTGGAGCACCGGGATGATGAAACCCAGTTTCAGTTGCCCGGCAACACGCCGATGCCGGATGCCGGATTGGAACGTGAGGAACAGGCCGCACAGTTGATGGAAGCCCTCGGTCGGCTTTCCGAAGAACATCGATCGATCTTGGTATTGCGGGAGATGGAAGAGATGGACTACGACGCGATTTCCGAAATCCTGGACTTGCCGATTGGAACGGTGCGTAGCCGACTGCACCGCGCCCGTTCCCAACTGAAACAGCAATTGGAGTTGATGATGGATTCCTGATTGAACTCCTTGAACATCGTTAAACGTCAATCCGGAAAATACGGAGTGACACGAATTTATTTTTTTATTTTAGAACCATGTCCGACGCCTCGTTTCCCGAAAACCTGATCAGCGCGTACCTCGACGGAGAGCTGTCACCGGAGGAATCCGCTCACGTTGAACGGATGCTGCAGCAGCATCCCGAGTATGCCGATTTACTGGAAGAATTCCGGCAGCAATCGGCTGCGCTGAAACAGCTTCCCAAGCTTGAACTCGATGCCGATTTTGCCCGACGCGTCATGGCCGATGACCGGATCCGCGCGACGGCGCCCCCGGCTGCCGATCGAGCAGTTCCCGCGAACATGGGCCGGGAGCGTTGGGTCGGCGCCATCGCCGCGATCGGTGCCCTGGCCGCCACGATCCTGGTGATTCTGCTCCTGCCGTTTCTCAATCCGTCAGCGACGGGACCGGTTGCCGCCAAGAGCTCGGACCAGGCGGAGCGAGCCAGGCCGAATGCGGCTGCTGCGGCGCCCCCGGCTGCCGCGGCGGTCGATAGTTTCCAGGCGGATGACTTGCAGGAGGGGGGGCCGGAAGATGCCATCATGGCCAAGGGTGACCTCCTCAACTCGCGCAGTGATCGGGAAGCGGGTCGGGGCCTGGAAAAACCGGCTCAGGCACTCAATGAAGATCGGTCTCTGAAGAATGACGTGGAGATGTCAGGGCGATCCCGCAGCCGCCCGATGGCCGCAGCAGATCGTCCCGCGATGCCGGGTAAAAAAGAAGCCTTCAACCAGAAATCGCTTGCGCTCGAGGACATGGAACTGGAGCTCGAGGACATGGAACTGGACCAGGAATTGGGCTCGGGGGACGAGAGAGTCGCCAGTGACGAACGGGGATTGTTGATGGAGGAGCAGGTTGAGTCGCCTGGATTTTCCGATTCCGGGGGGCCGTTCCATTCGGTCAACGTGATGCAAATCGATTTGCCCCAGGGGGCTGCCGAACGAAAACGCCTGTTTGACTTGCTGGACAAATACCAGGTTGCCTTGCCCCGGACCGGTGAGAGCGCCCCGCAACAGGAGGGCGCGGCTGACCCGACCGTCGATGCGGCATCGATCTATTATGTGCTGGCCGACAAGACCCAGATGACCGGTTTTGCGATGGACCTGTCCCGCTCATCGTCGGCCGTGATCGCCATGTACCGAATGGGGGAGGGCAACCGCCAGAAGATCGGCCAGTACTTGCAATCGCCCCCCGTCATGCAGCAGATTCAGCCGGAGCAATCGTTCCGCCAGGACCAGCAAGCGGGCGAGGACCAATCGGAGGAGCAGGCCCAGCAGGTCGCTCCGGTCCAGCAACTTGACTTGCCCCAGCCTGGTCAACAGTCGATTGGGGTTCCAATGGACTCGATCATCGTCAAAGGTGGGAACGTGATCGCGGGAGGATCGGGCAAGCCTCAGGATCAATTGAGCCTTTCCTATCTGAACCGGCAGGCGGCCGATACCCAACAGCGCGGCAATCAGTGGTTTGACAAATCCCCAGGGGGTGGCCAGGGTCTTGCGCTACGTGAAAAAGCGGGAGAGCTGTCAGCCTCGGCTGGCGGCGGTGGGGGCGCCTCGGCCATCGAGCAGAAGATCGATTCGCTGCAGACGGACGAGCCAGCTTCCCCCAATCGACAGTTGCAAAGGCCGGACGACCGCTCGGTCCAGGTCTACCTGTTGATCGTGCAGAGCCGGCAAACGCCCGATACAGGTGGGCCAGCTGAGCCGGCGGCGGCCGGTGAAAAGGGGCCCGACCAGGTTCCCCGCTCGAATCAATAGCCATATCTTGCCACCGAATCGGCTCCGCTCAGCCGGTCTCCCGGTCGCTCATGCCACGAGTTTCGGTTGCGTTGACACGTACCAACAACTTTTCCACAACAGCCGTCGATACGGTACGTTTTCCCAAATCGTAATTGTTTGCCATTATCGGGCAAAAACGGGAATTCGCCTGTTACCGCCAGCGGTCCCGTGTAATTTAGGCCCAACAAAAGTATTCTTGGTTGGAACGAAATCGCACACCGCGCAAGCTTGGGAAACGCATGGAAAATCAGAAACAGACCGAGACGGAACCACTCTTTCAGGAGCCGGAGATTGACGAGGAACTGACCGAGCAGCAGGAGGAGCAGTTTGATCAGTGTTCGCGCTCGTTTGTCGGTCAATGGAACCAGTTGATCAGTACGACCAACTGGGACAAGGGAGAGATCATCCATCAGTGGCGGTCCTCGTTGGAAGATTCCGGCCTGCCCGCTGCAAGTTATACCGATGATCGGTGGAGCAAGACGGTGGGCGGTGTCACACCACAGCATGTGGGGCGCCTGAGACGGACGTACTCTCGGTTCGGTCATGTTTCGAGCCAGTATACTGGCCTTTACTGGAGCCATTTCTACGCGGCACTCGATTGGGACGATGCAGAATTATGGCTGGAAGGGGCCGTCCAGAACGGCTGGTCGGTCTCTCAGATGCGTGGTCAGCGTTGGGAAACGATGGGAAAAGTCCCGGCCGAGCGGCCCAAGATAACCGATATCGTGGTGACCGAGGCGGAAGAGGAAGCTGAAGCGTTGACCCTTTCCGGTCGCGTTTCGGCCAACCAGGGAGAGGTCGCCGAGGGGCCGATCTACGAGGGTCCCGATTTCGGGGATGCCGACGATCCATCGCGCGCGACCTCAAAGCGTTCGGGAGATGCGGAACCGGGAGTTGCCTCGTCGCTGGGTGAGGGGATGGATAGCGCTGCCCGTGTCCGCCCGTTTGAGTCGTTTACCGATCTGCCCGATGATCTGTCAGACGCCTCCAGCATGTTCAAGATTGCCATCATTCGGCACAAGGCCGACCAGTGGCAGGAGATTTCCCGCGAGGAAGTGGTGGGGTTGCTGGACGCCTTGAAGCAACTCACCGTGGCCGCGTCGGAATAGGCTCCCGGGGTCATGCTTGCCCGGCCAGTTCGGGTCCTTTTCTCATTTGATTACACGAACAGAGAGTGAAACCATGTCGATCAAGGTTGCCATCATCGGGGCGGGCGGAATGCTCGAGTATCACGCCAACGGTTTTCTGGAGGCGGGTGCCGAATTGGTGGCGATTACCGATTTGGACGAGGCCGCGGCGGCCAAGGCGGCGACCGAGTACGGGATGTCGGGGACCTTTGCCTCTCCGCAGGCGATGCTGGCCGAGGCCGAGTGCGATGCCGTCAGCATTATCGTACCGAACAAGTTTCATGCGCCGCTGGCCATCGAGTGCTTGGCGGCAGGCAAACATGTCTTTTGTGAAAAACCCCCTGCGCTCAATGCGGGCGAGGTCGAGCAGATGATTGCCGCCGCCGAGGCGAGTGGCAAACACCTGATGTTCAACTTCAACAACCGGGCCCGTCCTGAGGCGTACGCCATGATGAAGTTGATCGAGGATGGCACGGTTGGAACGATCAACTCGGCTCAGGCGAAGTGGATTCGTCGCACCGGGATCCCCGGGTTTGGTGGGTGGTTCACGACCAAGGCGCTCTCGGGTGGGGGCCCGCTGATCGACCTGCTGCACATGGTCGACCTGGCGATGTACTTCATGGGCTATCCCCAGCCGACCCATGTACTGGGACAGACGTTCTCTGATTTTATTGACCAACCCGGTTTCAAAGGCCCCTGGGGGATTCCGGACAATGCGGACGGGGTGACCGATGTGGAAGCGGCGGCCCACGCCATGATCCGGTTTGAAGCGGGACAGATTCTGACACTACAAGCTTCCTGGGCCGAGATGGTCAAGCGCGAAGAAGTCTCAGTCGTTTTCCAGGGGACGGTGGCCGGTGGCAAGGTCGAGCGACTTTTTGGTAGCGACGGCCTGGACGATACGGCGATCGATACGTGCGAGATCTACTTGCAAGAGGATGGCCAGTCGGTCAACCGGACGGTCGAGGTGGATGAGTGTCCTGACATGGGCCGGGCCCGCTCGGCCGCCAACTTCATTCGAACCATCCAGGGGGAAGAATCTCCCCTCAATACACCCGACCAGGCCTTGGCCCTGATGCGGGTGATCGATGCGATCTACCAGTCAGCGGAAACGGGCCAACCCGTTTCGCTTTCATAGCTTACAACTCCAGGGAGAAGACCGATGTCGTTGGACAGGAAATTGAGAATGGGAATGGTGGGCGGTGGCCGCGGAGCGTTCATCGGCTCGGTGCACCGGATGGCGGCCGCCCTGGATGGCCGGATCGAACTGGTGGCCGGCGCCTTTTCGGCCGACGCCGAGAAGAGCCAGGCGTCGGGCCAGGACCTGTTCCTCGACCCGGAACGCGTCTACGGCAGTTACCAGGAGATGGTTGAGAAAGAATCGGCATTGGACCCGTCCGAACGGATCGATTTTGTTTCGATCGTGGTCCGCAACGACTTGCATTTCGAAGTGGCCAAGGCATTTTTGGAGGCCGGGTTCAACGTCGTTTGTGAAAAGCCGCTGGCCTTTTCGCTGGAGCAGGGCCAGCAGCTGCAGGCGATCGTGGAGCAGACCGGCAAGGTCTTTGGTCTGACGCACAATTACACCGGATACCCGATGGTCAAGGAAGCCCGCGGTATGGTCCAGTCAGGTCAACTGGGCCGCATCCTGAAGATCGTCGTGGAATACCCTCAGGGCTACGCGATCACCGCGCTCAATGAGCAGGAGGATGGCGCCATTTCCAACTGGCGAATGGACCCGTCTGTATCGGGCGTCTCCAACTGCATGGGAGATATTGGTTCCCATGCAGAAAACCTGGCCCGGTACATTACGGGCCTGGAAATCGAGGAGTTGGCTGCCGACCTCTCGACCTTTATCCCGGGCCGCCCGTTGGATGACGATGGGAACATGCTGGTTCGCTACAAAGGAGGGGCCAAGGGGATCCTGTACGCCTCGCAGATTTCGACGGGGGATGAGAACAACCTGAACATCCGCGTTTACGGCACCGAAGCCTCACTGGAATGGCACCAGGAGCACCCGAACGAACTGATCGTCAAGTACGCCGAGCAACCACGGCAGGTACACCGGCGGGGCAACGTGTACAACAGCGAAGTCTGCCAGAACTCGACCCGCATCCCGTTCGGACACCCGGAAGGATTTATCGAGGCATTCGCCAATGTCTACCTGGGGGTGGCTGAGGCGATCGTCGACGAGGTCAACGGTGCTTATCCACGGGCCGAGGGGTACGACTTTCCCGATGTGGCTGATGGTGTCCAGGGGATGGCCTTCATCGAGGCGGCCGTCAAATCATCTGGCAACAACGCGGCTTGGACTGCTCTGGGGATATAGTCGTTTGGCTCCCGGGAAAAACGGGGCGCTGTCATCGGGGAGACTTGCCGTTTGGCCGAGACTCCCATTCTTTGCCGGGTGGGGACGATGCATGGTCGTTTTGCCGATTTTTCGGTGGAGACTACATTTCGGTAACGGATTGATCTAGAATGGGATCTGTCCGAGTAGTGCATTATTGAGAGAGACCGGAATGACTCTGATCGACACATTATCCCCTTGCGCGGCGGCGCTCCCGATGTTCCTGGGCCAGGCCCAAGATGCCCCGATCCCGGTTGGCTGGCTCGTGTTCGGGTTGATCGTTTTTTTCGCAGTGGTGATTGCCCTGGCAGTCTTCATGTCGTTCTTTCGCTATTGGATCCAGTCGGTTTTGACTGGGGCGAAGATTGGGATTTTTGATCTGGTCGGCATGTCCTTTCGGAAAGTGAAGCCGGCTATCATCGTCCCCAGCAAGATCATGGTGATCCAGTCGGGGATCAGGGACCCCGAATTTTCAACCGGCGCCCTGGAGGCGCACTATCTGGCCGGGGGGAATGTTCCGCTGGTCACCCGAGCGCTGGTGGCTGCTCACAAGGCCCAGAATATTGAGCTAACGTTTACCAAGGCGGCTGCTATCGACCTGGCCGGTCGAAATGTGCTGGAAGCGGTCCAGACCAGTGTGTACCCCCGGGTGATTGATTGCCCGGCCAAAGGGGATTCGCGTCGATCGCTCGACGCGGTGGCCCGGGACGGGATTCAGTTGAAAGTTCGGGCCCGGGTTACGGTTCGGTCCAACTTACAGCAGCTCATTGGAGGAGCCACCGAAGAGACGATTATCGCCCGGGTCGGTGAAGGGATTGTCAGCGCGATCGGCTCGGCCGACGACCACAAGGTGGTCCTCGAGAACCCCGACCTGATTTCCAAGGCCGTACTGGCCCGTCGTCTTGATTCGCAAACGGCGTTTGAAATTGTCTCGATCGACATTGCCGACATCGATGTGGGTGACAATATTGGCGCCCGGTTACGGGCCGATCAGGCGGAGGCGGACACTCGCGTCGCCCGCGCCCGCGCCGAGGGGAAACGGGCGATGGCGGTGGCCAAGGAACAGGAGAACATCGCCTCGATCGAAAAGAGCCGGGCGGAACTGGTGGCGGCCGAGGCTGATGTCCCCAGCGCGATGGCCGACAGCTTTCGCAGTGGCAAGCTCGGTATCCTGGACTACTACAAGTTGCGTAATGTCCAGGCAGATACCGAGATGAGGAAATCGATTGCGGCACCTGGAAAAGCGAAGAACGACAACCAGAATCACATGAACGATTGATGGACTAGCCGATGGCCCGAGATATTGAAGAGTTCCTGAGGCGTGCGGCCGAGCGGCGCAAGCAACAGTTGCAGGGGCAGAAGCAGGCGCCGGCCCAGCGACCTGCGCAGCGGCTGCCGGAAGTGATCAGCGAGGTCGAAATCGTCGAACCGGCTCCCTCGCAGCCGATGCGCGAACAGGGCATTGCCGAAAGTGTCCGGTCCCACATCAACACATCGGATATCGCCGAGCATGCGGAGCACCTGGGAGAGAGGATCCAGAACGTCGACGAGCGAGTAGCCGACCGGTTGGGTCAGAAATTTGACCGCGAAGTTACCCGCTTGGGTGACAGCGAGATGGTGACCGACCAGGCGCATCCGCAAGCCGGTCTAGCCCAAGCTTCCCCGGCTGCCGAAGACTTGATCCAGATGTTGTCGTCTCCTCAAACCTTGCGACAGGCGATCCTGGTTTCCGAAATCCTGCGACGTCCCCATTTTGACGATTAAGGCTTTGCCCCTGTTGCCGGAATGAGTTGCGATTGGTCAGTTTTGACGGTTTATTCAGCATGTCAGTTCAAGAAATTTCACCCGGGACCACATCGATTGGCTGGATCGGGTTAGGTGTGATGGGCTCGAGCATGTGTCGTCACCTGCTGGACGCCGGCTACCGCACAACGGTCTATACCCGCACACGGGCCAAGGCCGATCCGTTGTTGGCCTCCGGCGCCGCCTGGGTCGATTCACCGCGGGAGGTCGCGCGAGCCAGCGATGTCATTTTTTCCATCGTCGGTTTCCCCCACGATGTTCGTCAGGTGCACCTGGGTGAAGAAGGGACCCTCTCAGGTATCGAGGCTGGTAAGATCGTTGTGGACATGACCACCAGTCAGCCAGAGCTGGCGCGGGAGATTGCCCAGCGGGCCAGCCAGGTGGGGGCTATGGCCATTGATGCACCCGTTTCGGGAGGGGACGTCGGGGCCCGTAACGCAACGTTGTCGATTATGATTGGTGGCCAGGCAGAGGTGGTCGATGCTCTGCAGCCGGTCTGGGAAAAGCTGGGCCAGACGATTGTCTACCAGGGCCCTGCCGGTTCCGGGCAACATACCAAGATGGTCAACCAGATTCTGATCGCGACCAACATGATCGGTGTCTGCGAAGCACTGCTCTATGCTTACCGGGCTGGCCTGGACCTGGAAACGGTGATGCAATCGGTCAGCCGTGGTGCTGCCGGTAGCTGGTCGCTTTCCAACCTCGGCCCCCGGATCATCGACAACCAGTTGGATCCAGGTTTTTTTGTCGATCACTTTATCAAGGATATGGGCATTGCCCTGACCGAAGCGAACCGGATGGACCTCTCCCTGCCCGGTTTGGCCCTGGCTCATCAGTTGTATCGGGCGGTCAAAGCCCAGGGGGATGGTCAACTCGGCACCCATGCTTTACAGAAAGCGCTCGCCCGCTTGTCGGGTATCGAATGGACCGAGCGATCAACCGGTTAAGCAGAAAACCAACCAAGGAACGTAAAAACCATGCAACGGGATGTCGAGTCAATTCGCCAGGATTTCCCCATCCTCGACCAGGCCATCCATCCCGATCGACCGCTGGTTTACCTGGACAGTGCCGCTTCAGCGCAAAGGCCCCGCGCCGTGATTCAGTCGATGGTCGATTGTTATGAAACGACATATGCCAATGTTCACCGGGGGATTCACAGGCTAAGCGAGCAAGCCTCGGAGCAATATGAAAACGCGCGGCGTGTGATCGGCAAGATGATCGGCGCGCCGCATCGGGACGAGGTGATTTTTACCGCTGGGACAACGGCGGGGGTCAACCTGGTTGCCCAGGCCTGGGGCGAGCGATACCTCGATCGGGGAGACAAGATCGTGTTGACGATCGTGGAGCACCATTCAAACATTGTCCCCTGGCAGCAACTGGCTGAACGCAAGGGCGCGACGATCGAGTTTGTCCCTTTGAACCCGGAAGGTTGTCTCGACCTCGAGGCATACCGCGACCTGCTCGACGAGCGGACACGGATGGTGGCGCTGTCGGCCGTTTCCAATGTCATCGGTCACGTCGCTCCGGTTGAGGAGATGGTTCAGATGGCCAGAGAGGTAGGCGCCCATGTGCTGATCGATGCGGCCCAGCAGGTACCTCACGGGCCGACCGATGTCGCGGAGTGGGGTGCGGATTTTGTCGTCTTCAGCGGGCACAAGATGCTGGGCCCGACCGGGGTTGGCGTCTTGTGGGGTCGGCGGGAACTACTTGACTCGATGCCCCCTTTCCTGGGGGGCGGGGGCATGATCAACCGGGTGACCGTGGAAGGGTTTACGCCGGGGGAATTGCCAGCCAAGTTTGAAGCGGGCACTCCGCCGATTGTCGAGGCGATCGGCCTGGGGGTAGCTGCGGAGTACCTGCAGCAAATTGGTCTGCACGAGATCAGCCTGCACGAGCGGGTGTTGACCGAACGGGCGCGGCGCGAGTTGGCCACGATCGATGGATTGCAGTTGCTCGGGCCGGAGCGTGCCGATTCCTCGGGTATCGTGAGTTTCACGGTGGACGGTCTTTCTAACCAGGACATCGCGATCTTTTTGGACCGGCAGGGAGTTGCTATCCGGGCCGGGCATCATTGTGCCATGCCTCTGCACGACTACCTGGGAATCCGAAACAGCTGTCGGGCGAGTTTCTACCTCTACAACACGGAACAGGAAGTCGAGGTGTTGGTCGATGCGCTGAAGCGGGTGATTGCCAAGCTGCGCTAGATTGGCGAGCTGCTCCAGGCGTCGATTGGACCGACCCGATCAGGAGGCGGGTGTCGACTCGGGCTTCCGGCCGATGAACCAGTAATACGGCGCCTTGATCAACGGGACATAGGGCGGGCGGTTGCTACCCTCAAACAGTTCCACCTGATCGAAGTGATGCTGCAGAAAGGGCAGGTGGTCCGTGCTGGGATAGATGTTGTCGGTGGCAAACCAGGGCGGCCAGATCGTTCGCGTGAACCAGCGGTGGCGCTTGAGGGCTTCGGCCGGGAATTTTCGTGAGACGTAAAAGTCAACGACCCCGATGGTCCCACCCGGTCGCAACATCCGGTAGGCGTTTTCGATGGCCGCGAACCAGTCCGGGATCATCGTCAACGAATAGGAAAAGGTGACGACGTCGGCGTATCCTTCGGGCGGACAGTACTGGGTGGCATCTGCTTCCACCGTCTCGGTGTTGGACCAACCCCGTTTTTTAAATCGATCGTTCGCCACTTGCAGCAGCGAGTTGGAAAGATCAACCAGGTAGATCTTGGCCGGCAGGTCGATCGCTTCGCCAAAATTTTCGATGTTGGCCCCTGTTCCTCCCCCCATATCGACCCAGATGCTACCGGGCTGTTTGGGCAGGTTTTGCCATAGCTCTTCCCGACCTTTCAGCAGGCGCTTGCGGAAATCGTCATAAGCTTCTGCTTGGCCATCGTAGAAACTCTCCATTCGTTCGGCGTGACTTTTGCCACGGACCGGCTTGAGCAGCAGGTGATAGAGGATCTTCATGTCGGCAACAAAGCCCATGGCATACTCCGCGATGATCAGGCAGAAAGGTGGGCGATGTAGAAACTGCCGTACGTATGAACACGGTCTTGACTATGCAATTGTTCGGCCAACTCCGTGTCGAGTTTGAGCAGGGAATGGACACTCTTCTGTTGTCCCTCGTGCATGACCTGCACCTGGTCGATGAAATCGGTCCGCAGCCCGCCGCTTCGCCAGATCAGGCGGGTTTCCGGAGCGGCGCGGTCGATGACGGCCTGCCATTCCGATTCGAGCAGGGGGAAGAACTGGTCGCTCAGCCAGTCCATGTGATCCAGCAGGACATAACGTGAGATATGACCATCATGCTTTTCCAGGAAACCCTGGACCGAGTCGGTGTGCGTGGACAGGCGATCGATCAAGCCGCCACGAAACCGTTCGAAATTTTCTTCTTTCAGGTATTCCGGACAACACTCCCGGGTGTACTCCCCATTGATGTAGACCCGCCAGAAATAGTTGTCCTTGATCGGCAAGTTGACAAACACGGACTCCAGGCAATCCTGGACAAACTTGAGCAAGCCGCCTGGATACTGGGTTTCAATCTGTCGCCGCTGAGCCCTGGGAACACCGAGCAGACTCATCGTCGTATCGCGATTGACGATCAGTTTGACAGTCCTTGACCAGAATTTCTGCTTCAACTTCTGTTGATAGATCTCCCGCTGTTCTTCTATTGAATCGGCTTCCAGCAGTTCTTCCAGGACAGGGCGGACGCGGATCAACTTGTCCGTGTAAATCTTGAACATGCGGGCGACGGTTCCCGAGGTTCCCCGGAAGTAGAAGGACCTCCGCGGATTGTCAAACCATTTGATCCGCTTGTCCCAGAAGGTGCGGGACCACTCGGGTAAATTTGATTGAAGTTTTTCCTGGTAGATTCTCTGGCAACCGGGAAGGTGTCCCTGACCGAACATCTTGAAAAAATCATCGTAGTCGAGGTTGCGAATGGCGGCGATCTTGAGGTCCAACAACGCATTCTGGCGGGGGTTCATGTCGACCGCGTAGACATGATTGGGACTGGTCAGGGTGTAGTCCAGCGCGTTGCATCCGGCCGAGGTGATGACCAGGATATTGTCATCGGGACCATTCTCCAGGGCGACGCGGTCCAGGCGGGGATCTTCCCAGCATGTATTGTAGACCAGATTGTTTCGGTGAACCGTATTGAAGACTCGATGACCGAACCAGTCGAAGATGGACATTTCAAACGTGTTCTTCCAGGTACAAGGATGACACCGTCTAGGCCGATGCCCGGATCGCGGGTTAACGGGCCAGCAGAAGACCGGTTGCGGTCCTGCTTTCCGAATTCGAAATTGTAACAACTGCTGCTGCAACGCGACAGACAGGTGCGCTCGCTAAGCTGGTACGTAAAACCTTGGCAATCAAAACCGCCGACCTGTCAATATTGGGCTACTTCAGGAGGGACCGGTGCGCTGGCCGTAGAGCCGCAAGAGATGTCTGGATCGAACGTTTTGCAGCGGGCCGTTTGCCGGGGCAGGGCACCCCAGTCGGATGAGGCCTATTTCCGCTGGCCGTCTTTCATCCGGTAAATCGCCCAGATATTCCCGTCGGGTCCCTTGTATTCCTTGAGGTAGAATTTCCCCTCGATGGTCACGGGCCGAACGGTAAAGTCGGTCGGATTCTCTTTTCCCATCTGGACCAGCACGCAGTCAAAAATTGCCGCGCCGGGACCGAAACAACACTCTTTGTCATCGCGGACAAACACGAATTTCTTGAGATCTTTCTGCCTCGCGCCAGGTTTGATAAAGCCTCGCAAACGGACCGTTTTCCCATGCAGGTCTTCGATCTCCTCGGTCAGCATCTCCCGTTCAAACCGGGTCCCTTTTTCCATGTCAAACTTGATATTATCGAAGGTCAGATCGATCGGCTCACCCGGCTTGGCTGAACGGACCAGTTTCGGTTTCTCGGGTCGATCTTCCTTTTCAGCCAATCGTCGAGCGGCCGCTTCGGCCAGGGCCTTTTCCCGCGACTCGGGGAGAGAAAAAAGCCCGAGCTTGGCCGCAGCTTCGGCTTGAGCCTGTTTATGTGACTCGGTCGGGGATTCCTTTTCTTGACTGAAAACCGTAACCGGTGCGAATCCCACGTTTAGCAGCAAGAAAACCAGGGCGGTTCCGCCGCTTGTGGAAGACGGTTTCCAGTTATGGCCTTGTCCGATCATCGAGCTTCTCACTTGACGTTGTCGGCGATGATTTCGTAATAGACGCTCGGTATGTCCTCTTCACCCTTCAGTTGCTTGGTCTCGGGGTTCAATTTGAAAATCCCGGTCACGCGCCTCAACCGTAGACTGTAATCGACCGTTTGGTCCGAGTCGATCGAAATCGAAACGATATCTGTGATTTCCGGGTTGCCGCCAAAACAGCAGGATCCGAAATCACCCACCAGGATGAACTTGTCCAGATTTCGCTGCTTGGCACCGGGGCGGACATAGCCTTTCAAGAAGACTTTCTTACCGTCGAATTCTTTCGCTTTCTCGGAAAACGGGAGACGGGTGGTCTTATCCGGCTGAAGATCCCAGAACGTCATTCGCACGTATCCATCGGGAACTTCGGTGGCGTAAATATAGGAATGATAGCCGATCGATCCGAGCAGGCAGATCAGGTTGAGGATCGTCCCCACTCGGGCCGCCTTATGGCCGGTCAGTTCGTTGGGAAAACGCTTCAGGTTGGAGGCGGCCAACAAACCAAAACAGAGACCGAAAACGGGCAGGATGACAAACACGGTTCCCAGGAAAGAGAGTAGGCCGAGAATGCCGAAGACGAGACAGGCAACCGCCGCCTTGGAGATGGCGCGATAGCCATGTTCTGACTCGGTTTCAAGAGCCCGGTTCGTCTCACGTTCTTGGGTAAAATCGACGGCGTTCATGGAATCAATTGTAGCGCAAGGGTTGGGTTCAGCGAATGCCGATTTCAACTGGAATCGGCAAACTTTGGTCGGTCGAGCCGGAAAAGTATGTTTGTTCCGGATCGCCGGACCCGTCAGTAAATCAACCGCTCGAACCACCCGTTAAAAACGGACCAGAGCAACAGAAAAATGACCATCGATGCGGCCATCGGGATCAATAGGATCTGCCATGTGAGGCCCGTGCTGGAGTTGACCATCGCGACCGGAGTTGCCGCCGGATTCGCTTGGGCGATTTTCCGCGACTCAATCTCCGTTGACAGCCTCGTCCCTGAATTGGTTACGGCGACCGGTGGTCCCTGGTTCGCGCCGGGCTGGTTGCCGGCTGGCTGTTCGACTGCCGGTTTCCTGACCGTGTGAGGGATGGCTGGTGACGCGGCACCGGCCGGCTCGTCGTTTAACTGGGTCGATACGGACAGGTAGCTGGAATGTTCCCGTTTCAGGTTGTTGTTGGCGGGCGGCTGGGCCGAGCGGATCGCGGCAGCTTGGCTCTGGTCCCCTGATCCGGGCCCGCCATCACCCCCCGTTGGACTGCCATCCTCTTTCCCGGAATCGTCTTTTTTCGCACCGGACCCGCCAGATTCCTGCGAGCCACCCTCCTGTTTTTGCTCGTTTTTTCCGCCTTCTTCTTCGGTTGCCTGCTCCTCGTCCTCGTCCTCTTCTTCGTCTCCCCAGCCTTCATTGTCGTCATCAAAATCGAGGAAGAAATCGGCTCGCCTCACGGCGTCTGGGTCGATCTCCCGCAGTTGCTCAATGTACTGTTTCGCTTCCGGTTTGGGGCAAGCTCGGAGGTAGGTGATTACGGGTACCCGCAACCAGTTCGTTTCGTCGTCGGCATCCTTGAACATTTGAACCAGACGTTCGACCACCGACCAGTCCTCCCAGCGGGCCAGATCGGGAATGATCATGTCGGCCATTTTGGGTCGATCGAGCAGGTGCCGGATGGCGGCAACAATTCGCTCCTGGGGGATCAGGTTCTCGTCCGTGCCGTGAAATCGTAGTGCCGAAACAGCCGCCAGCGTGTCAACATAATCGGCTTCCTTGTTGGCCAGGAACGTCTCCTCAACCAGGTCGACTCCATCTTCTCCGTGGAGTGTCAGGTAACAGGCAACCAGTGCATCCAACCCGGCTTGTTGTTTGCGATCCCCGGAACGAATGAAGCCCTCCAGCATCTTGACATCTTCATCGTTGCCACAGACGCCAAGCATCGTGAAATAGAGGCGGCGGCGGTTGACCGAGGTGGAAGGATCGTTGATCCACGCTACCAGCTGTTCATGATCCATCTGGTCGCGCAGGTCTTTCAGGTCATCGTAGGAAGCCGAGGCGAATTCATCGTACGCATCAAAGGCCAGGACCGATTCCTCGTCTTCGAAAAACTCTTGGAAGAAAGCGAGTCGCTCGGCGCCACTCTGGGGCAATGTCTGGATCTTGTTCAGGTAATCGTTAATCCGGGTACTGGTCTTCATTGGTGTCGACCAGGCGACATTGGGGGGATCGACACCCATCACCAGGAATTCCTTGCCGACCGGGTAGCGGCCGACCAGTAACGTCTTGAATTTCTGGCCTGGCTGAACCAGCTCTTTCCCTTTGACGATCTGCGTGACTTCAAATTCGGCCTTGGGCAACTCGGCGTCGGGATCATCGACGGGCTCCGGCAGGTCCGTCAACTTGGCAATCACGACAATGTCGTTGGAACGGATCTGCTCGGCAAACGTCAGGTTGATGGCCGAACAGAATGGGCAAACCGCCGCGACCGCCGCCCAGAGGCTGCCGTTGGCCAGGAACAGCAGGGCCGCCAGGGAGATAATGAAGTTTGAAATCAATCGAACCACAAAAAGTTCCTTTTCCAGGTACTTTGACCGGCGGAGGCCAATGAACCTGAAGATTACTTACCCAGTGCCTTGGCCACATCGGTTCGATACGCCGAAATTGCCGGGTAAATGCCAACGACCATTGCCAAAACGATCAATCCGGGAATCAACATCAGCTCCGGAGTGACTTTTAATTCTAGGAGTGAACTGGGCAGGAAGGAACCTGCTTGTTCGAAAAAACCAAAGATGGGGACGGCCGGTGCAAAGTCAAAAAAGCCGATCCCGACCCCGGTTTGAGCTTCTACGACGGGGCCGAGCGCAGCGTTCAAGCCATGCCCTGCAACCCAGCCCATGACCCCGCCCGCAAAAGCTAGCAGGAAGGCCTCGATGACCATGATCGTCATCACCTGGCCACGGTTGGCCCCGAGCGCTCGCATGACGGCAATTTCATGGCGACGCTGGTTCATTGAGTTGTAGATGCCGACCAGGATACTGATTGCCGAGACGATGCAGATCATGACGGTCAAGGCGAGCAGCAGCCAACGGATCGGGTCGATGATCATGTAAAAAAAACTGGTAACCTGCTCGACCGGGTTCACCGCCTGCGCTGCCTTTTGCGCCCGCACCGGTCGGAAGTTCGACCAGCCCAACGTCGACTCCAGGTCGCCCTGGTTGATTTGTGGGGCCAGGAAAAATGCCAGGGCCGGGTCATCCTGATCGGTCAGGATCAGGATCGAGGTGACTTCTCGTTGCTCGATCGGCAGGGGGGTTCGCCGAAGAGCCTGGCGAGCGGTCAGGTCCAAGGTTTCGTCCGCTGCCGGGGACGCGGTTTCGGCCGGTTCCCCCGCACTCTCTTCGGCCGGTTCGCCGAATGGCTCGTCCGGGATATCTTCGTCGTCTCCCCAGTTCTCTTCGGAGTCCCAGCTCTCTTCTCCTTCGCCACTGAGGATCGGGTCTTCGTCAACCGGTTTGACATGACCATCCATCAGGTAGAAGCCGTTCAAATTCAGGAACAGGGCCCGGTCGTGGGGCGTGCGTGTTCCCTCGAGGATCCCCACGATCTTGAAACCCTCGGCGTGGACATGGGCGTTGATATCACTCGGTTCGCCGTGAGTCGGGTGAATCAGGTCACCCAGTTTCAGCCCGGCGCGCTTGGCCACCAGGGCTCCCACAACGCATTCGTAGTAACCGTTTTCCGGCGAGTACTCGACAAAGCTCCGTCCCTCGGCAAACTTGAACTTTTGCTGGCTGTCCATATCCAGCACGAGCTTTTCGAAGAAATCGGGGGTCGTTCCGACACAGCGGAAATACTCATCGGTCGACTCGTCCTTTTGCCACGTGTCCCCCAGGCAGAGCGGGATGGCCATCTCGGTGTACAGCTTGTACAAGCCGCGCTTGTCGATGCTTGAATGTTCAATCTGCCGCTCCACCTGGACTTCCTCGTTGACCAGGTTTCCCAGGCAGGCCGCCAGGCCCAAGCCTCCAGGCGCCGACGGCTGCAGCAGTTCCAAACAGTCCATCTCGTGGTCGAACGCGTTGAAGGAGATCGAGTTCTGCAGTTCCTCATGACGGGTCTCCTCGTCGCAGAAAGCGAGGTAATATTCGTACGGGACGTTCTCTACCGGCTGGCTCAGGTAGTAGACCGTGTTCATTGTCAATTGCAGTCCGCCACCCCGTGCGCCGACCAGGATGTTGTAGCCGAAACTCGAATTGTTGCGAAACGAATCGGAGATCAGGCCATGGATCGACAGTACCGAGACGACCAGCATGACCCCGAGCCCCATCGAAAGGATAGTCAGGAAGGACCCGAATCCCCGGTGCTGGATACTTCGCCAAGCAATTTTGAAAACACTCATGCGTTGGCCCTCGCCTGACTGACGACCAGATTGATCGATTCCAACTGGTCAATCCGTTGGAACTGTTCGGCGACCTCCATCGAGTGCGTCACCATGAGGAGTGAAATATTATCCTCTTCACACGTTTCTCGGATCAGGTCCACGATTTGACTCTGGTTATTCGGGTCGACATTGGCGGTCGGTTCGTCGGCCAACAGGACGGCGGGTCGATTGGCCAGGGCGCGGGCGACGGCGACCCGTTGTTGCTCGCCGACTGACATTGCCTGGGGTTTGTTCCCCGAGCGGTGCGAAAGTCCGACGCGATCCAGCAGGTACTTGGCCCGGTCGTGGGCCAGTTTCTTCTTGGCGAATGACATGCCGAGCAAGATATTTTCCAGGGCCGAGAATGCGGGCAACAGGTTGAATGTCTGGAAGACGTAACCGAGCTTGTCGGCCCGGATCCGGTCGCGGCCCGCCTCGGAATATTGGGTCAGATCGATTCCGTCCAGCTTCACCTGGCCCTGGTCGGGACGGGTGATGCCGGCAATGATATGCAGCAATGTCGTCTTGCCACAGCCGCTCGGCCCGATCAGGACAGCCTGTTCCCCCGTGTCCATACGATAGGCCGGAATATCCAAAATCGGCACGTTCTCGCCGTTGGGCTGCAAATAGCTCTTTTTGATGTCGGAGAGTTCGAGCATGGCAAGTGAGTTGGGAAAAAAATCCAGCGGGCGTTGTTGACCGGCTTGGTCAACGCCCCGTTTCGCGTAAAGCGTAAACGATTTGGGCAATGGCGAACAGATTAAACTTTCGCCTGGGTGGCCGGGTCGGATCGGTCGTTCGCCTGATCCGTCTGAATACGCAGGCACGGGCCGGTCGGTTCGCCCCTGTTTTGGTGCGGGGCAGGGCGGTCCTGCTCGCTGCGGGGCTGTTTAGCGGGCTCCCCGTGCCCTCATCGCCCGATCGAGGTCCCGTTTGACGTCGGCTTCGCGCTGGCTGGCGCGTTTGTCATACAGTTTTTTCCCGCGGCAAACGCCGACCATCACCTTGACCCGCCCCCGGGCATTGAAATAGATCCTTAAGGGGACCAGCGTAAACCCTTTTTCCTGCGATTTTTCCTTTAATTTACGGAGTTGTCGCTGATGAACGAGCAGCTTGCGGGCCCGTTTGGGAGCATGATTCCAGACATTGGCCTGGCGGTATTCGGCGATGTCGGCACCGACCAGCCAGATTTCTCCCGCTTTGAAGCGGACATAAGCTTCGTCCAGCGAAAGTTTCCCCTCCCGCAAGCTCTTTACTTCGCTGCCGACCAACACGACGCCACACTCAATTTTTTCCAGAACTTCAAACCGGTGGCGCGCTTTGCGGTTCTCCGAAATGGTGCGGGACTGATCCTCCTGACCCTTGGCGCGGGCCTCTTTTTTCTTCTTTTTCTTGTTGGCAGCCATAAACCCATTCCTGTTGGACCGATGGAACGTGTCCGGGGAATCCCTGAACCGAGCGGGTCTGGAGCGAGGCCCGTTTTTACCGTCAGCGGTCCGCCGGTGGTTCACCATCGAAACCGGGTCCAATTATGCCATAAGTTGGGGCGGAGGGTTGACCCCAATGCTCGTGAAACGGCAGATTCGAGCCTAGTTAATCTGTCCGGCTTAACCTAACATGATCTGATTGTCAGTGAATTCCGCGGAATTTTCCCGGTCAAACAGGCACCCGGGCGTTGCGGCGCCAGAAAGTATCCCCGTGTCTCAACTACCGATTGTCAATTTGCCGATTGCCACCGAGCCAGAAGCGTCGGGCGATTCCACCCGTCGCCTGCCGGCCTGGTTGAAGCGCCAGGTGCCGAAGGGGAATGCCCACAACCAGACGGCCAAGTTGCTGGAAGAGTTGCGACTGGAAACGGTCTGCGACAATGCCAAATGTCCCAACCGGATGGAGTGTTACTCCCAGCAAACGGCCACGTTCATGATCCTCGGTAACGTCTGTACGCGTCCCTGCAGTTTTTGTGCGGTCGGCCGTGGCAAGCCGGAAGCGTTGGAACTGGACGAACCCGAGCGGCTGGCAGAGGCCGCGCATCGACTCGGTCTCAAACATGTGGTCATCACTTCGGTGACCCGCGACGACCTGCCCGATGGTGGTGCTGAACATTTTTACCAATGTATTCTGGCGGTCAGGGAAAGGACGGGTGCCACAGTCGAAGTCCTGACTCCCGACTTCATCAACAACCCCCAGGCTGTGGAGCGGGTGGTCGCTGCCCGTCCGGAGGTATTCAACCACAACACGGAAACGGTCCCCCGCTTGTACCGACGTGTGCGGGGGCCCAAGTCGGATTACCGTTGGACACTCGAATTGCTCCGCCGGGTCAAGCAGTTGGATGGCTCGATCCGGACCAAGAGTGGCTTGATGTTGGGCTTGGGCGAAACCCACGAAGAGTTGTTTGACGTGTTGGCTGACCTGCTCGATGCAGGCTGCGATTTCCTGACGCTCGGCCAGTACCTGCAACCGTCGACCGATCGATACCTGAAGGTGACTCGCTATATTTCGCCGGAAGAATTTGATTTCCTCGGAGAAAAAGCGCGGCAAATCGGTTTTCGAAAAGTAGCCAGTGGACCGTTCGTCAGAAGTAGTTACCATGCCCGTGACATGGCAGAAACCAGTCTTGTTGATGGATGAACACGATGGAGTCGAGCATGCGTATCACGGTCAACGGCCAGGACTTCGCCGTTCCGGCTGGAACCACGATTGCCGAGTTGCTGGTCCAGCTCGACATCGCCCAGACGGCCGTCGCCGTGGAGCTGAACCTGGAGGTTCAGCCGAAAACAGCCTTTACGGAACGAACACTTCACCCGGACGACCGGGTTGAGATTGTGACCTTGGTTGGGGGTGGATGATGGAATCAGGAGTCTTCCTGGAACGCGAGGCGTTGGCTGATCCATTGCATATCGGATCGCAGACTCTTCACGAGCGCCTCATCCTGGGAACCGGGAAATACGCTTCGTTTGAACAGATGGCCGAATCGTTCAAAGTTGTCGCTGCCGAGTGTGTCACGATTGCCGTACGGCGGGAGAAGCTGCACGACAGTTCGGGCAGGAATATCCTGGATTACCTCGACCTGGAGAGGACGATCCTGCTCCCCAACACGTCCGGCTGCTATGACGCGGAAACGGCATTGCGCTGTGCCCGCATGGGTCGGGAGATCTTGCGTGGCCTGGAAAATCCTGGTTCCGAGTGGGTCAAGCTGGAAGTCCTCGGCAGCAGCCGGTCGTTGATGCCGGACGTGATGGAAACACTCAAGGCAACCCGGGAACTGGTCAAGGATGGATTCGAGGTCCTCTGTTACACCAATGACGATCCGGTCATGGCTCAGCGATTGAAAGAGGCGGGTGCGGCTTCGGTCATGCCTGCTGGCTCGCCGATCGGTTCCGGGTTGGGAATTGTCAACCCGAACAACTTGCAGATGATCGTGGAGGACTTGAAACAGGGAGACCCCGATTACCCGGTGATTGTCGATGCGGGGGTCGGTACGGCCAGCGATGCGGCGATCGCGATGGAGTTGGGCGCCGACGCCGTGTTGCTCAACACCTCGGTCGCCCGGGCAGAGGACCCGGTGAAGATGGCGCTGGCTATGGACTTTGCTGTTCGAGCGGGTCGCCTGGCGTATCAGGCCGGGCGAATCAAGAAATCGAAATACGCCAGTGCCAGTAGCCCCGAGCATGGACTGATCGCCGATCGCCCGGCCCGCCCCTGAGCAGGGGAGCGGCTGGCCCGCCTGTCGTGCCAAGTTTCACAAATCCCCAGTTTTAGGGGGGAAATGTCGGTCCGAGCGGGGGGATAAAAGCTTGACGCTGCTGATTGGCAATGATTAAATAGTTATATATAGGTTTTGGCATTGCCACTCCCTGCCACGCTTTCAGGTCGGTCGTTGGCCGACGAATTGGTTGACAGCTTTGATTTGGTGCGCTTGATGAAAGATTTTCTTGGAATATTGCGGCTCGGTGCCTACCTGTTGGCACTTCCGTTAATCGCTACCGCCGCTGCTTCAGCTCATCAATGGGCGGCCGACAGTGCTCCCCTTGTGGCTTCTGGTCAGGTGCTGGCCGAGGAATTGGTCGCCGTCACAGCCCCGGTTCAGCCGCCGCTGCAGGATCATGTGGTGGCCAAGAACGAAGCGGGTGAAGTGGTCGGGCAGGTGGCCGTCTATGACCGGTCTCAATTGCGAACTGGTTTGCGAAACCTGACGATTTACTTCGTGCGGGAAGGCAAGATTGTGGAAGAAACCCGAACCGATCCAGAAGGCGGGTTCAAGGTAGGTGATTTAAAAGATGGTCACTATACCCTGATTGCTGCCGGAGATTCCGGGTTTGCCGTGGTCGGTCTGAATGTCGTGTCCGGTGCGGAGGATCAGCCAGGCTTGTTTGAGGTGACGGCCGCGACTCCCGAATTCAATACCATCAAGCAGACCCTCGCTGAATTTACCGGCAGCCCCGCATCCCAGATGGCCCGTTCGCAGGCCAGCCAACAGGGTGAGAACGAGGTGGCCGCTTCCAGCCGGGTCTGGCTGACCAAGGAGGGGCAGTTGAACGGGCGCGTGATTTCGCTGAACCAGGTCTTGTCCGGTTCCACCGCCGTTGCCTTTATCAGAGACGACAAGACCGTTGCCACGGCGGTAGCTGGGCAAGATGGTTCGTTCCAGGTCAGTGGTCTGGAGCCAGGCGTTTACGATGTGATTGCGACTGGGCCGAACGGCGTTTCGGTGGTCAGCCTGCAGGCCGTACCGGAGGGGGCGGTCAACGGGGTCTATACCAGTTTAAAGACGTTTCACACGGCGGCCATTGCCCCGACAGCTGACCTGGTACTGGCCGATGTGGGGGACAGTACGATCGTCAAAAAATCGATTGAATTCTACACCCAGCTGGAGTCGGGTGCCGACGTCGTCTCCTACGACTCGTCCGCCATGGCGGTGGTTGCCGATGATATGTGCATGGCAACTGCCTGTGGATGCTCTGGCGGTGCCGGTGGCGGTGGCGGCGGAGTCGGTGGCATCGGCGCGTTGGCCATGGTGGCCGCGATTGCCATTCCGCTGGGGGTGACCAGCAACAGCGATCCGGGCGGTGGTTCGTCGCGAAGCGGTGGCGGTGACAACCGTTCGGTGTCTCCCTCTGAGCCGTAATCAGGCCACCTTGCTCTTTTAGTTTGACTCATGAACCACCGTCGCTTGGCGGTGGTTTTTTCGTGTTGAAGTTGCGGGGATGAAGAGCGTCCGCCGCGCCATTTCTGTCAGGCCGATTTGCGCAGGCGATCAAAGGGGACGTAGAACTTGGCATACCGTTTCCCATCGCTGTAACGGGTGCCCTGGCCACACGGCACCAGTACCGTCGCCCGTTTGGTAATCCGGTTGACGCGGCCAGCCAATTGAGAACCCCGGTGCGAAAAATGAACCCAGTCACCGGGAGCGATGTCGTGGTCCCGGCGGGCGATATCCCGGGGTGTCAACAATTGGTGATTCGATTGACTGTGGCCAAAGATCCGGGCAGCGATCGAGCGGAATCGCCTGGCCGAGCAGTTGGAATCGTCCCATACCATCAGCTCGATCAAATGCAGCATTTCGTGCTCGATAATTTTCTGTAAAGCCTCCAGTCGATTCAGGCAGGGAACTCCGGTGACCAGCGTCGCCTTACCAGCACCTTCCTGGAAGGAATGAAACAGGAGAGGGGCCGAAACGGCAATTTCGAAATCCCTTTTCCGTTTCCGTCCCGGCAACGCCGTCATCTTGGTGATACCGCCCGAATGGGTCATCCGCTGGGAAACCCTGAAACGGACGGGGAAACCGTGACTCTCCGCCATTTGACGGACCATTCCATCAAAAAAAAGATCGTCGGTCGCATTAAAAACGAACTGCAGATCGCGGTTATCCAAATGCTGGAAATTTCCCGCTTGCCAACCTGGCCGGCAGGCGAGGGCGGTCTGGTAAATTCGCCTGGAAATGGCCCGGGATTGGGCCGGCGAAAGTCTTTGTTCGGAAATAAAGTGTTGGAGTTGGCTCATCGATAACCGTTTTCAGCCCTGGACAGACAAGTTTCCCACAATCGGTCAGCTGTCAGCCATTCTGATAAATTTGCTGATTTCTGACCATAACAGTAGAAAAATTTGACTTTTGATGACATTCGCTCGATCTTAATGCAAGCACTATATTTTGTGTTGACAAGGTTTCCAACACCGATATATTGGGCTCCCGCCACTTTTGGAAAATTGGCCGTTGAGAGGGTTGGGCTGTTTAGGCAACCTTTTCGAGCAATCGTTCAAAAGTGCAAATTGAAACGGATTTGCAACGGCAATGTTCATTCTTTGGACACGCGGCAATCGGTTCCTGGCAAAAAAGTTTCGCTAGCATGGACCGGACGTGTCGCCAACATCAAGGAAGATAATCAATGTGTCATGGAAGACTCGCTCTGTTGTCGCTGGCGTGTCACATGGCACGAGAAATTGGCGGGTCGCCGGTCAAGGCGATGGAATTTCCGACAGAACGGGACTAGATCAAGGAGATCGATGGAATGGTAGACAAAGTCGTCCAGCAAGAAATGATTGTCAAAAAACGCGATGGCCGATTGATTCCTTTTGAGCGGGAATTGATTTCTCGGGCGATTCAAAAAGCATTTCGGGCCGACTTGGGTATCGGCGCGAGCGAGCCGCTGAAGATCGACCTGGTCACTGAAATCGAGCAGATCACCAGCGAAGTTGTCAATCATGTCATCGATGCGTCCCATTCTCCCGAGGGTGCCGATGTCGAGAAAATTCAGGACTTTGTCGAACAGGAGCTGATGCGGGCCCAGTATTTTGCCGTTGCGCGTCGCTACATCCTGTACCGTGCCGAGCAGACAAAAATCCGCCACTTGCGTGCCGAAGAGCGGATGGAGAGCACGTCCCCGTTTCCGCAGATGATGGTCCAGCGGGAAAACCGCCTGGAGAACTTCGATTTCGCACGACTGCGCAGCCAGGTGACAGCGGCCTGTGAGGGCTTGGATGACGACTGCAATGCCGAGGAACTGTTTGCCGAGGTCGAGAAGCAGTTTTTCAACGGGATTACCCCGAAAGAAATCAGCCGAGCGATGGTCTTGGCGGCGCGATCGCGGATCGAATTGGATCCGAAGTACGATCAGGTGGCGGGCCGACTGGTCCGCAATATCATCTACCGCGAATCGCTCGGAAAATCGACCAGTGACAACAACCTTGAACAGTTGTATGCCGACAAATTTGCCGGCTTTGTTCACGAGGGGATCGCGGCAGGCCGGATTGGCTCGGAACTGGCTGAATTTGATCTGCTTCGCCTGGCCGCGGCCATCTGTCCGGAGCGGGATGCCCTGTTCCCCTACCTCGGGCTGCAGACGATCTATGACCGCTACCTGCTGCATATTGACGGTCGGCGGATTGAGGCGCCGCAGTATTTCTGGATGCGGGTCGCGATGGGGCTGTCGATCGGCGAAGGTGACCAGCGGAACGAGCGAGCGATCGAGTTCTATAATATTCTCTCCAGTTTCCGGTTTACATCGGCGACGCCAACCCTGTTTAACTCGGGCACCCTGCATCCCCAGCTGAGTTCCTGTTACCTGAGCACGGTCAGCGATGACCTGGACAACATTTTCAAACTGATTTCGGATAATGCGAAACTGTCCAAGTGGGCTGGTGGCCTGGGCAATGACTGGACGAACATCCGGGCGACCAATGCTCATATCAAAGGAACCAATGGCCAGAGCCAGGGAGTGATCCCGTTTTTGAAGGTCGTTAGTGACACGGCCGTGGCGGTCAATCAGGGTGGCAAGCGGAAAGGTGCTGTCTGTTCCTACCTGGAAACATGGCACATGGATATCGAGGAGTTCCTGGACCTTCGCAAGAACACGGGCGATGACCGTCGTCGAACGCACGATATGCATACGGCCAACTGGATCCCTGACCTGTTCATGAAACGGGTGGTGGAGGAGCGGGATTGGACGATGTTCAGCCCGGATGAGACGCCCGACCTGCACGACCTCGTCGGCCAGGCATTTGAAGAGCGTTATGAATTCTATGAGAACGAGGCGCGCGAAGGCCGCATGAAGCTGCATCGAACGATTCCGGCGGTCGATCTGTGGCGAAAAATGTTGACCCGTGTGTTCGAAACGGGACATCCCTGGATCACCTTCAAAGACCCGTCCAACATCCGTTCGCCACAGGACCATTGCGGGGTTGTCCACAGCAGCAACCTTTGCACGGAAATCCTGCTCAACACCTCGGAAACGGAAACGGCCGTCTGCAACCTCGGTTCCATCAACCTGTTGAGCCATGTGAAAGATGGCAAACTCGACACGGAAAAACTGGAAGAGACCGTTTCCACGGCGATTCGCATGTTGGATAACGTGATCGACATCAATTACTACCCGACCGACGAAGCGAAGAACTCAAATCACAAGCATCGCCCAATTGGCCTCGGCCTGATGGGTTTTCAGGATGCGTTGGCTGCCTGTGGTATCAGTTACGCCAGTGAGGCGGCCGTCGAATTTGCCGATCGGAGCATGGAGGCCATTTCGTATTACGCGATCATGGCTTCCAGTCGTTTGGCCGCTGAGCGGGGTGCCTATTCCAGCTACGAGGGTTCCAAGTGGGACCGGGGGCTGTTGCCGATCGATACGATTGAATTGTTGGAAGAGCAACGGGGAATGCCGATCCAGATGGATCGCTCGATGACCATGGACTGGGATGCAGTTCGCAGCCAGGTTGCGTCGGCCGGTATGCGAAACAGCAACGTGATGGCGATCGCACCGACGGCGACCATTTCGACCATCATCGGGGTGACCCAATCGATCGAGCCGACGTACAAGCACTTGTTCGTCAAGAGTAACCTTTCCGGCGAGTTCGTGCAGGTTAACATTAAGCTGGTCAACGAGCTGAAAGAACGAAACCTGTGGGGCGAGGAACTGTTGGAGACGATCAAGTATTACGACGGATCCCTGGGTGAAGTGCCCGGACTGCCGGATGATATCAAGTCCCGTTACGCCACCGCGTTTGAAATAGAACCGAAGTGGATCATCGAGTGTGCCAGTCGCCGACAGAAGTGGATCGACATGGGGCAGTCCCTGAATCTTTACATCGAACAACCGAGTGGCCGCAGATTGGACGAAATGTACCGTTTGGCGTGGCTGACCGGCTTGAAAACGACCTATTACCTCCGTTCGCTCGGTGCGACGCAGGTTGAAAAATCAACGGTGGACATCAACAAGTTTGGGGTGCAGCCCCGCTGGATGAAGAACTCCAGCGATTCCTCCAATGTGGTCGTTGAGCGCCAGGCCGAGGTGCAGGAATGTTCGATTGACAACCCGGACTGCGAGGCCTGTCAGTAGTACCCGCCGATGGGACCCACCATTGGGGGTGTCGCGCGGGACGGGGTTACATCGAGTGTCCACCGAACTTGAAATAACGATTAATTAATTCCAGTAATGATAGAAAACCAAGATTGCAAGGAGTAGCAATATGGCGACAGATATTCGTAGCAACGAGACGCTCAAGGGAGCCGTTTCCAGGGTTGATGCCAGTGAAAAACGACTGATCAACTGCCACCAAGTCGACGTCAATCAGTTGATGCCACTCAAGTACAAGTGGGCTTGGGAGCATTACGTCAATGGCTGTGCCAATCACTGGATGCCCACCGAGGTCCCGATGAACAAGGACATCGAAATCTGGCGTTCCAACCAGCTGACCGATGGGGAGCGGCATGTCATCATGCGCAACCTCGGGTTCTTCTCCACTGCTGAAAGCCTGGTTGGCAACAACCTGGTGCTCGCCGTTTTCAAGCATATTACCAATGCCGAATGCCGCCAGTACCTGTTGCGGCAGGCTTTTGAAGAGGCCGTTCATGGCCATACGTTCCTGTACGTGGTGGAGAGTTTGGGCCTGGATGAGGGCGAAGTCTTCAATATGTACAACGAGGTCCCGGCCATTGCGCGGAAAGACGCTTTTGAAATGGAGCTGACCCGCGAAGTGCTGGACCCCGATTTTACGACCACTTCCTTCGAGGGTGCCCAGAGTTTGCTGAAAAACCTGATCGGGTTTTATCTGATCATGGAAGGTATCTTTTTCTACACCGGTTTCGTGATGATTCTATCTTTCCATCGCCGGAACCTGATGAAGGGGATTGGTGAGCAGTTCCAGTACATTCTGCGGGACGAGTCGATCCATTTGAATTTTGGAATCGACCTCATCAATGGGATCAAGGCGGAGAATCCGGATTTGTGGACGCCCGAGTTCCAGCAGCAGATGATCGAACGTGTGCGTGAGTCGGTCGAGTTGGAAATCGCCTACGCCCAAGATTGCCTGCCCAACGGAGTGTTGGGGCTGAATGCCAATCTGTTCCGCGATTACGTTCAATTCATCGCCGATCGTCGGCTGGAGAGAATTGGACTGGCGACCCAGTACGGCAGTCCCAACCCGTTCCCTTGGATGAGCGAAACGATGGACCTGTCCAAAGAGAAGAACTTCTTTGAGACACGTGTCACCGAGTACCAGACGGGTGGTACGCTCGATTGGGACTAGCTGACCGGCGTCGCTCGAGTATCTTGAGAATCAAGCCGCAGCTGGTCTGCGGCTTTTTTGTTGGGAGAACCTGATGGAAACAGGATTGGATTCCAAAAAGGTCGTCATTACCGGGGCGAGTGGTGGCATCGGCCAGGCCTTGGTGCGCGGCTTTGCCGATGAAGGGGCGCGTGTGGCGATCCACTATTTCCGTGGCCAGCAGAGTGCGCAGCAACTGGCCGAGGAGTTCCCCGATTCAATCACGGTTGGTGCCGATTTGCGGAGCGAAACCGAAGTTTGTCGGATGTTTGAGCAGATCGAGCAGGATTTGGGGGCTCCCGATATCCTGATCGCCAATGCCGGTTTTTGGCCTGCCCCGGATACGCCGATTCACGAGATGTCGCTGGAACAATGGAACGACACGCTGGCTGCCAACCAGACCAGCGCTTTTCTCTGTGCCCGGGAATTCCTGGCTTGCTGTGTCCGTCGATCGATCGAAACGCCATCGATCGTCCTGGTCGGTTCCACGGCAGGCGCCGTGGGAGAAGCGGGGCATGGTGACTATGCCACCGCCAAGGGCGGTTTGATGAGTGGCCTGTTGAACTCCCTGAAAAATGAAATTCCCCGTCTGATTCCTGGAGGACGTATCAACGCCGTCTGCCCTGGCTGGACTCTCACGCCGATGGCTGAAAAATTGACGGCTGATGCAGGTGTCATGCAACGGGTATTGCAGACCATCGCTCTGCAAAAAGTGGGACGCCCGGAAGATGTTGCCTCGGCGGTCATGTTCCTTGCCTCGCAGCGCCTGGCGGGCCATATCACGGGGCAGAACCTGTTTGTCAGTGGTGGCATGGAAGGCAGGGTCCTTTATGACAGTCATGAATGTGTGTAACGGGTCCGGTTTAGGTCGCCCCGCAGCAAGCGAGGTTGGCTGGCAGGACGTTGATCGAGGTGTCGAAAGTGTACGGGTGCTCCATGTGGTTCAGCCGGCGCCTCGACGAGAACGGGAATAGATCGAGTGAACCGGATGGAAACCGAACCTGTCCTTTGCCGTGAGACCAGCCAGTTGGGTGCAATCATCGAGCGATTGTCAGATTGCCCGGAGTTGGTGGAGCCGCAACTGCAGGTCTACAGTCAAGCCAACATCAGCTCGGGTGACGGATTGCAGACCGACTACCAATTGTCGGTCGTGATCCCCGTGTTCAACGAGGTGAATACGATCATCCGGGTGATTACTCGCGTGGCTGCCTTGCCCTTGAATACGGAGATCGTTGTTGTGGACGACCACAGCGATGATGGGACCCGGGATCTGTTGGAGCGGCTGGAGGCCATTGACGGGATTCGTCTGATCTTTCAGCCTGAAAACCAAGGGAAAGGTGCGGCGTTGCGAACGGGTTTCGAATGCTGTTCGGGAGATTTTGTGGTGGTTCAGGACGCCGACCTGGAATACGACCCGCGCGACATCCCGCGGTTGCTGGAACCCTTGTTGCGGGGTGATGCCGACGTGGTTTACGGATCTCGATTCATGGGATCAGAGCCGCAGGATGAATCGTTGGTCCACCGGATGGGAAATGCGATGTTGACCGGCGCATCGAACCTGCTGAGCGGTTTGAGGTTGACCGATATGGAGACCTGCTACAAGGCGTTTACGCTGGATGTGATCGAGAGCATTCGGATCGAACAGGACCGGTTTGGAATCGAACCGGAAATCACGGCCAAACTGGCCCGCCGCGGGTTCCGGTTTGTCGAGGTCCCGATTTCCTATAACGGTCGCCGGTATAATGAAGGAAAGAAGATCGGCGTGAGAGATTTGTTCAATGCGATTTATTGCATTGGTCGATATGGGGTAAGTGATTGATCGACTCTGCCGTAAGGGAAATGTGATGATGTGCCATGCTGCCAAACGATCCGTTTTATTGTTGACGCTGGCTGCGTGCCTGCCCGCCCTCGACCAATCCAGTTTTGCACAAACAAGGATCATCGAAATAGAAGTGAGCGCGGATCAGCGAGCCGAACTGCATACCCAGCAGCGCTGGATGGAGGCGCTGTCGGAAATTGGAGCGGACCGGGTCCGCTCGCGCACCAACCCGGTTGGCAGACCCGATGTCAAGGAATACAGCTCGGGCAAGACGGTCGTGGTAAAAGTCAAGGGCGTGATCGATGGCAACCAGTTGATTGTTCCCGGTCGACGTTTCTTTATCGGTGATCAGGCCGGCATGCGAGACTATGTCCAGCAGTTGCGAGACGACGGTTCCAAGGTCACCCTGGCCGAGAAAAAAGCGTTTGGTTTGACGTCGGAACAGTTGGTTGGTCTCTACCAGCGACTTTCCCAACCGATCGAAACGAGCACGCTCAAGCAGCCCGCATCCGAGGTGCTGAAATTACTGCTCGCCCAGTCGGGGATGGAAGCGACCTGGGACGAATCGGCCCGGCAGGCGGTCGAGGGGGACAATGTTGTCTCCGAGGAGTTGCAAGGTGTCAGTACCGGGACAGCCCTGGCCGCCGTGCTGCGCCCACTGGGCCTCGTGATGGTCCCGCAAAGGAAACAGGGCGGAGCGACCAAGCTGCACCTGGTCGATTCCCGCGCTGCCGATGAGCACTGGCCGGTCGGTTGGCCTACGGACAAGCCGTTGACAGCGTATCAGCCGAAGCTGTTTGATCGGCAGAATATCGCGATTCGAGATTACCAGTTGGATCAGGCCTTGGCGGCCATCCAGAGACGGGTGGCCGTTCCGTTCCTGTTCGATCAAAACAGTCTGGCGCGGGCCGGTATCGAACTGGACAAGACCGAAGTCACGCTCGTTCGCGAAAACCTGGCCTACATGGTGGCCATTCAGAAATTGCTGAGTCAGTCCCGCCCCCGGATGCGGGCCGAGATGCGGTTGGATGAGGCGGGCAAACCGTTCCTCTGGTTTTCCACCGCCTTCGTGCAGCGTTAAAGGTCGGCACGCCAATGGGAAGATGGAAGTCTAGCGACTGGAATTTTTTTCGGTGCTGGATGCCGTAGCCGGTGCTGTTTCCTGTTTCGGTTCATCCAGGTGGATTCGCATTTCCACTTCACTGCCCGGTTGCAGCACCCATCGTTCGTTCTCGAAACGGTTGTCAACTTCGGCCCAGATCGAGTGCCGTCCGCCCCGTTTCTCGATCCCGACAAAGGTGATTTTTCCCTCGAACTCGGCGGTTCGACCGCGGGCCAATTGCAGTGTGACGGTGACGGGTCGGTTCACGAGTTCATGCGGATCGAACAATGAGCTCTTGACGTGTCCTTGCACGCGAAGACGGTCAATCCTCGCGATCCGCATGATTTTTTCTCCGGCGGTGACCCACTCACCACCCTCGCGGAATCGTTCGAAGACGAGTCCGTCGATCTTGGAAGTGACTTTATGGCGTTCCACGCTATGCTTGGCTGTGTCGGCGCGAATGGCCCCGGCCTGGGCATCAGCTGCTGCGATCTCGCGAGCGGTGCGGGCAGCCAGCAGATCGAATTCGGAACTTTCCATCGAATATTGAGCGCGCTTGTACTCGAAGTCGGATTTCGAACCCTTGGCCCGCAGCTCCCGGGTCTTGGAGAACTCCTCGGTCGCCAGCTTGACCCGGGCTTCGGCCGCCTTGACCTCGTTTTCGTCTTCGGCCCGCAACTTGGCGCTTTCGTATTTCTTGGTCGATTCTTCTTCCATTCGCTGGGCGATACGATCATCCAGTTGAGCTACGGTTTGCCCCTGTTTGACCGGGTCACCCTCTTTGACAAACACGTCGCTCAGCTGACCACTCTCCAAAGCTGGCACGTCGATATCCTCGATCAGCACAACCACGCAGCTCTGCAGGTCGACCGATTCCGGGACGCGCGGTGACGTGTCGGAAGGTTGCCCCCACGCAGTGGTGACAGGGCAGGATACCAGGAGGGCGGCTACGATCAGGAGATAGGTTGTTTTCATCGGTCGAATCGTTCTTTTAAACAAGGGGTACCTGGCCAGCTGGTTCGGCCACCGGTCAGAGGGGCGATAGCGATCCGCTTGTTTGAGGCGGACCTTGAATCCCCGCGGGCTGACCGGACCCGAAATTGTACGCGCTAGCCAGACGTTTTGCCCTCATTATCACAAAAACTGGTTTCAGAAAAAGAGACTTAGAACCACAATTACCAGTATCACCGCTCCAAACGCAATTTTACCGACAGTACCTACCAATCGACCCAGGAAGGCAGCACTTCCCACTTTGAGGCTGGCATTCATATCGCTCCCCTGCCATTTCTCCCCCAGGGCGGCTCCCACCAGGGCGCCGAGACAGGCAAAAAGCAGACTGCCGGCGATCCATCCAACGACCGGGATTGGCAGACCGAAAAAGACACCTGCGATGCCGCCGACAATCGAACCGACCACGCTGAGGACCGCGGCGCGGCGGCTGCCACCTACCTGCTTGGTTCCCAGCACCGACGCGCCGAACTCGAGCAATTCCCCCAGCAACGCCAGGATGATCACGGTCAGAATGGCGAGCCAGCCGATTTCACTGAAGGATTCGCCCACCAGCCAGGCCCAAAGGCCGGCTGCCACGATCATCAGCCAGTTGCCAGGCAGGCCAAACAGGTTGGTCAGCCAGAGAACCACAAGTAGCAGGATGAACAGGACAATCCAGAGATAGATCATGACCATGACCAGTGGGAGGCCTCGACACAGGAGAATACGGATTGGAAGCGACTCTCGATTTTAGGCATCTACATTTTAGGCCTTTATTTTTCGCCGGCCATTGCGTTGCCGCTTGGCCGCTCCCTCGGTGGTTCCCGGCGCGGATGCCGGCCTGTCAAAACCACTTCAGGAAGGTGGCTTGTACCGTTTCAAAAAATTCATGGAACCAGACATAGCCGATCGACCCACTGCCACAACCAATCTTGGCCGTGGCCCGGGTGCCGGATCTCAGCAAGCCTGGGGGAATCTCCGCAGATTCGAATTCCACCCAGGCCAGGGCCGAGTTGCCCGTGTCGGAGTAGACATCCAGCTTGAGGTCAACTGATTTGAGCCGGCCCGTGAACTCCCGGCCCGGTAACGAGGCGAGGGTAAACTCGACGGTCGGACTCTCCGCATCCTGTTGGAGCCGTTCCATCAGGTGGCCCATTTTCCGTTCTGGGATCTCCAGCTCGACTTGCCAGGTCGTCTGCGGGTCAACGACCGTCATCAATGCCTGTCCTTTTTCAACCGGTCGCCCCAGCAGCTGTTGCCGGACTTTCCAGTTGACGATCTGTCCATCGGCCGGGCAGAGGATCTCCAGCTTTCTGGCTTGCTCCCGTTTCAGGTCGAGTTCGCGACGGAGACTGATCTCTGCCTGTTCGGTCTTGATCCTTTCCCCTTCCATCATGATGTCATCGACCGGTTCCATCCGTTCGTGCATCGCCCGTTCCAGCTTGCGACGTTGCTCGCGCACCTGGTTGATCTGCCCCTGCAGGTTCTGAATCTGCACCATCAGGTCATTGTTGGTCATGCGGGCCAGAACCTGGCCTGCCTGCACGGTTTGCAGGTTCTCTTCACTGATAGGAATCTCCTGCAGAATGCCATCGACCTGGGCGAACACCTGGTACTGGGATTCGGGCACGAGTTGCCCGCTGCAGCGGACTTTCAGCGGGTAGGGGATCAGGGTGAGCAGCGCCAGGAAACCGGTGGCCAGGCCGAGACAAGTCAAGGTTCGCGCGCGGTGTTCGCCCCGAAAACGCTCCCTCACTTGCCCCAACGTTTTCCAGAGCGGTAGCAGGAACAGGTTGTCATAGCGGAGGGCATTGCCCAGCGCTGACTGGCTGGGCGGGACGATCAATTCGGCCCGTGATTTCATCGCGGGATCGACCTGGCTCTCTTTGAGTTGTTCGATGATCAGCGCCCCGATCGGCCGACCGACAGCCGACGCGGGTGCCTCGCCAGTGACCGCCTGCTCGGTTTCGCGCAAGGGGAGAATGGCCAGCCATCTTGGGTGGGCGATCGCCTGGTAGGCTTCCAGCACGTGGCGGAGTTGGGGCGGCCAGGAACTCGTTTCCCCTTCCAGCCAGAACGGTTCACCGGTTTGCAGGGTGAGTGTGGCCAATTCACCCAGCCGCTTCACCTGTTCGGCGCGGCGTTCGATCGAGTCGAGTCCGCTGACTGCCCGCACCTGGCATTCCTTGCCCTGTTGCAGTGCCACGCTGACCCGGTCACAGCCGACCAGGCGCCGACCTTCATTGGCGACCTGATACAGCGTTTGCTCGAGATCGAGGCCCTGATGAACGACCTGGCCGAACTGTTCCAGGTCTTGCCAAAACGCCTGTTGCTCCGATAGCGACCGGAGTTTCTGGTTCCGCAAAAACTGACTGGCCAGCTCGCCGACCTGGTGGGCGAAGTGGAGATAGCCGGCCTGGGTCGATCGATTGGCACCCGTTCGCTGGAATATTTCGACCAGGCCCACAGGCTGCTGGTCGATGCGGAGTGGGACCACGATCAGCAGGAACTCGGTCGGGTTGGCGGGGCGGTCGTCATCCTGCGGTTCGGTCTGGGGCGGGACGAGTTGTCCCGCTTCAACTCGGGCCACCTGGTCCAGCAGGCGTTGGTGGGACGTGACAGCGGGGTGGGGTGGGAGACAGGATGCAGGAAGGTTGACCTGGCAGGCCAGGTGACGTTGCCGGGAGCCGGGGTCGTTCAGCCAGATCGCCCCGCCTGCGGCTGCCAGGGCATGAATGACTCGGGCCAGGAAGCCCTCGAAGAACGCCTGTTGGGTCATCTCTGCCTGGCTCAACTCCCTGATTTCAGAGACGAGTTGAAGGATTTCCGATTTGGCCTGGTCGACCAGGTCGTTGGCCGCCGGATCGGGCGGTCCGGTCGGCGGAACGAAGGGGTGTGGAGTTTCCTCCCCGCCGGCGGCTGAATCGTGGCGCGAGATAGAGGGGTCGGTCGACATCGTTTACCGGTTTGGTCCGTTTTGCTCGGTGTTTGGTTGATGAGGCGACCAACTTTCCCTGAAAACCGGATTCGGAGCAACAGCGAATTGGGGAACGGTTTGCCTGGACCGACCACCGTTCAATTTGGCCCTCTCGGATAGATAATTTGAGCCGTTCCAGTAAGATTGCACGTTCCCCGCCTGACCGATTTGCTAGCGGACCTGGGCGCGGCAGTGATATCGTCTGTTTACCGAACATCAACCCGGCGCCACCGCGGCGCGTAAATTGACATGCGACTGATTGGATCATTAACGGATGTCGACCAGGTGCGGCGGTTCTCGGCCTACCTGTTTACCCAGGGCATTCAGAATCATGTCGATCGGGTCGACGAGCAATTCGAGATCTGGGTCAAGGACGAGGATCAGTTGGCCGAGTCGAAGGCCTGCCTCGAACAGTTCCTGGCCAACCCGCAGGATGCCAAGTACCAGGTCGCCCTGCAGCAAGCCGATTCGCTGGCCCGTCAACAGGAGAAGAGACGACAGGAAGCCCAGAAGCGAGTGGTCAAGATCAACCCGACCCGCCCTGGTAAGCGGCGGCAACCGCTTACTTTGCTGCTGATTGGTATCAGTATCATGGTCGCCCTGTATACCAATTTTGGGAATTCCCAGACGTGGGACAAATCCGTTTTTCGGGCCCTCTCCTTCAACGGCATGACGGGCCCAGCGCTGCAGAAACTGATGCTGGAAAATGACAACAATCTGGAGGCGGCGCCCGTCCGCTGGGCAAGCATCCGTCGCGGCGAACTGTGGCGGATGATCACGCCGATCTTTATCCACTTCTCCGTGATTCATCTCCTGTTCAACTCGATCATGCTTTTCCAGTTGGGGGGCCGGGTGGAGCATCGGTACGGCACGCTCTACATGGCGGGCCTGGTGATTGCCGCGGCGATCGTCGGCAACCTGGCGCAATGTCTGGTCCCGGTTGCGGTCGGTGGATCGGCGCCGATCATCAAGGCGGGCGTCTTGCTGAACCCGATGGGCGGTTTGTCGGGGGTTGTCTTTGCCATGTTCGGTTTTGTCTGGATGAAATCACTGTTCGATCGATCCAGTCGGTTTTACCTGCCCCCTTCCTCGGTCCTGATCATCATGGGGTTCTTCTTCTTCTGCATGATGCCTGGTTCACAGCAGATCGTTGGCAATGTGGCCAACTGGGCCCACGCGGGTGGCTTGGTGGTCGGCCTGGTGGCCGGTTACTGGTCGACGCTCGTCGGTCGCACGTAGCGTGTGTTCCGCTGGGCTAATCCCAGCAAAAAGCCCGACCTGGTGGGCCGGGCTGGGCAATGCTGGCTGAAGGTTCGATCCACTGGAACTACCAGGTTCACTTGATGATCTGGTCAGTGGGGGCCGAGGCCGGGCGGTTCAAGGCGCCTGGTGGCATGGCCGGTTGGCTCGTTTGCAGACGATTGCGATCGACCCGCTTCCAGCCGATCGGTGTCTGGGGTCGAACGAACCAGCCGAGGGCGTTCTGGATATTCGACCAGTTGCTGTTGATCTTCCGGTTCTGGAATTCAAAGGCCCGGCTGACCGGGTTTTTGACCGGGTCGTAGTTGGGGGCATAGATGTGCAGTGACTTGGGCAGGAAATCTTCCTTGGCAATGACCAGTTCGATCCGCTGATACGTCTGGGCATCTTCCCGCCGCTTCGGCCACGCTTCCAGCCAGTACTCGTCGACGGCGCCCTGGGGCGTGATGACGCGCACCCAGAACCGCTCCAGGATCTGTTCCTTCTTCGCCCCAAACAGGAAGGGGAGGGGACTGTTGACCAGGCCCTGGCCCTGCATTTCGGCCGGGATGTCCGTTTCGTAAAGGCGCTGATTCTGGAAATCGAACTCATAGATCGCCTTGCCGTCGCAGATCCAGCGTTCACGGTTCTGCTCTTTCTCGCGCTGTTGGTACTTCGGGTCCTGGCCCGGCTCGGCAGGGGGCCCGGCAAAACCCCACAGGGCAGACGTTTCAAACCGCGCCTTGTCCGGCTCGGAGAAACGAATTTCACCCGTCTTGATCATGTAGGCGGCCAGCTTGTGGTTTCCGGGGTCGCGCCAATTGCAGAATTCCGGGTCGTATTCCCAGCACATGAAGTCACACGTGTAACGTTTGACCTGGCTGCTACTCTGTTCCCAGATGCCGAGCAGATCGTCGATGTACTTGATATGTTCGGGGGAGAGTTCCGGGAATGGCTGGGTTGGCGGTTGCTGCATGCCGGGGTTCGGCAAGGCCTGATTCGGTAACGCCTGGCTAGGCAATGCCTGGCCCGTGACGGCCGCTGGCTGGTTGTCGTTCAGGTTTGTCTGGACCGGGCCCGTATTCTGTGCGGCCAAGGGGCTGGCCAGGCAGGCGACCAGCGCCCAACAGAGCACAATAACGGCGGTTGGATATCGGCCATTTCGCATGATTTGATCGTCCTTGATCCGATGGTCTTGATAGCTAATTGGACGCGTGAGTCTATCACGAAGCCGGATGGCGACCTAGGCTGATTTGCCATTGCTAGCCGATCCTCCGGCCGCCGATGCCACTGCTGAAAACGTCTAAGAATTCCGGTGGATGGCATCCAGCACGATCGCCTCCAGCTTCGGCGCGCCGGCCCGGGCGGCCTCGATCACCTCCTCACCGGACGTCGCCTGGGGCGCATCGGGCGAGGCGACGTTGGTGATCAGCGAGAGTCCCAGTACCCGCATGCCGTGGCGGGTGGCCGCGTTGACTTCGGGTACCGTCGACATGCCGGCCACGTCGGCGCCGATTCGCCTCAGCATGCGGTACTCGGCCCGCGTTTCATACGTCGGGCCGAGCATGGCGGCGTAGACGCCCTGGTGGACCGGAAAATCATGGTGCCGGCCGCAGGCCAGACCGCTGGCCAGCAGGTGCGGGTCGTACGGATCGGTGCGCCGGCTGGTGGGGACTGCCTGTCCAGGGTCACCCGCCCAAGGCGGGCGAAACATCAGGTCGATGTGGCTCTCGATCAGCATCACGTCGCCTGTGGCCATGGCCGGGTTCAAGCCTCCGGCGGCGTTGCCGACAAACAGGAACTCGGTCCCCATCTGCGCCAGCATATCAATCGGCAACGTGACCCGTTCCCGCGGGTAGCCTTCGTACAGGTGAAACCGCCCCTGCATCACCACGATCGGCTGGTTGGCCAGTTGGCCGCAGACGAGCCGGCCCCGGTGGCCCAGGGCGGTGCTGCGGGGGAAGTGGGGGATCTCCCCGTAGTCGATGACTGTTTCGGACGAGACGGCATCGGCCAGCTGGTTGGAACCGGTACCGAGGATCAAGGCAAACCGGGGTGTGGCGGAAAACTGTCCCTTGACGAAGTCGGCCGCCTCGCTGGCAGCTCGGTCCAGCTCGGCCCGCTTCATCGCTCATTCTCGTCGGGCAAGACACCCAGGACCAGTTCGGTCAGCTTTGGCTCGGCCTCGTTGGCTGTCTGGATGATCTCATCGATGTTGACCGGATGCAGGGCGTCAGGCAGGCACATGTCGGTGATGATCGAGAACCCGACCACCTGCATGCCACAGTGCGCTGCGACAATCACCTCGGGAACCGTGGACATGCCGACCACGTCGGCGCCGATCGTCCGCAGGAAACGGTATTCGGCCCGCGTCTCCAGGTTGGGGCCGGAAACGGCCACAAAGACGCCCTTGTGCGCCACGATGTCTTTTTCCCGTGCCACTCCCAAAGCCTTTTCAATCAATTCATGGGAGTATGGCTCGCACATGTCGGGGAACCGTGGGCCGAGCCGGTCGTCATTGATGCCGATCAACGGATTGTCACCCATCAGGTTGATCTGGTCTTCGATCAGCATGATATCGCCCAGTGCGAAATACGGGTTGAGTCCACCGCAGGCGTTCGAGACGACCAGCAGATCGGCACCCATCGCTTTCATGACGCGGACCGGGAGGGTGATCTCCTTGAGCGAATACCCCTCGTACATATGCAGGCGGCCTTCCATGGCAATCACGGGGATGCCGCGCAGTTCTCCGCAGATCAGACGACCCTTGTGGCTGATGGCCGTTGACTTAGGGAAGTGCGGGATGTCCCCGTACTCAATCGTGGCCTGAACCTCGATTTTCTCGACCAGGCAACCGAGTCCTGTGCCCAAAATGATGCCGGCCCGGGCCTGTCGGTCCCAGTGGTTCTTGATGGATTGGACGCAGTCCTGGATTTTGTCATAGAGATCGAGCATCGTTTTGCCTGGTCTAGCTGGAAAGGATTGGCAACTCAAGGTTAACCGATCCGGACCCTGGCTTGAAGTGGCGGCTGCCCTCACTCAAACATCCATGACCGTCTTGGGGACCGATTGGCCCCGCAGATTTTCCACTTTTATTTCTGCCTGCGGTGATCCGAATCAGCGGATCGTCTCGCTGGACTCGTTCCGGGTTTGTCGCTGGGCCGCCAGCTTGAAGCGGTTGACGAATGTCTGGTCGGCCTTGCCAAACTGGTCAGCCAGTTTCTTTTCCAGCGTGAAAACGCAGGTGACACAGACCCCCTCGTCGTTGGAGATGTGATAGTACAACCACTGGATCGGCACATCCGATTCATAGCCTTCTACCACGACTCGCAGGGTCGCGTGCCCGGTCGCCGTTTCCGTTTCTTGCGATGACTCGAATGTCAATGTTTCCTGGTCCTGGATCATCTTGCGCACCTCGGCTTCGAAATCCACCAGTTTCAGGGGTTGGTCGGCCGGGCGATTGGGCAGGCGAACAATATTGCACTGGGCCAGCATGTTGCCATCCTGGATGTAGCGCAGGACGGCCGCTTCTTTTTCTGCGGCGATGATCCGCCAGCGCGGGCTGTGGATCACTGAAAACAGGGCCCCTTCCGGCTGCAGCAGGAAGGCTTGCTTGATCTTGTTTTCGGTCATCACGGCGGCCAGTTTTTCGCGGGTCAAGTGTTGGCTTGCCTGGATCGGCTTGACCCGCATATCGAGCTTGATCTGACCCTCGAAACCGGGGGCGACGTGCCCCGGATCGGTTTGCTGATTGATGTTGATGCGCACCGCTTTGACGCGACCGAGTTCCCGGTCAAATTGCAGGGAACCGGCGACGTCCAATTCGGTGACCACGTCGTCGATTTCCCCTTTCAGATGGCCTGAAACATGGATCAGCGCAAAAGCCGCATCGATCGATTTGAGTTTGAACTGGACGTCTGTCGAGATGACGTGGTCAATATTGAGGAAACGCCCCAGGGTTCCCTGGTCGATTTCCCATTGATCTCCTACCTTCACATTCTTCTGATTGATCAGGCCCATCAGGGCGATCGGGTCGCACGGGTTTCGCAACAGTTCATACTCGGAGCGTTGCAAAACGGAACCGATCGAGGCGATTTGAAACTCGTTCTGGTTCTCCTTCGTCCGAATCCGGCTGAGAATGTACCTGTTTTCCGGGGTCAATTCGGAGGCTTGATGCCCTTTGCCCGACTCGATATCGGCTGTGGCCTCGTTGTAGCAGCGGACCGCTTGCATCGACCCGGGTTCGCCGCTCAATTGCTGGTCAAATGCAAACCGTCCGGTGACATCCAGGGGCAGAACATTCGGCTCCCGGTCGCCTTGACGGGAGAGATCGACGATGATGTCACCGTAATATTCGACCTGGTATCGAACGGCCTGGAATTCTCCCTGCCGGACATCCGAAGCGAGATCGATCGTCTGGCCGAGGCCAGAACTGGTCCAGCTGCCTAACAGCAAGAGGCTGAAGCAGCTGATCAGGTGGGTCGAGGGGGGCGGAAAAACTTTCATAATTTTCCTATATTTTTGCCAATATTTCCTCAAGTCCGGCGAAATAAGGGTGACCGTAAGGTCCGTTTGAGAGACAAACCTGGGAAATCGGGTCACCTGACGCGGTATCTTTTGGAACTTATCGTCTCACAAACTGTCTCAAATCGAGAAAACTCGTTCATGGCCAACATAAATTGCCAAGCATTTGAGGTATGCTTTGGTAGCGACCGACTTCCATTTACCCCAGTCCCAAGCGGACCACTTCCACAATTAGGGTGCTTTTTCGACAAACTCTGTGAAAACCAGGGATTTGGTCGGAATTTGGAATGGCATTTGCGGTTTGGCATTTGCTGATTGTTCTTATACCGAATCATACGAGTCTGGAAGTGACGATGAGGGCGAGTCGAAGCAGGGTCGATCGATGCGATTCAACCTGGCCTTTGATCTACGACCGCGCGATTGTCGTCGAACCGACTTGGCATTTTCGGCGTAAGTTCTAGACAGAGGCAGCGTCCCTAAGACGGCGGCAACCGGGATGGTTGTTGAAAAGCAAGGAACAGGTTCTCAGTTGAAGTGACTCTCTTGCCACAGGATGGCAGGCGAATCGTCGATCTGGGTAGGAATGAGGATTACAGATGCATACCGATTACAAATGTGACGCGATTCGCGAACTACGTGATCAACAGGTTCGGTTTGCACCCCGCGAAAAGAAAATCGAACAAGTTGATTGCGCTGAGAATCTCCTCCGGGATATCCAATCGCAACGAAATTACAACTATGAATACGTCTGCTTTCGTGTGACGGGCTTTCGTCCGGAACAATCTCCGATCATCAAGATCAAGGGAGACGAACTGCGGCATGACCTTTTCTGCTTGATCGAGGACCTGTCCGAGTCCGCCAATGTGCGCGCTGACGAATCGGGACAACCTGTCCACACGGTCGATGAGCTGAGCAAGATGTTCAACGTCTCCAGCAAGACGATCTCCCGCTGGCGCCAGCAGGGATTGGTCAGCCGTAAGTTTATTTTTGACGGGGGCCGAAAACGTGTCGGTTTCCTGCACACGAGCGTTGACCAATTTGTGCGGAACAACCGGGAGAAGATCCGACGAGGTGAGCGTTTTAGCCAGCTGACCAAGGAAGATAAAGACGAGATCATCGAACGCGCCAGGCGGCTGGCCCGTGCCGGCGGCTGTCCGGCTGACGTCACCCGGCGGATTGCCAAGTCGATGGAACGTAGCGTGGAGACGATCCGCTACACGATCAAGCAGTTTGACCAGGTTTACCCGGAAATTGCTGTGTTCCCGGACCAGACAGGTCCCCTGAATCTGGAAATGAAAGAGCGCATCTACTCCGATTTCGTCTCGGGAAAGAGCGCTGATAACCTCGCCCAGCGGTATTGTCGCACCAAAACGACGATTTACCGGGTCATCAATGAAGTCCGGGCTAACATGATTCTCGATTTGCCCCTGGATTTCATGGATAACGCGGAATTTCACCGCAAGAGTGCCTTCAAGAAAATTGTCGAGTCGGAAATGCCGCAGCCTGAAAAGGCAGCGCGTCGGACCCGCCCACCCGCGGGGTTGCCTCGCTATCTTGCCTCACTGTACGAAGTCGCCCTGTTGACGCGTGAACAGGAACAGTACGTCTTCCGCAAGTTCAATTTCCTCAAGTGCAAGGCCCGCCAGTTGCGCGACAAGCTGGACCCGAGCCAGGCCCGATCATCCGAAATGGACAAGATCGAAGAATTGTACGGAGAGGCCGTCAAGGTGAAGAACCTGATCGTCAAGTCGAACCTGAGACTGGTTGTTTCGATCGCCAAGCGGCATGTTTCGGCCAGCGACGACTTCTTCCAATTGGTGAGTGATGGCAATATGTCTCTGATCCGAGCGGTCGAGAAATTCGATTATGCCCGTGGCAACAAGTTCAGCACGTACGCCAGTTGGGCGATCATGAAGAACTTTGCCCGGACCATTCCGGATGAGTTCAAGCAGAAGGATCGTTTCCGACCGACTTCCGAAGAGATTTTCCTGTCCAAGGAAGATTTGAGGAGTGATCGCTACCTGATTGAATCGGCCCAAAAACGTCGTGAAGAACAGGTCAACCAGATCCTGGAGAGCCTGGACGAACGGGAAAGAAAGATTGTCATCAGCCGGTTTGGCCTGGATTACAGCCAGGAGCCGCAGACCCTCAAAGAGGTTGGCGCTCTGCTGGGTGTGACGAAGGAGAGAATCCGTCAAATCGAGGCACGCGCCCTGACCAAGCTTCGCGCTGCAGCCAAGGATGAGAATATCGAAGACCCGAAAGGCCCCGAGTCTTTCTAGAATGGAGAAAGCTTTCCCTCTGGTCGTTTGACAAGATTGCGAGAGGCCCGCTTCAAAAGCGGGCCTTTTTTTCGTCCATTGAGAGTTGGCCCGGCGGACCGCTTGCTGTCGCGGAGGTCCAGGAATCATGGCGGGCCTCGGGCAATCTCGCCCCACTGTCCCACGATGCCCCGCTATCAGAGCAAGTTTGGACCGAAAATGGTTTTCTTTCCGGAGCGAGTGAGGGCCAACCTGGCAGGTGTTGGGCCATTCTGCCAAGTCACCAAAACCACTGTTTCCTTGGAAAAAACGAGTCAAATCGGAGTGATGCGAGGTTGGTAGCAGGGGGAACTGAATACCGGAACCAGTGGAAAATGCTCGCATTTTCTCGAGTCATTTCGTATTGCGAGCCTAAATGAATTCGATATATTTACGTTTCTTCCGGTTTTGGCCAGCGTAGCTCAGTTGGCAGAGCAGCTGATTTGTAATCAGCAGGTCGTGGGTTCGACTCCCTCCGCTGGCTCTTTTTTTTTGACTAAGCTGTTTCTGGTTAATGATTTAAGACGATTATCGAGTTCACCCCAGGGGGGTTACCGAAGCGGTCAAACGGGACAGACTGTAAATCTGTTGGCTCAGCCTTCGCAGGTTCGAATCCTGCACCCCCCATTTAACGGCGTCGTGACCGGCCAGTCTGGCCATCGGCGCTGATTCCTACCGATTTTTTGCCTCCGTGCCGGGATGGAGATCGCCTGGCGGTGAAACGGGTGAAAAGCCCGGTCTTCTGCCGTTTTGGCCATTGGGGTTTTTGCTCGATTTGATACATTAGCCGATGGCGCTTATGTAGTTCAGGGCTACCTTAGCGCAATTGAATCGTAGGTGGCCTGTGGTCGCAATTCGGTTTGATTGAGATTCAGCGGGTGTAGCTCAATGGCAGAGCTCCAGCCTTCCAAGCTGGTGGTGAGGGTTCGATTCCCTTCACCCGCTTAATATGAGACGACTGACGGGACTAGATTTTAGGCCGAGAAATATCTGCTGCTGTAGCTCAGTTGGTAGAGCGCGTCCTTGGTAAGGACGAGGTCATGGGTTCAAGTCCCATCAGTAGCTTTGAGTTTGTTTTTTATTAGTAGCTTCGGCCTTGCGTGGCCGAGTTGTTTATTAACTTGGTTAGTAATCAAACAGGTGAATTAAAGTATGGCCAAGGAAACTTTTAATCGTAGTAAGCCACATGTAAACGTAGGTACCATCGGTCATATTGATCATGGCAAAACGACCACGACCGGTGCCATTCTTGCCGTTCAGGCGGCCAAGGGTTTGGCGGAAGGTAAGTCGTACGCCGATATCGCAAAAGGTGGTACGGTTCGTGACGAAACCAAGACCGTGACGATTGCGGTTTCTCACGTGGAATACGAAACGGATAATCGTCATTACGCTCACATTGACTGTCCTGGCCACGCCGACTTTATCAAGAACATGATCACTGGTGCTGCTCAGATGGATGGTGCGATTCTGGTTGTGTCGGCTGCCGACGGTCCGATGCCTCAAACGAAAGAGCACGTGCTGCTGGCTCGCCAGGTAGACGTCCCGGCGTTGGTAGTATTTCTGAACAAATGCGACTTGGTCGATGATGAAGAACTGCTCGAGCTGGTCGAAATGGAAGTGCGGGAGTTGCTGTCCAAATACGATTTTGACGGTGACAACACGCCGGTCGTGCAGGGCTCTGCTCTTCCGGCGTACAACAGCCCGGCCGATCCGGATGCCAGCAAGTGCATTTCGGAGCTGATGGATGCGATCGACAGCTATATTCCCGAGCCGCCACGTGAAGACGACAAGCCGTTTTTGATGGCGATTGAAGACGTCTTTTCGATCGAAGGTCGCGGAACGGTTGCCACCGGTCGTATCGAACGCGGTGTTGTGAATACGGGTGACGAAGTCGCCATCATCGGGATGCAAGCCGAGCCCCGCAAGGTTATTTGCACGGGGGTTGAGATGTTCCGCAAGATCCTCGATCAAGGTCGTGCTGGTGACAATGTTGGCTGTCTTCTGCGTGGTATCAAGCGGGATGAGATTCAGCGTGGTCAGGTTTTGGCCAAGCCGGGTTCCATTGAGCCGCACACGAAATTTGAAGCGGAAGTTTACTGCTTGAGCAAAGAGGAGGGTGGTCGCCACACTCCGTTTTTCAGTGGTTATCGGCCGCAGTTTTATTTCCGCACCACAGATGTAACGGGAACAGCGAACCTGGTGGGTGCTGAAATGTGCATGCCGGGTGACAACGTCAAGTTGAGCGTTGAATTGCATAAGCCGATCGCGATCGACGATGGCGTTCGTTTTGCGATTCGCGAAGGTGGCCGGACGGTTGGTTCTGGCGTGGTGACTAAGATTATCGAGTAATGAAGTGTTTCGATCGGGCAGCTGCTGAATTGGCAGTTGCCCGTTTGGGTTACGCGTTGGCGTCGGGCGATTATTCGTGCGACGCTTTTGGCGCAGAAAGGGGATTCAGGACTCGAGTCGAATGCACCAGGTTTTAGGGGTGTAGCTCAATTGGCAGAGCACTGGTTTCCAAAACCAGCGGTTGCGGGTTCAAGTCCCTCCGCCCCTGTTTGCTGGTAGACGGATAGGGTTTTGATGGTGTCGGCATTAGCCGGTTTTTACAGGTTTAGTTGAGCCGAATCACGAGCAGCATGGATTGAGTCGTTCGTGGTTGGGTAATTGAGGTAGTCCATGAGTTCAATGGCAAAACAAAAGCAGGTCAGCCAGGGAGGTTTCTGGTCCGAGCTTTTCCAATTGGGTTTGTATAAACCGAACCAGGGTCGGATTGTCCGACAGCTGACATTCCTTGGTATTGTGATCATGATGTTTCTCGCAGCTTTTGAAATCGGCAAGGTTTCGTTTCTGCGGGAGCTGTTTTTCGCTTCGAAATACCTGATTCCGGCTGTGATCGGGTTGGTTGGCCTGTGGTTCGGTTACCGGATCGTGAATTACACCAGGTTTGCCGACTTCCTGATTGCTGTGGAAGCGGAGATGAACAAGGTTTCATGGCCTGGGAAGACGGAGTTGTGGAGCGCCTCGTGTGTGGTGATTTTCGTGATCTTTGCCATGGCCTTTGCACTGTTTGGCTTTGATTTGGTTTGGACCTTTATTTTTGAAAGAATCGGTATCCGGTATACCGGATAGGGCGTTGCAGATGGTTGAAGAAAATTCCATTTCGAATGACGAAACCGTCGAGCCGGACGCTGAATCGGCCCTGGTTTCGGAGGTCGACGATGCCCAGGTAGAGGAGTCGAACATGACAGCTGCGGATTCGCCGGATGCTTCCACGCTTGTGGAGCAGGAAGGCGTCGATGAAGAGGTCAATGAATTCGGTTTTCGGCCGGACGAAATGGTGGTTGAAGACGACGAGGATGAGGTGGGGGATGAAGATGCCTCGCCGATTGAAGAGTTGGTCGACGATGAGGTTGTCGTGGATGATGACCTGGAGATGGAGTGGTATATCCTGAAGGTCCAGGTGAACCGTGAAACCTCCATCTGCGCCGCCTTGCAGCGTCGAGTCAAAATGGCCGGCTACGAACCTTATTTTGGTGACATCCTGGTGCCGACCGAGGATGTCCGGGAATTTGCCAAGTCAGGAAAGCAGCGAATCGTCAAGCGGAAGCTTTACCCCGGTTACATCGTGGTCAAGATGGCGATCAATGACGATACCTGGTTCTTGGTGCGAGAGACGCCAGGGATTGGTGATTTTACGGGGGCGGCTGGAAAGCCGGCTCCTTTGTCGGCGGAAGAGATTCAACGGATTATCGAAACGACGCGACCTCCGGAAGACGAGGAAAGTGAAGAGCCGAAAACGGCCATCAAGTTCAACGTGGGTGACCGGGTGCGTGTCAAAGAGGGATATTTTCAGAATTACGAAGGCGAAGTTTCCAATATTGACGAGCGCAATGGACGTGTCACGGTGATGATCAACATTTTTGGTCGGCCTAACCCGGTCGAGTTGGATCATTGGCAAGTGGAAGACGTTTAGGCGGTCGGTTGTTTGGATCGTGCCCTGCAATAGAACGAGATTTTTGAGATGGCAAAGCAGTTAGTTGGACAGGCGAAATTCCAGGTCCCCGGCGGCCAGGCGACACCGGCCCCGCCGGTGGGAACGTCGCTCGGTAAGTTTGGTATCAACCTTGGACAGTTCGTTCAGCAGTTCAATGATCGGACGAAGGAGTTCAACGGAACTCCGATTCCGGTCATCGTTTCGGTTTACAACGACCGGACGTTTGATTTTGTAACCAAGAGTCCCCCGGCGGCGGCTTTGTTGAAGATGGCTGCCGGGATTGCCAAGGGTTCAGGGGTTCCCAACCGGGATAAAGTTGCCACCGTTTCCCGCAAGCAGGTGGAAGAGATTTGCCATAAGAAAATGGCTGACTTGAATGCACGTGATTTGGATCATGCGTGCCGGATGATTGAAGGAACGGCCCGGAGTATGGGCATTGAAGTGTCTGATTAGATCGGCGCTTCAGTGAAAGCTAACAAAGTATGCTCGTTGGAAGCACGGAAATAAAAAGTAATGGCTAAGCATTCTAAACGTTACCGCGAAATGGCGGAAAAGGTGGGCGAAGATCCGGTTGCCCTGGCCGACGCCGTCGAGGTGTTGAAAGGTTTTGGTGGAACGAAGTTTGACCAGGCAGTCGAAGTTCATATGCACCTGGGTATCGATGCCAAGCAGGCGGATCAGTTGGTCCGCGGTTCGATCGTGTTGCCGCACGGGATTGGCAAGAGCCAGCGGATCGTTGTGTTTGCCAAGGGTCCGGCTGCCGAGGCGGCTTCGGAGGCAGGTGCCGATGAAGTTGGGCAGGAGGAGTTGGCCAAGAAAATCCAAGGCGGTTGGCTCGATTTCGATGTCTGTATTGCCTCGCCCGACATGATGGGTGTCGTCGGTCCTCTGGGTCGTGTACTGGGCCCGCGCGGGCTGATGCCTTCACCTCGGGCGGGAACGGTTACCCCGGATGTGGCGACCGCCGTGACGGAGTACAAGGCTGGTAAGGTTGAGTTCCGCAACGACAGCGGAGGCAATATTCATGCCGTGGTTGGCCGAATGAGTTTTGAGCCGAAGCAGTTGGAGGAGAATATTTCTGCTTTTGTTGACTACATCCTTTCCCTTAAGCCCAATTCAACGAAGGGCACCTACGTGAAGAGTGTTTCCATTTCAGCGACCATGAGTCCAGGCATTGCTGTCGCTGCTTAGGTCCCCATGAATCATTTGATAGATAACTGCAAAGATTTTTCCAATGAGTAAATACGTTAAAGACCTGTTGTCCCAGGATATCTCCAGCCGGCTGGAAGGAGTGGCGGATTGTGTTCTGGCCAATGTGATTGGCCTGGATGCGAACTCCAGCGTTGCCCTGCGAAAGCGGCTTCGAGAAAAGGACATTTGCCTGTTGGTTGTCAAGAACAGCTTGATCCGTCGGGCAACCGAAGGGACGGCGCTCGAGCCAGCCTTTGAAGGCATCAGCGGAACCAACGCGGTGTTGTGGGGAGCAGAGGACTTTGTTTCCCTGGTCAAGGAAGTTGAAGAGCTGAACAAGGATGAGACTTTTGAGGAATTTGAGACTCGCGGTGGAGTCATGGATGGCGAGCAATTGACGCCGGAGCGAGTCGCCGAGATCAGCAAGTGGCCCAGTCGCGCTGAACAGCTGAGTATGCTGGTCGGCCAGATTCTCGGTCCGGGTAGCCAGTTGGTTGCTCAATTGACCGGACCCGGATCGGCGCTTGCCAGTCAGGTTAAGGAAAAAGCTGGAGGAGAAGAATAAGGATCGCCTCTGGTTCAATGGCAAAAAATCTGTCCGTTGTTTGTGCGGCAAGCGGTCGGAATAATTCAATAGATTGTAGTGACGAAACGCGGCTCTCATTCCCGCAGGTGTTGAGCTGTATTTGATTTAAGAAAGGTGACGACGAAATGTCCGAAGAAACAGCAACCGTAGAATTTTCTGATGCGACCAAGACAATGGGCGATCAGATTGCAGAAATGACGTTGAAAGACGCAAAAGAGCTGAGCGATTACCTTGAAGAAGTTCATGGTATCAAGGCAGCTGCTGGTGGCGCCGTAGTCATGGCCAGTGGTGGTGGCGGTGGTGGCGAAGCAGCCGAAGAAGCGCAGACTGAGTTTGATGTCGTGTTGACTGGTTTCGGTGACAAGAAACTGGACGTCGTCAAGCAGGTCAAGGCGATCACAGGTGCCTCGCTGATGGACGCCAAGAAAATGGTTGAATCCTGTCCGGCTACTTTGAAAGAAGCCGTTTCCAAAGAAGATGCTGATAAGATCAAAACCGACATCGAAGGTGCCGGTGGTAGCATCGAACTGAAGTAGGAGCAGTCGACTTGTCCCCAGAGGGCGAGTCGAAACCGTTTTTCGTTGCATTGCGGGAATGGGATGGCCTCGCAGTGCAAATGTGTTCCAAGCCTGTCCGTGTTTTGTTCGTTGAGAGTTGCGTGCAAGGCTACCGACGAACCCGCGAAACTGGGTTTTGGTTTCGGTCGAGTCCGACGAAATCGGCATCGCCCAAAACCGTTTCACGGTACGCGCTGCGCGAAAGTCGAAATCCTTTGTCGGGTCAAAAAAAGGGTGCATGCGCCCGCTTGGCTTGTCAGGAGATCGGCGCCTCGCAGGTCGGGTGTGGGGAGGTCGATGCCTTTCACCGGATTGGACAAACTTGGAACGTCTCGCCTCGGAAGAAAACTAAAGACCCAGGGTTGAAACACCTCGGTTTCAATTTTTGATTGGAGATTCTGCGCGTATGGCAACCCCTGTTGAGCGACGATTACAACCGAAAAGTGTTCGAAAATTTGGTAGCGGCCGCAATTATGAGCTGCCTCCTGACCTAACCACAATCCAGACGGTGAGCTATGGGAATTTCCTGCAATCCGGGCTGGATATGGAAAAACGGAAAGATCAGGGCATTGAAGGTGTTCTGAAAGAGATTTTCCCGATTGAAAGCTACGACAAGCAGCTTCGTCTGGAATACCTGCATTACGACCTTGGCAAGCCGCGGTATACCCCGGAGGAATGCCGGCAGCTCCGTTTGACCTATGGGCAGCCTTTTCGTGTCTGGTTGCGCCTGGTGAAGGACGAGCCGATTGAAGAAGAGGTGTTTTTGGGCGACATCCCGATCATGCTGGGTGGTGGCGAGTTCATCATCAACGGTGCCGAGCGGGTGGTTGTCAGCCAATTGCACCGTAGTCCCGGTATCGATTTTGTCTTGGAGAATGACACCACTTCCGATCGAAAACTGGCCAGTTGTCGGGTCATTCCCGAGCGGGGAAGTTGGATCGAACTGAATGTTACGAAGAAGGACTCGATGACGGTCCGGATTGACCAGAGCGGGAAATTCTCTGCAATCACATTGCTGCGGGCAATGGATCCCAAATATGGGGAAGACTCACAGATTTTGCGGGCATTTTATGACACCGCCAAAGTCAAAGTGGTCGATGGGCGAAGTGCTTCCAAGCTGGAAGGCAAGATTGCGGTCGATGACATCGTTTATCCAGGTACCAGTGAGCGGGCCGGCGAAATTATTGTCGAGGCCGGCTGCAAGATTTCGAAAGATGCGGCCGAAACGATCTGTACTGCCAACGTGAAGACGTGTGAGGTGATGCCGGCGCCAAGGACGCAGATTATTTTTAACGCGTTGGCCGATGACACCACCTCGAGCCATGAAGAAGCGCTGCTGCGTATCTACCAACGCCTGCGACCAGGAAATCCGCCCGCTCTGGAAAAGGCTCGGGCGCTCTTTGCTGAGAAGTTCTACGATGAGAACCGTTACCGCCTTGGCAAGGTGGGCCGTTTCCGTATCAACCGGAAACTGGACCTCGGGGTTTCCGAAAAGGAGATGACGCTGCGTCCGGCGGACATCCTGGCCTCGATCCAGTACCTGCTTGAGCTGTCAGCGCCGGGCGGTGAGGCAATGATCGATGACATTGACCACCTGGGTAACCGGCGTCTTCGCACGATCGACGAGTTGGCGAGTGATGAGTTGCGGAAAGGTTTCCTTAAGCTTCGCCGGACCGTTCAGGAACGGATGAGCCTCAAGGACCAGGAAGACATGACGCCTCGTAGCCTGGTGAATCCCAAGAGTATCTCTGCGGCGATCGAGTACTTTTTTGGCCGAGGTGAATTGTCCCAGGTTGTGGACCAGACCAACCCGTTGAGCCAGTTGACCCATGAGCGGCGGTTGTCGGCGTTGGGGCCTGGCGGTTTGAACCGTAAACGGGCCGGCTTTGAGGTGCGGGATGTGCATATTTCCCACTACGGGAGGATCTGCCCAATTGAGACGCCGGAAGGGACCAACATTGGTCTCATTTCCAGCTTGGCCATTTTCGCCAGTGTGGATGATTACGGTTTCCTGGTGACGCCGTATGCCGAAGTCAAGAAAGGGAAGATTACCGAGAATATTGTCTGGCTCCGGGCTGATGAGGAATCGGAGGCCTATGTGGCACCGGCCGATACTTCCGTGGAAGACGGGGTCATCGTCGGGTCGAAGCAGCTGGGTGGGAATATTATCGCCCGTTACCGAGCGGACTTCGATTTGGCCTCCCCGGAGATGGTCCAGTACATCGATATTGCACCATCCCAGATGGTAGGTGTTTCTGCCGGTTTGATTCCCTTCCTCGAGCATGATGACGCAAACCGTGCCTTGATGGGTTCCAACATGCAGCGCCAGGCCGTTCCCCTGCTGGTGGCCGAACCACCGATCGTGGGCACCGGCATGGAGCGGATTGTTGCCGAGAACTCAAGCATGGTGATCAAGGCCGCCAAGGCTGGGAAAGTGACCTATGTCGATTCGACCCGAATCGAAGTGGGCCCGGATACGTACCCGTTGAAAAAATATGTGGGCCTCAACGAGAGGACCTGTTTGAACCAGAAGCCATTGGTGACGCCCGGTCAACGGGTCGAGAAGGGTGAAGTGATCGCCGATGGGGCGGCCACTTACCAGGGTGAACTGGCGCTGGGGCGGAACGTCCTGGTCGGGTTCATGTCGTTTGACGGCTATAACTACGAAGACGCCATCATTATCAGCCAGGAACTGGTCCAGAATGATACGTACACGTCGATTCATATCGAGGAATTCGATGTGGAGATACGAGAGACGAAACTGGGCCGTGAGGAATTCACCCGTGACATTCCCAACGTCAGTGAAAAGGCCCTCAAGAATCTTGACGACAACGGGATCGTGCAAGTCGGTACCTACGTCCGGCCGGGTGACATTCTCGTCGGTAAGGTCTCTCCCAAGTCGAAGACCGAATTGACACCGGAAGAAAAACTCTTGCATGCCATTTTCGGTCGCGCCGGCGAGGACGTGAAAAATGATTCGCTTGAAGTCCCCTCCGGGATCGAGGGAATCGTGATTGACGCGCAGCGATTTTCTCGCCGCATGAGCCTTGCCGAAGAAGAGCGAAAAGTCTTTGAAAAGGACCTGAAAGCGGCGGAAACCGAAGGTAACGAAGCGGTGGCAGCTGTCTTCACCGACCTGATTTCTTCGATGGAAAAGGTGACAGGTAAGACCTTGACCGATGAAGACGAAACGCCGCTGACGCGGGATCAGAATCCGAAGTTCATTGCCGAGAAAGCTGTCAATTTCCGGCTTTCAACGATTACCTCGGGGATGCGCAGCGCAGACCGCTTGGCCCAGGTCGAGCGAATCTACCAGGAACAGTGGCCAGCCGTCGAGGCGGCGATTGATGTTCGTGATCGAATCGTCAACAGCATGAAGCGTGGCGACGAGTTGCGGAGTGGTGTCCTGCAGATGGTCAAGGTCTATATCGCCACCAAACGGGTGATATCGGTCGGTGACAAGATGGCCGGTCGTCACGGTAACAAAGGTGTGATTGCCAAGATTTTACCGGTCGAGGACATGCCCTTCCTGGAGGATGGAACCCCGCTGCAGATCCTGCTCAACCCGCTTGGCGTTCCGAGCCGGATGAACGTGGGCCAGATTCTGGAAACCCATCTCGGTTGGGCCGGGTCCAAGCTCGGCTTTCAGGCGATTACGCCCGTGTTCGACGGAGCCACGGAAGAGAAGATCAATGATTGCCTGGAAGAAGCCGGGTTGCCCCGCCATGGTAAATCGTACCTTTACGACGGGCGAACCGGTGAGCGACTGGGTCAGGAAACGACCGTCGGCTACATCTATATGCTGAAACTGCATCACTTGGTGGATGACAAGGTTCATGCCCGTAGTACGGGTCCTTACTCCTTGATTACCCAACAACCTTTGGGTGGCAAGGCGCGATTTGGTGGCCAACGTTTTGGAGAGATGGAAGTCTGGGCGCTCGAGGCGTACGGAGCTGCTTACATTCTCCAGGAGTTGCTGACCGTCAAAAGTGATGACGTGGAAGGGCGGACCAAGATTTATGAATCGATGGTCAAGGGCGAGAACACGCTGGAGGCTGGAACGCCTGCCAGTTTTGATGTCTTGACCAACGAAATTCGTGGTTTGGGACTCAATATGCACCTGGAAAAACGGCGCGGTTAGACCGCTTTGGCGGGTAGCGGGTGACTGGGTCCACTCGCTGCCAACCGTGAATCACCCATGTACGAACCCAACAACTGACCGTTTCGAGACAATTCCCGCAGTGTCCATAAAAGGAGCAGGTGAACATGGCAATTGCCGACACCTCATACGAACGAGTTAATGATTACGCTTCGGTAAAAATCAGTTTGGCGCGACCCCATGACATTCGCAGCTGGTCGATGGGAGAAGTCAAGAAACCGGAAACCATCAACTACCGAACCTACCGGCCTGAAAAGGACGGTTTGTTTTGTGAGCGTATTTTTGGTCCGGAAAAAGACTGGGAATGTGCCTGCGGTAAATACCGAGGCATGAAATACAAAGGGATGATCTGTGACCGTTGTGGCGTCAAAGTGACCCATTCCAGGGTTCGTCGCAAGCGGATGGGGCATATCGAACTGGCCGCACCGGTTGTCCATATCTGGTTCTTCAAAGCGATGCCGAGTCGTTTGGGGAACCTGTTGGCGATGAAGACCAGCAGTCTCGAAAAGGTGATTTATTTTCAGGATTACGTCGTCACCGATCCCGGCACGACCGAACTCGAAAAACAGCAGTTGTTGACCGAGGAAGAGTACCGAGCCGCCAAGGCGCAGTTTGGTGCGGATTCCTTCAAGGCCGGCATGGGCGCTGAGGCCGTGCGGTCATTGTTATCCGATTTGGACCTGGTCGAGCTTTCCGGACAATTGCGTGTCGAATTGGCAGAAACCGGTTCCAAGCAGAAAAGGAAGGACCTGACCAATCGCCTGAAGATCGTGGAGGCGATCCGTGACAGTGACAACAAGCCCGAGTGGATGGTCCTCGATGTCATTCCGGTCATTCCACCCGACCTGCGGCCTCTGGTTTTGTTGGATTCCGGCAATTTTGCCACCAGTGACTTGAATGACCTCTACCGTCGGATTATCAACCGGAATAACCGGTTGCGGAAACTGGTTGACCTGAACGCACCCGAAGTGATTATCCGCAACGAAAAACGGATGTTGCAGCAATCGGTCGACGCTCTGTTTGACAATAATCGTTGCAAGCGACCTGTTTTGGGCAGCAGCAACCGGCCCCTCAAATCCTTGACCGACATGATCAAGGGTAAGCAGGGAAGGTTCCGTGAAAATCTGTTGGGCAAACGGGTGGACTATTCGGCCAGGAGTGTGATTGTCGTCGGTCCAAGGCTCAAATTGCACCAATGCGGCTTGCCAAAGAAGATTGCCCTGGAACTCTATCAGCCCTTCATCATTCGCAAGCTCAAGGAACTGGGGCACGCCGATACGATCAAGAGCGCCAAGAAGATGCTTGAGCGCAAAGATGAAGAGGTTTGGGATATCCTCGAGTTTGTCATCAAAAATCATCCGGTTCTGCTGAACCGGGCACCCACCCTGCACCGGATGGGGATCCAGGCCTTTGAGCCGACCCTGGTCGAAGGGAATGCGATCCATTTGCACCCGTTGGTTTGCAAAGGATTCAACGCCGACTTCGATGGTGACCAGATGGCTGTCCACCTGCCGCTGTCGATCGAGGCCCAAGTTGAGGCGCACACCTTGATGTTGTCTACCAACAACATCTTTGCACCTTCCAACGGTAAGCCGATCATGAGTCCTTCTCAGGATACGGTGATGGGTTGTTATTACATAACCCTGATGCTGCCCAACCAGCTTGGTGAGGGTATGGTCTTCAGCTCGCTGGACGAAGCCGACTCGGCCTTTTCCCAGGGCATCATCACGATGCATGCCAGGATCAAGGTGCGGTTACCGGAATCGCAATTTGTCCGCACCGGCGAGGAAGAGCGGTTGCCCGGTCAGATTATCGAGACTTCGTACGGTCGTGTCCTGTTCAACATGATGTTGCCTGAAGGGATGGATTTCTACAACTATGGAATGCGTAGTGGTGATCTCGCTACCGTGATTTCCGACTGTTACCAGGGACTCGGTCGCCGCGCGACGATCAACCTGTTGGACGACATGAACCAGCTTGGTTTCCGCGAGAGTACTCGCAGTGGTCTTTCGTTTGCGACCGATGATCTGGTGACCCCCGATAGCAAAGAAAAGATTGTTGCCGAGGCGGAGAAAGAGGTGTTGAAGTACCGTAAACACTATGAACGGGGTGTGATTACGGAAAAAGAGCGCTACAACAAAGTGCTCGATACTTGGACACACGCTCGTGAGAGCATTACCAAGGAAATGATGTCGGCCATGGAAGTTGACGACCGGGGTGGCATGGGCTACGTCAACCCGGTTTACCTGATGGCTCATTCAGGTGCCCGTGGTGGTGTCGAGCAGATTCGACAATTGGCCGGTATGCGGGGTTTGATGGCCAAGCCGACCGGCGAGATCATTGAGACGCCGATTAAGGCCAACTTCCGGGAAGGCCTTTCCGTGCTGGAGTATTTCAGTTCGACCCACGGTGCCCGAAAAGGATTGGCCGATACCGCGTTGAAGACGGCCGACTCTGGTTACTTGACCCGTAAGCTGGCGGATGTGGCCCAGAACGTCGTGATCACGATGGACGACTGCGAGACGACCCAGGGGATCACCAAGGGTGTTATTTACCGGGGTGAGCAGGTCGAGGTGCGGTTAGCAACGGCCATTAATGGACGGGTTTCTCGTCAGAATATCGTCAATCCGGTCACGGACGAGGTGATTGTCCAAGAGAACCAGATGATCACCCCGGAAATTGCCAGGAAGATCGAACAGATGGGTCTCGAGAAGATCCAGGTTCGCAGCCCGATGACCTGCGAGGCGTCTCTGGGTGTCTGCCGTAAATGTTACGGGATGGATATGTCGACCGGTGCCGAAGTCGAAGAGGGAATGGCGGTTGGTATCATCGCGGCCCAGAGTATTGGTGAGCCGGGGACCCAGTTGACCATGCGGACGTTCCACATTGGTGGTGTGGCCAATACACAAACCGAGGAAAATGAACGGAAGTGCAAGAAGGCTGGTACGGTCAAACTGACTCGTATGCGGTACGTTACCAACTCCAGCGGCGACACAGTTGTTTTGAACCGAAATGGTGAAATTGCCATTCTCGATCCGCGGGGACGTGAACTGGAGAATCATACGGTTCCCGCAGGTGCGGTCCTGAAAGTTGAGGATGACTCGACCGTCAAAGCCGGCCAGGTGTTGTGCCAATGGAACCCGCACGCGGTTCCCGTATTGGCCGAAGTCGGTGGCCGTGTACGGTTCGAAGATATTGTCGAAGGGGAAACGGTCCAGTCGGAAAAAGACAGTAGTGGAACCGTCCGGCGGACCATTATCGATTTCAAGGGGGACATGCATCCCCAGATCGTGATCGAAGATACCGACGGCAAGCCGTTGGATGTCTACTATTTGCCCGAGCGGGCGAACGTCATGGTCGACGAGGGCGATACGATCTCGGCCGGTTCGGCCGTTGCCGAAACACCGCGCGAGTCCTCTGGCGTATCTGATATCACCGGTGGTTTGCCGCGAGTGACAGAGATCTTTGAAGCCCGTAAACCGAAAGACCCGGCCGTCCTGTCCGAGATCGATGGTGTGGTTGAGATTTTGGCCGAGAAGAAACGTGGTAAACGGATGATCATCGTCCGTAACGAAGCGGGTATCGAGGTTGAACACCTCGTACCACCCGGAAAACGATTCCGCGTCCATACGGGTGATTTCGTAAAAGCAGGTCAACAATTGATTGATGGGCCGTTGGTGCCCCACGATATTCTGCACGTCTCCGGTGAAGAGGCCGTTCAGCAATACCTGACCCATGAAATCCAGAGCGTTTATCGAAGCCAACGGGTCGAAATCAACGACAAGCATATCGAGATCATCGTGGCCCGAATGCTCCGCAAGGTGAAGATCGAAACGACCGGCGATACCAGCCTGTTGCCCGGGTTGGTCTGCGATCGCTTTGATTTCAACCTGGTCAATGAAGAGCTTGCCCGGTCGCTCAAGATTTCGGATCCGGGTGACAGTGACTTTAGCAAGGGACAAATTGTCAAGAAAGTCATTGTCGAGGACACCAACTCGAAGATTGAAGCGTTGGGTGGCAAGCCTGCCAAGGGCAAGAAACCGGCTTCGGCCACTGCCAGTACCCAGTTGCTTGGGATTACCAAGGCATCGGTACAGAGTTCCAGCTTCATTTCGGCTGCCAGTTTCCAGGAAACGACCAAGGTTTTGACCGAGGCGGCCCTGTCCGGGAAGATTGACAATCTGGTCGGATTGAAGGAGAACGTCATCCTGGGCCACTTGATCCCAGCCGGTACCGGGTTCCGTACTTTCCAGGATTCGGATGTCCAGTACAACCTGGAAGCGCTGCGGTCGATGGCCGCTGCCCCGATTCAATCACTGGAGGAGACGTTCCCGCTGTTGGAGCCAGGTTCGTCGGCAGTCCCGGCTTCCGGGGACACGCCTCAAGTGGGACTGGATGTGATGACCGGGACCTTTGATGATCCTTCGGTGGTAAGCGGTGACAGTTTGACCGGGGCGGCGACGATCGAGATGCCGGTGACTGAGTCGGCCCTGGAGACAGGTCCAAATGATTTAACCCAAATCGTGGGCATCGGCCCTGACGTGGCAGAGATGTTGAATGCCTTCGGCATCACCACCTATTCCGACCTGGCAAGTCGTACGCCGGACCAGATCCGGGAAATGCTGGGCCCCCAGTTCGCCTCTTGCGATCCGACCACCTGGTCCGACCAGGCTCAGCTTGCCGCTTCGGGAGACTGGGAGGGGTTGCGTGCCTGGCAGTCCCAGTTGTCCGGAGGTGGGGAAGTCGCAGTCGAAGTTGAAGTCGCGCCTTCAGCACCAGCTACGCCGGATGACCTGACACGTATCAACGGTATCGGTCCTGAAGTTGCCCAGGTCCTGGTGGCCAGTGGCATCGGGACGTATGCCGATCTCGCCGCGATGAGTGCCGAACAGATCAATTTGCTGTTGGGAGGCGATTCGGCTGCCCATGACTCGTCCACTTGGCCGGGACAGGCCCAAATGGCAGCTGCCGGCCAATGGGATGACCTGCTGGCCTGGCAGGGTCAACAGGATCGGGGCCAGTCGACCCATGCGGCGGATGACCTGAAGTTGATCGAAGGGATCGGGCCAAAAATAGAAGAGATCCTAAATGCTGCAGGAATAACAAGTTACGTCCATCTTGCCGGTGTCACTTCCCAGCAGGTCGCCGAGTTGCTCGTAGCTGCCGGGAACCAATATTCGGCTCACGACCCGACGACTTGGCCGAATCAGGCCCAGATGGCGGCCGAGGGGCGGTGGGAAGAGTTACGCGCCTGGCAGGAAGAGCTCGATGGCGGGCAATAGGGCTTGATGGGCCGGTGCGGCGGCGGGCCCGTTTTCCAGGCCTGGAGGGTGCAAATCGGCAATTAGAGCTTGACGTTATGTGGAAAACGGGTAGCCTTACGGGTTCCCGTTGAGTGTTGAAAAGAAGGCTTTTTCAAGGCAAACCTGAATGCCAACCATTAATCAGTTAGTACGAAAACGACGTAAACAGAAGCGGAAGTTTACCAAGGCTCCCGTCTTGGATCGCTGTCCCCAGAAACAGGGCGTTTGTTTACAAGTACGAACGATGACGCCCAAAAAGCCAAATTCAGCCCTGCGAAAAATTACCCGGGTTCGACTTTCCAACGGTAAAGAAGTAACGGTTTACATCCCGGGTGAAGGACACAATCTTCAGGAACACTCGATTGTTCTGGTACGTGGCGGCCGAGTGCGGGATTTGCCCGGGGTGCGCTACCAGGTGGTTCGAGGAGCTCAGGATACGCTGGGCGTCGAGAATCGAAAACAATCACGCAGTCGCTACGGCGCCAAGAAACAGAAATAACTCGTAGGCAACAGATAGACGTAAATCATGGGTCGCATAACTTCCAGTCGAACACAACTCAAGCCGGATCCGAAATTCGATTCCGAGTTGGCATCCAAGTTTATTAATTGCTTGATGTGGGATGGCAAAAAAACGATTGCCCAGGCCGTCTTTTACGACGCCTTGGACGAAATCAAGCGACGCCTTCCTGATCAGGAGTCGATCGAGGTTTTTAACCAGGCGATTGAAAACGTGAAGCCCCAGATTGAAGTTCGCTCGAAACGAGTGGGGGGTGCTTCGTACCAGGTCCCGATGCAGGTCAGTCGACAGCGACAACAGTCATTGGCCATCCGATGGTTGCTCAATGCGATCCGTGACAAGAAAGGCCGGCCGACGCACCTCAAATTGGCCGATGAAATTTGCGCCGCGTTTAACCGTGAGGGGGCGGCGATGACCAAGCGGGATAATACCCACCGCATGGCAGAAGCCAACAAGGCCTTCGCCCATTTTGCCTGGTAGGCGCACTGAGACAACTCAATGACCGCTCGGATAGCGAGCGGTTTTTTTGTGCGCCTGCTGCTTCGGAGCCTGGCTGACCTAAACGGATGGATTCGTCCGCTACCCAGTCAGTCTGCCGGTTGGCTCATTGCCTTGGGTGGTTGTCATGAAATCGTGGTGTCGACGTATCCAAATAAAGACGCGACCAAGATATACTGGGAATGCTAAATTTTTTCATGGCCGACCAGCCGGCGGCCAACCCACTGATGGAACGGGGCCTGAAGAGCCAACGGTCAATGTCACGCAAGCTCGAAAAACTTAGAAATATTGGCATCATCGCTCATATCGATGCGGGGAAAACCACAGTCACCGAGCGCATGCTGTTCCTCAGTGGAGCGAAGCATCGTGTTGGGAAAGTCGATAGTGGGACGACCACGACCGATAGCGATGAGGAAGAACAGAATCGTGGCATTACGATCTACTCCGCCTGCGCCACGTTTGAATGGGACGATGTCTATATCAACCTGATCGATACACCCGGGCACGTTGATTTCACGGCCGAAGTAGAACGGAGCCTGCGGGTACTCGATGGTGCGGTGGTTGTGTTCAGCGCCCGTGAGGGAGTTGAGGCGCAAAGTGAAACGGTTTGGCGACAGGCCGACCGGTACCATGTCCCACGGGTTGCATTTATCAACAAGATGGATCGGGAAGGTGCCGAATTTGAGCGGGTGGTTAGCGATATTGAATCAAGGCTCAACGGCCGGCCGGTCCCCATTCAAATACCTGTGGGCCAGGGACCTGCCCACATCGACAACTGTTTTCGTGGCATCATCGACTTGATCGACATGAAGTTGGTTACGTTTTCCGATGAAGGCAAAACGATGCAAACATCGGAAATTCCGGATGACCTCCAGGTGGAGGCCGAGGTGGCTAGGACCGAGTTGCTGGAAGTGTTGTACGAGTTCAGTGATGAGATGATGGAAAAGGCGTTTGCCGATGAACCGATCCCCAGCAGTTTGATCGGAAAGGTCATCCGTGAAGCGACCTTGCAACGGATGATCCAGCCGGTTGTCTGTGGTAGTGCACTCCATGGTGTGGGCGTGCAGGGAGTGTTGGATTGTGTCAGGGATTATCTGCCCAGCCCGCTTGATCGGCCCCCGGTCGAAGGGGTCAACCCACAAAAGCCGGATCAGCCCGAGGCGCGGAAGCCGGACATTAAGGAGCCGTTTTGCGGGCTTGTATTCAAGATACTGCCAGCCAAGACAGGCGATTTTTATTGGGTTCGGGTCTACTCGGGCGAACTGAAGTCCAATTCGAGGGTTGCCTGTCCCGGCCAGGGGAAAAAAGAGAACGTGGCCCAACTCTGGCAAATCCATGCGACCAAAAAAGAGACCCAGGTCGAATCCGTGACCGCTGGCGATATTGTTGGCGTGATCGGCCCGAGGAACGCTGTGACGGGTGACACGTTGTGTGATCAAAAATCATTGATTCAGCTCGAGTCGATCGAGTTTCCCAATACAGTGATCGAAATGGCGATCGAGCCCGAGAGTACGGGAGAACGGTCCAAGCTGGCCGATACACTGGTGCTTCTCCGCCGACAGGACCCGACGTTTAAGGCGGTCGAAAACGAGGATACGGGCCAAACGTTGATTGCCGGCATGGGTGAGTTGCATCTGGAAGTTATCAAGAACCGCCTTTTGAGGGATTTCAACCTGAACGTCAAGGTTCATAAGCCGAGAGTTTCCTACCGCGAGACGATCAGTGCTGCGGTGGAGGTCACGGGTGAGTGCCACCGCCTTGTCAACGGCCAACAGCTGTTTGCCAAGCTCAAGATACGTATGGAACCGGACGAAAATGTGGAAGCGGGAGTGAGTGTTCGCACGGCTGGGGTCGCCGGTAAACTTTCGGGAGAATTGATGGAAGCGGTCAAGGAAGAGATTGTTGCCCGGGGTGAAGGCGGGGGCGTGATTGGCAGTTTTCCGCTGACCAAGATACGGGTTAGCCTGTTGGACGCCGAGGTCACGGAGGAGTCGTCAGAAATGGCTTTCAGCATCGCCGCAGGCGAAGCGTTTGAAGAGGCCTTGAAACAGGCCGGTCCGCTTTTGCTGGAGCCGATCATGAAACTGAATATCACGACTCCCGATGACTACCACGGTGATTTTGTCAGTGATTTGATGCAGCGTCGGGCGAGGATCGTCAACACCGACCATCGAAATGGGATGACCTTTATCGAGGCGAACGCACCGCTGGGTGAGCTGTTTGGATATTCCAACGCGATGCGGAGCCTGAGCCAGGGCCGAGCGGGAAGTTCCATGGAGCCGCTGGAATACGAACCGGCTCCGCCGGAAGTGGCAGCAGCTTTTGCGATGTAGTTCCTCGATGTAGTTCCTGAAACGCTTCGGGAGCCGGGATAGGGGCTGTGAAATTCGGCTGGCGGAGCTGAGCGGTGCCTTCCCAACGGATTTTTAATAGGTTTTTCGATTCATTGACCCTGTTTTGATACGGGTTAAAATTCTGTCACCACAAACTTATGATGGTATTATAAAAATTGCATTTCAACGGAGTGCCCGCATGGCAACTGAATTCACTGCTGATAATTTTGAAACAGAAGTTCTTCAATCAGACCATCCCGTCGTGGTTGATTTCTGGGCGCCGTGGTGTGGCCCCTGCCGTCAGATTGCTCCTATCATTGAGGAACTGGCTACTGAGAACTCGGATGTGACAGTTGGTAAACTCAACGTGGACGAAGGTGAAGGGATCGCCTTGAAGTATGGGATCAACACCATTCCGACTATCCTGCTGTTCAAAGGTGGGGAAGTGGTCGAGCGGGTTCAGGGTGTAACGCCCAAGAGCAAGCTGCAGGAGTTGATCGATTCGCATAAAGCGTGAGATCGCGGCGCGTCCAACTCACCTTCGCTGGCTCAACGATCATCCTGATTCAGGTGATTCGGCGAGGTGAGTGAAACGTTCGAACATCAACCCAGTGCATCCCGGCCGCCTGCGCGGCCTGAATTCCCAAGTCGGAATCCTCGTAGACGCAGCAGAAGCCAGGCTCGATCTGCATCAACCTGGCGGCCTTGAGGAAGACGTCCGGTTCCGGTTTGTGTCGTTCCGTGTCTTCCGCTGTCACGATGACGGGGAACGTGTCGTGTAATTCGATTTGGCGGAGTTGTGCGAGCACGGCATCCCGGGTGCCACCGCTGGCGACCCCGATTGGGCAATGCTTCATCACCGATTTGACCTTGGCCACAACCGGTTCGATGGGGACCAATTGGTCGATCGATTCGAGGAAAGCTTGTTCCTTTTCCAGGCTTGCCAATTCCGGGTCGACCTGGACGGATTGCTCGGTCGCCAACAGCTGGATGATTTTATCAGTCGGCACGCCGGCCAGCTCATAGAATCGGTCTTCGGAAAACCGGATTCCGTGTCTTTCCATGGTTTTGTGCCAGGCGACATAGTGCAGTGGCATTGAGTCCGTCAAAGTACCATCGCAATCGAAAATGTAGCCTCGAATGTCGTGCATGGTTAGCAGTCCTGTTGGAGCCAATGCCAGAAGATCGACAGGTGCGGAGTGAAGGCCACGCTTTCCTGCCAAGTGGTTTTAACTGGGAGTATCCAGGATCGTCAGGTTGGGAGCGATCTGTTCAATTTGGCGTGTCATGAATTTTTTCACCTGGGAGATGGTCTTCAGCTTCATGACCGAGTCGACAATCTGTTCCGCTTCGGCGACGCTAATCTGGCTTGCCAATTGTTTGATGGAGGGGATGAAAGCGGGGCTCATGCTGAATCGTCGCAGTCCCATGCCCAGTAGCAGGACAAACGCTTTCGGTTTCCCAGCCATCTCACCGCATACCGTCACCGGTTTGTTGGCCTGGTTGCAGGCGGTAATCACGTTCTTGAGAACATGCAAAACGGCGGGTGCCAGGGGTTGGCAAAGATGGCTGACCTTCGGGTTGTCGCGGTCGGCTGCCATCAGGTACTGAATCAGGTCGTTGGAGCCGATGGAAACAAAATCAACGAGGTCCAGCATCGTCCCAATCGACACGGCTGCGGCCGGGACTTCCAACATCATGCCGATCGGCAGCTCTTTGGCTGGTAATCCTCGACCGACAAGTGTCTTGTAAGCCCTGCGGACCATGTTGCGCAGACGGCGTATCTCTTCCACGGTGGTGACCATGGGGAACATCAGCCGGACGGTTCCCTCAGGAAAGTCGCTGGCAGCGCGAACGATCGCCCGGATTTGGGTGTTGAAAAAATCGGGGTGTTCAAAGGAGAGGCGAATGCTTCTCCAGCCCATGAAAGGGTTCGCTTCCTGATGATCATGCCCCAGGTAGGCAACCGTTTTGTCACCGCCAATGTCGAGAGTCCGGATCGTCACATTGTGGTTGGGGCTGTTGGCAACGATTTCTTTGTACACCTCGTATTGTTCATCTTCGTCGGGAACATCGGGATGGGTCAGGTAGAGGTATTCGGTCCGATAAAGACCAACGCCTGAGGCTCCCATTGCCGAGGATGCAATGGCGTCGGGCAAACCATTGATATTTGCCTCCAGCCGTAGCGAGGTATGGTCTTCTGTTTCGGCCCGTTGATCGCGGTTTTCGGCCAGGTGGTCCTTGAGATCGAAGAACTCCCGTTCCAGTTTTCGAAAAGCTGACAATGACTCGGGGTTTGGGTTGACCTCGACGTGACCATCACGGCCATCGACCACCACCGTATCACCATTTTTGATTCGTTTGAGAACACCCCTGATTCCCGATACGGCGGGGATGCCGCGGCTGCGCGCGATGATGGCTGCGTGGCTGGTTTCACTGCCGGCCTGGGTGACGATGCCCCGGACATCGAGGTCGCCCAGCACCACCGCCTGACTTGGCAGCAGATCGTTGGTGACAACGATCACAGGCCCTTCCAGTTCTTCGTCCCCAAAGGGCTTCAGTTGGTCGGACAGGTGACTGCTCAAACGGATCACGACATCACGAACGTCATTCAATCGTTCCTTCAGGTAATCATCATTGGTTTTGGAGAAAAGGGTCGTGTATTCTCCCAGCAGGCGGTGCAGGGCGGCGGCTGCCGTCATTCGATCATCGACGATCCAACCCCGGATCTTGTTGGTGAAGGCGACGTCTCTCAGGATCGAGCGGTGGACGGCAAAAATGGCCGCTTCCTCGTGTCCTACCTGCGCGTCGACCTTTCGTTCCAGAGCGCGCAGGTCGGCACCTGCCTTGTCTCGGGCCGTTTCATAGTTTGCCAACTCGGCGGTGATTTCCGTATCCTTGAGGCGCTTGGTGTCGGGATTCACGAATATTTCGTGGATCACATAGGCGGTCCCGATTGCGACGCCCGGGGATACTGCAATTCCTCGGCGCATGAACAAAATTTACCAAGCATCGGGCTTCATGACAAACGACCCCCAGGATTGGGCACGGTCCGAGATTTCTGTCGGAAGGCCGTCTGAGGATGCCCTTGAAACGGCTGAAACGGGGGCTTTGTAAATGCAAGACAAAGCGCGGAAAATCTGCTCAAAGCTCGGTTTTTGTGGGGTGATATGGGGGTTTTGTTGTTGTGGCAGTTTGGGCGAGTTGCTATATTGTCGACTTTTACACAAGGCGACTTCCTGCGGGCTTTGCGGTAATCGGATCGTCGATCCCGGGAACTACCTAACGACGGAAAGTGAATGCGTTTCACACAGTTGGATCGAATCCTTACGCTCGAGAAAGGCGAGTCCATCGAGGCTTGTCGTTGCTTGGCACTGTCGGAGAGTTACCTGGCCGATCATTTTCCCCGGTTTCCGGTCATGCCTGGTGTTTTGATGCTGGAGGCTTTGTACCAGGCCAGTATGTGGCTGGTCCGGGTTTCGGATGATTTTGAGAACTCGTATGTCGGTTTGCGAGAAACGAGAAGCATGAAATTCAAAGGATTTATGCAGCCAGGGGACAAATTGGACGTTCGGTGCAAGATTCAATCTCGCAAGGAAACGTTGACAACGTTGCAGGTTGCAGGTTCGATTAACGGCGAAACAGCCGTTGTTGGCCGGATGGTCCTGGAAAGCTACAATTTAAAGGAACGTGGTTTGGCGGATGACTACGTGGACACCTTCACCCGTTCCGAGCACAAGAAGATGTTTCGGTTACTTTGTGACCCGATGAACCCAAATAACCCCTCAAAACCGGCCCTGTCAACAAGCTGATGCGGATGGTTTTGGGTATAGATAACCAGACTAGTACGCGGCCACACGGCCCCATGTCCTTACTGAAAAAACCAGGAGAATGAAACAAATGCCCAGTAACGAAGAGGTGTTTGAAAAAGTTAAAGAGGCTCTCATGGATGCTTTGGGGGTCGATGATGACGAAGTCACACCCGAAGCGACCTTGGTGGGTGACCTTGGTGCTGAATCAATCGACTTTCTGGATATTATTTTCAAAGTAGAAAAAGCTTTTGACATCAAGATCGAACGTGAAGAGTTGTTCCCGGAAGACGTTCTTTCAAATGCAGAATATGTTCAGGATGGACGGGTTACGGAGGCGGGGCTTGCCGTCTTGAAGGAGCGAATGCCCTTCGCGGACCTTACCAAATTCGAGGAAAACCCGATTGTTCAGGATTTTGGAAACCTGCTAACGGTTCAGGATCTCTGTAATTACGTTTCAACGAAAGTTGCTTGATCACGGCTTGCTGGGATTGTGCAAGATAACTTTTGGGATGTCTCTCATGGGCTGGCCTTTTAGTAGAGACCAGCTCTTTGTTTTTTGACGGTAGAATCGATGCGTTGGTTTTTAATTGACCGTTTCACCGAGTTTGTCAGCCAGCAATATGCTGTGGCAGTACGGTCAATCAGTTTGAGTGAAGAGGCTGTGGATGAATACGTCCCCGGCATTCCGACCTATCCATCTTCACTGATTGTCGAAGGGATGGCTCAAACGGGCGGCATCTTGTGCAGCCAGATCAGCGATTTTGAGCAGCGGATGGTTTTGGCAAAAATCATGAAGTTGAAGTTGAATGCCGAGGCGGTCCCGGGAGATCTTTTGACGTTGCGGGCCGACCTGCAGACACATACGGCCGATGGTGCCGTCATCCGAGGTACCGTTCACCGCGAAGATTTTGTCTTGGCTGAAATGCAACTCATGTTTGCCATATTGAATGATGAACGCTTTGAGAATGTCCAGCTGTTTGAGCCGGCCGGGTTCTGCCGCATGTTGCGGGTGTTGAAGTTGTTCAATGTTGGCGTGTACGAGGATGGAACACCAATTGAGATTCCGGAATTCATGCTGGAAGCAGAACAGGCTGGATTAACCGTCGGCTAAATGCGAGCCAGTCATTGGGCCTGCCTGCTTGGGCTGCCCAATTCGCTTCCGAAAACGAGAGAGCCAGTTATGATTGCAAATGATAGTCGGCGTCGCGTTGTCATCACCGGTGTTGGAATGATCAACCCGATGGGAAACGATGTAGAGACGGTTTGGTCCGGCGTTCGCGAGGGCCAATCCGGGGTCGGTTATACAACGATTTTTGACGCCAGTCAGTTTCCCACACGAATCTCTGCAGAAATTAAAAACTGGGATATCTGCGATACGGGTGAAGATCCGGAAATCTGGAAGTTCCGCGGCCGTCATACGAAATTTGCCGCCGGTGCCGCCAAGCAGGCGATGGAGCAATCGGGCGTACTCGATTCCATTTCGGACCCGTTGCGGTTTGGTGTCTACATGGGCAGTGGTGAGGGCAAGCAGGACTTCATGTCGTTTGCTGAGATGATGGCCGAGTCGATTGATGACGAAGGAAATCTGGACGTCGTCAAATTCACCAAATCCGGTTTGGATAAGCTCAACCCGGTTCTGGAACTTGAGCAGGAACCGAGCATGCCCGTTGGCCATATCGCCAGCCTGTTCAATGCTCAGGGACCCAATGCGAATTGCCTGACCGCTTGTGCCGCCAGTAGTCAGGCGGTCGGGGAGGCCACCGAAATTATCCGCCGCGGCGAGGCGGACGTGATGTTGTCTGGTGGAACCCATAGCATGATTCACCCGTTTGGCGTGACCGGATTCAATCTGCTGACGGCCTTGTCGACCAATAACGATAACCCGACGGGTGCCTCCCGCCCCTTCGACCGACTCCGGGACGGGTTTGTGCTGGGTGAAGGCGGTGCCATGGTGGTCCTGGAGGAATTGGAGTTTGCCCGGAAACGGGGAGCTTCGATCCTGGGGGAGATCATTGGCTATGGCTCGACCGCGGACGCGTATCGTATTACCGATATTCACCCCGAGGGTCGGGGTGCGATTGGTTGCATGAGAATGGCATTGCAGGATGCCGGGTTGAACCCGGAACAGGTGGATTACGTCAACGCGCACGGTACCAGCACCACCGTAAATGACAAGGTTGAGACAAAGGCGTGCCGTGAGGTGTTCGGCGACCGTGCCATGGACACTCCGATTTCCAGCACCAAGAGCATGATGGGGCACCTGATTGCAGCGGCGGGCGCTACTGAGCTGATTGTCTGCTTGCTGGCGATTCGCGATGGCGTGGTGCCACCCACGATCAATTATGAAAATCCGGATCCTCTTTGCGATCTGGATTACATCCCAAACGAAGCGCGCGATGTGAACGTCCAGTACGCGTTGAATAACAGTTTTGGTTTTGGCGGTCAGAATATTACACTGATCGCTTCCAGGTTCAACGGCTAAAACCGTTGACTTCCGTTGCTGCTCCTAGCACGTAAGTTGCCGGTCCCGGGCGGCAATCTCCCATTGATCGACTCGCTCCCCCTCGGCAATGACGTGTGCGAACTTGTGGACGGCCATGGTCGGGCAGGCATGGCGTGGAATGGCGATCAGGTGATCGCCCAAGTTGAGGTCGTCGACGCCGGGATCCATCAGGATGAGATGTTCCTCGGTTTGACCGATCTCCTTTGCCAGGGGGAAGCGGGGAAACCTCAAGCGATCACCGGCGGGTTGATCGGCGGCGCACGATTTATGTCCGACATCGAGGGTTACCTGGTGTGGCCGGTTGTTGGAGACGACTCGGGTCAGGATTGCCATGGCGGGTTGAAAGGGGAGTTCGGGGAAAATCTCGGCCAACTCGGAATCGAACAGGACGGTGGTGCCGGGGCTGAGTTGCAGGCCGGGTTCTCCTTTTTCCGCCAGGATTGGGAAGGACCCGGACCCGGCTGTGACGATTCGCTGGATCGGGATTCCGCTCAGCAGGACCTGATCGCGAAAGCGGATGAACTGGTCCCAGCCCGAGTTGACGGCGATCCGTCGCTCCTGGAGGTCGGGCTGCCGGTTTTGGCCGTCGTACCAGTGAAGTCCTTCCAGACGGAGTCCTTTCAGTGTCATCACTAATTCCATGAGTTCCAGGGCGTCTGCCCCCAGGTCAATCCCTGTGCGGTCCATGCCCGGGTTGAGGTCGATCAAAACGCCCATTTCAGACCCGTTGGATTCCATCACCTGCGCGAGTTGGGTGGCTGCTTGGGGATGGTCGACCAGCGAAGTAAAGCGGGACTGTGGATATTTCCTGATCAGCTCAGCCATGCGGTTCAGGTTCGGTCCTACCAGTTGATAGGCCAGCAGGATATCGGGGATTTCCTCGCTGGCCAACATTTCTGCTTCGGCAATGGTGGCGCATTTATGACTCAGGATCCCCAGTTCTTTCTCCATGCGGATGATTTCCCGTGTCTTATGTGTTTTGCAGTGTGGGCAAAGTCGATCGGGGCCACCTGCCATCTCGATCATGGCACTCAGGTTCTGTTCCAGGAGATCACGGAAAATCAGCAGGCCGGGAGAAAAGATCTGGCTGACATCGGTAATCGAGTAAGGATCGGTCGGTTTATTTTCGTTCATCTGGTTTTCCTGTAAAACGCCTGCCCTACGCGGTGGAGGAATTTGGGCTAAAATCTGGGTTCGGAGATTTTGCCTATACGGGTTGACGGGTCACCCCGTCAGATGGACGTCATTATGAGCGAACGAAGGATATTGGTCACGTCGGCATTGCCGTATGCCAATGGTCCCATCCACCTGGGTCACCTGGTCGAGTATATCCAGACGGATATCTGGGTCCGTTTTCAGCGATTGCGGGGAAACCGCTGTATTTATGTCTGTGCGGACGACACCCATGGGACGGCCATCATGATCCGGGCCAGGAAGGAATCGCGAACCGAAGAAGAGGTGATTGCCCAGTCCCAGCAGGAACATGAACGGGATTTTGCTGATTTTCAGATCCGTTTCGACAATTACGGCAGCACCCACAGTGATGAGAACCGGCAGTTGTGTGGCCAGATCTGGGAGTCGATTCAGTCGGCCGGGCTGGTGAAAACCAAGGATGTGGAACAACTTTACGATGTGGCTGAACAGACGTTCCTGGCCGATCGGTTTGTTCGGGGGACCTGTCCGCAATGTGGCAGCCCGGACCAGCCGGGGGACAATTGCAGCCAGTGTGGGATTACTTATTCGCCGATCGACCTGGTAGATCCGGTGAGTACGCTGTCAGGTTCGACGCCCGAAGTTCGTACTGCCGAACACCTGTTCATTGAACTGGAACAGTTGCATCCATTCCTGCGCGAATGGACACAGAACGGTCAACACCTGCAGGCTGAGGTGGCCAATTACCTGAAAGGCCATTTCCTGGGGTCGACCGAGGATCCCGATGGCATCAAGACTTTACGGGACTGGGACATTTCACGACCCGCACCCTATTTTGGCTTTGAAATACCGGATAGCCCGGGGAATTTCTGGTATGTCTGGTTTGACGCGCCGATCGGATATATCGCCTCGACCCAACAATGGTGTGACCGCAACGGTGAGTCGCTGGATGACTGGTGGCGCAGCGAAGAGTGTGAGATCCACCATTTTATTGGCAAGGATATCACGTATTTTCATACGTTGTTCTGGCCCGGTATGCTCAAGACGGCCGGGCTTCAGTTGCCGGAAAAAGTTCACATTCACGGGTTCCTTACGGTGGATGGTGAAAAGATGTCAAAGAGCAAAGGTACGTTTATCAAGGCGGAGACGTATTTCCGACATTTGGACCCTTCTGCCCTGAGGTATTTTTACGCTTCCAAGCTGGGACCGAAACTGGATGATATCGACTTGAACCTTGATGAATTTGTCAGCAAGGTCAACTCCGACCTGGTCAATAAGGTGGTTAACCTCGCCTCGCGAAGTGCCAAATTTATCAAGGACGTTGGGCTGTCCCCGGTCTACCCACCGGATGGCGGGTTGTTCGAACGGGCCGCTCAGGCGGGTGATTCGATCGCGGAGGCGTATGAGAGCTGTGACTACAACCGGGCGATGCGCTTGATCATGGCCTTGGCCGATGAAGCCAACCCGTTCGTGGAGCAGGCCGAACCGTGGAACCTTAAGAAAGACCCGGAAAAATCAGGCGAATTACAGGATGTTTGCACGGTGGCGATCAACCTGTTCCGGCAGTTGGTGATTTACCTGGCTCCCGTTTTACCGGACCTGGTCGCGAAAACGAACGAATTGCTTGGTGATTCGATTGATCATTGGGATCAATCCAAGACACCCTTGCTGGGAACGAGTATCGCCAAGTTCAAGCATATGATGAAACGAATTGATCAAAAGGATATCGACAAAATGGTAGATGAGACACGAGCAGAACAGACAGAGGAACTCTCGGATAGCGATTCACAAGATGGACAGGAACAGTTCCACGATGGGCCGGAAGCGCTGGCCGCGGAGCCGTTGGCTGAAGAATGTACCATTGAGGATTTCATGAAGGTCGATTTGCGCGTGGCCCGTGTGATCGAGGCGGAGCATGTCCCTGAGGCTCGCAAGCTGTTGAAACTCAAGCTGAGTCTGGGAGGCGACGAGACGCGCACCGTTTTTGCCGGAATCAAGGCGGCCTATGAGCCAGAAAAACTGGTTGGGCGTTTGGTGGTCATGGTTGCGAACCTCAAGCCGCGGCAGATGAAATTCGGTTTGAGCGAGGGCATGGTTTGTGCCTCCGGAACGGGTGGGGCCGAAGTGTTCCTGCTCGGCCTGGATGACGGTGCCGTGCCGGGCCAGCGCGTTCACTGAACGGTTGCCTGGCCGTTTGATCAGCGGGCGAGTTTGCTGAGGTCTTCCAGCAGCGACTCCGGAAACAGGCAGAAGCTGTATTCCCGAGAACGCAGGAGCCGGTTCCGCTCAACCCGAGAAGCGAGCTGCGTTTGTTCCTCGGCAATTTCCTGTTCCGATGGGCAGGCGTAGCGACGTAGTTGCTGGTTGCAATATTCGATCTGTTGGTGGCGCGCCGCACGTCGGCCCCTCGGTAATACCTGGTTCAACCAGTGTTGTTTGAGTGCAACCAGTTCGCCGACGGGCGGCTGCGTCTGGTCGACGTATTCTTCCGGGTGAAACCGAAGTTCTCTTGCCAGGACATTCAAGCGGCCGACATCGGCAGGCATGACCTGTTCTTCCCGACAGGGCAACAGGGCCGTCGCAGTCAACGTCATGTAGCTGGGCATTTCGTACAGGAAGAAGCGACTGACGATCGCGTCGGTCAGTTGATCGTACTTGGAACCGCCGATTCCATGCAGGAAAAGATCGCTCAGGACCAGCCGACTGAACATGGTCGTTACCAGCGCTCGGGGCCGGATTGCCACACCGTGTTGACCGAGTTGGCAAAACTGGTCGATGAAGCCGGAACGGTCCAGGCTGATTTGCCAGCCGGAACGGTCCGTTAGTTGAAACAAGTTGCCTGACTTTTGCAGGTACAGTTGGCGGCGGACCGGGCGATCGGCTTCCCAGATCCAGAGGGGGGTCTCCAGCCAGCCGTTTTCCTGCCGCAGCGGAGGGACGGGGTGAGCGTTGCTGCGGATACGATGGACGGCCCGGTACTGCAGCAGGCAGTGATTGTAGGCCTCGTGAAATTCTTCGATCCGCTGGAATATTTCCAGTACAAATTCAGCAAACGTCCTGGTTTGGGCGATCTGACTCAGGGGGACCTCCAGTGTATTCAGCCCAGCCTGTTGCTCCAGCTGATGTCGGCCCTGCGAGATGGCCAGGCCCAGGTTGTTGCCACTGGCGGGGATTTGCCGGCAAACCAGGGGCCACAGGCGCTGGACTAGCGGAGCGTCGACCAGGCTGGAAATGGCCTGCGTAGTACGTTGGTCAAACGACTGAAAAAAGGGCAGGTCCGTGATCGAGCGGCATTCGTAAGGGATGTGATGGCTCGGCCGGTCGAGGGGAACATCCTGAAGCGAAACGGATGTCTGGTTGACCCGCGGCGCCTGAATCGAAGGGTCCTTGGCGATGTCGTTGTCGACGATCAGGTTAACGGGTGTGGCAGCCAGCTGTTGGCCCAGTCGGGAGAGGACGAAGTTCTTGAACCAGACGCCCGGATGAAACAGGTTCGGTTGGTGTCCCGACAGGATGACCGGTGAGGTGGGACCGGTTTCCAGATCCACATCCCGGTAGGACAGGGTATAGTCCCTGGCCAGCTGGAGCAGCTCGTGCCGCCCCTGTTCCTGCAGATCTAACAGGGACCTGCCATGAATCGACAGGGATTGCCTGGGCGCGGCTTGGCGGTTTTCGGCCATCCGTTGGGAGGCTTGCCCCAAGGGAGGGTCGATCAACGTCTGCTGATCCTCACCCGGAGCCCGCAAGCGTCGATATTCGATCATCGTCGCATTATCATCCAACTCGATCACCTACCATGTTGGGACAGTCCTCGGGCAATGCGGCAAAACTTCGGTTCAATACATCCTGGTAGTAGGCAATGCGTATTTCGGCATCGTCCAATTTTCCCCCGAACGAACGGGATTCATCCAGGTAGATGAGGGGAACCGCAACTTCGACCACGGCCAGTTTGTGACAGGCGGCCTGGACCCACAGCTCCAGGGGCATGGCGTACCCGGATTCCCGCAGATCGAGACGGCGCAGAGATTTGACACGGTAAGCTTTGAAACCGCAAAATGCGTCCGTCAGACCGAGTCCCAGTTTTTCGTTCAAGGTTTGGGTGATCGCGTGATTGATCTGTCTCCGCTGTTCTGGGGGCGGCGTGTCGGATTCGAACGACTTCAGGTAGCGACTGCCAGAGACAATGTCGGCACCCGTGTTCTGGCAGGCTGTGACAAACTGCTGGATCCGTTGGGGTTCATGTTGCCCATCGCAGTCAATCGTTATCAGGTACTCGTAGTCGTGCTCAATGGCGTAGTCAAAGGCCGTCGCCAAGGCCGCGCCGTAACCGCGATTGACGGCGTGGCTGACCAACAGGATGTCATCCCGCCCGGCAAGTTTTTCTGAAGTCCCATCGGTCGAACCATCGTCGATCACCAGGACATGGGGGCTGAACCGGACGACTTCATCGAGGACCGGTTCAACGGAAAGCACTTCGTTGAAGACCGGCAAAGCCGTCAAATAATTTTCGCGCATCAAAACATCCAAACTGCCGAAGGAAGAGCTCCTCACATTTTAGATCGGTATGATGTGGGGTCAACGCAAACTGGCAAACGGCCGGTTCGGACTGGGAAAAATTGTCCGATTAGACCCTTTTTATCGGATCGGACTCTGCCTGGCTGGCCCAAACTTCTGTCCCCGGGAATTTTTGTTCCAGTTCTTCGGCCAACTGTTCCAGGGCGAAACGCTCGCTGGCATAATGCCCCAGCAGGATCAATTGGACGCCGGTCGCCTCCGCTTCCAGACAGGTATGAAAACTTGCCTCACCAGTCACCAGGGCTTCGCATCCGAGCTCCCTGGCGGGTGCCAGGAACGTACCGCCACTGCCACAGGCAAAAGCGATCTTCTGGACCGATTGCTCGAGTTGACCGACTAGTCCCACAGGTCCGGCTACCAGGGATTCTCGTAGGTGATCGATCAACTTGGCCACGGGGACCGGTTGTTCGAGTAAACCGATTCGGCCGGCGCCTGTTTGGATTTCTCCATCCTCGCTGGGTACGATCGGCTGCGGGTCGGTGATGCCTGCCAGGGTGGCCAGTGAATGATTGATTCCGTGTGGGGCGGAATCGAATCCCGTATGGGGGCTGTAAATGGCGATCCCGGCCCGGATCAGGTCCCATAGCATCCGCGTGGACGTTTGGTCGGTCGTAATTTTCTTGATGGGCTGAAAAGGGAGGGGGTGGTGCGTGATAATCAGGTCACAACCCCGGTCGATCGCTTCCTTGGCACTGTCGGGCGTGATGGTCAGGCAGGTCATCAAGCGATTGGCGGTGGATTGAAAATCTCCCGCCAACAAGCCAACATTGTCCCAGTCCTCGGCCAGGTCGGTGGGAGCAAAGTCGTCAAGAAAATCGCAAATATCCTGGATCAAAGGCATCGAACTATCTCGTTCGGCAAAGGCGTGAAACCAAGCCGATACGGTTCGGCTCATTCAACAAACCAGAAATGTAACATACGATGATTGGAAAAGTGGGTCCGCTATCCCGGGAATGACATGTTAAAGCTAAAAAAAGGGCTGTGCCTGGAGAGCCTGCGGCAGCCATTGAAAAAAGCGCTGGCCACGGCTTCGGAAATCGGCGCCGATGGCGTGGAAATCAATGCCAGGACCGAGTTGCGGCCCACCGAGCTGAGCCGAACCGGCGTCCGACATCTGAAGAAGATGTTGGCAGATCTCAATTTACAGGTCTCGGCGATCTACTTTCCAACACGCCGCGGTTACGACGAACCGGAAGATCTCGAACGCCGGATCAACGCGACCAAACAGGCGATTGATATGGCCTACCAACTGGGGGCCAAGGTGGTGACGAACCGGATTGGTTGGATTCCCGACGACTTGACTGACCCACGGGGCCAGACCTTGCTACAGGCTTTGACAGAGATCGGTCTGTACAGCCAACGATCGGGCGCGTGGTTGGCCGCGCGGACAACGGGGGAGAGTGGGGAAACACTGAAAGGGTTGATTGACCATCTGCCACCGATGGCGTTGGGTGTCGATTTTGATCCGGCCGAGTTCACCATGCAAGGTCATTCAGCTGACCAGGCGTTGCAGGGACTGGGAAGCCATGTCATGAATTTCAGGGCGCGGGATGGGGTTCGCGATCTTTCGCTGGGGCGCGGCCTGGAGGTCCAGCTGGGGCGTGGGTCGGTCGACTTGGCCGGGCTGTTGGGACGGTTGGAAGAAAATCGTTACCAAGGCTACATCACGATTGAACGTGACAGTGAAACCGACCCGGTGGTGCAGTGCGCCCAGTCGATCGAGTACCTGGACAACCTGTTCTCCTGAGGCGATTTTCTGACAGGCAGCGGAGTTGCGGTCCAGCCGCGCGACAGGGTTCTCAGGCCAGCACCGTTTTGGACGGCTGGCCAGGCTGCTCCTGAACGTACCTGGGCACCATGTACCCACTCAGCTGGCTGCGCATTTGCCGGACCAATTCCCGGCCCTGATCGATCGGTACGTGGAAGTTCTGGCTACCGGTTACCGGGTCGAGTTGATGGAGGTAATAAGGTAAGACACCACAATCGATCAGTCGGCGGCTCAATTCAACGAGCACGGGCCACTCGTCATTGACCCCGCGCAGCAGGACCGATTGGTTCAACAGGGTAACCCGGCTTTGAGCGAGGACGCGCAGCTGGGTTACTACGGTATCATCGATTTCGTTGGGATGGTTGGCGTGGACTACCATGACAGGAGCCAGGCGTGAAGGTTGGAGGATCTCGACCAGCCGCGCGGTGACCCGCTGGGGTATCACGATCGGCAGCCTGGTGTGGATTCTCAAAGATCGCAAGTGTTCGATCTGTTCCAGTCGATGGACCAGGTCTGCCAGGGTTTCATCCACAACGGTCAGTGGGTCACCTCCGGACAGGATGACCTCGTCGATTGACGTATCCGCTTCGATCTGGTCCAAGGCCTGGTCCCAGTGCTGCGTCGATTGTAGTGATTCCTGATACGGGAAGTTCTGTCGGAAGCAATAACGGCAATGAACGGCGCAGGTCCCGTTGATCACCATCAGGGCTCTCGATCCGTACTTCTTCAGCAGACCGGGGGAGAGTGCGTATTGGCTTTCATCGAGCGGGTCTGACCGGTAGCCGGCCATCGGCTTTTGCTCGTCGGAGGAAGGCCAGATCTGCCGTAACAGTGGGTCCTCGAGGTTGCCCGGTTGGATGCGGGAGACAAAGGGCAGGGGGGCAAACAGGGGGAACGGGAGGCGGGCTCCATCCGGTTCCACCGGCAGGGGAATGCCCAGCGTCCGGGCCAATTCCCCCGGGCTGCGGATGGCATGTTTGATGTGCTGCTGCCAGGACCACCCGGTTTTCGGGTCGAGCTTGTCTTGGGTGGTGGGTGGGACCATTAAAAACCTGTAAAAACAGCTCGGTTGTCGAAAAAAACAGGGACGGTTCGGCGCTCACACCAATCCGATTTTTAGATAGAATTGGCGACAATCCAAAATAGTAAAATTTCGCGACAAGACCAGTCGGTCGGTTGCCAAGTTTTCAACATCCGTCAAATAAACCGATACGCAGGACGTAATCCAGTGGCCTATAAAACCAACGATTTTCGCAAAGGACTCAAAGTTCAAATTGACGGCGAACCCTACCTGATGACCGAAATGAATTTCGTTAAGCCTGGCAAAGGTAACGCCCTTTATAAGTGCAAACTGAAAAACCTGTTGCGGGGCACGACGTTGCAAAGGACTTACAAAGGGGGAGACACGCTGGACGAGGCCGATGTGCTGGAGATTTCCGTACAGTTCCTCTACCGGCAGGGAGAGACCTTCGTGTTCATGAACAGCGAGTCATTTGAGCAATACGAACTCACGTCGGAACAGATCGGCGACGATTGGAAATATCTCAAGGATGGAATGAACTGTTCGATGACGTTATTCAACGGCAACCCGATCATCATGACGCCTCCCAACCATGTCGAGTTGAAAGTGGAGTACTGCGAACCAGGTGCCAAGGGCGACACGTCCACCAATGTGACCAAGCCGGTCAAGGTCGAAACGGGTGGCGAATTCCCCACCCCCATTTTTGTCAACATGGGTGATGTGATCCGGATTGACACCCGCACGGGCGAATACGTTGAACGTGTTAAGTCCTAGAGCAGCGCTGTCGCGGTGTTGCGACCGACCGACCGGTCGAGTGAGTGGCCGTGAGCCAAGGGGTTATTTTTTTCAACCACGGACCATGTCATGAACGTTCAGTTTTGGGGCGCCGCGCAAACGGTGACCGGCTCGATGCATCTGGTTCAGTACCAGGACAAGAAAATCCTGCTTGATTGTGGCTTGTACCAGGGGCGACGGCAGGACGCATTTCATCGCAACCGAGATTTTCCTTTCCCGGGCTCCGAGATCGATGCAGTGGTCCTGTCCCATGCTCATATCGATCATAGTGGCAACCTGCCGTCGTTGATTCGCAGCGGGTTTGATGGGCCGATCTTTTCAACGTCGGCGGCCCGCGACCTGGCGGTTTACCTGCTGCTGGACAGTGCCAAGATCCAGCAGAGCGACGTGAAGTACGTCAATCGAAAACGGAAGAAACAGAACAAGAAACCGTTTACCCCGTTGTATGAGCAAGAGCATGCCGTTACGGCCATCAAGAAATTTCGCGCGATCGACTACGGGGAATCGTTTGAGCCGGTGCCCGGAATGAAATGCCGGTTTCATGTGGCGGGCCACATGTTGGGCGCCGCGATCATCGAGTTGGACCTGGAACAGCCGGGCCAATCCCCCTTCAAGCTGGTCTTCAGTGGCGATCTGGGGCGACCTGATATGCCAATCCTCAAGGACCCCGTCACAGTCCCTGGTGCCAATATGATCATCATGGAGGCGACTTACGGTAACCGGCTGCACCCTCAGGGAGGCGATGCCAAACAGATGCTGTTGGACGCGGCGTTGGCTGCCTATCAGGGTGGAGGAAAGCTGATTATCCCGGCCTTTTCCGTGGGTCGAACCCAGGAAATTGTCTATCGGTTGAACCTGCTGGCCGAGGATGGCGAATTGCCTCGTATGAAGGTGTTTGTGGACAGCCCGCTGGCGGTCAACGCCACAGGCGTCTTTCGCGATCATGATGAGTGTTATGACGATGAGATGTTGGAGAGGATTCTGACCGAGGAGGATGAGGATCCGTTGGCTTTTGACGATCTGTATTATGTTCGTAGTGCCGAGATGTCCAAGGCAATCAACCAACTCAAGGAGCCTTGCGTGGTGATTAGTGCCTCGGGAATGTGTGAATCGGGGCGGATTCTCCATCATCTGAAAAACAATATCGAGAAACCGGAGACGATCATCCTGTTTGCGGGATACCAGGCGCCCCACACACTGGGCCGGATCCTGCTCGACCAATCCCTGGAAACCGTGAAAATCTTTGGTCAGCCGTATGAAGTAAAAGCGCAGGTGCGACGGTTGGACAGCAGTAGCGGGCATGCTGACCAGGCCGAATTGCTGGCCTGGGCCAAGGGGATGGCCAAGGAAGGCGATTTGAAGAAATTGGCCTTGGTCCACTGTGAAATGGAGAGCGCTGAACCGTTTCAACAGCTCCTGGAGCAGGCGGGGATCGGGCCTGTGATCATACCTGAACGTGGACAAACTGTCCCGTTGGCCTGAACCGTTTCCAATCCTGGCTGACCGACTGTCCATTGCCGACCGACGGGCAGGATCAGCGGTAGCTTTGCGCGGTTTGACAACCGTGCTCTTTCCATCAAGGATCTCTTCCACCCGGGCCATAATGTTCAGGAAACGGTTGCGTTGGCCAATTCGGGAAAATTTTGCGAGTCGGGCGGCTTTGACGTCATCCGGGGTGGCTCTCTTCCCGGCATTTTGCAAAAAACGTGTTTCCGTATCTAATGGATATTCAGCCCCCGGTTTTGTGCAGGCGTTCATGATGTTGTTTCAAAATCTATCATCCAACGGTCCAGGCCCCTCGGTGAGCTGGATGGAACTGAGTTGCGGTAGTCCGACGATTGCTGCCTTCGCCACGTTGTGTGGCCATGCCCTGAGCAGGGGTGTGCCTTCACCAGGTGAACTGGATGAGTATGCTCAGACGCTGCTGTCGGCGGCCCGGCACCGCGGCATGTTTGACTTGCGGGGAAACCCGGATGCGTTCGATGCCAGTGACCGGTTGCTTGCCATTTGCGTGGAACTGGATGAAAACCGGAAATTGCTGTTTCGGCAAAAGGAGATGCCCCGGGAGACGATGAAATTCATCGATGGTTTTCGGCAATTGTGCCAATCCGGGCTGGTTGTGCATCATCTACAGCGGGATTTCTCGTTAACACGACAAGGTTTCGATCAGGCCGACTCCCTGTCGCCCGAGGCATTCCTGGAGTTGCGCAAATTCGCTGTCGAAGTCGAGCATTGAATCGGAGGTACCAGGCAATGGCGATGCAATGTTCAGGTTCGGTTGGTAGGCATCCTGTTTCCAGGCTGTCTCGCCGTCTGTTTTGGTCGTTTCTGTTGTTCACTTTATTGCGCCCGCTTCCGACATTGGCTGTGCAATCGCAGATTGTTTTACGCAACCTGCAGATTCCCGCTTCCAGCGTGGATAGGTTTGACGCCAGCGCGGTTTACCTCGCCGATAGCACGATCGTTCACTGGGACGATGTCTTAAAGGCGAAACTCGCTGAACCAGGTTCTGTGAACGAAGCTGACCTGGCCCGGCAAAATTCCTTTGACGCCATCCTGGCATCTCGAGGTCAACCTCTGTTCCAGGTCCGCCACCGGCTTGCCCTGGGGGACTGGTTGTCGCTGGCAGAGGTGGCAGAACCGTTGTACCGTGAGTTAAAGGCGTTTCCCGAGAGTCCGGAAATGGCCAGGCAGGAATACCTGATTTCGTTGGGGACCCTCTATGCGCGGTTGTCCCGGGGGGATCGAGCCGGCGCGGTTCCACCTTTTTTGAGAGCTTGTCGCCTGAAGGCGGAATTTGATTTTGATTCGGGATTGCCGCCTGCGGTGAATCTATCGAGCGAGCAGGTCAGAGACCGGTTGCATCCCCGCTTGGTACCCGTTTTTTTCGATCCGGTCAGTGCTGGCCAACAATTGGAAGGACGTGCAATCGATGTGGACAACTCCGATCCAAGGGACAGGGTTTACCTGGTTGCCTTGGCGATCGCTGCCGGGCAGTACGATTTGGCAAGAGGCACCCTAGTCAGGCTGCAAGGCGGCCAGGAGAACTGGGCCAAGATATTCTCTTCCCAGCTGGAACTCGTCGATCAGCCAGCCAGTTCGACAGAGCCAATTCGCGATCGCCAGTGGCGGGAAGGATTGACGACCAGCCAGGCTGCCGTGGTCGACTATATCCTGGCCATGGTTGACAGCCGGAATGCCACGGATGCCGATGCGGCAACGCTCGCCTTTTTGCAGCTGGTGGCTGAAAATCAGGAGAAGGACCGGCAGTTGGCTGCCGCTGCACTCTACCAGGCCTTTTTGATTGCCGAAAAAAATGACCGCTTGGGAGAGGCGAAAATTTTCAAAAGCGAGTTGTTAGACAAGTATCCCGAGACGTATCATGGACAGAAGATCAAATCGAGTAAACAACCGTGATGGACTGATCCCTTCCCTGCACCCGAGGTTGACGTTTTGTCCAGGAAACCAAAAAGATGCTGTTGGGGCCTGTTGTCTCTTGCCGTGTTCAGCCTGACCTGTGCGTCGGTGGCTGAATCGCCCGGTCAGGAAACGCCAGGACCGGGCGCCGTCCCAGCGATCGACATGCCGGGCCCCGGCGCTTCCTCGTTGCTGGAGATGGTGTTTGCCGGAAATCCACTGGGGGTAGCCATTGTCTGCCTGATCCTGCTGCTTTCCGTGGTGAGTGCCTATTTCATCATCGACCAGTGTTTTGCAATTACACGCCAACGATTGATGCCGGAAAAAGTGATGGATGAACTGGAGGAGTTGATCCAAGCGGGTGAAATAAAACAGGCCATTGACTACTGTCAGGAGAAAGAGAATTACAGCTTGGCTACCGAAGTAGTATTGGCAGGTCTCGTTCGTTACCAGAGTTCCGAATTCGGGTTTGCCGAGTACCGGTCGGCGGTGGAGGAGGCGGGTGAGGACCTGACAGGCCGGCTTTACCGACGCACAGAAGTACTACATGTAATTGGCGCTATCGCGCCGATGCTCGGATTGACGGGAACAGTTCTGGGAATGATCGAGGCCTTCACTACCATGGCGACGGTCAATGGGGTTGCTCCGGCTCAGGAATTGGCAGGCGGAATTGGGCAGGCGCTGTTGACGACCTTGTTGGGTCTGTTGGTTGCGATACCTACGATGGTTGCTTTCAGTTATTTTCGAAACAAGATCGACTCGATTGTGGCAGAGGCCGGGAAGCGTGTTGAACGCGTCATGATGCCTTTGGGACGCAAAAGAACACTGGCCTAGCCGGGGTTTGCCAGCGGTGTCGAGAGTTCGCCTTGCGGGGTGGTTTCGGCCCCGACCGCGCGGAACCGGCTGACAGGATCGAACCATGAAACTCAGCAAGACAAAACGGAGTCATTCACTCGGGTTCAGCATGACCCCAATGATTGATATTGTCTTCCTGTTGATCGTTTTTTTTCTCACCGTTTCACAGTTTTCCAGGGATGTACAACACCCGCTTTCCTTGGCCCAAGTTGCCCAGGGCGCCGTTGCGCCGGTACCCACCGAGGTGACAATCAATCTGGACGAGGATGGAATAATTTTCGTCTCAGGAGAACAATTGACTTTGCCCGGAACGATTCGACGGCTGCAGCAGGAACTTGCCCGAAATGGGGACGATGCTTTGCGATTCAGAATTGAATTGCGCTGTGATCGGCGTTGTCCCACGGACCCTGTTAACCAGTTGATCGACCGGTTGGCGGACCTGGGGATTCGTCAGGTATTCGTCTCGGTAACGGACAGGTAGTGAACAGTGTTTTAACGGCAAGTATTGATCATGAAGTTGAGTAACCAGCGGAATAAGGGTGACACCAATCCAATCGAGCTGTCGATGACGGCCATGATTGATGTCGTTTTCCTGCTGCTGATTTTCTTCCTGGTGACCTCGACGTTTGTCCAGCCGGAACAACAGTTTGCCGCCGACATCCAGACGGAAAGGGCTGCGGGAAAACAGGCATCCACGGACTTGCAGCCCGCGCTGATTGAAATTATTGGTTCCGATCAACAGACCATTTTCCAGCTCGGTGCCATTCGGACAAATCGCCTTGCGGATTTGAGAGTCCCGCTGCAACAGTTCACGGACAAGTCCCAGGGTGCGTTTGTGCGGGTCGGTGATGGGGCGTCCTTTGAACAGGTGGCTCAGGTTATTGGAATGTGCAAGTCTGCCGGTTTCGTTTCGGTTGCCTATTTACCTGGAGACGGAGATGGCTGGTAGGCAATGGGTAGGAAGAAAAGGATCAGTTTTTTGGTGGTCCGCCGGGCTGGCGGTTCTCTGGTCGGCCGTGTTGTGTGGGCAGACGGACCGACCGCCGCAGGCAGGGGACCCACCGCTGGAGCAATTCCTGCAAGCGCGAGGGCTGGACCGTCTGCTGATTCGCCAAGTCGAAATGCAACTGGCCAGGGAGTTTGATCCGGAGAACCAGGTCGTTTTGGGGCGACGCCTGGCAGGTTTGTATCAGGCAGCCCTGCTGTCGGAGCAATGGCAGGAGATTGACTCCGCCATTATCGAACGGTCTGGGCAGCTGTTGGCAAACTATCCGGCTGTCGGAAACGCTGGGCTCCGGCTGGCGGTCGAGCACGCCCGATACCGCGACGTCGAAATGGCTTTTCGCCAGTGGTGGTACCAGGGGCGGGATCCGGCCAGGCAGGGGGAAGCGGCTGGTGATCTGGTGGCCAGTTACGACCGCCTGAGCAATTTGACGGCCAGGTTGGAAACCGATGTTCGCCAAGCCCAAATCCTGCCCGAGGCAACCCCGGCCGAAGTGGCCGGAAAGGACCGGGTCCTGACGGCGGTCGAAGGCCGACTTGCCCATTGTCACTATCTGCTCGGATGGGCCAGTTACTACCGTGGAATCCTGGACAATCAGGGTGCGTCTGCCTGGTTGTTGAAATCGCAAAAGTACTTTCAGCAGTTTTTGCAGTTGCCCCCCGAGGGACCCTTGCCCGATCTGAATACGTGGCCAACCGATCTGCAGTTGAGCTGGCAATGGCGTTCGCTGCTGGGCATCGCCATGGGCCTGCGGGCCCGAGGTGACCACCAGGAGAGCGACGCGATGTTTCAATTCCTGGCCAAAACCGGGGCCGACAGCGTCGAGGGTCAATGGTTGGAAGCCTGGAACCTGGAGTCGATGGTCCTGGCGCGGCAATGGGACCGGGCAGCTGATTATCTGGCACAAGTCTCTACCGGGTCGTGGGGACGGGGGAAACAGAGAGCCTTTTGGCGTCGTGTTTTACAGGCGAGTCGGGCAGCTAGCCTGTCGGCGCCCGAGCGCGCTGATTTTATGCGAGTTCAGGCGCTGCTGTCACTGGTCCGGAATCGTGAGTCGTCAGTCCTGCAGCAGTGGATGGACGAGCGGCAAACCGAAGGGGTGAGCAACGCGTTCGTCCGAGGGTGGGTCGAGGGATATCTGGGTTGGGTCAAGGCAGAGCAGGGAGGGGACGCCCTGATCGAGGTAGGCAAGACCTTGTCGAGCGCGATCCAGGCGGCCGATGAATCCGTCCTGGCTGAAGACCTGGCCCGTTGTCGATTCTTAAGGGCCTTGGTCGATTTTCGCACGGGCCAGCTGGTCGAGTCGGCGAAGGAGTTTGCAGAGGTCAGCCAGGCACTGCAGAAGGCCGATCCGCAGATGGCTGCCGAGTCATCCTGGATGAATGTTCAGGCATGGATTGCGATGGCGATGCTCGACCGCCGCAGGACGAGCGAGGCGTTGGCTGCCATCGATCAGTTTGCCTCGAGATTTCCCGCTAGCCTGGCAGTCGAGGAGCTCCCGTTCCAGAAGCTACGGCTCTCCTGCCAGGCCCTGCCGCCTCGACAGGCGTTGGAGCGGCTGGTGAGATTTCAGTTGAGCCATCCAGAGGTCCATCAAGTCAGAATGGAGTTGGTCCGCTGTCATTACCGTGATTGGCAGGATCAGTTTCAGTCGAACCGACAGGCGGCCCAGGCCGCGTTGACCGAATTGCAGCGGTTCGATCGTCAATTGCAGGAAGATCCCCAGATCGGAGACCCACAGAAGCTGCGCTCGGTCTTGTGGGTCATCGATGCCATGTTGCAAATGGACGTGGCCAATGCCGAAATCGAGGCCTTGTTACAAACGGCCATCGCACTGGCCGATACCCCGAATATTTCTGCTGACATGAATCACCTGTTGGCGTATTACCAGATGATGTTTGCCCGCCAATCCGGGGACCAGGAAATGGGCATCGCACTCGCCCGCGAACTGGTCACCCAGTCGGCGGGAACCCCTTTTGAACGGTCAGCGCTGCTCTATTTGGTGGAGTCTTATCCCACCAATGGCGAACTGGACCCTGACAACCGGACCGCCGCCATTGCTGACCTGGCGCGGCTGGTCGAGTTGCTCGGAGACGACGCCCGCTCCTTGACTCGATCCAGAAATAGTCGTGTCGCGCTGTTCCGCTTGAGTGAACTCTGCTTGCAGGATCGCCAATGGGAGCGGGCCGACCAGTACCTGGACCAACTGGTCAATGTTTTTCCTGAGCGAAGGGAGTATCTGGCCGCTTCGGCCCGGGCCAAGACCGAGAGAGATCATTTCGAACGCGCCTTACCTCGCTGGAGATTCCTGGCCAACCGTGTCGAACCCGGAACCGACCTTTGGTACGAGGCCAAGTATCAGTTGGTGCGGTGCTTGTGGTCGACCGGCGATGCCAACGCGAAGACCGTTTTCCGGCAAACGATGCAATTGAGTCCCTCGATGCCTGAAACCTGGGCCAGGCAATACGCCTTGCTGGCCAAACAGATAGAGCTGGGGGATTAAGCGTGGCACGAAAACGGGACAACCGATCAGCCGATCTGGCCAAGACAGAACGGCTTCAAACCGATCCAAAGCTGCGTATGTTTCTTCGACAGGCGGGGGCCATCATCGCGGCGGAGCGGGGCTTGAGTAAAGCGAGTCGCGCGAAGTTGCAGTCGTTGGCGGTCCGGCTGGAGTTGTCAGACGAGCAATTTCACGCGGCCATCAATGAGTTGCAGAATACGGTTCAGCTACCCAAGACACTCAATCACTGGGAACGTTCGTTTGTCGCTTTCCTGCAACGTGAATGGCAAGAACTCCATGGTAAAGTCCTCTCGATCTCGGTGGAGAATCGGGCCATCGACCTGGCGGCCCGCAAGTACCAGATTTCCGAGGTGCGGGCCCAGCAGTTGATCCAGAAAACGGCGGAAGAACTCGGCATCGGGCGGATGGCAGAAGGGGATGCCGAGCGGTTTGGTCAACGGCTGATTGCGGATGCCGTGGGCCGGCAGGGTACCCTGGCACCCGGCCAATTAGAGGAACTGCAGCGGGTGGGAGAACGATGGGGTTTAAGCTCGGAAGCCGTTCGGCAACTGGTCGACCAGGTGTTGGACGATAACCAGAGAATGCCCACGTCTCGGCCAGGACGACAGGGGATACTGTTGCTCCCGGCCGGCATGATCCTGCTCGGCCTCCTGTCGGTCTTGTTCTGGCAGCTGGGATGGTGGCCAGGTTCGACAGCCACGGGAGACGGGCAGCCAGAGCCACCCAACGAAGTTGTCAGCGTCCCGAATGTCGACAGACCTACCTGGTGGAACAAGGAATTGGACGGGGCGTTGGCTGCCATTGGCAACCGGAAACGCGATTCCAGTAAGTATCCGATCCCGTCGACTGACCCTGATAAACGGCTGGAGGGGATGCGGGAACTGATTGAATTGGCCAGGGAATCACCACCCATCCACCAGTTTCCCGATAGTGAACGGTTGGAGTGGAACCAGCTGATTGCACTGCTTTATTTGTACGATCCGGATCCGGAGGTGAGCCGTGCCGTGTTCCAGTCATTGACGGACTCGTTCCAGATGGGTGCCGGCAACCGCCCACCCAAAATGGAATCGGCCTTCTGGGCGGTCCAGCTACTGGCTGTGTTCATGGAATTTAATGAAAGCCGGGAATCAGTCCTGTGGAGCGAGCGCATGAATCAAGTGCGGGAATTGGCCCGGGATGTCATCGGTGCTTACCCGGATGATATGGACTCGAACGGTTTTTTTTCCTTGGCCCACCAGCGGATATCAGTCGACCTGTGGCAACAAGTGATCGAGCAGATTCAATCCGGGGCCCCGTTGGATGCCGCCCTGATCAGGCGACTCAAGCAACAGACTGCCAGCGTGCTGGATCCGAAAATCGTTTACCAGTTGGAGATGGTACTGGTTCGGGAGCTGCTGGAAAAGGACGAAGGCCAATGGGAAACGGTCAAGGATTCTATTGCCAGCCTGGTGCAGGGTGCCAATTCCTCCCAGGTAGCGGATTGGATCGATCGTTTGTCGGAGATCAAGGATCTTCAATTTCGTCAGTTCCTGGCGACCGAGTTGGTCGCCCGTTCGGGCATTCAGGTAGCGCCGGGGAACTTGGAGCAGAGCATGGAGCGGTTGTCCCAATACCGATCTCAACGCTCCCGTCCGGATATCGAGGCCTGGCTGGAGAAAAATCGGCAATGCGTGGAGCTAGCCGGCCGCATTGAACCGTGGATTGATCCCGATTCGATTGACCGGCCCCAGGCGATTGCGGATGTGGTTTATGCGACTAATGTCTCACTGGCCCTGATGATCGAACTGGAAAAGCGGCAGGACTTTGGCCATCTAAGCCGTTTGCTATCCGCAGGTTTCCCCCACCTGGATGAGATTTCCCTGAGTGAGGGAGGGCCGGAAAGTTCACCTCATACCCATGCGGCCGAACCCAGCCCGGCGGAGCGCCGCATGAAGGACAGGTCGATCGAACGCCTGATGACGGCTGAACCAGATCGGGTGGCGGTACGGATCTCGGCACTCGAATCCCTGGCCAAGATGGCTGGAAAATTTGAAGACCTGACGTACGACAATGCCCTGGTCCTGGCTACCTATTTCCTGGCCGACAAGGAACTTCAGGAATCACTGGCAGTCGAGCGCCTGTTGCCGCAGCTTTCCCACTGGCCCAGTTTACATCTGGCTTTGGCTGATTTGATACGGCAGTCCAGCGGGCAGGACGATCGGGTGCTGACGGTTTATCGTCTGTTGCACGGCAACGTCATTGGTAACCCGGAGTCATCCGAATGGCGAGAGGTTCTCAGTACTTCGTTGGTCCAGTTTGCCCTCGGTATTCTGGAAAGTCGCGACGCCCCGGGAATCACCGAATCGGATCTTGATTGGGAGCGATTGCAGAAAATCCAGAGAGTGATGTTGATCACCCGTGCTCGAATCATCGATCAGTGGTTGGTTTCCCAGGCTTGGGGGGACCAGAACTACAAGGCGGTGTTGACCCGGTTGGCCCAGTACCGGGTTGCCCCGGAAAGACGGCAAAGGTTTGACAATGCTTTACAGATCGCCGCGGAGGCACCACCGCTGGCGCAGTGGGTGCTGTTGAATCAGTTATTGATTGAGCTGATAAGTGGGGAACTGGATCAGGCCGAGCAAGCTCTTGTCGTACAACGGGATCAGGTCGTGGAGCAATACCGCAGGCGGATGAAACAGGACATCTCCCTGGGTCGGCGACTGCTGCTGACCGAATACGCACTGTTGCGACTGGCATCGCTTTCCAGTCAGCAAAAAACCTTTCCATGGCGGGAGGAGTAACGTGTTCAAAATAATCGCACGAGTATCGGTTCTCTGCCTTGTCTGGCCGCTTTCCATGGTTCATGGAGATATGCTGATATGGCAGGATGGCACATCCACAACTCGGCTGTACGGTTTGGTTGAACGCGAGGAGCCGCAGGCCGTCCATTTTCGAATGCACCCTGATATGGGGGGGGACCTGAAGATCATTCCTCGCGAAGAAATCTTCGCGCTGGTGTTCCATATTGATGCTGCACGTTTGATGAGTCTCGAACCTGGAAACTTGGCTGCTTACCGGGACTACGGGGAAGAATTGGCCAGCCAGGCCGCGGACTTGCAGGCCCGGGATTTGGCGATTCGTCTGTTCCTGATCGTCGCCCATGAAGCCAACGAAAGACCGTTTGAACCGGGTTCCCGTCAGTTGAGAGCGAGTGCCATTCGCAATCTGCTGGCGCTGGCGCGCGATGATGAGGAGCGCCAAGCGTTTGATCAACTCGCTGTGTTGTACCAGATTCCTGACCGGGCCTTGTCCGATTCCACGTCCTCAAGTCGCCCCGAAATCACGGACCTTATGCGAGCCAACCTGTTGGATCTGCTAGTGGCGCTCCGCACGGGCAACCGGGAAGACGCGCGGCGTTTAACAAAGCAACCTGGAATGGAGCAGGCCTGGAAAAATGGAGCGCCGACCTGTCGCTGGGACGAACTGTCCCGAATCATCGAGCAGGGTGAGCCGTATGCTTTTCAACTGCAGTCATTATTGACCATGGAAGTCGAACTCCGAAAAGGGTGGCAGGTGGGATCCACGCCAAGAACCAGAGCCGATTCCTGGGCGGTCCGGGCCAGAGATCATGATCCCCGCGCGGAATTGTTCCCCCGATTCCTGGATGTAACCGAGTATGATCCTCGGCAGAATGTTTGGTGCAATGGCCAGTGGATACGTTTTTCAAAGCAGGGAAAATGAGATGTCCTTTGATTCGATTGACGTAAATGAAAAACTTCGCCGCTTTCAGGCGGGAGTCGATTGGCAGCGAATTGTCACGGTCGACATGCACACCGGGGGTGAACCGCTGAGAATCGTTGCCTCGGGCTACCCGGTTATCCCCGGACGCAATTCGATTGAGCGGCGAGAGTATTGCGCAAATGAGCTGGACCATTTGAGGAAGTTGATCATGTGGGAGCCGCGCGGCCACGCGGATATGTACGGTTGTATCCTGACACCGCCGAATGAAGCCTTTGACGATGTTCAGGCCGATTTTGGTGTCCTGTTCATGCACAACGAGGGTTACAGTTCGATGTGCGGGCATGGCATCATTGCCGTCACCAAATTGGCGATTGAATCCGGCCTGGTCCCGGCCCACGAAGGGGAGTCCATGGTGCGCATCGACGCCCCGGCTGGCCGGATAACGGCCATGGCAAAGGTAGAGCAAGGCTGCGTGACCTCGGTTTCCTTTGAAAATGTGCCATGCTTTGTGCAACTTGCCAACCAGCGCGTCAAGCTTGACCCGTTTGGCGAAGTCGAGTTCGACTTGGCCTATGGCGGTGCCTTTTATGCCTATCTCGATGCCGGACAGCTCGGCCTGGAACTGTCGGTAGAAGCTGGCAATGTGCAGCGCCTGATCCAGGCAGGTCGTGAAATCAAGAAATCGATCCAGCAGAATTTTGACATCAGGCACCCTGTCTACCAAGAGTTGTCGTTTTTGTATGGGGCCATTTTCTCCGGGCCACCGCATGACCCGGCCCACCACAGCCGGAATGTATGCGTCTTTGCCGATGGTGAAGTGGATCGCTGTCCTACCGGGACGGGTGTGAGTGGTCGCGCGGCCATCGAATATGCCCGGGGTGATCTCGCCCTGGGAGAATCGATTACGATTGAGAGTATCCTGGGAACCACGTTTGATGTTTGCCCGATTAGGGAAACCAGGGTGGATCAACAGCTTGCCGTGGTGCCTCGGGTGACCGGGAGCGCCTATTTCACGGGACGTAACGAATTCTGGGTCGACCCTGCCGATTCCCAGGGCCGAGGTTTCTTGGTCTCCCCTTAAACACGCTATGAATGAAAAAGAACCTAACATGGACCACCGTTCGCAGCTGGACCGGCTTGCCGTGCAGTTTATCCAGGAGCTGAGGTCGGACCAGTCCGTTTCGATTGAATCGTATGCGGAGCGGAATCCCCAATGGGCCGAGGAAATCAGAAAGCGTTTCCCCGTCCTGTTGAAGAAGGAAAAGCTTCGACAGGACCGCAAGGGGAAACGTGACGGCCGCATCGCGGCGGATGGGGCCAGGCTGGAACAGCTGGGGGATTTCCTGATTCTGGACGAAATCGGCCGGGGTGGTATGGGGGTTGTCTATGAGGCGGTTCAGCAATCACTCGAACGGCGCGTGGCGCTCAAGGTACTTCCCACCCATGTGTTCCGGGACAGCCGCTTGGACGACTTCCTGGCCGAAGCCAAGGTTTCGGCCAGGTTGCATCACACGAATATCGTACCGATTTACGGAGTCGGACAGCAGGATGGCGTCAATTACTATGTGATGCAGTTGATCGAAGGGGTGTCGTTGGACAGCTTTGTAGCGCGCGCGGACGAGCGTGAATTGCCGGCACCGCTGTCTCCTCTGCGCGTGGCGGAGATCGGTCGACAGGTGGCCTTGGCATTGAGTTATGCCCATCAACAGGGAACCTTGCACCGGGATATCAAGCCTGGAAACCTGCTTCAGGATGATCAAGGGAACATCTGGGTGACGGATTTCGGGTTGGCCTTCAATGAACCCGACTCCCCCGGTGGGGACGTTGAGGTTTCAGGTACCTTGCGGTACTTGCCACCGGAACGTTTCTCCGGTCGCTATGATGAGCGGAGTGATATCTTTGCACTGGGTATCACTTTGATCGAGTTATTGACTGGCCAGTCTGCCTACGACGCGGGCTCAAGGGGTGCGCTGCAGAAGCAGATAATGGCTGGTTCCATTGATGGCCTGAAGCAACTCGGTGGTTCGGTTCCCAGAGACTTGAAAGCCATTTTGGGCCGGGCGACGGATGTCAATCCGCGAAACCGGTTTCCGACGGCTGATGATTTTGCACGAGACCTGGACCATTTCCTGCACGGTCGGCCGATCGAATCACGTCGCTTCTCACTGGTCGAGCGCAGTTGGCGATGGGCCTGTTGCAATCCGTCTTTGGCAACGATGTCCTGTTTCGCTGTCCTGTTGTTGATGACCGTCACCGCCCTTACCTCGATCGGTTATTTTACGGTTTCCAAGGCGTATGATGCCGAGTTGACGCAGAGAAGACGTGCCGAGTCGGTCGCCGAACTCGCTTCCTCGGCCATGGATCGGATTTTTGTTCGTTTTGCTCCCGATTCGCTGTTTGCCGATTCCGAAAGCTTTGAAGTCAGTACCCGGCAACCGATTCTCTCTTACGAGGCGGCCGCTTTGTTGCAGGAGATGCTCCGCTTTTATCGGCACTTGTCGGTTGACGAAAGTGCGAACCTTGAAATACGGCTCAAGTCGGCCTTGGCCCAGAGCAAGGTGGGAGAAATCAATGAGCGCCTGGGCAGCTATAAAACGGCCAGCAATGCGTTTGAAATGGCGCTGATCAAGATCCGCAACATGTCGAGTGAACAGCGGGCCGAAAATCAGATTTTCGAGGCTCGAATATTGAATCAACTGGGGGCGGTCTATGCCCTCATGGGTGAGGACCAGCTGGCCAAAAAGTCGATCCAGGAGGCGATTGAGATCCTCGAATCCGCCTCGGATGGCGGAGAAGATTTTCGTCTGGAAGAAGCCAGGTCTTATTACTACCTTGCCCGCAGAATACGCCCGGGAATGGGACCGGAGATATTACCCCCGGACGAATCGTCTCCGTTGTGGGATGGCCCGGCAGTGCCGACGACGGATGCGGACAATCATCGAAGGAACTACTTGAACCTGGCAATCGAACTGGTGAACCAGGAGGATTTTTCGGATGCCAATCTTCCGTTGGTTGCCAAGTTCAAACATCTGCTTGCTCTCTGTTATCGCGAAATGGCGGCAGATCGGTCGGTCGATCAGGATTGGCAAATGAAAGAGCTGGCGATCGAGTTGTTGCGGGACCTGGTGGAAGCGTATCCGGAACAGAACCAGTTTCGCTTTGATTTACTGGAGACATTGGCCGACGTGAAATTATTCCGTACCAATCTCTCCCCGGAACAGATTCATTCCCTTGAGTCCCACCTGGAAATGGCCTTGCGAGAGGCAGACTACCTGGTCATGCAACGACCGGACGTCATGGAGTACCGAATTGCCTTAGTCCATTCAAACTTTAAATTAGCGGAAATCCTCAAGTTGAAATCGAAACAGGTCGCCGACCTAGAGCGGGCCGAGTGCCTGGAGCGGGCGGAGCGGTCGATGCAGCGCGCCATTTTTCAACAGAGGAATCTCATCCAGGTTTTTCCCTCTGCGCTGGGCTACCAGGTCTGGAATATCCGCTTCCTTGTTTCGATGGCGGAACTCAAAATCAGCCAGGATAAGATGGAGCAGGCCGAGAGGTTTGTAAAGCGTGCCGCCAGTGCGATAACACGGCTACCCGAGGCAGCCCATACCCACTGGATCGTGGGGGCCCTCGAATCGGAAATCGCCTCCCTGCAGCAGGTCATGGGGAGCGGTGCGGCAGAGAATTCGGCAGTGAGTGATTGAAATTTATGATGCCTGATGCCTCTAGGCATGCCCGTTTACTACCGTGGGGTGAGCGGTGTGGTCGTCCGACTAGGCGGAAGGGATTTGCCACTTTACATAAAAAAAGGCCCGCGACTCGGCGGGCCTGTGATTCCTGGTGGGATCAGATTGGCGGGACTATTCTTCTTCGTCCGTTGTGGCTTCTTCTTCTACTGGCTCGGCATCATCGGCGACAGCCGTTGCAACGGCTTCGTCTTGGTCGTTGGGGGCCTCTTCCTCGTCCATTTCAAAGGCAGGTTTCTGGCTGACCTGTTTGACACGGTCATGCTTCCCAACCAGTTCAAGGATCGCTCGCTGGCCTGCATCTCCCAAGCGGGGAGTGGCCAACCTCATGATCCGGGTATATCCGCCGGGACGCTCGACAAACCTGGGGGCAATATCTTCAAACAGGATCTCCACCGCTTCCTTGTCACGCAGGATGGCAAACACGCGTCGGCGGGCATTGACCGCGGGCGCCAGTGCCGCATTCCACTTTTGCCATTGATCGCTGTTGCGCCATTGACGCCATCCGTCCGAATTTCGCTCTTCGGTGGTCTCAAAAGCGGTCGCTGCGTCCTGATGGGGCAATGCCTTTTTGGCGATGGTAATGCACTTTTCTACCAAGGGGCGAACCTCTTTGGCCTTGTGCAGTGTCGTCACGACACGCCCGCGAAACTTGGGTGGGTTGACGGGCGTTTTCCCGTCTGATTGAACCAGGCCCTCGTAATAATCAGGGTCTCGTTCTGTCAGGAACAGGCTGGCGGCCAGATTACTCAACATCGCCTTGCGATGACTGGGGGACCTTCCTAATACTCGGCCACTTCGTCTATGTCTCATGGTATCACCAAATTCTACTGGCCGTTAACGGCCACATGATAATCTTATTGTGGTTCGGATTAACTAATCATGGGTGCCGGTGGCACCTTCATGCCCAGATGCAGCCCGACTTCCTCGAGCACCTGCCGGACTTCTACCAGGGTGGTTTCACCGAAATTCCTGATTTCCATCAATTGATCTTCGGTGTGTTGTACCAAGTCCCGTACCGAGTGAATGTTGCCTGCTTCCATGCAATTATTGGCACGGACACTCAGCCTCAACTCGGGTATGGAGATGTTCAACTTCGCCTCCAACGCGGCATCGAGGCCACCGGCTGTGCGTGGCTGGGAAAAGACCTGAGGTCCCAGTTCCGAGTACTGCACGAACGGGTTGAGATGCTTGCGAAGGATCTTGGCTGATTCGACCAAGGCCATGTTGGGGGCCAAGGAACCGTTGGTCCAAATCTCCAACGTCAATTTGTCGTAGTTGGTTTTCTGGCCCACGCGGGTCTCTTCGACGCCGAATCGGACCCGTGTAACAGGCGAATAAACGGCATCGACGGGAATGATGCCGATTTCCTGTTCACGACTGTTTTGTTCAGTTGCCGGGATATAACCACGGCCATTTTCGACAACCATTTCCATCATGAAGGGGGTGTCGTCGGTCAGCGTGGCGATGACATGATCCTTGTTGATAATCTCCACGTCGCCACTGGTCTGAATGTCGGCGCCGGTAATCGGTCCTGCTGTATCTTTCTCAACCGTGATGACCTTCATCTGATCGTCCGAATGGTTTTTGACGACCAGTGATTTGACATTCAGCACGATATCCGTGACATCTTCCAACACGCCAGGGATTGAGGAAAATTCATGGTTGGCACCCCGGATCTTCAGCTGGGTGATCGCGCTTCCCTCCAGGCTGGACAGCAGGACACGGCGGATGCTGTTACCAATCGTTGTCCCAAAACCACGTTCGAATGGTTCAGCAGAAAATTTTCCGTAGGTTGCACTAAGTGAATCCCGATCGCAATCCACAACACTTGGAAGTTCCAAACCGCGCCATCGAATATGCATAGAATATCTCCGCTAAGTTGAAAATTACCGCAAACTGAATGCGATCACGCTTGGACGCGTGGTAATTGGAATTGGTAAGTCGTTAGACACGACGTTTTTTACGGGGCCGACATCCGTTATGAGGAATGGGCGTACAGTCTTCGATGGATTTGATGTTCAATCCAGCCGATTGCAGTGCCGTGATGGCACTTTCGCGCCCGCTGCCTGGGCCTTTAACCCGAACATCAACTTCTTTCATCCCGAATTTGATTGCCTTTTCCGCGGCCTGTTGGGCTGCCATTTGACCGGCAAAAGGGGTGCTCTTGCGACTTCCTTTGAAGTTGCAGGTTCCGGCGCTCGCCCAACAGAGCGTCTCGCCCTTGGTATCGGTAATGGTAACCGTTGTATTGTTAAATGTCGCATTGACGTGTGCCACGCCATGCGTGACATTTCGACGTACTCGCTTTTTCTTTGATTTACCCAATTGGGATACTCCAAACTTCGTCGGTTGTTCTTGTCCTGGGATCAGGCTGACTATCGAAGGTCCTTGACGCCCTTCTTGCCTGCCACTGTTTTCTTGGGTCCTTTACGCGTCCTGGCGTTGGTCTTCGTCCTTTGGCCTCTGACCGGCAAACCTACCCGGTGGCGAAGCCCCCGGTAACACTTGATGTCACGCAGCCGGTTAATATTCTGTTGCACATGACGTCGCAGGGGTCCCTCCACCGTGTAGTCACGTTCCAGGATCATTGACAATCGACTGATTTCCTGGTCGGTCAAATCCCGCGCCTTCTTGTCTTCGTCGACAGCCGCTTTGCGACACAGGTCACGTGCCGTCTGGTCACCGACACCAAATAGGTACGTCAATGAGATGACGGCTTTTTTCTCGTTCGGGATATCAACACCCAACAAACGTGGCATCTGTTTTCTCCAAGTGGATTTTTCCCAATAATCTGGGTTGAATACGAGTTGCGATGAAATTCCCTGAGGTCAATCTACGGTCCCTTTGGGATGAGGATTTCTCATCCTTGCCGTTGCTTGTGGCGCGGGTTGCTGCAAATCACGTAAACCCGACCTTTTCGACGGACAACTTTACAATTTTCACAAACTCGTTTGACGCTGGCGCGGACCTTCATCGGCGGGCCTATCGGTGCTCGAAATCAAAACTGGTAAAGCTCGTAAGTATATGTTTTTCAAGGGAAATACCACAAGGGCCAAAGATTGAACAAACCTGTAAAAAACGATATTTGAGCCATGAAGGGGCCGTTTCCCGGTCCACCTCGCCGATTGCCGCCTGGCCTGGGGTGCCCCATTGGCCGTTTTGCGCGGCCAAAGCGAGGGTCGAACCGGTTTGGCACCGGTTTGGGGCCGGTTTGGGGCCGGTTTTCGGCAGGCAAGCAGGGCCTGGCGGGGCCGCACGACATGACCAGCCGTATTTGCGTCTGATCGCGTGTTGCGGGGCTTGGGGAAATTGATTCTATCTCTCCTCGACCGGGCTTTTCCTGTCCGTCAGGCATCAGGCAGGTCGAGGCTCCTCCACAGATACCAACTGGCAATCGTGGCATACGGGCTCCAGGATGCCCCCAGTTCCAGTAGCTCTTGCCGTTCCAGATCACTGCCATTGCCGTACGACTGGCTGATCGCATTGCGGATGCCCAGATCATCAACCGGAAAAACATCCAAGCGGGCCAGGGAAAACATCAGGAACATCTGGGCCGTCCAAACCCCGATCCCTTTGACCTGGATCAATTCATCAATGACCGCCTGGTCTTCTCTTCGCGCCAGCGTCTGCAGTTTCAGCTGCCCGGAGCCGACTTTTTCAGCCAGGTCCTGCAGATATCCGGCTTTTTGACGGGAGATGCCGATATACCTCAGGTCCTCGGCGCTGAATTTCAGCAGGGCGTCGGGGGTTAATCCGTCCGGTTCGGTCGCCAGGGCCAGGCGGGATTTGATCGTCTTGGCCGCCGCCCCGGATATCTGCTGGCTAAGGATCGAATGGACCAGCGATTCGAAACGGTTACGGTTGACTTTGCAGCGAAAAGGGCCGACCTGCTTGATGATCTGTTTCAGGACGGGGTCCGATTTTTGCAGATGCAATCGTGCGGCTCGTATATCTTGCGCGGCGAACGGCATGGGGCATCCAATTTACGACGGTCTACGGGGGGCGTATGATGCGAGCATGACTGCCAAGGCGACTTTATCGACGACTTACCAACAGCGACGAGAAATTGAGCGTTTTTCCCAGTCGCAGTTGGCTGACCATCAATTGAGTCGCATCAATCATCTGCTCTCCGAGATATTACCACACAATCGTTTTTATGGTCAGCAGCTGAAATCCAGTCCTTTACCGCTGGAGTCACTTGAGCAATTTTCCGAGTTGCCATTTACGTTCAAGGACCAGCTGCTGGAAGACCGGGACGGGGCCGGTTTTGCCAACAACCTGACCTACCCGGTCGAGCAATATTGCCGCTTCCATCGTACCTCCGGCACCCGTGGCAAGCCATTGATTGTGCTGGACACGGCACGGGATTGGGATTGGTGGATTCAAACGTGGCAATATGTTTATGACGCCGCTGAGATCGGACCGGAAGATCGCCTGTTGATGGCGTTCAGCTTTGGACCATTCATCGGTTTCTGGAGCGCCTTTGACGCGGCGATTGCCCGTGGAGCCTTGGTCTGTCCGACCGGCGGTTTGACCACTTTGGCGCGCATCGAGTTGATTCGAACGACCCGGGCAACGGCCATTCTTTGCACCCCGAGTTACGCTTTGCATATGGCGGAGGTCGCTGCCGAAAACCAGATCGATACGGCCGATCTGCCTATCGAGCGGATCCTGGTAGCGGGTGAACCGGGCGGTTCGATTCCGGCCGTCCGAGATCGTATCCAAACTCTCTGGAATGCCCGTGTGATCGATCACAGCGGTGCAACGGAAGTTGGTCCGTGGGGATATTCTGATCCGCAAGGTCGCGGGATCTATGTGAATGAAGCCGAATTCATTGCCGAATTTCTGTCGGTCGAAGCCGGTTTGCCGGCGGGTGAAGGGGAGTTGTCGGAATTGGTGTTGACGACGTTAGGCCGGGCGGGAAGTCCGGTGATCCGGTACCGGACCGGTGACCTGGTCCGTCCCACCTGGAATGATGACCAGGACTGCCAATTCGTCCTGCTCGAGGGAGGCGTGTTGGGTCGGACCGACGACATGATGATTATTCGGGGCGTGAACATCTTCCCCTCGTCGATCGAACAGATCCTTCGCAGTTTTCCTGAAATCATTGAGTACCGCATGACGGCACGGAAACAGGGGGCGATGGACGAGCTGGTCATCGAGATTGAAGATCGACTCGCTCAACCTGAACGGGTCGTGGACGAAATGCAGGTGCGCTTGGGCTTGCGGGTGAACGTCGAGTTGGTGGAGATCGGTTCGTTGCCGCGATTTGAAGCCAAGGGGAAACGATTTGTTGACAAGCGGTAAGGAGTGATCGGTGGGTGATTTTGAAACAACGATGGTCGATTACTGCCGTCGGCAGTTTCCCGCTTTGCAGCGACAGGAGAACGGCCGGTCTGCCGCATTCTTGGACGGTCCAGCCGGCACGCAGGTGCCACTCGGTGTGATCGAGGCAATGACCCGTTACTTCACGGATTGCAATGCCAATGAGGGCGGTCTGTTTGGTACCAGCCGACAGAGTGACGATTGGTTGCAGCAGGCGCATCAGGCTTTTGCCGACCTGGTCGGCGCCGAAGACCCCGATGAAATTGTGTTTGGTCAGAACATGACCTCCTTGACCTATGCATTTTCGAGGGCCCTGGCCAAGACCTGGAATGCGGGGGACGAGATTATCGTGACGGCACTGGACCATGACGCCAACATATCACCCTGGGTCCAAGCTGCAGCGGATCACGACGTGGTGGTCCACTGGGTCGATTTCAAATCGACTGACTACACGTTGGATCTCGAGCAGTTGGCGGGAAAACTGTCAGAAAAAACCCGGTTGGTGGCCGTGGGTTGTGCGTCCAATGCGACAGGGGGGATCAATCCGGTCAAACAGATTTGCAGCATGGCCCACCAGTACAATGCACTGGTCTACCTGGATGCTGTCCATTTCGGGCCCCATGGTTTGATCGATGTGGCTGACTGGGATTGTGATTTCCTGGCCTGTTCCTCCTACAAGTTCTTTGGACCTCATCTGGGAACTTTGTGGGGCCGTCGAAACCTGCTGGAAGAAGTGCCGGCTTACAAGGTGCGCCCGGCCTCCAGCCGGATACCGGGAAAGTGGATGACCGGTACTCCTTCGCACGAGGCGATCGTGGGAGGCATGGCCTGTATCGATTACCTTGCCGATATTGGCCGTCAGGTTTCGGGACAGGATCAAGCACCACGGCGGCAGGCGCTGCAACTGGCATTTGAAGCGATTGGCGAGTACGAGCGGGCCTTGACCCACTACCTGCTGGAGGGACTGGCCCGAATCCCGGGCATCAAGGTTTATGGCATCACGGAGCCGTCGCAACTTGACCAACGGTTTTCAACGGTCTCCATTACCCATGACGCAATCGCGACGACCGACCTGGCCCAACGACTGGCCGATGCGGGTATCTATGTCTGGCACGGGAACTATTACGCCTTGGAGTTTACTGATCGGCTCGGACTGGAACCGGAAGGTATGGTCCGAATTGGCCTGGTTCACTACAACACGTTTGCCGAGATCGATCGTTTACTGGAAGTCGTCAGCCATGCGGCGGTGGCGATATGAGCGACCCGGCTCCCCGGCAACTGGGCAAAACCGATCAGCGTACATTGAAGATTGAATGGACCGACGGTTTTTTTCAGGAATTGACCTACTGGCAATTGCGTCGCGCCTGTCCCTGTGCCAGTTGCCGTAAAACGGAGGAAGAGGAATCAGTCCCTTCTTCCTCTTCCAGCTTGCCCGTCCTGACAGAAGCCCAGGCCTCGCCATTGGAAATTGTCTCCATGAGGCCGGTGGGCAATTACGGCTACAACATTCAGTTCAGTGATGGCCATTCGACGGGGATTTATACGTTGGATTTGCTTCGTTCCCTGCAGTAGTCGTCCACGTGGCGATTTCCACCACGGCCGATGTTGCCAGCGACGATTCATCCGGAGTGGGCCCATTCGGGTCGGCGTTTTTCCAGGAACGCGTTGATTCCCTCGATCGCCGCCTCGGTGGTACGGGCCGAAGCCGTGTTGGCCGAGCCAATACTGAGTTGCATGAACAACTGCTCGCCGACCGTTTCGTTGAGCAGTTGCTTGGTAAGCAGGTGCGAGTGCGCGGCTCCCTGGGCGCAATCGATCGCCAGTTCCTGGGCCCGGGCCCAGACCAGTTCATCGTTGACAATCTCGTGGAACAGCCCGGTCTCCAGGCCCCGGGCTGCCGACAAAGCTCTTCCGGTAATTAACAGGTCAGTCGCCAACCCGGTGCCAGTCCGGAAAGCGATCAGCGGGGCCGTCAATCCTGCGTTCAAACCGAGCTTTGATTCGGGCATCACCAATTGGGCCGATTCCGACGCGATCACGACATCTGCGGCCAGCATCAAAGCGACACCACTACCGACTACCCAGCCATTGACGGCTGCGATAATTGGTTTCGGGTAGCGCAGCATGTACTCGATCAGGTCCTGGAAGCGGGAGGCGTCCTGGTGCCAGATTTCCATGGCGTTCGGTTCTCGCGCCGAATCCCGCACCTCTTCCAGGTCCGTTCCCGAACAGAAGGTGTTCCCGGCACCTGTCAGAATGATGGCCCGGACATTGCTCTCCTGGTAGAAGTCTTCCAACGCCTGGCGAATCGAGTCAATGATTTCGCGGGAGAGCGCGTTACGACGGTTGGGGCGATTGATGATAATCGAACCGCTGGGAGCGTCTTTTCGCAGTTGAATATTGTCGGAGATCGCAATCATGGACATCACCCGGGTGTCGTCGGCAAGTTGTTTCGACCACCAACGCGTGGCCTGTTCGGTAAAGCGGCGGAGGTGGTCATTCCAACAGCCTTGCGGGTCCTAGGATTCCTCAAATGCAGAATCGAATGCTCGAGCACTCGGTGAAAAATCGATACTGCGGGTAAAGTCACATGCTTCCCTGGCCCCAAATTCGCGGTCCATCCGGGAGTCTTCCCATTCTACCGACAAGGGCCCTTGGTAATTGATATCGTTCAGTGCGACGATGATCTCCTCGAAGTTGATGTCGCCGTGTCCAAGTGACCGAAAATCCCAGAAACGGCGGGGGTCAGCAAACGTGGTATGTCCACCGAACACGCCGACCGTGCCGTCCCCGTGCCCCCACCAGGCGTCTTTCATATGAGCGTGGTAAATTCGGTCTGCAAAGGTGCGGATAAACTTCACGTAATCGACGCCCTGATAACCCAGATGGGAAGGGTCGTAGTTGAACCCGAAACGTTTGTGATGGCCAACCGCTTCCAGCGCACGTTCTGCCGAAGCGATGTCGAAAGCGATTTCTGTCGGGTGTACTTCCAACGCGAAATTGACATCCAGCTTGTCATAGGCGTCCAGGATGGGCCCAAACCGGTCGGCGAAGTCCTGGAACCCGGCGTCCCAATATCCTTGGTCGGTTGGCGGGAACGCGTAGATCGAGTGCCAGATGCTCGATCCGGTAAACCCATTGACCACGGCGGGGAACGCATCGAAGGCGCCCCGGTCCGGCTTGCAATTGAAGAAGTTGCTCGCGGCCTGGCCCGTTGTGATCATCTTTTCGGCGGCTCGCTGGCGAACCCCTTCCGGGTCGCCATCCCCCCAGACATCCATGGCCGAGAACAGGATATCCTTGTGACGTTGATCGATCGGATCACAGACACACTGGCCGACCAGGTGGTTGGATACGGAATAACAGGTCAAGTTGTTTTCAGCCAGGATGTCCCAGATGTTTTTGCAGTAGCCTTCGTCGCTGGCAGCCTTGTCGACCTCGAAGTGATCGCCCCAACAGGCGAGTTCAATTCCGTCATACCCCATCTCGGACGCCAGTTTGGCCATTTCGGTCAGGGGCAAATCGGCCCATTGGCCAGTAAACAGAGTGACAGGTCGTGACATCTAATTCTCCATGGAAGTTCGGGACAGATCGTGGGAAAGGGCGCCGTGCTGCGGCGATCTGTCGGGGTTAAGGATTTTGTTTCCGAGGAAGTATTTTGCACTGTCCGGAAAGTTGTTGCAAGGAACTTGGGAAAATGCCCCCCGGTTTGTGATAATTAAAAAACTTTGAGTAAAAGAAAACGGCCATCACCGACGGTAAGGGGCATCACTTAATACGTGATTTTGAAAACCAGCGGGGGAAAACAGAGGATAGGAATCGACAATGACAACAGGCCGAGGATCCATCGAACGGGTCCTAGGCGAACCGAGTCATCAGCCGTCGGTGGATGGTGTGTGCCCATGATCAGGATCAGTCCGACCATGACGATCAACACGTAATGCCGGTGGTAGACCATGAAGGCGATTGCCAAAACGATGCTGACCTCGGCAATCCAGTGAGAGGCTTTCCCGAATAGTGTGTAGGTGATGTGCCCGCCGTCCAGCTGCCCGACAGGCATCATGTTCAATCCGGTGATCAGCAGACCGACCCAGGAGGCGGCAAAAAATGGATTGAGTTGATTGATCCAAACGACCGCTTCACTGGCATTATAACCTTCGACCCCGATCGAACCAATCATCCACTGCATCAGGAGCGGCAACCGGAAGCCGATGCCGCCGCGCGGGGGTACCGTAAAGTCGAGTTGGCTGACACCGATGTAGGCCAATGGGATAGCGACCACCAGCCCCGCCAAGGGACCGGCGATTCCGATATCAAAAATCTGTCGTCGGTTGGCCAGCGTTCCCTGCATCCCGATCACGGCGCCAAGGGTGCCGATCGGGTTGAAGGGAAAGGGCAGGAAAATCGGAGCCGTTGCCGGTACACGGTAAAAAATGGTCGTAAAGAAGTGGCCGAGTTCATGCAGTAAAAGGATCAGCATAATGCTGCACATGTAGACCAGGGCCTGTCCCCAGTTCATCAGGAATTGTTGTCGCAGCCCGAGGGGGTAATCATCCAGAAACAGGTTGCCGCCGGCCAGCGCATTGACCATCGGTTGCCAGTCTGTCAGGCCGACCCAGAAGGTAGACAAGCAGGTGGCGACAAACAGTAGGATCGGGAGCTTGATCCGGCGTTTTCGGGCCCGGTACGCCAGCGGAGCACCTGGCCGTTGGACGGTCGATTCGGCCGCCACGGGGGGCTGGGAGGTAATCGCATCCGGGTCGTTGGAATCAGTCGGCTGAACAGGCATGCCAACAGGATACACCACGAGCGCTCGTTCGGCCATCACAAGATGCGGCCGCCGATTTTGCAGGGGTTGGACCTGGAGGAGATAGGAAACGGCACCGCGTATCGGCTAGCGGGAAAGATACCCGCTCCCGATGCGGATGCCATTCATCTATTTCGGAGTTCGTTTACTTCTGCAATATCGTGAAGTGTCCGATAAGAACCCAGACAGTTGCAAAACTGACAACAAACGCTGAGTTGAGCATTTCAATAGGCATGGATCTTTTCCTCATTTCAAAGAGGTTAAATAAACAGATCCCTCCTTGTAACCAAAAGCGCACAATCATCCATGCGTGTATCTCAATGTATCGGAAATCCGCAATTAGAAAAGCAAAAATATTTTTGGCGCCAGTAGCGTTTTGCTGACCCGAATTGACAACGCAGGATTGATAACAGGTAATAAATGAACAAGTCACCCATGCTCCTCTTGGCAGCTGGTATAATCCAACTAACAGAGATATTTCTTGCCTGCAAAATTGCCAAATCGGCACATTCGATTTGAGAGAGTCGGATTGCCTGACAAGAATAACGGGAACACGGTGCGGGCGGTCCACCCGGGTGTCCGGTCAGGCCTCCGTTGACCAAACAAGGACTGTAGAAACGAATGAACGAACCAGTCAAACAGGCGCCGGTCGGAATCGACCTGGGAACCACGTTTAGCGTGATTGCCTATCTGAACAATAATGGCCAACCGGAATCGGTCCCCAATGCCGAGGGTGACCTGCTGACACACAGTGTCGTCCTGTTTGACGACCAGGATGTGATTGTTGGTAAGGAAGCTGCCAAGGCGATGGCTTCGGAACTCGAGTTGGTCGCGGAGTGCCCCAAGCGGCAGATTGGCCAGCGTGTTTTTGATAAACAGATTTTGGGTCGCCGTTATCCCCCCGAGGCCCTGCAGGGCTGGATCCTGCGGAAGTTGAAAATGGATGCGGTTCGCACGGTGGGGGAATTTGATCAGGCCGTCATTACCGTGCCAGCCTATTTTGATGAGGTCCGCCGTAAAGCGACGCAGGATTCCGGATTCATTGCCGGAATCCAGGTGCAGGACATCATCAATGAACCGACTTCGGCGGCTATCGCCTATGGGTACCAGAGTGGCTGGTTGGACGAAAAAGGCCAAGCGGTCGAGAAAACCCGGTTTCTCGTCTACGACCTGGGGGGCGGTACGTTTGACGTGACCATTATGGAAGCCGATGGACGTGATTTCAGGACGATTGCCACTGATGGTGATTACCAACTCGGCGGACGGGACTGGGATCAGCGGCTGATCGACCACGTCGCCGATGCCTTTTGCGATGCCAATGGATTTGATCCGAGGGAAAGTGAAGACGCACTGGGTAAATTGATCAGGGATTGCAAGGATGCCAAAGAGACCTTGTCGACCCGTGGTCGCGCGTCGGTCGATTGCACCTTTGGAAATTCTTCGCTGCGGGTGGAGATCACCCGCGAGCAATTCCTGCGAATGACGCAGGATCTTCTGGACCGGACGGATTTTACAGTTCGACAGACAATGAAACAGGCGAACATGAAATGGACGGATATCGATCGTGTGCTGCTGGTGGGCGGCTCGACGCGGATGCCGGCCGTGTATGACATGCTGCATGGTTTGTCGGGCAATGCACCCGACAACAGCCTTTCGCCCGACGAGGCGGTCGCCCATGGCGCCGCAATCCGTTCGGCCATGTTACTCGATCATTTCAAGGAGACGATTCCGATCCAGAGCATCCGGAATGTCAATTCTCATACCTTGGGGGTGGTGGCCAATGAAGTGGAAACAGGGTTGCCGCAGGTCGTGCAGTTGATCCCCAGGAATACTCCGATCCCGGTGACGTCGCGCCGTATTTTTCGCACGCACAAAACGGATCAGGAATCGATCCTCGTGCAAATCGTCGAGGGAGAAAGCAAGAACCCGGCCGATTGTTCCCAGATCGGCCGCTGTACGATCTGGGATTTGCCAGAGAATTTGCCGACGGGCACGCCGATTGAGGTCAAATTTGGCTACATGGAAAACGGCCGGCTGACCATCAAGGTCAAAATAGGTGGTGAAGATCGCCGAGCCTTTCGTTACGAACTCAAGCGGCCCAATGGCTTGACTCAGGAACAACTGGAATCGTGGAGAGAGTACATCAGTGGTGCGGTGCAGGAACCGGGTGAAATGGGTTAAGATAATGGACGACTTGGCAAGTTGGACCTTTCGATGCTGAATTTCGAGATGAATGATTCAAACAAAAAACGTTACTGGCGTGCGAACCTGAAGGTCGTAGTCATCCTGTTGGCCATCTGGTTTGTCGTTGCCTACGGTCTGAGCATTTTCTTCATTGAATCGATGAATCAAATTGCCGTTGGCCATCTCGGGTTGGGTTTCTGGATGGCTCAACAGGGGTCGATTTTTGTTTTCGTCTTACTGGTTTTGATCTACGCTTGGCTGATGGATGGCCTGGATCGCAAGTACAACGTCAACGACTGACGGATTGGATACTGCATGTCTTCGATGCTGGCACAACCATGGATATTGGCAGAGGCGGATCCCGCCCGAATTTGGACATGGGTGTTCGTTGGTTTGACCTTTGCCCTCTACCTCTACATTGGCTGGCGCAGTCGTGTGCGCGAAACCCGTGGGTTTTACGTAGCGGGGCAGGGGGTGCCGGCGATTGCCAACGGGGCCGCCACGGCCGCCGACTGGATGAGTGCTGCCTCTTTTATTTCGATGGCCGGGTTGATCAGTTTTTCTGGTAGCGATGGTTCGGTCTACCTGATGGGCTGGACTGGGGGCTACGTTCTGTTGGCGCTGCTGTTGGCGCCCTACTTGAGGAAGTTCGGGCATTATACGGTTCCCGATTTTATCGGCGCCCGCTATTACAGTGATACGGCCCGGGTCGTGGCTGCCATGTGTGCCATTTTTGTTTCGCTGACCTACGTGGCGGGACAGATGAAAGGGGTCGGTGTTGTCTTTTCCAGGTTCCTGGAAGTCGAGTTGTGGCTCGGCGTGGTGATCGGGATGGGCATTGTTGCATTCTTTGCCGGGCTGGGCGGGATGAAGGGAATTACCTGGACCCAGGTCGTCCAATATTTCGTCTTGATTCTCGCGTTCCTGATTCCCAGCATTGCGATTTCCTCGATGTTGACCGGGGATGCGGTACCGCAAAAAGGTTTTGTATTCAGTGATATTTCAGAGCGATTGAACGCGGTTCTGTTGGAACTGGGTGAGCAGGAATATACTCAGCCGTTCGGTAAATTTTCCCAGCTCAATGTCTTTTGCATTACGGCTGCGCTGATGTTTGGGACGGCCGGCTTGCCGCACGTCATTGTCAGGTTTTATACCGTCAAGAATGTCCGGGCGGCTCGTTATTCAGCGGTTTGGGCCATCCTCTTCATTGCCATCCTGTATACCACGGCGCCGGCACTCGGGATGTTTGCCCGTTACAATCTGATCAAGAACTTGCACCAGTCGACCGTGACCAAGATCGAATTGCAGACCGGGGATGAAACACCGCGGGTGTACCCGATTGCTGACCAGGGTAAGAACCCGAGAGAGCAGGCGTTCGAGGCGGTTCGACAGGCCCAGCAGGACAACCGACCGGCAGAGCCTGGGTCCGCGCCAGGTAACGAGGGAGTCACTCGGAAAACGTCGATCACGTACTTCTTGCAGTCGCCAGACGGAAAGCCGTTGAATTGGGCGACCCAGTGGCAGAAGACCGGCCTGTTGAAAGTTGAAGATCTCGACCAGGATGGAAAGATCAACTTGAAGTTGATGGATTGGGAGGCGGCTGACGGCAAAACGGTTAAGCGGTCTGAACTGGCCAAGATCGACAAGGATATTATCGTGCTTTCCACGCCGGAGGTGGCCGGGTTGCCCCCCTGGGTCATCGCCTTGGTCGCGGCCGGTGGACTGGCGGCAGCGCTCTCCACAGCGGCGGGTCTGTTGCTGGTCATCAGTTCCTCCCTGGCCCATGACCTCTACATCCGGTTCGTGGAACCAAACGCCACCGAGGCCAAGAAAGTCAAGGTAGGCCGGATCGCCATTCTACTTGGGATCCTGGTTGCCGGTTACTTTGGAATCAACCCACCGGGGTTTGTTGGGGAAGTGGTCGCGTTCGCCTTTGGCCTGGCGGCCGCCAGTTTCTTCCCGGTAATTTTTCTCGGCATCTTCTCGACGCGAGTGAACCGGGCGGGGGCGGTCAGTGGCATGCTCGTTGGTCTGATATTCACCATGACGTACATCATTCTTTGCACGGCCGACAAGGTATTGCCATTCCTGTTTGACGCACCGATTCTTACATCCGACCAATGGTTGTTCGGCATCTCGCCCCAGGGGATCGGGACGCTGGGGATGTTGTTGAATTTTGTCGTGACCTGGGTTGTGTCGATGTGCACCCAACCGCCACCGGAAGACGTGGTCGAGCTGGTCGAGAAGATTCGCCTGCCAGGTGAAGCGGGTTCCGCCGTGGAGCATTGAATCGGCCTCTTGGAATCATGGTGCCGTCGCCCGGTTGGCCCCCGGCCTAAGGAGTGGGCAACAGAACTTGCCGGGGCAATTCGAGGAGGTCGCACAGCTGTTCGATCGTTTCTCTGGTTTCGTTGATCAAATCGGGATCGCGCAGGTCATCGACCGATAGTCGGTCACGGTAGCGGTTCTCAATCCAGTGTTGCAATTTTTCGTGCAGTTGCTCGGACCATCGGACCCCCTGGTGAAACGCTGCCTGCTCTGGTGTGTTCAACACGATGCGCAAACGAAGGCAGGCCGGTCCGCCCCCGTTATTCATGCTCTGCCTGAGGTTCATGAAGATGACTTCGTCGACAGGGTTCCCTGCCTCGAGGAGTTTTTCGGTGCAGTCCAGGGCGGACCGGTTTTCGCGAACTGCTTCCGGGCAGAGGAACGTCATCTTGCCATCGGGTCGCGTCAGCAGTTGGCTGTTGAACAGGTAACTGGATACGGCGTCTGGCAGGCTGATATCACTTTCTTGAAACTGGATGATGTGGAGCGGTTGGCCATATTGCTGCAGGTATCTCTCTTGTAATTGTGCCAGGACTTCGGCTTGATCCAGGAACGCTTTTTCGTGGCAGGTCAGAACATTTTCGTTGCCGACCGAAATCACGTCGTTGTGAAAGACCCCGGCGTCAATGGCCGCCGGGTTCTGCTGGATGAACAGGGCAGCCTGTTCGGCCAGTCCGTGGACACGGGCAATTGCCCGAACGGACTCAAGCGTTTGCCGGGCAGGGTATTTGGTGGGTCGCCTGGTCGCGTGATTCAGCCATTGGCTGCCGTAGACAAACAGCTCCAGTCCCGGGTTACCGTGTTGATCGACCAGTCGGGTATGGTTGGCAGCCCCTTCATCGGCCAGGGCGGCGGTTCCCGGGAGGGGCTCGTGAACCGCAAACTTGTCCGGGTCTGCAAAGAGGAACTTCAATACACGCGTGGTGGAAGCGGCTTCCATGGACCGATGGAGATTGCTGCTCAGGTTGGCCGGCGTCAGATGCAGCCGCCCATCGGCCGAATCGGCGCTCGGCGTGACGGTGGCGGCATTGGCCGTCCACATGTTCGATGCGCTGTAAGCGGCCGCCAGCAGCGCCGGGTTCTGTCGGTAGGCCTGGTCGACCAGCTGCCCATCGGTCCCGTTAAAGCCGAGGCTCCGCAGGAAGTTGAGATCGGGGCGGAGCAGGGGGGGTAGGACACACTGTTCGATTCCTCTGTCGGCAACCCGTTTCATTTTTTCCAGGCCTTGCAGAGCCGCCTGGCGGGGGGATGAAACCAGGTTCTGGTGTTGCTGGGAGGCGACATTGCCAAAGGAGAGGCCTGCATAATTATGCGTTGGCCCAACGATGCCATCAAAGTTGAATTCGCGAGTGGTCAATTTCGGTTCACTCTCCCTGGCCACCCAATCGGTTAAGAGGTAGCCAATCGGTTTTCCTGGTCCGCCATGCGAACATGGCCGGCAATACGTCTTCGACAGCACCTGCCCCAAACGGGCTGCTCACCACTGGACTGTCCCGCGGGGACTCAGTTCAAGCCTTCGCCCTTGTCCGGGTCTTCATTCTTTTTCGTTCCGCTCTCTTCCGTCGATTCTGTCGAAGGATTACCCCCGTCCTTGCCCGTGACCGGGGGCGTATCCGGTTGTCCACTTGCGTTGCCTGGTGTGACTTCCAGGGGACTGGCCTTTTTGGGCAGCACGATCGACTGGGGAATCGTGATTTCAGGTCGCAGTCGCTTGATGACATCGTCACCAATGATGTAGTACCAGTCCGCATGACTCCGGTTCAGTTCATTGGCCGCATTTCTGGCTGCTTCCTGCTTCTCTTTGGCATCCTGCACCGAGCGCTGGTACGCTTTGTTTTCGTCGGACGTCGGGTCTTCGTTCAGGTCGGCCGGTTTTTCCGGTATCTTGTGGACGTCATTATTCACACCCGCCGTGATCGTCATGACATAGTTCAGGTTGCCGGTGCCATCCTGGGTCGCTCCCGCGATAGAGCCAAACGAAAGGGTCATGATCAGACCGGTGGGTGTATACAACCGGATATTACCGCTGGCCGAATCACATTCGAAATTGCCGTTCTCAATGCGACAATTGGTAAAGCCATACTGATTCATCGACTCAGTCATCTTCGGATCAAAGGCCGCATTGCTCTTGATTGCCTTGGACGCATTCGGGTCTTTCCGTTTTACGTCATTAGAAATGATCCTGGACAGGAATTGTCCCATCTGGGTGATTTGCGCGATTTGCTGGGGCGTGGCCGTCAACTTTCGCATCTCCTTGGAATTGGGATCGGATGTCTCCAACAGCGGCACCCCCATCCGGCCATCCGCGGTCGGCCGCAACTCGGCCTGGTAGATAACATCCTTGGTCGGTTTGGCAGGATCGTCTCCCATCAGACGGTAATAGTTGATGTCGACCGCGTTGACAGTCTGCCCGCTGCCCCCCTGGCTCTGGGCCAATTGCAGGGGATTGGGCGAGATCCAACTGGAAAAGTCGGTACTCAGGACGCGCGGATCGTAGTCGATGACATACACGTTGGGCTGGTTCGTAATACGGGCGAAGTGTTTGATATTGGCTTCGTCCTTGACAGGCAAGCCGAGAATCAGGCTGCCAATCTCTTTCTGGTTGCGATCGGTGAGCGTGATTTTTGTTCCCAGCGATCCCCGGTTGGCTACGTCTTGATAATCTTCCGGATCGACCACACCGAAATCCAGGTGATCCTGCTGGTTATCCGACATGATGTCGAGGACCTTGAGGTCCGACAAGGAATTGATGGCCAGTGCAATCCGCGCTCCCTGCGAGGCGGGGTAGTTTTGCTTGGAGGGGATGATCCAGCGATCCCCGCGTCGCACGAGCTTAATCTTCTCCAGAGCGCCCCGGTCCCGGTTGAAAGTAGCAATCTCCAGACCCCGAACCTGGCTCCCGTTGTAACTCTCAAACAGCTGCTCCACTTCAGTTTGAACCTGGGGTTGGGGCCAGGGGTAATAATAACCGGCTGCGGCCAGGCAGATTAAAGCCACAACAGCCAATAGCAGTGTGGAGAGGGTTGCGGATCTCATTTTTTTACCTGAAGTGTTTTGGTTGGAGTTTGGGTTGAATTACTTGAGCCGCCGCGCCTTGGAGATGCCTTCACGCTCACGCAGGCGGCGCCGCGTGAAGACCACCAGTCCGACCAGCAAGGGGGGGATGGGTGGGATGATCACAGCAGCCAGTTTGAAATTCCGTTGTTTATCCTGGATTTCCAGTTCGGCATCCAGCTGGATGCTCCTGAGGCTTTCTCGGCGCTCGTTATCCAGTTCTTCGACCAGTCGCTGGAATTTGCCCGTTTGCTCCTGTCGCAACTGGTTGAAGATTTGCTGTTTGGCTGTCAGGTCCATCGTGTCGATACGCTCGCCCCGCGCCTGGCGAGCCTGCATGTCACGAATCTGGTCCGCCAAGGGGCGCAGCGAAGATTCCAGGTCCTGTTGGATTTCGTTGCGGGCAATCATGAACTCTTTCTCGTAGTTCTGGGTCGCCTGGTAGACTTTTCCCATGGCATCCTCGGTCGTATTTTCGACAGCCCGCAACGTGACATGTCGCTCTTTCCGGTTGCGAATGCCGAGATATTCCTCTTCACCCGCCATCGCGTCCACTGCATTCAGCACAAAGGCCATGTTTTGGAAACGGTATTGGATGCCATTACGAATCGGGTAATTTCGTGAATCGACAAACAGGTCGGCCAGCACGTCAACGTCACATATGTAGATCACGTTCGTGTTGGCCTTGGAGGAGCCGTCGACCGGTTTGGTGGTAGGCCTGTTTTCCCCCTCCGTAACGATGCTTGGTGCATCGATCGCATTGGCACCAGTGATATGGGCGGCCACGCAGTAATTCGCGTTGGCCGAACCGCGGGCGTTGTTCAGCAGGGATTCGCTATTGCCGGCAGTGAGCCAGTCGTACAGCAGGATTCGCCCGGCATTGCTCGTTTTGACCAGAGGTTCGAAATTCAAAGTCGAATTACCGCTGGGGCGGATATAACCGACAAACTGGAAATAGAGCTCATCGATCCCACCGGTGACCGGGTGGGAACTGAACAGGGCGTTGACGTCACGGTTCTCGTCTCGAATTACGACCCTCTCCGGTTGATCCAGCGTGGGGTCTCGAGGGTAGGGATTTTCCGATGACAACTGCCAGACCATCCAGGGGAAGTCCTGTTTTTCCCGCATGACGCGGTCCACATCAAGATCGAGGGCGTCCCACAACTTCTGGATGTCGGCCGTAGCGTTGCCAGCGCGGGCCATCGTGCGTGGCAACAAGGTACTGCGGAGATGAGGGAAGTTGTCAGGGTTGGGCAGCGGGTCTTCAAAGATGACAACCGGTTGTCCAAGCTGGATTGCCTGAATCAGGTTGTCCATTTCATTCGGGTTCAGCTTGGAGGGTTGCACGACCACGAGGACATCGTAGCGGCGTTGTTTTGTTAGCGGTGGGTTCGTGCCATCACCCGCCTCTTCACCGTCGTCCATCCAGAGTGAAATTGGGTTCTGTGCCTGAACGATCTCAACATTGTATTGTTTTTCCAGCTCCCGGACGATCTTCAACCTCGGGATCCGCATCTGTTGTCCCTGGTTGTCGAGAACGGCACCGGTAATGAATGCGTCGGACTGAACAATGCCGACCGTTTTTCTCTCATCGCGTGATACGGTGTTAATGGATCGCATCAGCTCGTACTCGATTGGCATCCCGTAAGGGAAGAAGGGAATCACAACCCGTTCACGACCGCTCGCGAACGCCGCGCCCATCACCACGTCCTCTTCACGGATTGCGCCACGAGATTCGCTGACGACCTTGGTCGGTCGAATACCAAACCTTTGCTCGGCGTTGATGGCCTCGGCACTAAACGGCTCGATTCCCTGTCTCAGGTTGACCGACACTCGATTTCCGCCCATCACGTCAAATTCGCGAAGAAGATTGACCAGGTCATTTTTTGCCTGCACGTACTCGGTCGGAATATTGTTGCTGACGAAAGCATCGATCTTGATGACGGGAGGTTGTCTTCCGTCTTCATCCGGTTTGGCGTTGGCCAATCTCTCTAGCACCTGGGCGGTTGAGGGGGAAAGGGTGCTGACGCCTCCTTGTGAAACATCGACGCGCAGATGATTCAACGGGCTGTACTGGGCCACGAGAACCACGGAGCCAACGATGACGAGTACGAAAACGGCTCGGAACAGGTACTGCCAAAGCATGGAGGTGCCGTCACGCCCGCCTAGCCAGTGCCGGCGCCCGATCAGGATCAGGCTCAGGTAGATTCCCAGCGTTACCAGCCCCAGGAAGTAAAAAATACCAGGTAGGGCAATCAGCCCCCGGCCGAATGGCTCAAATCGTTGCAATAGGGACCATTCGTAAAGCTGCTGAACCCATGTGGAATTCGATACGATCACATCGGCGTTGGAGAAAAACGCCAGGGGGGCATTGAAAGCGGCTCCAAAAATAAACCCGACTGTCAGGTTGTTGGTCAGAAAAGACGCCACCATGCCCAGGGCCAACATGGCGATCCCCATGAACCAGTAACCAAGGTAGGTCGAGAATAGCAACAGGCTGTCCAGTTCCCCGCCGGTCATGGCGATCAGTACTGCATAGTTGGACAGCTGGGAAAACAGCAGGGAAACCGTGAAGACGAGTACCGCGGCAAAATACTTGCCAATGACGATGTCGAAATCGAATGCGGGTAGCGTGAGCAACAGCTCGTCGGTGCCCTGACGGCGCTCTTCGGCCCAGATACTCATCGTGATGGCGGGGATGAATATCAACATGATGTAGGGCAGGTATTTATTGAGCTGGTCGAAGTTGGCCAAATTGGTTGTGAAGAATTCATGAGGCCAGAACGCGGCGAAGGAGGTTAGCATGACAAAGAGGCAAAGAAAGACGTAGCCTGTTGGATTGCTGAAATAGCCGGTGAAATTCCTCTCCAGTACCGCGAAGGCAGCCTGCCGCCTGATCCCGATAGGCAACATAAGCAAGCACAGACCCAAGACGAACATCAGATCGATGACCAGCATGAAGGCGAATTCAATGAGCTGTGTCCAAATCGAGGTTTCAACTAATGTTTCTTGCATGATTTCTTCTTTAACTTGTTGAAATGATTTTGAAGCAAATCGTGGGCGGAGGGATTACGCGGGACTATCCTGATCTTCTGTGTTTTGCAGTTTGACTCCCGTCACAGGATCATGCCCTGTCAGGTCTGCAAAGACATGGTCGAGTCCCAGGTGTTGGGGGTCCATATCATTCAGTGTTCCGTCGTAAACTTTCTGGCCTTCATTAATTAAAATGACACGGTCTGCCATCGCTTCAACCTCTTGTAAAATGTGGGTCGACAGCAGGATCGTTTTCTCTTGTCCTAATTTCCGCATTGTCTCTCTGACGCCGCGGATCTGATTCGGGTCTAGACCGGACGTTGGTTCGTCCAGAATCAGAACTTCGGGCTCGTGGATCAATGCTTGAGCCATGCCGACGCGCTGCCGGTAGCCTTTGGAAAGTTTATTGATCGGTTTGTAGATCACGCTTGACAGGCTGCAAAGATTGACAGCCTTTTCAATTTGATTCAACTTGGTTTTTTTATTCATGCCGCGGGCTTCGGCAAAAAAGTCAAGCAGGCTGAAGGGTGTCATGTCGGGGTAGAGCGGCCCTGTTTCAGGCAGGTAGCCCAGCTTCTGGGAACCGGCCATTCGGCTGGTGGACATGTCGTGTCCGGAAATCCTCGCCACGCCTTCGGAGGGCGATAAATAGCCCGTCAACATTTTCATCGTCGTACTCTTGCCGGCACCGTTGGGCCCCAGGAACGCAACTACCTCGCCCGAATAAACTTTGAAAGAGACGTCCCGGGTAGCCGCGAAGATCCCATAGAACTTGGACAGACGGTCCGCTTCGATCATCGGGGTTTCGTTCGACCGGTCAGGGCCGCTCTCCGCGACAGAGTCATCCTTTGGATTGACGTCCGCCGTTTCAGGCGGATCGTTCGGTTCATGTTCTGACATGGGGACCTGCTCAAATAAATGGGATGATTTGACCGCTGGGACTAGCTCGGAACTTGCCGATTGATCCGCACGGCCGGATTTCAACTTGATGATTCGACAGAAGTTAATAATTCTGAATCGAAAAATGTAAGTTGTCGAGCGTACAGGGGGAAAGTACCTGGAATCTGGCAAGCTCGACTTGGATGCCTGCTGGACGGCCCCTGCGGATCTGGTGGTTCTTCATTACGGAAGGCTCGGTCCAGCGGTTCTTGAAGATGTGCCATATCAGGGGATATTTGGCAATCTAAGGGGGGCTCTCCGGCTTTCACTGTTCCTTTTTCCGGTTGCGGGACTTGAGGAAGGTGCTGAAATCTTCCATGAACTCTGCGGGGGGCCGGTTTACGGCTCCATCTTCCCGCAAACCGAACAACTTGTCGCGGTCCACTTTCAGATTGCGGCCTTTGCCTCCCGGGGTCAAACCGAGACTCATTAGGGCATTCTGATAATCCTGTTGGGCGGCTCGATCCCCTGTCCCTGCTTTCTGCTTCATCTGTTCCCATCGCCGCACAAATTTTGCCAAATCTTCCTTGGTCCACTTCATTTGTCGGAGCAATTCCGGGTCGGGATCGAACTGTTGTTCCCGTAGCCGATTCAAAACCAGGTCCGTGGCGCGCCGTGCATGTTCCAGGTCGACCTCATCGGTGCCCAGATTCATGTCACCTTGCAGATTGCCTCCTCCGGCCTGGCCACTTCCTCCCCGGGATTCACCCGAACCTGGGCCACGCGGTTGGTTTTCCCCGGCGGATGAATTCGAGCTGTTCGAATTCGAATTATTCGAGTCAGGTTGTTGTCCGCTTTGACCTTGTCCGCTTTGACCTTGTCCGCTCTGACCTTGTCCGCTCTGACCTTGTCCGCTCTGACCTTGTCCGCTCTGACCTTGTAATATTTGACATTCTAAGATATGAA